>NZ_JBIUBU010000028.1:0-84493 GCF_044548345.1 Streptomyces sp. NPDC052042 | reverse complement strand
TGAGCTTGTGACTAGAGACCTCAAGCTTCGCAGGGAACGGCGTGTTTCACGTATCCGGCCAGGTCAGAGCGCCCACACATACGGCAGGAGAGCCCGAAAGATCCAGAATCGCGAACCAAGAAGCAGGGAATCGTGCCTCTCTTGACTCCCTGTATTGCCTCGCGCTCCACCGAACTTCCTGTCCGGAAATCGGAGTTGACGATCGAGTTCGCTTTCGGCGGCCCCGGCTCGCGTACCGTAATCCGCGTCCGGAGGACCGTGACCACCACGGAAACCTGTGGGTCCGCCTGTCCGAGTCCATGGGCGGGCGCGTCCTCTACAACCGCATGAACGTGCGGCGGCAGCGCGCGTGCATGGAGGAACTGCTGTGCCAGATCTGCGGTGGGCCTGCCGGCCGGGACCGGAACGGCTGGTTGTTCCTCGACTGGCGGCGCCCGGACTCGCCCCCGACCTGGCCCGAGAGGTCCATCACCTCCATGCCGCCCCTGTGCGCCGAGCACGCGCGGGTATCCGTCCGTCAGTGCCCGTTCCTCGGCACGGTCGACTACGCCGTGCTTCGGGTACGGAAACCCTGCCTCCACGGGGTCTCGGGCACCCTGTACCGACTGACCGACACCGGATGGCGCACCTCTGAGAACGACGTGCTCTCCCCCTACGGCGAACCTCGCCTTCCAGGCATGCTCGCCTCCCGCCTCCACCGTGAACTACGCGGTGTGACGGTTGTGGATCTTCCGCAGCCCGGTCCGGACCGGACCGGACCGGGCCAGTTCGGAGACGCCCTCGTCGCGCTCACGGCCGTGCCCGGGGGCCCGGTGATCCGCCCGCCACGCTCGCCGACGCATGCCTGGGGCGTGACGGATCCGCTCAGGGGCCTGTTGGTGGGGCGGGTCCTGCGGGAAGTGCGGCGCGTGCACGGGGACGCGGACCGCCGGGTCGGCGAGGAGTAGTGCCGCGTTCGGGTAAGTGCGGGGAGGCGGAGGAACGGAGAGCGGATGAGGGAGCGGGGAGAAGCGTTAGATATCCACAGGCTGTGGACAAAGGTGTGGGTAGATCCCTACAGCCTGTCGGTACGGGCGCGAGGGCGGGCTCGCCCGGCGTCCCGGTCGCCGGGCGCCCTGCCTACGCTGACCTCATGGAATCGGTGATCGACCAGGCGTTCGCGGTGGCCCTCTATTCGGACGGCGACGCCGGTCTCGACACCGGAGCCTCGCTCCTGGCCGCCGAACCTGCTGCCGACGCGGAGCTTGTCCGGCGCGGTGAGGAGTTCGTCCGCCGGGCCTGGGAGCGCGGCTGGCAGCCTGCCGACCTCATTCGCTTCGTCCGCCGTGAACTCGACGAGACGGCTGCCGGGATCGTCGCCGGGCTGGTCGCCTCGGAAACCGGACGGTACGAGGGGCTGCCACCCCGCTGGCGGGAACAGATCGACAGGTTGCCATCCTCGCCCGCCCGTAACCGGCCCGACCGGTTCTCCTATGCCTCCGCCGTCCTCGGGCTGTACCGGCTGCTGCTCAGGCTCCCCGCCATCGAACCTGTCGGCCCACCGCCCGGTGCCTCCGCGACCGGGCGTCCCCTGCCGCCCGTACACGGCGAACCGCGGATGCTGACCCGTATCCGCGCCCTGCTCGCCAAGGCGGAGGCGACCGGCTTCCCGGAGGAGGCGGAGGCCCTCACCACCAAGGCGCAGGAGCTGATGGCTCGGCACTCCATCGACGAGGCCCTGCTCGCCGCCCGTACCCACAGCGCGGAGGCGCCGGGCGCGTGCCGGATCGGCGTCGACGCTCCGTACGAGACGGCGAAGGCGATCCTGCTCGACGCGGTCGCCTCGGCCAACCGCTGCCGTGCGGTGTGGAACGGCGACCTCGGCTTTTCCACGGTGGTCGGCTTCGGACCGGACCTGGAGGCGGTGGAGGTGCTGTACACGTCCCTGCTGGTTCAGGGTACGGCGGCGATGACGAAGGCGGAGGCCGGTCAACGGGCCGGCGGACGCAAGCGCACCAAGACGTTCCGGCAGTCCTTCCTGATGGCGTACGCCCAGCGCCTGGGCGACCGGCTCGCCGCCGACACCGCCCGCGTCACCGCGGCCGAGGCGGAGGCCGAGGGAGGGGGAGCGGCTACGGACGGAGCGCCGAACGGGAGCGAGGGGGCGTCGGCGGCCCGTCTGCTTCCGGTTCTCGCGGCCCGCGATGTCGCCGTCACGGAGGCTGCCGAGCGGATGTTCCCGCAGACCACGACCACCAGGGTCCGGGGCGTCACCGACCTCGACGGATGGAACGACGGAACGGCCGCCGCGGACCGTGCCAGGACGGGCGGGCCGGGGCCCGGCATCACCGGCGGGCGCGGGACGCGTCCCGGGGCGGGGCGGGGGAAGTGAGGAGGCCCCGGCTCTACGGGGTGACTCCGAAGTCTGGCAATTCGGGTGAAAGGGGTATTCCGGTTACCCTCTGGGCATGAGCTGGCTCCGGGCGCTGAAGGAGACGGCCCGCTCGGGGCTGACGATCGAGCGGCGGCGTCTCGAACCGCTCATCGCGATCCGCGGTGCGGCCGGGCTGGCCCTCGTCATCGGGATCAGCCTCGTGTTCTTCGGGCCCGTTGTCGCCGCGAGCTCCGCGTTCGGCGCGTTCCAAGCGGCCATCGCCACGTTCCAGCGCAGTTGGCGTCCCCGGCCCGTGCTCGCGCTGGTCTCCGGGGCGAGTCTCGCCGTGTCGACCTTCCTCGGCTATCTCACCGGTTCCCACCTGTGGTTGTTCCTGGCCCTACTGGTGCTCTGGACCTTCCTCGCGGGTCTGGCGTGGGCGGCCGGGCCGACGGGCGGACTCATCGCGTCGTCCAACGTGGCGATCATGCTGGTGACGGTCACCCTGCCCTCCTCCGTCGCGAACTCGGCCGTGCACGCCGCGATGATCCTGTTCGGCGGTGTCGTACAGGCGGGGCTGATCGTCCTCTTCCCGGTCCGTAGATGGGGCGCCCAGCGCGACGCGCTCGCCGACGCCCTGGCCGCCGAGGCCGACTACGCCCGTCGGCTGAGGCACGACCCGCTCGCCCCGTTCGACCCCGTGCCGCTGATGACCGCCCGCAACGCGGCCGCCGTCACGCCCTGGCAGGCCCGCCGCCGCCCGCCTGAACTGCGCGGTTCGCGCGGTGTCGCCGAACGGATCAGGCCGGTGCTCGCCTCGCTCGCGGACCCCGCGATGGGCGTACCCCCCGAAGGCCCGGAGCGGGACCGGGTGCGCGAACTTCTCGCCGCCGCCGGTTCCGTACTCGACTCGGCGGCCCGCGCGATCCGGCACGGCGATCCGGTGAAGCTGTCCCCGTCCGCCGTCGCCGCGCTGAAGACCCCCGACACCGGCTCCCTCCTCGAAGGCCCGCCCCGCCGCGCCGCCGAACGGCTCGACACCCTTCTCTCCGACGTCATCGAGACCGCCGAGGGCGAGGGCACCAAGGACGACCAGGCGCGGGCCGAACAGGCCGCCGAGGCCCTCCGGGCGGAGGGGCAGGAGGCGCCTGCCGCCCCGCACCGCCACCGCCCCACCCTGCTGCGGATGGTCCCCGTCGTGGCGCGCGCCATGCGCGCCGAACTACGCCCCGGTTCCCCGATCCTGCGGCACGCAGTGCGGGTCGCCGTCGTCGCCGCCATCGGCTACCTTTTCGGCGCCGCGCTGCCGTTCGGCCACGGCTACTGGGCGCCGATGGCGGCCGTGATGGTGATGCGACCGGAGTTCTCCCAGACATACGGGCGGGCCGTGGCCCGTTTCGGCGGCACGATCGTCGGGGTGTCGCTCGCCACCGCCATCGTCCAGACCGCCACCCCCGCTGTGAAGGCGTCGGCGGTGCTCGCCGTGTGCTGCGCACTGCTGATGTACCTGCTGATGCGGACCGGGTACGTGGTCGGCCAGGCGTGCGTCTCCGCCTATGTCGTGTTCCTGCTCGGCATGGCCGGCGACAACTGGTCGCAGACCGTGCCGGAACGTGTCGTCCTGACCCTCGTCGGCGGCCTCCTCGCGATGATCTCGTACGCCGTCTACCCGGCCTGGGAGACCCCGCGGCTGCGCGGCAGGCTCGGCGACTGGCTGAAGGCGGGCGGGCGGTACGCGGCGGCGGTCGTCGGCCGGTACGCCGAACCGGCCGGGCCCGCCCAGGACGACGTGCGCGCCGCGCTGCTCGACACCCGCGAGGCCCGGGTCGCCTGGCAGGAGGCGGTGGCCGCCGCCCAGCACGAGCCGGTGCGCAACCGCGGACTGTCTCGTTCCGCCGCCGACGACGCCGAACATGCCCTGGCCGAGTTCGGGCGGGTCACGATGCTGCTGGAGGCACATCTCCCGTGCGGCGCCGCCACCCCCGTACCGGAGGCCGGGCCGCTGGCCGAGGCGCTGCGCCGGTCCACCGAGCGGGGTGCGAAGGAGGTACGGGAGCGGCGGGTGCCGGACTGGGAGGAGGTGCGCGAGGTGCTGGAGCGGTGGGACGCGCGTCAGGGGACGGTCGAGGGGGACACCGACCCCGTCGTACGCAGCGGGGCGGGGCTGCTGCTCGAAGCCCTGGAGGAGTTCTCCCGGGGGCTGGACGGCGCCCCCGTCGTCAACCCTCCTGGGAGGAGGGCGGGCTGACGGGCCCGGCGTCCGCCGGATGCCTCGTTCGCCTTCGCCTCCGCGCCGGGGCCGACGGGTTCAGAGCGCCGGAGTCTCTGACTTTCCGCATCTGGAATTCCCCCCTTGTGCGGCATAAAGGCCGTCCGGGCCACCGGCATGCGGTATCGGGATGGGGTGCCCGAGTCGGGGTAGTGGAAGCGAAGAGGCATCCTGGATGCCTCTTCCCGCGTCTGAGACTGTAATCGCGGGAACACCCCGTGTGCACGTGCATCCGCGCATGCATCTGCTCATGCAGGGATATCTGAACAAGGTTATGATCCGAGACAGTTGACACTTGCACCTTGTAACTCGGGGAGCGTCCTGTGCACCACGTGTACAACGGCATGGCGGCCACAGAGCTTCGCGGAGTCGTCTGGCAGAAGAGCAGGTACAGCAACTCCCAGGGTTCCTGTGTGGAGTTCGCGAAACTGCCCGGGGGAGATGTGGCGATGCGGAATTCGCGTCACCCCGACGGTCCGGCCCTGGTCTATACACCGGCCGAGATAGAGGCGTTGCTGCTCGGCGTGAAGGATGGCGAGTTCGACCATCTCATCGCGGGCGGTTGATAGTGGTCCTCAACGGACGTTCGTACAACCGGAGTTCGAGGGTGAGTGGGGTCTGAGGTCCGGTTGGGCGGTGCCCTCCGTCGGTCGTTCGCCCCTTGCCCGGGGCGCCCGTCGTCGCGCGTGGTGGACCGCCGAATCGGCATTCACGGACGCGGGCATCGGCGCGCGTCGGCCGTCGCGCGCCGTGGATCACCGACGCGGGGCTCGCCCGCCGCCGTGGATCACCGACGCGGGGGGCCACCGCCGCCGTGGAGTACCACCCTGGACCGTGCGCCGTCCGCCCTCTGTCGTCGTCCGCGCGGGACTGTAGGGCGTCGCGCCGCACCGGGTGGTGCGGGGAGCGACGGGGCGCGTCGGGATGCGCCGGGCGTGCGGGTATACGGGGCCGCTGGACGTGCGGTGCGGTCGGGCGTACGGGGCCGCCGGGTGTGCGGTGGGGTCGGCCTGTCGGACGCGAGGGTGCCCGGGTGTGAGAAATCTCCCGGCTCAACGAGCCCAAGGGCTTCGCCGTACGGGCGGCCTCACCGGCCGTGGGCCAGCCGGAACAGCGCCCAGACGACCTTGCCGCGCGGCATCACTCCGGCGCCCACCTCCGCGCCCAGGAAGGGGGAGGGGTACCACCCCCATGAGTCGCTGATGGACTCCACCAGGAAGAGACCGCGCCCCGACTCCGCGGAGTCCGCCGCCTCCGAGGCGATCGGGCCCTCCTGACTGGGGTCGCGCACCGCGCACACCAGGCGCGAGCTCCAACGCATCAAGTGCAGTCGTACGGGTGGTTCTTGGGGCTCGGCCGAGGGGTCCGAGGGAACCGCGTGACGCAGTGCGTTGGTGACCAGCTCGGAGACGACCAGGGCGACGTCGTCGAAGCGGTCGTCGAGCCCCCAGCCGGTCAGGGTGGTCCTGGTGAACCGCCTTGCTCCGCCGACGGCCTCATAGTGGGCCGGCAGGGTGCAGGTGGCCGAGCCGGAGACGGCTGCGGGATCGATGGGTGGAAGCCCTTGCCGTAACGGCGCGAGCATCGTCGATCCATTCGTCCCCATGCGAGGCACTCCCGGGATTCGCGGCTGTATCGGTACTACGGGGTACAGCGGCACAACACGAACGAGCACGCAGGTGCGCGATGGCCATCGTTCCGAATGCGCCGGGCAGATGCAAGGGCAGATGCACGTGCACGCGCCGGACCTGTCCGCACCCGTGCCGGTTCTTGGCCATTTCTTCCTGGGGGCGATTTTCGTAGCTTTACGAAGCCCTTCCCGTCTGCGTAATCGAATGAGTACGGGGCGAAGCGTTTTGGTGGCAGAATCCGGCACTTGGGGTTCCGGGGGAAGCCCTTGTCCAGGAAGCGATGGGGAGGACCGGGCCAGTGGTGGCAGGCGAGTCGAGTGGATCTGTGGTGCGGCGCATCCTGCTGGGCTCACAGCTCAGGCGGTTGCGCGATTCGCGTGGGATCACCCGCGAGGCGGCCGGCTACTCCATCCGAGCATCGGAATCCAAGATCAGCCGCATGGAGTTGGGACGGGTGAGCTTCAAGGCCAGGGACGTCGAGGACCTGCTCACGCTCTACGGAGTCACGGACGAGGCGGAACGCGAGGCCCTGCTCGGCCTGGCGCGCGAGGCCAACCTGGCGGGGTGGTGGCACAGTTACAGCGATGTACTGCCGGGGTGGTTCCAGACCTACGTAGGGCTGGAGGGGGCGGCTTCGCTCATCCGGGTGTACGAAGTCCAGTTCGTGCACGGGCTGTTGCAGACGGAGGCGTACGCCCACGCGGTCGTCACCCGGGGGATGGGCGATGACGCCCCCGCCGTCGAGGTCGAACGCCGCGTGGCCCTGCGACTGGAACGCCAGAAGGCCCTCGTCTCCGAAAGCGCGCCCCGTTTCCACGCGGTGCTGGACGAGGCGGCACTCCGACGCCCCTACGGGGACCGCGACGTGATGCAGGGGCAGTTGCGGCATCTCATCGAAATGTCCGAGCACCCCAACGTCACCCTTCAGGTGATGCCCTTCAGTTTCGGCGGACACGCGGGAGAGGGCGGCTCTTTCACCATGCTCCGATTCCCGGAATCCGATCTGTCGGACATTGTCTACTTGGAGCAGCTGACAAGTGCGCTCTATCTGGACAAGGCAGAAGAAGTCGCTCAGTACGAAAAGGCCATGACGCGGTTGCACGAGGACAGCCCCGACCCCGAGGAGAGCCGGGATCTCCTTCGCGGTCTCCTCCAACTCACCTGATTCATCGTTACGATGACGGTCCGATGGGAGTCTGCACCTGAGTTGGGGATCGTATGTCGTTCTTCTACGAGCTGGCCGACCAGTACATCGACGGCGAGTGGCGGACCGGAACAGGCTCGTGGGACATCATCGATTTCAATCCCTACAACGGTGAGAAACTCGCCGCGATCACCATCGCGACCACACGGGAAGTCGACCTGGCCTACCGCGCCGCCGAACGCGCCCAGCGGTCGTGGGCCGCCACGGAACCGTACGCACGCCGCGCCATTCTGGAGCGCGCCCTGCACGTCATCGGGGAACGGCACGAAGCCATCGTCGAGGTGATCATCGACGAACTGGGCGGCACCCGCTCCAAGGCGGAGCTGGAGATCCATGCCGCCAGGGAATTCCTGCGCGACGCGACACGGCTGGGACTGGGCCCCTCGGGCCGCATTCTTCCCTCTCCGGTGGACGGCAAGGAGAACCGCGTCCATCGCAGGCCGATTGGCGTCGTCGGCGTCATCAGCCCCTTCAACTTCCCTTTCCTGGTGGCGATGAAGTCCGTCGCACCGGCTCTCGCGCTCGGCAACGCCGTCGTGGTCAAACCCAATCAGAACGCCCCGGTCGCCGGCGGTGTGCTGCTGGCGAAGATCTTCGAGGACGCCGGGCTGCCCGCGGGGCTGCTCAACGTACTGATCACCGATGTCGCCGAGATCGGTGACACCTTCATCGAGCACCCCGTGCCCAAGGCCATCTCCTTCGCGGGCACCGACCGGGTCGGTCGACACGTCGCCGCCGTCGCCGCCGGGCATTTCAAGCGCACGATCCTCGAACTGAGCGGCAACAGCGCCCTGGTGGTGCTGGACGACGCGGACGTCGACCACGCCGTCGACGCCGCCGTCTTCAGCCGCTTCATGTACCAGGGGCAGGTCTGCACGGCCGCCAACCGCATCCTGGTGGACCGCCGCGTCGAGCGGGAGTTCACCGAGAAGTTCACCGCCAGGGTGGCGGCGTTGCGGACCGGCGACCCCCGTGACCCGCGGACCCAGATCGGTCCGGTCATCAGCACCTTCCAGGCCGAGGCGCTGACCGCCCTCGTGGAGCAGGCCCTCGCCGAGGGGGCCACCGCGCCCGTGCGGGGCCGTACGCGTGGCAACCTCGTCGAGCCGACCGTGCTCACCGGGCTGCCGGAGGACTCGCCGCTGCTGTCCCAGGAGATATTCGGCCCGGTGGTGGTGCTGATGGCGTTCGACGGCGAGGACGAGGCCGTGCGCATCGCCAACGCCACCCCGTACGGTCTGAGCGGCGCCGTCCACACCCGCGGCATCGAACGCGGGGTGCGGTTCGCGCACCGGGTGGTCAGCGGGATGTTCCACGTCAACGGCTCCACCGTCCAGGACGACCCGCTGGTGGTCTTCGGCGGCGAGAAGTCCTCCGGGATCGGCCGGCTCAACGGCGAGGCGGCCGTGGAAGCCTTCACCACCCAGACGTGGGTGTCCATCCAGCACGGACGGAGCGCGTTCCCCTTCTAGTGCCGCAAGGCGCTTCGGCGCGTACGGGTTCCTATGTTCCGGCGGGGCGCGAATGAGGACGGGAACTGACCTCATGGGCGCCTAGCGTGCCTGGTGTCAGAAGAAACCGGCACGGTTCCCGAGGTGGACATCATGGTCACTCACGTTCCCGCAGAAGCCTTCGGCGACGAGCGCGGCGCGCTTCTCTCCTTCGTCGAGGCGCAGCGCGGCGCGATCCGGCGCTCGCTGCTCGGTCTGTCCGCGCAGCAGGCGGCGAGTCGGCCCAGCGCGAGCGAGCTGTCCCTGTCCGGGCTGCTCAAGCACGTCGCCGAGACCGAGCTCAACTGGCTGCGCATGGCCCAGCAGCGGCCGAGCGAGACCTCGCGCAACGAGGAGACCTGGGCGGACAGCTTTCGGCTCGTCGGCGACGAGACCGTGGCGGGGATGCTGGCGTTCTGGGACGACGTCGCGGCCCAGGTCGAGGAGTTCATCCGCTCGGTGCCCAGCCTGGACGACACCTTCCCGCTGCCCGAAGCACCCTGGTTCCCCGAAGAGGGGCGGGTTTCGATGCGGTGGCTGCTGCTCCATCTCGTCGAGGAGCACGCGCGGCACGCCGGGCACGCCGACATCATCCGGGAGTCCCTGGACGGGAGCACCGCGTTCGAGCTGGTCGCCAAGGCGGAGCGTTACGCTGATCAAAGTTGATTAGGAGAGGGTGCGTGACATGTCCGCGATCCGGCTGCTGGTCCTGTGCGCCGTGCGTCAGCACGGCCGGGCGCACGGTTACCAGGTCCGCAACGACCTCGAGTACTGGGGCGCCCACGAGTGGTCCAACGCCAAGCCCGGATCGATCTACCACGCGCTGAAGCAGATGGCGAAGCAGGGGCTGCTGCTCGCGCACGAGACCGCCCCGAGCACGGTGGGCGGTCCGCCCCGTACCGAGTACGAGATCACCGAACGGGGCAACGAGGAGTATCTGGCGCTGCTGCGCAAGGCTCTTACCTCGCACGACCAGAAGCCGGACGTGTTGGCGGCGGGCCTCGGCGGCATCGTCGACCTGGAGCGGTCCGAGGCCGTCGCGCTGCTCAAGCAGCGGGTGGCCGGTCTCGCGGCATGGCGGGCCTCGGTCACCGGGTACTACACGCCGGAGGAGGGGCCCGAGTCGATCGGGCACATCGGGGAGATCATGAACATGTGGGTCCACTCCGCGGACGCGGACGCCGAGTGGACCCGCGGACTGATCGCCCGCATCGAGGGTGGTGCGTACACCTTCGCAGGGGAGGGGGAACCCTTCGTCGGTGTGCTCGCCGAGGGCCAGGTGAACCCGTACGCGACGGGCGTCCATGACCCCGGTGACGACGAGTAGCCGAGCGGGAGGCGCCGGCGCGGCCGGACCGGGAGTCCGTCGGTACTGCCGGGATTTCGTCGGCCCGGCCGGGATTCCGGCGGAGAGTCAGTGGTGGAAGGACGTCGCCACCCGCTTGTCCTTGTTCAACGGGTGCGGCTGCCGACGCAGGTCGGGAAGGATCAGCCGCAGGTCCTCCATGAGCAGTTCCGCGAGGTCCGAAGAGAAGCCGTTGCGGCACACCACCCGCAGCACGGACAGGTCCTGCCGGTTGGCGGGGAAGGTGTACGCGGGCACCAGCCAGCCCTGCTCGCGCAGCCGCCGCGACACGTCGAAGACGTCGTACGCCGCCACGTCCGGTGCGGTGGTCAGCGCGAAGACGGGAAGTTGATCGCCCCGCGTCAGCAGCCGGAAGTCTCCCAACTCCTCGATCTTCCGCGCCAGTGCGCAGGCGATGTCCCGTGACGACTGCTGGACGGCCCGGTAGCCGTCCTGGCCCAGCCTCAGGAACGTGTAGTACTGCGCGACCACCTGGGAGCCGGGCCGGGAGAAGTTCAGCGCGAAGGTCGGCATGTCGCCGCCCAGATAGTTGACCCGGAAAACCAGTTCCTCGGGGAGTTCGGCGGGCGAGCGCCACAGCGCCCAGCCGACACCCGGGTAGACCAGGCCGTACTTGTGGCCCGACGTGTTGATCGAGGAGACCCGGGGCAGTCGGAAGTCCCACACCAGGTCCGGGTCCAGGAACGGCGCGATCATCCCGCCGGACGCCCCGTCCACATGGACGGGGATATCGAGGCCGGTGCGCTCCTGAAGCGCGTCCAGGGCCGCGCAGAGTTCCGCGATGGGTTCGTACGAGCCGTCGAAGGTGGAGCCGAGGACGCCGACGACGCCGATGGTGTTCTCGTCGCAGAGGTCGGCCGCCGCTTGCGGATCGAGATGGAAGCGATCGCCCTCCATCGGGATCTGCCGCGGTTCGATCTCCCAGAAGTTGCAGAACTTCTCCCAGCAGACCTGCACGTTGATGCCCATGACCAGGTTCGGCCGGGCGGACGCCGGGTAGCGGTCGGAGTTCCGGGCCGCCCAGCGGCGTTTCAGCGCCATCCCCGCGAGCATGCACGCCTCGCTGGAGCCGGTCGTCGAACAGCCCACGGCGGCCGACGGATCGGGTGCGTTCCACAGATCGGCGAGCATCGCCACGCAGCGGCGCTCCAGTTCGGCGGTGCGCGGGTACTCGTCCTTGTCGATCATGTTCTTGTCGCAGCACTCGCCCATCAGCACTCCGGCCTGGGGCTCCATCCAGGTGGTGACGAAGGTGGCGAGGTTGAGCCGTGCGTTGCCGTCCAGCATCAGCTCGTCGTGGACGAGCTGGTACGCGGTCGACGGCGGCATCGGCCCGTCGGGGAGCCGGTGCCGGGGCGGCGCCGTCTCCATACTGGCGACCGGATCGGCCTCCCCGAAGAAAGGGTTGAGGGCGAGCCTGCGGCGTTCCGGGGACGGCTCCGTACCCCGGGTCGAACCTGTGTGGAGAGGCATCGGCGGACAGCTCTTCTCGTCTTCTCGTCTTCTGGCGCTTCTCGACTTCTGGGTTTCTCGACTTCTGGGTTTGCCTACTTTCCGACTTGTCGGTTCTCAGTGGTCTTCGTGCTGTGACGCGGTGCCAGGCGTTAGCGCTCGATCGGGGCCGCGTGACGAGGCTTCGGCCGGAGCTGTGCGGCGGGGACGCGAGGCGTGGCCGCGGGGTGCCGGAGGGCGCGGGGCGCTCGGGCTCACATCTCGGCGGCGAGGCCGTCCTTGAGGGCGCGGGCGAACTTCACGACCCGTTCGGCCTGGACGCGGGCGGCGGTCAGGGTCGGCTCGCCGACCGGGATGTCGCCCTGCCCCGCCACGTGCGAGGTCCCGTACGGGTTCCCGTCGGCGAACTTGGAGGGGGCCGTGTAACCGGGGGCGACGAGGATGCCGCCGAAGTGGTGGACCGTGTTGTAGAGGGCCAGCAGCGTGGATTCCTGGCCACCATGCGCGGTGCTGGTGGAGGTGAAGCCGCTGTACACCTTGTCGGCGAGCCGGCCCGCCTGCCAGAGGCCGCCGAGGGTGTCCAGGAACTGCTTCAGCTGGGAGGTGACGTTGCCGAAGCGGGTGGGCGTCCCGAAGATCACGGCGTCCGCCCAGATCATGTCGTCGGGCGACGCCACGGCGATGTCGGCGGTCGCGTTCGCGTTGGCGGCCCAGGCGGGGTTGGAGTCGATGGCGGCCTGCGGGGCGAGTTCGGCCGCCTTGTGCAGCCGCACCTGCGCGCCGGCCTTCTCGGCGTACTGCGCGATGGCCTTGGCCATCGTGGCGACCGTACCGGTCGAGGAGTAGTAGATGACGGCGACATTGACGGGCGTGGGCATCGCGGAGACCTCCGGCAGGGCATGCGGGACCACATCCGAATGATCCGGATGTGTCCATACGGAGGTGACGATACGGAAGATGCGGGCATCCGGCGCGTCGAGGGGCGTCGTACGGGGGCATCGCGCCGAGCGGCGCCGAGCGGTGTCGTACGGGGGCATCGCGCCGAGCGGGGGCGTCGAGCCGGACGGCTGCGTCGCGCCGCGCCGAACGGGCGCAGGGCGCCGAACGGGCACCTCACCTCGCGTCGCCTTCCGGTCCGTCATCTCCGGCCGGACGCACGCGTGCTGGACACACGCGTGCTGGACATGACGCCTCGTGCGGTGGGGTCACACGCCTCCGTGTCGCCGGGGGCACAGGACTTCCCGCCGATGGGGGTCACGCATCGGCGGACCCCAACGCGATGTCCGTGTCCCGACCGCCCCACCCGTCCGGACTGCGCCAGATGACGTGAACGTTGAAGACATCGCGGGGTACGCGCAGGGTCGTGCTGCCCGCGGTGACGACGACCGCGGGCTCGTCGCCTTCGAAGGAAGGCGCGGCGGTGAGGTCGAGGCGTACCGCTGCGGGCCTGCGCCCGCACCCCGCCGAAACAACTACCAGGGACCGTCCGGTTCCGCACAGTCAATGCATGCGTTCGCGAACGAGAGCACCCGCCGTTTCCCGCCGGGCGTGGCCTGGGTCGTTCGTTCACGGGGCGGTCCCGTCCCGGCGGTATGCGGGTCCGGTGCGTGAGCCGTTGCGTACCGGTGGGGTGCACGGGCCGGTTTCGTACCGGTGGTACGCGACATCCCGGGCTCGGCCGGGAGGATCCGCATCCGGCTTGCACCTCACGTGACGTCAGGGCGCAGACTCGGGACGTACCCGAGAGCGGGACGTGTTCGCGTCCGGGACGCACCGGAGGTCTGCGGGGCGGGTCCGAGGGCGGATGTGCCCGAGGGGGATGTGCCCCGAGGGGCGTATCCGGTGGAGAACGGAGAAGGACGAGAGGCCGCGAGGGGAGAGACATGGACTACTCCGTGGGGCAGGTCGCCGGATTCGCCGGGGTCACGGTGCGCACGCTGCACCACTACGACGCCGTCGGACTGCTCTCGCCCAGTGGGCGCAGCCATTCCGGTCACCGCCGCTACGACGACGCGGACCTGGACCGGCTGCAGCAGATCCGGTTCTACCGGGAGCTGGGCTTCCCGCTCGACGAGATCGCGGTACTGCTCGACGACCCGGACGCGGACCCGCGGGAACACCTGCGCCGCCAGCACCGGCTGCTGTCCGACCGGATCGCCGAGCTCCAGAGGATGGCAGACGCCGTTGAGACAGCCATGGAGGCACGGAGGATGGGCATCAATCTCACGCCGGAGGAGAAGTTCGAGGTATTCGGGGACAGGGATCCCGAGGAGCACGCCGAGGAGGCCGAAGCCCGCTGGGGCGGCACCGACGCCTATGCCGAGTCGCAGCGCCGGGCCGCCCGGTACACGAAGGAGGACTGGAAGCGGATGCAGGCGGAGGCGGCCGACTGGGGCGCCGCCTACAGCGCGCTGATGGAGGCCGGCGAACCGCCCACCGGCGAGCGCGCGATGGAGCTGGCCGAAGCCCACCGGCAGCACATCACCCAGGGGTTCTACGAGTGCACGCCCGAGATGCACCGGGAGCTCGCGGAGATGTACGTGTCCGACCCGCGGTTCCGCGCCTTCTACGAGTCGATACGGCCCGGCATGGCCGAGCACCTGCGTGACGCCGTCGCCGCCAATGCGGCACGCCTCTCCTAGCGCTGCTCCCGGCACCAGCCGGGAGCTGTCCCGTACGGAGTGTGTGCGGGTGGGGGCGGTCCGTGGTCCGTCCGGTGTGTACGGGCCACGTGCCGCACGCGCCGGGCGGACCGTACGCCCTGCGCGTTTCTCTGCGCGTGCCGTACGTGTGGAACTGGTTAGGGGGCTCCCCCCGAGGGCCAGGGGAGTGCTTTGTCCCGGTTGGCCCGGTCCGTATCGCCGTGGGGGAGACTGGAACGCAGTGGCGTCATCCTGCGTTGATAGCTTTGGGCGGCCACGCAGTTGTCGGCGGCCACGCAGCCGCCATTGACCGACTCAGGAGCCCGGACCCTTGAATACGCTTGCGCTCGGACCGAGCTGGCTGGACCCGGACTATCTCATCAACACCTTCGGACTCCCCGGCGTCCTTCTCATCGTCTTCGCCGAGTCCGGTCTGCTGATCGGCTTCTTCCTGCCCGGTGACTCGCTGCTCTTCACCACGGGTCTGCTGGTGACCACGGACCAGCTGAGGTCCCCGCTCTGGCTGGTCTGCACGCTGGTGGCCGTCGCGGCGATCGTCGGCGACCAGGTGGGATATCTCTTCGGCCGCAAGGTCGGCCCGGCGCTCTTCAACCGTCCGGATTCCCGCTTCTTCAAGCAGGAGAACGTCGAGAAGGCGCACGAGTTCTTCGAGAAGTACGGACCGAAGTCGCTGATCCTGGCCCGCTTCGTCCCCATCGTGCGTACGTTCACGCCGATCATCGCCGGCGTGAGCCGGATGAACTACCGCTCGTTCATCGTGTTCAACATCGTCGGTGGCGTGCTCTGGGGGGTCGGTGTCACGCTTCTGGGCTCCGCCCTCGGAAAGATCGAGTTCGTCCACGAGCACATCGAGGCGATCCTCATCCTGATCGTGCTCATCTCGGTGGTGCCGATCGTGATCGAGTTCCTGCGGGCCCGTTCCAAGGCGAAGAAGGAAGCGGCGGCGGGCATGGCCGCGGCCGACGGGGCGGCCGGGGGCAACGGCCGGGTCGCGGTCCAGCGCGGGCGTCACGC
Organism: Streptomyces sp. NPDC052042; assembly: GCF_044548345.1. Taxonomy (NCBI): domain Bacteria; kingdom Bacillati; phylum Actinomycetota; class Actinomycetes; order Kitasatosporales; family Streptomycetaceae; genus Streptomyces; species Streptomyces sp. NPDC052042. The sequence continues at coordinate 69,051 of NZ_JBIUBU010000028.1, read as the reverse complement.
CAAGCGCTGATTCGGGGCCGCACGGGCCCATACCACCTGCTTCCCACGGGGGCGTACGCGAACCACGCGTACGCCCCCGTGGCGTAGGGCGCCTGCTTCCGGCCTCCGGCATCGGTATCGCCCTCCGGCCTCCGGCATCGGCACCGATCTCCGGCCGTCGGTACCGGTACCCGGCCGTCCGTACGGGCACCCGGCCGTCCGTACCGGCACCCGGCCTTTCCGGGCCCGGCGCCCGGCTCAGAAACCGCGTGTGCGCTTGGCCGCGCGGCGGTTCGCTCCGCCGACCGCCCCTGGTACCCGCATGAACATCCGGGACATCTCGCTTCCCAGGTTCACCCCGATCGCGATGGCCAGCGCCGTCGCCACCGCGGTGGACAGTGACGCCAGCCCGGCGTTCGTGTCCCCCTGTGCGACGGCGAGCAGACCGAAGTACGTGGCCGAACCGGGCAGCAGCGGGCCGATTGCCGCCGTGATGAACGGTAGCGACGAGCTGTGCCGGTAGCGGGAGAAGAGCTGTCCGAACAGGCCCACCAGACCGGCCGCCGTCGCCGTCGCCAGCACCGGCGAGATATGGCCGGTGCGGGCCATCGCCCCGTAGATCACCCAGGCCACGGCCCCGTTCAGGGTCACCGCGAGGACCGTGGAACGGTCCTGCTGGAGCAGGATCGCGAAGGCGAGACAGAGCGCCATCGAGGCGAGGATCTGCACCACGGGCCGGTCGGGGACGAAGAACCTCGTCCCCGGATTCAGCTGGGCACCGAGCTGAACGCCCATGTACAGCACCAGCAGCACACCGACGACGACGCCGATGAACAGGTACATGACTTCGAGCAGGCGCGCGGCGGCCGTGATGTAGAAGCCGGTCAGCCCGTCCTGCACGCCCGCCACCAGGGCCCGTCCGGGCAGCAGCGCGAACAGCCCACCCGTGATGACCGCGGACGGCCGCAGATCCGCCCAGTGGGTCAGGGTCAGCGCCACGCCCAGTGCCGCGGGCGGCATCGCCGCCACGACGAACTGGTAGAACTCCGGCAGCCCGCGCCCGGCGCAGTACCAGGCGAGCCGGTCGCCCAGCATCGCGCCGATCGCGGCCACCACGAACACCAGCGCGCCACCTCCGACCAGCACCGAGGCCGCCCCCGCGAGACCGCCGCTGGCCAGCGTCAGCACCCAGCCGGGGTACGGGTGCCGGTTGCGCCGTATCTCCGCCAGGCGCCGGTAGGCGTCCTCCAGCGTGACCTCGACGTCCCCGGCGGTGATGTCGTCGATGAGCTGGAAGACGGCGGCCAGCCGGGTGTAGTCGGTGCCCCTGCGCCGCACGGTGCGGCTGGCCGTCACCGGGTCGTCCACCAACGACGGCTGGTACGAGATCGACAGCAGGGTGAACGTGACCGTGGGCTCGCTGCGGTCCAGCCCGTAGCTGCGGGTCACCGCGAACATCGCCGCCTCGACGTCCTCGGCGCCCTCGCCGCCGGCGAGCAGCAGCTCCCCGATGCGCAGCGTCAGGTCGAGCACGCGCGGCACCGCGGGGCCGGTTTCGTCGGACTTCTGCACCAGCTCGGGCGCGGGACGCTCGGCGACCGGCATGCGCAGCATCGTGCGCATCCGGTCCTGCCAGGGGGCCTCCTTCGTCAGCCGGACCACCGGGCTGCCGTGCGCGGGGGTGAAGGCGGGAGGCGAGTGGTGGGCGCGGTACGTGCTCGGCGGGGCGAAGGCGGAGCCGATGTCCGACCCCGGTCCGGGCCCGGAACCGGAACCCGGGCCCGAGCCGGAGGAGGAACCTGAAGCGGAACCCGTGCCCGGTCCCTGGGCGTCGGTCATCAGACCGGCCGGGACGGCGAATTCCGACGTCGGGTGGTCGTCCTCCGGCGGCGTCGTGGGCGTTTCCACCCCGGCCGGAGGGACGAAGGCGCTGCGCGCTTCGTCGGACTGGGGCTTCCGGTCCTCCGGACCGCCCGATTCCGCCACCACTCGACCAGCTCCTCCTACTCCTCCTGGGCGGCGCGCTTTCGCCTTGTGCCGCTGTCCCAGTATGAGCACGGGCGGCCCCCGTACCGGTACGGGCCGGGCGGGGACGCGAGGACGGGCCGGGGGGACGGGACGCACGGACGCGGCGGAGACGCGGAACGGGCGGCGCCTCGGAGAAAGGAGCGCCGCCCGCCTGCGGTACGGACACCAGGGCCGCACCCGCGAAAACGGAACCACGTGAAAACGGAACCACGTGCAGAACCACGGACAGAAGCACGAACGGAACCGTGCGGCGTGCTCAGGACCTTTCGGGCCGGTGCCCTCGGGCCGGTGTCCCGGGCGGGTGTCCGGCAGGCCGGCGACCGGCGGACCGGTGCTCAGCGGGCCGGGGCCGGTGCCCTCGGGTCAGTGGGCGCCGCCGTGCGCCTCCAGGCGCTTGAAGGACGCCTCGACCTCGGCCTCGGCCTCGGCGCGGCCCACCCAGTCGGCGCCCTCGACCGACTTGCCGGGCTCCAGGTCCTTGTAGACCTCGAAGAAGTGCTGGATCTCCAGGCGGTCGAACTCCGACACGTGGTGGATGTCGCGCAGGTGCTCCATCCGGGGGTCGGAGGCCGGCACGCACAGCAGCTTGTCGTCGCCGCCGGCCTCGTCCGTCATGCGGAACATGCCGATGGCGCGGCACTTGATGAGGCAGCCGGGGAAGGTCGGCTCGTCCAGGAGGACCAGCGCGTCCAGCGGGTCACCGTCCTCGCCGAGGGTGTTCTCGACGAAGCCGTAGTCCGCCGGGTAGCTCGTCGAGGTGAAGAGCCGACGGTCCAGACGGATCCGGCCGGTCTCGTGGTCCACCTCGTACTTGTTCCGCGAACCCTTCGGAATCTCGATGGTGACGTCGAACTCCACGGGTGGTTCCTCCATGATCAAGACATACGACTGGTGATTAAGTGTCCCCCACGCAGAAGTGTGCTCGCGAAAGGGGCTGGTCAACGGTGGACGAGCCGGTGAAGAGACCGTCGGTCAACCCGCTGGACAGACTGGGCGCGCTCACCCGCAAAGGCGGCGCGACCAGGCTGAAGGGGCTGAGCGACCGACAGTTCACGGCCGTCGCCGCGGGCCTCGGCCTGGTGCTCGCGGCCGGCGCCGCCTTTGCCGCCGGCCCCTGGGACTCGGGTCAGCGTAAGGCCGAGCGGGAGTGGGCCGCGGCCCGTGGCGGCACAGGTGGCGTACATCACGAAGACGGGACGCCGTCCGGGGCGCGGCCCGCGCCCAGCGCCCCGCCCGTCCTCGCCCCCCTCTCGGCCGATGCCGGGCCCGCCGACACCGCGGACGACTCCGCCCCCGACGCCCGTACCGCCCCCGACCGGACGGCGTCCGTCCTGCCCGCCGCCCTCGGACGGCTGCTGAAGGACCCCGCCCTGGGCACCGCGCGCGCCGCCGTGGTCATCGACGCCGCCACCGGTGAGCGGCTCTACGGGCAGGGCGCCGACCAGCCCATGACCCCCGCCTCCACGGTGAAGATCGCCACTTCGGCCGCCGCCCTGAGCGCGCTCGGCCCCCACCACCGCATCGCCACGGCGGTCCGGGCGTCCCCCGACTTCCGCGCCGTGACCCTGGTCGGCGGCGGCGACCCCACCCTCGACAAGACGGCCCTGCGCGCGCTGGCCACCGACACCGCCCGCGTCCTCAAGCGGCGGGGCGTGACCGAGGTCCGCCTCACCTACGACACCTCCCGCTACTCCGGCCCCGCCCGCCACCCGATCGGCCGCAACGAGAACATCGCGCCCGTCACCGCCCTGATGACCGACGAGGGGCGGCTCGACCGCAGCGACAGCGGGCCCGCCCCGCGCAGCGACGACCCGGCCGGCGACACCGCCCGCGCCTTCGGCCGACTGCTCGCCGACGCGGGGATCGCCGTGTCCTCCGATCCGGCGTCCGGCCGCGCCCCCGCCGACTCCCGCCCGGTCGCCCGGCACCTGTCCGCCCCGCTCTCCGCGCTGGTCGAACGCGCCCTGACCAACAGCGACAACGACATCGCCGAGGCCCTCGCCCGGCAGACCGCCCTCGCCGCGGGCGAACCGGCCGACTTCGACGGCGCCCGACGCGCCGTCACCGCGCAGCTCGGCAAGCTCCGCCTGCCCCTGAAGGGCGCGAACCTCGCCGACGGCAGCGGGCTGAACCGCAAGGACAAGGTCACCGCCGGGCTGCTGGCCGGGCTGCTCGCCCGCGCCGCCGACCCCGCCCACCCCGAGCTGCGCCCGGTCCTCACCGGTCTCCCCGTTGCCGGGTTCACCGGCACCCTGAGCGACCGCTACACAGCGAAGTCCGCGGGCACCGGGCTGGTCCGTGCCAAGACCGGCACCCTGACCGGGGTGAACTCGCTCGCCGGCACCGTCGTCGACGCGCGGGGCCGACTGCTGGCCTTCGCCTTCCTGGCATCGGGCACCGCCTCCCCGTCCGAGGCACAGTCCTCCCTCGACGCCCTCGCCACCAGCCTCGCCGCCCCCGCCGACTGACCCCGCCCGGATCCTCCCGTCCGTATCCGCCGCCCGTCTCCGCCGCCTGGGTCCGCCCGTCCGTCGCACCCGTCCGTCCCCGGTACCAGCCTGTCCGTGTCCGCCCGCCGTCCCGTTCGTGCCGCTGCCGCTGCCGCTGCCGCTGCCGCGTCCGTCCGGTTCGGCGGTGCCGTCCGCGTCCGCCCGCCTGCCGCGCGCCCGCCTGCCGCGCGCCCGGACCCGGTCTGTGCGCGTGACGCCCCACGGCCGGACCGGGCACCCGCGCCCGGCACCCCGTCAACACCCCGGCGCGGACGGACCCGAGCACGTACGGTTGACCCATGACGAGCATCGGTGGGGCCGAGATGGTCGACTGGAATCTCGCGGTCGCGACCGCGACCCGGCTGGTCCGGCCCGGGCCGGAGATCAGCCGCGAGGAGGCCCGCGCGGTCGTCGCGGAGCTGCGCCGGCACGCCAGGGCTTCCGAGGACCATGTCCGTTCCTTCACCCGGATGATCCCCGAGGGGGTCGAGCCGGAGGACACACCGGTCCTGGTCGTGGACCGGGCCGGCTGGATCCGGGCCAACGCCGACGGCTTCCGCGAACTGCTCCGCCCCCTGCTCGGGAAGCTGCGGGAGCGGCGGGGCAGCAGCCCCGGCGGCGTCGTGCTCGGCGCGGTCGGCGGCAAGGTGACCGGCGTCGAGGTGGGGATGCTGCTGTCGTTCCTGGCCTCCCGGGTCCTCGGCCAGTACGAGACGTTCGCCCCCGCCGGCCGTGAGTTCCCGGCCGCGGCCGACGGCGGACGGCTGCTGCTGGTCGCCCCGAACATCGTCCACGTCGAACGCGAGCTGGCGGTCGATCCGCACGACTTCCGGCTCTGGGTCGCCCTCCACGAGGAGACCCACCGCACCCAGTTCACCGGGGTGCCCTGGCTGCGCGATCACCTCCAGGGCGAGATCCAGGCATTCCTCGAAGAGACCGACGTCGACCCGATGACCTTCCTGGAACGGCTCCGCGAGGCCGCCCAGTCCCTGGCCGGGGGCCGCCCCGAGGGGGAGACCGGCGAGAACGAGGGCCACAGCCTCGTCGAACTCGTCCAGACGCCCACCCAGCGGGAGATCCTCGGACGGCTCACCGCCGTGATGTCCCTGCTCGAAGGGCACGCCGACTACGTGATGGACGGTGTCGGGCCCGAGGTCGTCTCCTCCGTCGCCGAGATCCGGGAGAAGTTCCAGCAGCGCCGGGCGCGCGGTGCGGGCCGCCTCGACCAGGCGCTGCGCAAGCTCCTCGGACTCGATGCCAAACTGCGCCAGTACCGCGACGGCGAGCGCTTCGTCCGCGCCGTGGTCGACGAGGTCGGCATGGACGGCTTCAACCGGGTCTGGACGTCGCCGAACACTCTGCCCACCAAGGCGGAGATCTCGAAGCCCGAGGACTGGATCGCGAGGGTGCACCGTAAGGCAGACTCCTGACCCTGACGGCCCCGACGGCGTGCGACAGGACGAGAACGCGCCGGTAATCACCCATCCGAGGGACCGTAGAGGCAAGGGAAGGCGTGCAATGCTCGATGGACAGCCTGCCTCTGTCACCATCGATGCACTCTGAGTGACGGAACATGTGCTCGTCCCGTCACTCCAAGGCACTCCCGACACTCCACGAAGGGCACCGGACATGGGTCCCCATCCTGCGGTCGCGGCGATACGCCTGGCGGTCCGCCGCGTACTCCACGACGTACTCAACGAACACGCCCGCACCACCGAACACGCCCGCATCACCCAGCACCCCCGCGACAACGCCCGCAGCGGCTACTGCGACAACGCCGAACACGCCCGCACCACCGAGCACCACCGGCGTCTCCCACGTCCCGACCTCGCCGGAACCGGTGCGGGCAGGCGGCGCCCCGCACTCCCCGCTACCCCGCTGGTACTCGTCGCATGCTCCGGCGGCGCCGATTCCATGGCACTCGCCTCGGCCCTCGCCTTCGAGGCACGCAAGCTCGACGTCCGGGCCGGCGGCATCACCATCGACCACGGCCTCCAGGAAGGCTCCGACACCCGGGCCGCCGAGGTCGTCGACCGCCTCGGCGCCATGCACCTCGATCCGGTCGAGTCCGTCGCCGTGCGGGTCGGCCGCGAGGGCGGGCCCGAGGCCGCCGCCCGCGACGCCCGCTACGCCGCCCTGGACGCGGCCGCCGAACGGCACGGGGCCGCCGCCGTGCTGCTCGGGCACACCCGGGACGACCAGGCGGAGACGGTGCTGCTGGGCCTCGCCCGCGGATCCGGCATCCGTTCCCTCTCCGGCATGGCCGCCACGTCCGGCCGCTACCGCCGTCCCTTCCTCCAGCTCGACCGGCAGACCGCCCGCAAGGCCTGCCTCGTCCAGTCCCTGCCCGTCTGGGACGACCCGCACAACATCGACCCCGCCTACACCCGTTCCCGGCTGCGCCACGAGGGCCTGCCCGCCCTGGAGAAGGCCCTCGGCAAGGGGGTCGTCGAGGCCCTGGCCCGCACCGCCCAGCTCTCCCGCGACGACGCCGACGCCCTGGACACCTGGGCCGCCGAGGCCGAGCGCACCGTCCGGGACGACACGGGCCGGCTGGAGTGCGCCAAGCTGTTCGCGCTGCCGCCCGCCGTGCGCCGCCGGGTGTTGCGCAGGGCCGTCGTGGAGGCCGGATCCCCGGCCGGATCGCTGTTCGCCCGGCACATCGAGGAGGTCGACCGCCTGATCACCGGCTGGCGCGGCCAGCGGGCCATCAATCTGCCGGGCCGCGTCGAGGCCATGCGCCAGGGTGGCAGACTTGTGATCCGGCAGAGCTGAAGCACGAGCGGTCGGCACCCAGCGGTCGGCACGCAGGCGACGGGCCGCGCCGGTACGGGGCGCCGCCCCGGACCCGGCAGGCACAGAAAGAGACGCGGGTGAACGAGAAGGACATGGGCACCGACCTCCAGTCGGTGCTTATCACCAAGGAAGAGATCGACGCGAAGCTCGTCGAGCTGGCCGCGAAGATCGACGCGGAGTACGCGGGCAAGGACGTGCTCATCGTCGGTGTCCTCAAGGGCGCGGTGATGGTGATGGCGGACCTGGCGCGCGCGCTGTCCACCCCCGTCACCATGGACTGGATGGCCGTCTCGTCGTACGGCGCGGGCACCCAGTCCTCCGGGGTCGTCCGGATCCTCAAGGACCTGGACACCGACATCAAGGGCAAGCACGTCCTGATCGTCGAGGACATCATCGACTCGGGGCTGACCCTGTCCTGGCTGATGGCCAACCTCGGGTCGCGCGAGCCCGCGTCCCTGGAGGTCTGCACGCTGCTGCGCAAGCCGGACGCGGCCAAGGTCGCGCTCGACTGCAAGTGGGTCGGTTTCGACATCCCCAACGAATTCGTCGTCGGCTACGGGCTGGACTACGCGGAGAAGTACCGCAACCTCCCCTTCGTCGGCACGCTCGCCCCGCACGTCTACGGCGGCTGACCGCCTCCCGGACCCGTAGCCCCGCCGTCTTCCGGTCCGGGCGCCCGGCCGCCTCCCGGTCCCTACGACGGGAGCCGGCGGTGCCGAGGACGGGAACCGGCGGCGGAACACGACGGGAACTCCGGCAACGGGAACCTTTTACTCGATTCCCGTCGTTGAGACGTGGAAGGGCGGTTTTGACAGACGTCCCCGGCAGCCGCGGGTGACAATGCTGGGGTACCGTCCGAAGAACAGTCTTTTCTCACAGCAGCATTTACCTACGGGCAGGAGGGACGGGGCGGCATCGCCCCGTATGGATGGACGTGAAGCGATACTTCCGTGGGCCGGTCATGTGGATCGTGCTGGCCGTCCTCGCCGTGGTCGTGTTGATGCAGGTCGTCGGCTCGTCGGGCGGCTACAAATCGGTGGACACCGGCAAGGTGGTCCAGGCGATCAGCAGGGACCAGGTGGCGCAGGCCAAGCTGACCACCGGTGACGAACAGATCATCAAGATCGAGCTGAAAAAGGGCCAGAAGCTCTCGGGCGAGTCCGGCGACAAGTTCCAGGCGAACTACATCGGCAACCAGGGCGTCGAGCTGGCCAACACGCTGCAGGGCAAGTTCGAGGGCGGCCAGATCGACAAGGGCTACACGGTCTCCCCGTCGAAGCAGTCCCCGTTCATCTCGATCCTCCTGTCGCTGCTGCCCTTCGCCCTGATCGTGATCGTCTTCCTGTTCCTGATGAACCAGATGCAGGGCGGCGGCTCCCGGGTCATGCAGTTCGGGAAGTCCAAGGCCAAGCTGATCACCAAGGACACCCCGAAGACGACCTTCGCCGACGTGGCGGGGTCCGACGAGGCGGTCGAGGAGCTCCAGGAGATCAAGGAGTTCCTCCAGGAGCCGGCGAAGTTCCAGGCGGTCGGAGCCAAGATCCCCAAGGGCGTCCTGCTGTACGGGCCTCCCGGTACGGGTAAGACGCTGCTCGCGCGCGCCGTCGCGGGCGAGGCGGGCGTCCCCTTCTACTCGATCTCCGGCTCCGACTTCGTCGAGATGTTCGTCGGTGTCGGCGCCAGCCGGGTCCGCGACCTCTTCGAGCAGGCCAAGGCGAACGCCCCGGCGATCGTCTTCGTCGACGAGATCGACGCCGTCGGCCGGCACCGCGGCGCCGGCATGGGCGGCGGCCACGACGAGCGCGAGCAGACGCTGAACCAGCTGCTCGTGGAGATGGACGGCTTCGACGTGAAGGGCGGTGTGATCCTGATCGCCGCCACGAACCGGCCGGACATCCTCGACCCGGCGCTGCTGCGTCCGGGCCGCTTCGACCGGCAGATCGCCGTCGACCGGCCGGACATGCAGGGCCGTCTGGAGATCCTCAAGGTCCACCAGAAGGGCAAGCCGGTCGCGAAGGACGTCGATCTGGCCGCCGTCGCCCGCCGTACGCCCGGTTTCACCGGTGCCGACCTGTCGAACGTGCTGAACGAGGCGGCGCTCCTCACGGCGCGCAGCAACCAGAAGCTCGTCGACAACAAGATGCTCGACGAGGCCATCGACCGCGTCGTGGCGGGCCCGCAGAAGCGGACCCGGATCATGTCCGAGAAGGAGAAGAAGATCACCGCGTACCACGAGGGCGGACACGCCCTGGTCGCGGCGGCCTCTCCGCAGGCGGACCCGGTCCACAAGATCACGATCCTCTCGCGCGGTCGCGCCCTCGGCTACACGATGGTGCTCCCGGAGGAGGACAAGTACTCCACGACGCGCAACGAGATGCTCGACCAGCTGGCCTACATGCTGGGCGGTCGCGCGGCCGAGGAGCTGGTCTTCCACGACCCGACCACCGGTGCCGCGAACGACATCGAGAAGGCCACGGCCACGGCCCGCGCGATGGTCACGCAGTACGGCATGACGGAGCGCCTCGGCGCGATCAAGTTCGGCGGCGACAACACCGAACCCTTTGTGGGCCGGGAGATGGGCCACCAGCGCGACTACTCGGAAGAGGTCGCGGCCCTCGTCGACGAAGAGGTCAAGAAGCTCATCGAGACCGCCCACAACGACGCGTGGGAGATCCTCGTCGAGAACCGCGACGTGCTGGACAACCTCGTTCTCCAGCTCCTGGAGAAGGAGACGCTCGGCAAGGAGGAGATCGCCGAGATCTTCGCCCCGATCGTCAAGCGTCCGGCCCGTCCGGCGTGGACCGGTTCCGCCCGGCGCACCCCGTCGACGCGGCCCCCGGTGCTCTCGCCGAAGGAGCTCGCCCTCACCAACGGCGCCACCACGGCGAATGGTTCGGCCGTCCCGACGGACGCCGTCCCGGCCACCGAGAAGCTGCCGGAGGACCGCCCCGAGTCCTGACCCGGATGTGGTCTCTGTCACGGGGCCGGACCGGACTTGGAATGGATGCCGCGCCCTCGCAGGTTCTAGCCTGTGGGGGCGCGGCTTTTTCGTACGACCGTACGAGAAGTGTGTGCGGGTGACAGCTCAGAGGAACGAGGCACAGATGACCGACCCGGTGACGTTGGACGGCCAGGGGCCGATCGGCGAGTTCGACGAGAAGCGGGCCGAGGCCGCCGTACGCGAGCTTCTCCTCGCTGTGGGCGAGGACCCGGACCGCGAGGGACTGCGCGAGACGCCGGGCCGGGTGTCGCGGGCGTACAAGGAGATCCTGGCGGGTCTGTGGCAGGAACCCGAGGACGTCCTGACCACGACGTTCGACCTGGGGCACGACGAGATGGTCCTGGTGAAGGACATCGAGATCGTCAGTCTCTGCGAGCACCATCTGCTGCCCTTCCACGGGGTCGCCCATGTCGGCTACATCCCGGCGGAGAGCGGCAAGATCACGGGGCTCTCGAAGCTCGCCCGCCTGGTCGACGTGTACGCCCGCAGGCCCCAGGTGCAGGAGCGGCTGACCACACAGATCGCGGACTCGCTGATGCGCATCCTGGAGGCACGCGGCGCGATCGTGGTCATCGAGGCGGAGCACATGTGCATGTCGGTCCGGGGCATCCGCAAGCCGGGGGCGAAGACGACGACCTCGGCGGTGCGGGGCCAGTTGCGCGACGCCTCGACGCGGGCCGAGGCGATGAGCCTGATACTGGCGCGCTGAGACCGTCGGCCCCCGTCCGGGCGGTCCCTTCCCGGACCTCGTGACCCGGTGGTGAGGAGCGTGGGCTCCCGGCGAACGACGGCTCCCCCCGGTGAGTCTGCTTCGCCGGGGGTCTCACCGGGGAAGCGCCGTTCGACGGGAGCGCCGTCCGGCAACGGAGTGTGCACGGCGGGAGCGGCCACCGGAGGCGTCCCGCACCGGCCGGGGAGCCGGCGGAGCGGGACGGCGGGGGCGGTGACGGGCCCGGGACCGTTACGCGGACGAGCGGGTCTTGCCGTCGTCCCCGTCCTCCGGGAGCTTGCAGATGCGCTCCAGCCAGAGGGCCACGGCGACCACCGCGATCCCGGCCAGGACCGCGAAGCCGGCGTAGATCGCCTGGTCGCGGCGGGCCGGTACGTCGAGGGAGCCGAGCAGGAAGACGCCCGTACCGCCGTACATGCCGGAGATCAGGGCGACGACCAGCGCGCTGGCCTGTCCGAAGACCACTGCCCGTGCCGCCATCAGGGGCTCGACGCCCTTGGCTCCCGGCCGGCGCTCGCGCTGGGCGCGCAGCCGGGAGCGGATGGAGAGCGCCGTGGCGAGCAGGACGACGGCGATCACCGCGAGCACGATCGGCGCGGCGAGGGGGACGCTCGGCAGGCTGCCCAGGGCGTCCCAGAGACGGGCGCCGCCCCAGGAGAGCACCCCGGCCGCGAGGAAGAGGCCGATGAGTACCCCGAGCCGTAGTTGCTTCACCGAGTGATCCGCCCTTCGCCGCCCGTCGTGCCCGCCCGGCCGTCTCCGTCGGGCTGTGCCTGTGTCCGTCGAGCCTAACGACTACTCGGGCAGCCGGAGTTCCAGATCGGCACGGGACCGTACGCCGCCCCGCCCGACACCGGCCAGCAGGTCCGCGACGGACCCGGCGCCGGGCAGCTGGGCGTCGGGCTCGATGTCGTGCCAGGGGGCGAGGACGAAGGCCCGTTCATGGGCCCGGGGGTGCGGGAGGGTGAGCTCCGGATCGTCCGAGACGATGTCCGCGTACGTCACGATGTCGACGTCGATGGTCCGCGAGCCCCAGCGCTCCTCGCGGACGCGCTCGAACGCCTCCTCGATGGCCTGACCGCGCTCCAGGAGCGAGGACGGGGGGAGCGTCGTCTTCACCACGACCACCGCGTTGAAGTACGAGGGCTGGGAGCCGGGGGCGACGCCCCAGGGCTCCGTCTCGTACACCGGGGAGATGGCCTTGACCCGCAGGCCCGGGGTGTCCTCCAGGGCGTCTATGGCGCCTTGCAGGGTCTCCAGCCGGTTGCCGAGGTTGGAGCCCAGGGAGAGCACGGCACGCTTGGGGTTGGAGAGGGTGCTGTCCGCGGCGTCCACCTGCGCGACCACGGAGGCGGGGACCGGCTGTACGGTCGGGTCGCTCTGCCCTTTGGTGGAAAAAGCAGTCATACTCGGCTCCGGGTGATGGTGACGGTGACATCGTCGAAGGGGACGGTGATCGGCGCGTCCGGCTTGTGCACCACCACTTCCACCTCGTCGACTCCTTCGTGCTTGAGGCACGTCTGGGCGATGCGCTCCGCGAGCGTCTCGATCAGATCGACCGGCTCGCCCTGCACGACCTCGACGACCTCTTCGGCGACGATGCCGTAGTGCACGGTCTTCGTCAGGTCGTCGTCGGCCGCCGCGGGACGGGTGTCCAGGCCGAGCACCAGGTCGACGATGAACGTCTGGCCTTCTTCCCGTTCCCGGGGGAAGACGCCATGGTGTCCACGGGCCTTGAGGCCGCGCACCGCGACACGATCCACGCGAATCACTCCTGCTGTCGTTGGGCGTAGAGACACGGGCCGCGTGCGGACGGCGAGGTGCTCTCTTCCGAATTTACCTTCGAGCACCGACAGTGCTCCCCCGCGGGGGCTATGGACAGAACTCCACGGGGCTGGTAGGCGCTACTACCCGCAGACGTGGATTCCAACCCTCCCCGGGGCCGGTGTCTCTTGGTCGGTATGCGGAATTCTTCTGGCGTTTTCCGGCAGGAATCCGACTTTTCCCGGTGTTTTCCGGTTGGGGATCGGCCACGGTCAGGACGTGCTCGCGGTCTGGGCGGGGCGGCGGAGCGGTCGGGGCCGAAGGCGGGTAGGCGGGGACGGCCGCGCCCGGAAGGCGGTCCGCCGGTGCGGACGCGGTCCTTCCGGTCAGGAGGGGGCTCCGCCGCCCCCGTCCTCGTCCTCGTCGGATTCGGTCAGTACGGGCGAGCCGTGGTGGGACCAGACCTTCCAGCCGTCGGGGGTACGGCGGAACACGTTGGTGGCCACGACGAGTTGGCCGACGAGCGGGCCGAGCGCGTTGCCGTCCTCCGCCGGCCCGCCGCTGAGGATGTTCTCCGTACAGGTCACCAGGGCCGTGTCGCCGGTCATCGAGACCGTGACGTCGGTCAGGAAGAACTGGATGTACTCGGTGTTCGCCATGATCAGGGCGTAGCTGCGCAGCACCTCGCCGCGCCCGGTGAGCACCGGCCAGCCGGGGTGGACGCAGGAGATGGTGAGGTCCTCGCCCGGCAGCCAGAGCGTGGAGAGCGCGTCGAGGTCGCCGCGCTCCATCGCCTCGTAGAAGGCCGTGTTGGCCTGCTCGACGGCCGCGATGTCGGCGGCGGCCTCCGCATGCTCGTCGCGCGGCCCGTTCACGCGGCTCCCTCGACGGCGCGGGCGACCCGTACGGCGTCGGCCGTGGCGCGCACCTCGTGGACCCGGACGGCCCAGGCACCGGCGTGGGCGGAGAGCGCGGAGATCGCCGCGGTGGCGGCGTCGCGTTCCCGGGCGGGCGGCGGCGTGGGGCCTCCGCCGGCCAGCACCTGGCCGAGGAAGCGCTTGCGGGAGGCGGCGACCAGCAGCGGGCGGCCCAGGGCGCGCAGATCGTCGAGGTGGGCGACCAGGGCGAGGTCGTGCTCGGCCTCCTTGGCGAAGCCGAGGCCGGGGTCGATGACGATCCGTTCCGGGGCGATGCCGCCCGCGACCACGGCGTCCATCCGTTCCCGCAGCTCGGCGACGACCTCGGCGACGACGTCCCGGTACACGGCCCGGCTGTTCATGGTCTCGCTGAAACCGCGCCAGTGCATGACGACGAACGGCACCCCGGCGTCGGCGACGACCCCCACCATGGCCGGATCGGCGAGGCCGCCGCTCACGTCGTTGACGAGGACGGCCCCGGCCGCGATCGACTCCTCGGCGACCTCGGCCCGCATGGTGTCCACGGAGACCGTGACGCCCTCGGCGGCCAGGCCCCGGACCACCGGGACCACCCGGCGCAGCTCCTCCGAGGCGTCCACCCGGCTGGCGCCGGGTCGGGTCGACTCGCCGCCGACGTCGATCAGATCGGCGCCCTGGGCGATCAGATCGAGACCGTGTTTGATCGCGGCCGTGGTGTCGAACCAGCGGCCCCCGTCGGAGAAGGAGTCCGGGGTCACATTGACGACACCCATGACCGCGCAGCGGTCCCACTCCGGCAGTCCCAGGACCGTCCCTCGGCCACCACGTCCACGCAACGTACTCATGCGACCAGCGTAGGCCCCGTACCGCATGCCGTTATGCCGCGCGGGCGTGCTCTTCCCGGCCCGTCGCCGGAGGGTGGGCGCAGGGGAGGGGCTGGGGGCGGGGGAAGCGGCGCGCGAACGGGCGGGGCAGGGCGAGGTTCACGAAGCCCTCCGCCTGCATGGCGGCGAGGGAGATCCGCGGCAGGTCCCCGGCGGTGCGGTAGACCACGAAGCGGGGCTCCCAGCGGGGCCGGAACTTGGCGTTGAACTTGTACAGCGATTCGATCTGGAACCAGCGCGACAGGAAGATCAGCAGCCCGCGCCAGAGCCGCAGCACCGGTCCCGCGCCCAGTTTCTCGCCGCGGGCGAGTGCCGAGCGGAACATCGCGAAGTTCAGCGAGACCCGGTTGACGGACAGTCCGGGGGCGGCCTGGAGGGCGGCGACGATCAGCAGCTCGTTCATGCCGGGGTCGGCGGAGCGGTCGCGGCGCATGAGGTCCAGGGACATGCCGTCGCGGCCCCACGGAACGAAGTGGAGCACGGCCTTCAGGTCGCCGTAGGGCGACTCGGCGCCCG
Organism: Streptomyces sp. NPDC052042; assembly: GCF_044548345.1. Lineage (NCBI taxonomy): Bacteria > Bacillati > Actinomycetota > Actinomycetes > Kitasatosporales > Streptomycetaceae > Streptomyces > Streptomyces sp. NPDC052042. The sequence continues at coordinate 53,968 of NZ_JBIUBU010000028.1, read as the reverse complement.
GCTCGTCGGCCTTGTGGGCGGTGGCGATGACGCAGTCCCCGTCGGCCGGGTCGCCGATCCGGCCGAGCGCCATGGAGAAGCCGCGCTCGGTGTCGGTGCCGCGCCAGTCGTCGGCTGCCCGGCGGATGAGGGCCAGTTCGGCCTCGTCGATGTCGCGTGCGCGCCGGACCCGGGTTTCGTAGCCGAGCCGTTCAATGCGCTTCACCATCTGGCGTACGTTGCGCATCGCACGCCCGGCGAGCGAGAAATCCGCAACGTCCACCACCGCCTCGTCGCCGAGCTCCAGCGCGTCGAGCCCGGTCTCGCGGGTCCAGACCTGGCCGCCGGTCTCGCTGCACCCCATCACGGCCGGGGTCCAGGAGTGGGCCCTGGCCTCGTCCATGAAGCGTTCGATGGCGCCCGGCCACGCTTCCACGTCGCCGATCGGGTCGCCGCTCGCCAGCATCACCCCGGACACGACCCGGTAGCAGACGGCCGCCTTGCCGCTGGGGGAGAAGACGACGGCCTTGTCCCGGCGGAGTGCGAAATGGCCGAGTGAGTCCCGGCCGCCGTGCTTCTCCAGCAGGGCGCGCAGCCGGGCCTCGTCGTCCTCGGTGAGGCGCGCGGCCGGGTGCTCGGGGCGGAAGGCGAGATAGACGGTAGTGACGGCGGTGAGCAGGCCGAGCGCGCCCAGCGAGTACGCCACGGTCCAGGAGGTGTCTCCGGTGTAGTCCACGGGCCCCTCGACGCCGAACAGCCCGTACAGTACGTGCTGGAGCCGGTCCGCGATGCTGGGGCTGCCCACGATCCGGCGGGGGTGGGAGCTGACGATGATCAGGCCCAGCCCCGTCGAACCCGCGCCGAGCAGCACGAAGTTGGCCAGCGCCCGCCAGCGGCTCCTCGGATCCGGGAGCGCGGCGAACTCGCCGCGGTGACGGACCAGCAGCGCGCAGAGCGCCAGCGAGACGAGCGTGCCGGTGACCGAGTGCCGGTAGAGGAACTGCGCCAGCGCACCGGCCGGCAGCAGGAAGACGGCGGCTCTCCAGGCCCGCCGCTTGCGCCGTTTGAGTCCGTGGGCGAGGAGCAGCAGCAGGACGCCCGCGCTCAGCGAGAGGGCGGCGGCGAAGGGCCCGAGCGCGCCGGGGAGCACCTCGGCGAGCGCGTGCATCCGGCTGTGCCGGAAACGCGGGAACACACCCGCGGCGACATCGATCAGGCCGACGAGGGTGCAGGCGGTACCGATCAGCACCGGGACGGACTCGGGGCGCGGGCCCCGTACGAACTTGCGTACGGGACTCGGAACCGATCCTGATTTATCCCCATCTACTGTGACAGACATCGCTTCCCGTGGTTCCGCGAGAGATTACCGGAGTCCTTCGGCCGGGGGCTTGAGGACGATGTGCGAACTGTAGGACGAGACTTCCGCGCGGAAGGTTTATTCGCGCACCGGAAATTCCCTGACAAGAAAGCTCACCCTCATGGGTCTTACCAGTACGACGCTTCTGGTCACGGCCATCGCGCTGGCGCTGGTCTCCTTCGCCGCCACGGTCTGGTTCTGGCCGCGGCTGGCCCGGCGCGGTGCGTCGGTGGTGTTCGGTCGGGTGGGGCTGCTGCTCGTGACCCAGGTGATGCTCTTCGTCTCGGTCGCTCTGGCGGCCAACAACTCGTTCCTCTTCTATGGTTCCTGGGCGGATCTGTTCGGTCAGGAGCAGGAGCCCGGCGTGGTCACGGATCACTCGATCGGCTCATCGGCGTCCGGAAACGTCGTCAGGACAGGAACGCAGCACTCGGGGGTGCCGGGCGCCCTGCGGCCCACCACGGGCGGGCGGATCGACAAGGTCGTGATCGCGGGCCGGACGTCGGGGATTGAGAGTTCGGCGTACGTGTACCTCCCGCCGGAGTACTTCCGGCCCGAGTACGCCCACCGGAAGTTCCCGGCGGTCGTCGTCCTCACGGGTTACCCGGGCACGGCGGAGAATCTTCTCAAGGGTCTGAAGTACCCGCAGACGGCGCACGCGCGGGTGGAGGCCGGCCGGGCGCAGCCGATGATCCTGGTGATGCTGCGGCCGACGGTGGCGCCGCCGAGGGACACCGAGTGCGTGGACATCAAGGGCGGGCCGCAGACCGAGACGTTCTTCGCCGAGGACCTGCCGCGGGCGGTCGCGGAGGAGTACCGGGTCGGCACCCGGGCCCGCAACTGGGGCATCATGGGCAACTCCACCGGCGGCTACTGCGCGCTGAAGATCGGTTTCCACCACCCGGACCGGTTCGCCGCGAGCGCCGGACTCTCCGCGTACTACAAGGCGGCCGAGGACGCGACGACCGGCGACCTCTTCCACGGCGACCAGCGGGCGCGCGAGCGCGCCGACCTGATGTGGAGTCTGGACCACCTGCCGCAGCCCGACGCGTCCTTCCTGGTCACGACCTCCAGGCAGGGCGAGGGGAACTACCGGTCCACACAGCGGTTCATCGCGAAGGTGAAGGCACCCGCCCAGGTCTCGTCGATCGTGCTCGACAGCGGCGGGCACAACTTCAACACCTGGCGGCGGGAGATCCCTTCGGCCCTGGACTGGATGAGCAGCCGGCTCAGCGAGAACTGAGCGGTCCGGCGGCCGGGACCGGGCACGCGCCGGCGGATGACCCGGACGGGCCGGGGGGAGGGGCCGCGTCGAGGAACCGGGGCGCTTCGGCGGGGGCGCGGGGCGGGTCGCGTCGACAGGGACCGTACGGGGCCGGGTGAGGGGCCGGTTCGGCGGGCCGCTCCGGCGCCTCGACGGGGCGCGCGGGCGGCGCCTGCGGGTTCACCGCGCGGCTCCGCATCCGCTGTGCGGCACTCGGCTCACCGCGCGGCGGTCTCGGCCAGGCTCGCCACGGACTCGACGGCCACCTGGGTCCGGGGTACGTCCTGGGCGTCGGCGTCGATGGAGCGGCGTAGTGCCTCGTGGAGCCGTGCCGGGGTGAGGACCCCGAGGAACCGGCCGTTCTCCTCCTCGTCGATGACGGCGATCCAGCCGGCGTCGTGCTGGAGCATGGTGGCGAACGCCTGCTTGAGCGGGGCTCCGACCGGGAGCCACGCCTCCATCCGCCGGGCGTGTGCGCGCACCGTGCCGTCCGGGCCGTGCGGGGCCCCGGAGCCGGACCGCAGGGCGTGCGCGGTGCCGGAGCCGGATCCAGGGGCGTGCGCGGTGCCGGAGCCGGATCCAGGGGCGTGCGCGGTGCCGGGACGGTCGGACGGGATCCAGCCGTGCAGATTGTCGTCACCGTCCAGGACGACCGCCCAGCGCGCCCCCTCGGCCCGCAGCCGCTCGGTCGCCCGCTCCAGGGAGTCGTCGAGGTGGACGACGGGAGGCTGGTCGAGGTCTCCCTCCTCGATGGGGGTCACGGAGAGCCGCTTGAGGCCGCGGTCGGCGCCGACGAAGTCCGCGACATAGGGGGTGGCGGGTGCGCCGAGCACGGTCGCCGGGGAGTCGAACTGCTCGATGGCGCCCTGTCCGTAGACGGCGATCCGATCGCCGAGGCGAACGGCCTCCTCGATGTCGTGCGTGACGAACAGGACGGTTTTGCGGACCCTCGCCTGCAGTTTCAGGAATTCGTTCTGCAGCCGTTCCCGTACGACGGGATCGACCGCGCCGAAAGGCTCGTCCATCAGCAGCACCGGCGGGTCCGCGGCCAGTGCCCGCGCCACGCCCACACGCTGACGCTGGCCGCCGGAGAGCTGTTCCGGATAGCGGTCGCCATAAACGGAGGGGTCGAGCCCGACCAGGTCCAGGAGTTCCGCTGCGCGGTCGCGGGCCTTTCCCCGTTTCCAGCCCAGGAGATGGGGGACCGTCGCGGTGTTCTCCAGGATCGTGCGGTGCGGGAACAGGCCCACCTGCTGGATCACGTACCCGATACGGCGGCGCAGTCGGACGGGGTCGATGGCGGATATGTCGTCACCGTCGAGGAATATCCGGCCCTCGGTCGGTTCGATCAGCCGGTTCACCATCTTCATGGTGGTCGTCTTGCCGCATCCCGACGGTCCGACGAGCGTGACCAGTTCGCCTTCGGCAACCTCGAAGGAAAGGTCGTCGACGGCGGTGGTGCCGTCCGGGTACCGCTTGGTGACGTGCTCGAAACGGATCATGGTTCCCCATTGTCGCGGGTGTTCTGTGGAGGACATGTTGCTGGAATACAACGGCCTCGGCGAGTGTCAGTGGTCGGGGATAGGGTCTCGGAACGTCGGTGCTTCGCGCACTTCGGTACGTCGAGTGCCGCGGCACTTCGGGCCCTTCGGTACCCGGGGCGCTTCGGCACGCCGGTGTGCGGGCCCGGCTCGGCGTTTCGGCACGAGGCGGTAAAAGGGGAGGTGGGGGCGGATGGCAGCCGCACAGAACTGCATGGTGACGAATGACTGGATCTGCGGGGAGTATCTCCGCTCCCGCAGCCAGGAGTTGGTGGATGCGACGGTCCAGCACATCTGGATCACGGTGGCTTCGGTGCTGATCGGACTGCTCGTGGCTTTTCCACTGGCGCTGCTCGCCCGTCGCGGCCCGCGTTTCGCCGGACCGGTCCTCGGGCTGACGACGGTGCTCTACACCGTTCCCTCGCTCGCCATGTTCTCGCTGCTGCTGCCGTTCTTCGGCCTGTCCACGGCGCTGGTCGTCACGGGGCTGGTGCTGTATTCGCTGACCATTCTCGTCCGGAACGTCCTGGCGGGCCTCGAAGCGGTTCCGCAGGAGGTCAAGGAGGCCGCGAAGGGAATGGGGTACGGCCCGGTCCGGCTGCTCCGGGAGGTCGAGCTTCCCCTCGCGATGCCGGCGTTGATGGCCGGTGTACGGATCGCCACGGTTTCGACGATCGCCCTGACGACGGTCGGGTCGGTCGTCGGCCGGGGCGGCCTGGGCAACCTGATAGCGGAGGCCCTGCCCAGTTTCTTCAAGGCCCAGGTGCTCACCGCCTCGGTCCTGTGCGTGCTGCTCGCGGTCGCCGCCGATCTGCTGTTGCTGGGGCTCCAGCGCCTGCTGACCCCATGGACGCGAATACGCGCCGTCCCCGTGCACGGCATATCGGCGCAGGGCGCATCGGCGCAGAACACATCGGCATCTGCCGCACCCGGAGCCGCCGCGTCGGGACGCGACACGGAAACGGAAGAGGCGGTCTGAGGCATGGGTGTTCTCGGTCAGGCGTGGGCCTGGCTCACCACCGGGGCGAACTGGACGGGGGAGAGCGGGGCGGCCCATCGGCTCGTCGAGCACCTCTGCGTCAGCGGCCTCGCGCTCGCCGTGGCCTGCGCGATCGCGCTGCCGGTCGCCCTGTACCTCGGCCACATCGGGAAAGGGGGCGCGCTGGCCGTCAACATCTCCAACGTCGGCCGGGCGATACCCGTCTTCGCGGTGCTGGCCCTCTTCATGGTCTCGCCGCTGCGCAACGCCGGGTACGTACCGACGGTCATCGCGCTGGTGCTGTTCGCCGTGCCGCCGCTGCTCACCAACGCCTACGTCGGGATGGCGGAGGTCGACCGGTCGGTGACCGAGGCGGCGCGGGGCATGGGCATGTCCGGCGGGCAGCTGTTCGTACGGGTCGAGCTTCCGCTGGCCTACCCGATGATCATGACCGGCCTGCGTTCGGCGGCGGTCCAGGTGGTCGCCACGGCGACGATCGCCGCGATGGTCGGCCAGGGCGGTCTCGGCCGGATCATCACGGCCGGTTTCCTCACATATGACACGGCGCAGGTGGTCGCGGGGGCGGTGCTGGTCGCGGCGCTCGCACTGCTGGTGGAGGTGGTTGTGGTGGTGCTCGGACGGGCGCTGTCACCGCTGCGCCGCCGCGGGGCGGCATGACGGCCGGCCGCCGTCCGCGCCCCGGAGCAAGGGCCCGTGCCCGGGACCGGGGGCCGTGCCTCGGATCGGGGCCGTGCCCCGGGAGCGGGGCCCGTGCCTCGCATCGGGGGAGCGTGTGCCCGCGTTCGGGGAGCCCGTACGCGCGGCTGCGCCCTGTTCCACCCTCTCGTATCCCTCTCGCCCTACGGCCCGGCCCTTGTACAGCCCTGTCCCTGTACAGCCCTGTCCCTGTACAGCCCTGTCCTTGTACTCGTACAGCCCTGTCGCTGTGAATTGGAGAACACTTATGAGTAAGACCTCGCGCATAGCGGGCGCGGTCATCGGCATGGTCGCGCTGGCGGGTTCGCTCGCCGCCTGTGGCGGCGACAGCCTGGAAAAGAGCAAGGGCGGTTCGGCGTCCTCCGGCGGATCCGGTGACTCCGGGGGCGGCAAGAAGGGCTCGCTCGTCATCGGCGCGGCCTCTTTCACCGAGTCGAAGGTGCTCGCGGAGCTGTACGCGAGGGTCCTGAGCGACGCCGGATACAGCACCTCGGTCACCACCGTGGCCAACCGGGAACTCTACGAACCCTCCCTGGAGAAGGGCGAGATCGATGTCGTTCCCGAATATGCCGCGACGATCGCCGAATTCCTCAACGCCAAGGTGAACGGTGCGAAGGAGGCCGCGAAGAAGCCCGTTGCCTCGGGAGACGCCACCGCCACCGTGGCGGCGCTGGAGAAGCTCGCCACCCCGCGCGGACTGAAGGTGCTCCCGGCCGGCGCGGCCGTCGACCAGAACGCCTTCGCGGTGACCGAGGAATTCGCTGCCCGGCACAAGCTCAAGTCCCTTTCAGATCTCGGCAGATCGAAGGTGGCGGTGAAGATCGCCGCAGGTGACGAGTGCGAGGTGCGGCCGTTCTGTGCACCGGGTCTGAAAAAGACGTACGGCATCAATGTCACCGGCATCGACCCCACGGGAGTCGGCACGCCGCAGTCCAAGCAGGCGGTCAAGGACGGCAAGGACCAACTGGTCCTCACCACCACCACGGACGCGGTGCTCGACAGCTATGGACTGGTGTTCCTGGAGGACGACAAGAAGCTCCAGAACGCCGACAACGTTCTTCCGGTCGTCAATGCGAAGGACGCGGGCTCGCAGGACGTCGCCGACGCACTCGGCAAGATCACCAAGGCGCTGACCACCGAGGATCTCGCGGAACTGAACCGCAAGGTCGACGCGGAGCGCGCAAAGCCCGCCGACGTGGCCGAGGACTATCTGAGGGCGAAGGGGCTCATCGGTAAGTAGGTGCAGAAGGCCGGATTCGGGGCGGGAAGGGGGCTGTCAGGTAACCGGCAGGGAACAGATTGCCGGGCGGCCCCCCAAGTTCCTCCTGCACACGGTAAATTTCAGGCCATGCCACGTGGACGTCATCGCCATTCGACACCGCTGCACAGAATCCTTCCGCCTGCGGCCGTCGCCGGGGTCTCGGTCCTCTGTACCGCGGGCGCCTGGCTGCTCACCGAGCCCCTGGTCCTGCGCGGCCTGGTGACCGCTGCCGCGGCCGCAGCCGTGACCGGCGCATATCTGATGCGCAGTTGGGACCGGGAGGCCGGGCGCCGTATCGCGGAGTTGAAGCGGGCCCGATCCGGTGACGAGTGGCGGGCCGAGGAGCGCGTGGCCGAGCTGGAGTCCGACCTGGAGGAGTCGCGCGAGCTGCGCACCCGGCTGGATGCGAAGCTGCGGCGCAAGCGGGTGGAGCTGGCCAATCTGCGTGGGGAGCATGCCGCGCTGCTGCTCCGCTACGCCAACGCCGAGACGGGGCGTGCCAGCGCGCTGGAAGGACGCAGACAGCTCGCGCTCGAAGCCTCGGCCCCCCGGGAGCTGTCGCCCGCGTCCAGCACCCCGACCCCGGCCGCCTACCTGCGTGCCGCCCAGGCGCTGGAGGACCTGTCGCGCAACAGGGCGCTCCAGGAGACCCGGCGCAGCGCCGACGGCGCAAGAAAGCGGGAACGCGCGGAGCGGGCCCAGCCGCAGGAGCAGCGGGGCGAGAAAGCGGGGGCCACGTCCGCCGACGACGCCTCCGACGCCTCCCCGGCGAAGCAGCTCCCCCCGTCGGCCCCGCTGCCTGCGTCCCGGCCGTCCGCCGCGCTGCCCTCGGGGCGCCCGGTGTCGGCGGCCAGCACGGTCGCCCCGGAGCCGACGCCCCGGCGCCCCCAGGTGCCGCAGGGCGCCTTCGACTTCTTCGGTACGCAGAAGACCGACGCCGCGATCGAGTCCGTGCAGAACGAGGACCTCGCGGACGTGGTGGGCGAGGAGGCGCTGGCCGCGCACCGCACGGGCACGGCCGGACACGGCGCCGTCGGCAAAGTCATCGACCTGACCGCGCACGACGAGACGGAGCAGCTGGACATGGTGGAGCTGCGCACCGCGATCTCGTAGGTGTGCGCTCGCGTGGCCGCGTGGCCGCGTGGCTGTGCGGCTGCGTGGCTGTGCTGATTCGATCGCGTGGTCGAGTGGTTTCGCGATCACGTAGGCGATGAAGAGGACGCGAACGTGGATGTCCCGTAGGCACCGGTTCGTAGAGTCGCCCACGAGGCGATGAAGACGTCTGCGGGACGCAGAGGCTTCTACTTGTCGATGTCGCCGACGACGAAGAAGAGCGAGCCCAGGATCGCCACCATGTCGGCGACCAGGGTGCCCGGCAGCATTTCGCCGAGCACCTGGATGTTGTTGTACGAGGCGGAGCGGAGCTTCAGCCGGTACGGGGTCTTCTCGCCCCTGGACACCAGGTAGTAGCCGTTGATGCCGAGCGGGTTCTCGGTCCAGGCGTAGGTGTGGCCCTCGGGGGCCTTCAGGACCTTGGGCAGTCGCTGGTTGATCGGCCCGGGCGCCAGGTCCGCCATGCGGTCCAGGCAGGCATCCGCCAGGTCCAGGCAATTGTGCGACTGCTCCAGCAGGCACTCGAAGCGGGCCAGGCAGTCGCCTTCGGTGCGCGTGACGACCTTGAGGGTGTCGCCGAGTTCCCCGTACGCGAGGTACGGCTCGTCGCGCCGCAGATCGAAGTCGACGCCCGAGGCGCGGGCGATCGGCCCGGACACCCCGTACGCGTGCACGGTCTCGGCGGACAGCACGCCCACGTTGCGGGTGCGGCCCCGGAAGATCTCGTTGCCGAGCACCAGGTTGTCGTACACGTCCATCCGGGACCGGACCGAGGCGACGGCGTCCCGGGCGCGGCCGAGCCAGCCGGCGGGGAGGTCCTCCTTGAGGCCGCCGACCCGGTTGAACATGTAGTGCATCCGGCCGCCGGAGACCTCCTCCATCACGGCCTGGAGCTCCTCGCGCTCGCGGAACGCGTGGAACACCGGGGTGATCCCGCCGAGTTCGAGCGGGTACGAGCCGAGGAACATCAGATGGTTCAGGATCCGGTTCAGTTCGGCGAGCAGGGTGCGTGTCCAGACCGCCCGTTCCGGAACCTCCATGCCGAGCATGCGCTCCACGGCCATGACGACGCCCAGCTCGTTGGAGAACGCCGACAGCCAGTCGTGGCGGTTGGCGAGCATCACGATCTGCCGGTAGTCGCGGGCCTCGAACAGTTTCTCCGCGCCGCGGTGCATATAGCCGATGACCGGTTCGGCGTGCTGGACGCGTTCGCCGTCGAGAACGACGCGCAGTCGGAGCACGCCGTGGGTGGAGGGGTGCTGAGGGCCGATGTTGAGCACCATGTCGGTGCTCTCCGCCGCGCCGCCGATGCCGACCGTCGTCTCCGTCATACGGCCAGTATTCCCTGAACGGTGGGGTCGCGGGGCGCTGGGCCACTGGGCGGCGGGCGGCAGGACGGCCGGGCGGCGAGGCCGGCGGCCGGCGGGACGGCGGTGCGGCAAGGACGGAGACAGGGCGGGACGGCCGGGCGGCGAGCGGCACGGGGGCGGGCTCGGCGATGGGCAGGGCACGGGCAACAGGGATCGGGTACGGGGCGCGGGGTCGGGTGCGGAACGCCTACGCGGTGCGGGACCGTGGGCGCGTACGGGGTGTGGGCCGGAGCGAGGGCCCGTGCACGCGGGGTGGGCGGGCCCAGACGCTCGCCCACTGATCCGTTCACGTCCCGGGCGCCGACCGCCCCACGCGCTGCACCAGCCAGCCGAAGTCGCCCAGGCCGCCCCGGGCCGTCAGCTCGGCCGCCTCGCCCGCCGAGGCCAGGGCCCGCACATACCCGGCCGGGTCGGTGGACGCCAGGGACAGGGACGGACGCCCGCCGTCGATGCCGAGGCGGTGCAGCGCCTCGCGCTGCGTCAGTACCTCGGACGAGGTGATCGTCGGCTCGGACGAGGTGATCGTGGGCTTGGACGAGGTGGGCGTGGGCTTGGACGAGGCGGACGCGCCGGGCCGTGTGCCGCCCCCGGCCGCCGCCGCGCACGCGTCCAGCGCCACGTGCGAGGTGAGGTCGCAGCCGCCGTCCGGCACCGGCCGCACCTCGCGGCCCGACCGGAAGCCGGTGAGGGTGCCGAAGGGCGGCCGCGTCCCGCGCGCGTGGGCGTAGTCGACCGCCACCGCGAGCCCGCGGTCCAGTGCGGACACCGCACGCGCCCACGCCGCGTCGCGCGGGCGGCCGATCTCCGCCCGGCCGCCCGGCCCGGACGACGGCCACCAGCGGCGCAGCCACTCCGCGTCGGCCCCGGCCACCGGCTCGCCCAGCTTCTCCGCGCCGTCCGAGGCCCGCACCAGGACGTACCGGTCGACGCCGTCCTTGTCGGTCTCCGCGACCTCGGTCGGAACGTTGTCCAGCCACTCGTTGGCGAAGAGGAGACCGCGCACCCCCGACGGCGGTTCGGCGCACCACTCGATCCGGGGATCGAGCCCGGCCGGGCGGGCGGCGACCTCCACGGCGTACGCGCGTACGACGAGTCCGTCGGCGGCCTCGGCGGGTAGTGCCGCCAGCACCCCCGTCAGCAGTTCGGCACGCCCCGCCCCGAGGTCGACCAGGTCGACCTCCCCGGTGCCCAGCTCCCGTGCCGTGCGCACCAGCAGCCGGGCGACGGCGGAGGCGAACAGGGGGGACGCGTGGACGGAGGTACGGAAGTGACCGGCCGGCCCCTCGGGCCTGCGGTAGAACCCCGCGTCCCCGTACAGAGCGGTCTGCGCCGCCTCACGCCACCTGCGCCACTCACCCGTTACGCCCTTCAAGCCCGTCACGTGCCAAGTCTCCACCTTGGGGAGTACGGGCCCGCAGGGCGGATCGGCCCTTCGGTTGACCCGGGCACCTTCCGCCTTCCCTACGCTGGATCATGTGCAGCGTCTCTACGCCTTTCTCCGCAGACACCCGACGGGCGTCGACACCTTCTGGGCTGTCTTCCTCCTCGGGCTCTCCGGACTGTCGGCGGTGGCGAGGGCGGAGGGTGGCGGGGAGCCGCTGGCCATCGCGTTGATCGCCCTCGGCCTGTGCACCGTCGTAGCGCTGCGCCGTCGCGCCCCGGAGAAGATGCTGCTGCTGGCCGTCGCGATGGGTGTCGCCCAACTGCTGACCGGGGTCGTGCCGAACAGTGCCAACTTCGCGATGCTGGTGATCGTGTTCACCGTGGCGGCGGTGGGGAAGCGCTGGGCTTCACGACTGGCGCTGGGATGCAGCCTGGGCGCGGCGGGCCTCGCCCAGTTGCGCTGGCCGGCGGACACGGAGCAGTCCGGCTGGCTCCAGCAGGTTTTCGTCATCGTCGTGCTGACCGTGCCGTTCGTGCTGGCCTGGGTGCTCGGCGACTCGATGCGCACCCGGCGGGCCTACTTCAACCAGCTGGAGGAGCGGGCCGCCCGGCTGGAGCGGGAGCGCGAGGCCCAGTCGAAGGTCGCGGTGGCCGCCGAGCGGGCCCGGATCGCCCGCGAACTCCATGACGTCGTCGCGCACAACGTCTCGGTGATGGTGGTGCAGGCCGATGGAGCCGCGTACGTCATGGACACGGCTCCCGACCAGGCCAAACAGGCCCTGGAGACCATCTCCGACACCGGAAGGCAGGCCCTCGCCGAAATGCGGCGGCTGCTCGGGGTGCTGCGGACCGGGGACGCGCAGGAGAGCGGGGAGTACGTTCCGCAGCCCGACGTCGGTCAGATCGAGGTCCTGGTCGAACAGGTGCGGCAGACCGGTCTGCCCGTCGACTTCAAGATCGAGGGAACGCCGCGCGCGCTGCCCAGCGGGGTCGAGCTGACCGCGTACCGGATCGTGCAGGAGGCGCTGACCAACACTCGCAAGCACGGCGGCCCGGATGCCGGGGCCAGCGTGCGGCTGGTCTACTTCGACGACGGGCTCGGGTTGCTGATCGAGGACGACGGGCGGGGCGCGTCGCACGAGATGTACGAGGACGGGGGCGCCGACGGGGCGGGGCACGGGATGATCGGGATGCGCGAGCGGGTCGGCATGGTCGGCGGAACGCTGGACGCCGGGCCGCGGCCGGGCGGCGGCTTCCGGATCAGTGTGCTGCTGCCGCTCAAACCGGCCCACTGACGTTCCGGGCGGCCCACCCCCGTCCCTTCGTTCCGGATGGCCCACCCACCCCTTCGCCCCGGATGATGCGGGACAGACGGATGATGCGGACCAGGCAGATGATGCGGGACAGACAGGAGACAGACACTCATGGCGATCCGCGTGATGCTCGTCGACGACCAGGTGCTGCTGCGCACCGGATTCCGGATGGTGCTCGCCGCCCAGCCGGACATGGAGGTCGTGGCCGAGGCCGGTGATGGCGCGGAGGCGATCGAAATCCTGCGCTCCACCGCCGTCGACGTGGTGCTGATGGACGTCCGGATGCCGAGGCTGGACGGTGTGGAGGCCACCCGGCGCATCTGCGCCCAGCCGGACGCGCCCAAGGTGCTCATCCTGACCACGTTCGACCTCGACGAGTACGCCTTCTCCGGGCTGAAGGCCGGGGCCAGCGGCTTCATGCTCAAGGACGTGCCGCCCGCCGAGCTGCTCAACGCCATCCGCGCCGTGCACAGCGGTGACGCCGTCGTCGCCCCGTCCACCACCCGCCGCCTGCTCGACCGCTTCTCGCCGATGCTGCCGGGCGGCCGGAGCGAACCGAAGCACCAGGGCATCGGCAAGCTCACCGATCGCGAGCGCGAGGTGATGCTGCTGGTGGCGCAGGGGCTGTCGAACGGCGAGATCGCGGCACGCCTGGTGCTCTCCGAGGCGACCGTGAAGACGCATGTGGGCCGCATCCTCACCAAGCTGGACCTGCGCGACCGGGTGCGGGTCGTCGTCCTCGCGTACGAGACCGGGCTGGTCCGGGCCGGTGGCGGGGCCGGGGCCTGACCGTCCCGCCCGGACACGGACGGCGCGTCGCGGCACCGGACGCGGCGCGTCCGGATCGGGACCGGGGCGCGTCCGGACCGGGATCAAACACATCCGCTTCGACCGCCCGACCGCCCGACCGCCCGACCGCCCGACCGACAGACCGGCCGAACCGGGCTCAGCGCAGGATGCCCTCCAGGAAGTCGCTGCCGAGCCGGGCCACCGTGGTCAGATCCAGTTGGTGCAGTACGTACCGGCCGCGCCGACGCGTGGTGACCAGTCCCGCCTTCTTCAGCACCGCGAGATGCCGGGAGACCTCGGGGGCCGTGATGTTGTGTGTGTCGGCGAGCTCGCCGGTCGTGTGCGCGGAACGGGCGAGATGGCGGCACAGGCGCATCCGCATGGGGTGGGCCAGCGCCTCCATACGCAGCTGGAGCAGATCCACGGAGGCCGGGGAGGGCAGCTCGGGCTGGTGCACCGGGTAGTGGATCACCGGCCGCCAGCCCGGCGCGTACAGCAGGTTGAGGTGCGGCCAGCCGAAGGTGGACGGGACGAGCGTGAGGCCGGGGCCCGCGGCGCTGGTCCGGCCGTCGCACAGCTTGTCCGCGCTGATCAGGGTCCGCCCCTCGTCGAGGGTCAGCGCCGTGGACACCGCCTCCAGCGCCTCGGCGAGCCCCTTGCGGCGCAGCAGGTCCGTCTTGTGCCGGGCGTCGGCGACCAGCTGGACCCGCACCCGCTGCCAGGTCTCGGCGAAGAACGCCTGGTCGCAGTCCTCGAAGAGGCGCCGGACCCAGCGGCGCAGGGGCTCGGGGTCGGCCAGCAGCTGCTGGGCGAACTCCACCTGGCGGGGGCCCCGCGCCGCCGCCATCTCCAGGGCGCGGGCGCGCATCGTCGGGTTGCCGAGCGGGGAGGGGGCGCCGAGCCCGTACAGACCGGTGCAGGTGAACTCCAGGGCGGCGGACACGAACCGCTCGTCGTCCATCCGGTCGAGGATGTCCAGGTCCTCGGTGAGGTCGGCGCCCGTTCTTCCGTCGCTGCCCCGCACTCCGGCGAACGCCAGGAAGACGTCCGAGAACGTGTGGCGCCACAGGAAGTCGGCCTCGTGCAGCCGGTCGGCGAGATCGGGCTCCAACGAACTGGCCGTCGCCGTCGCCCAGCCGTGCAGGCCCGGGTGGTGACCGGGTTCGGAGAGGGCGTGCAGGGCCAGGCCGAGTTCGGCGAGGGGAGAGGTCTCGAAGACGATTCGTTCGGGGGCCAGGCCCTTGATGTCGATGTGCACGCTCACCCCTCCATGGTGCGGGGTGCGCCCGGAAGTCACTTTCCCGTTTGACGGTGGTCGTCAAATGACGGGCCGTACGGGCAGGCCGGGCCCACGCTGAGGCGATGGACGCCATTCAGCAGCACATGTTCGACAACTATCGCGCGGCCGTGCGGGGGGGGAGGCGCCGCCGCCGTCGCCGGGCCGGTACGACTGGGCGGTGCTGCGCGGGGCGCGTGACTCGCGCCGGTTCGCCGCCGTGATCGCGGGACGTCCGGTGCGCGTCCGGTCCGCTCGTGTCCGGTCCGCGGGGCGGTTCGCGGGCGGATCCCGGCGGGCGGTGCTGCGGGCCCTGCGCACGATGTTCGCCCGCCGCCCCCGGCCGGTGCGGTGATCCGACCGGGGGCGGGGCACGGGGTACGGGGCGCGGCCCTCGCGGAGAAGCGAACGCGGTGAGGGGCCGGTCGCGGTTACGAGGGCGCCGCGAGGTCCGGGCCGGGTGAGCCGGGACCAGGACCCGAACCGGGACGCCCCGGAGCGGCTCGGCCGGGTCTACGAGGACGCCACCCGGTCCAGGAACGCGGCCACCGCCTCCCGGACATCGGCCGCCGTCCACTCCAGCCCCTCCCGTCCCACCGTGACCTCGGTGAACGCGACCCCGGGTGGGCCGACGGGCGCGGAGCGCCAGCTCTGGAAGAGCGCCACGCCCGTCTCCTCGGCCTGCCGCACCGACGCCTCGGTCAGGGCTTCGGCGCCGTACGGCAGCCACACCTGGAACTGGTGTGTGTGCGGGGGCTCCGGATGCACCCGGAACCAGCCGGCGCCGGCCGCCGCGAGGCCCTCGGCCAGCGCCCCGGCCACCACCTTCGCCTGTGCCACGTACGACGGGATCAGGGGAAGCTCCCGGTCCAGGCCGATCAGCGCGGCGAGCGCCGCCGGGAACTGCTGGAAGAGCTGCCCGCCGTACCGGTGGCGCCAGACGCGGGCCTCCTCGATCAGGGACTCAGGACCGGCCAGCGCGGCCCCGGAGAGCCCGCCGAGGGTCTTGTAGAACGAGACGTACACGCTGTCCGCGAGCGCCGCGACCTCCGGCAGCTCCCGCCCGAAGTGGGGAGCGCACTCCCACAGCCGCGCGCCGTCCACATGCACCACCGCGTCGCGTTCCCGCGCCGCCGCGACGACCGTCTCCAGCTCCTCCCAACTGGGCAGGACGAAACCGGCGTCGCGCAGCGGCAGTTCCAGCATCAGCGTGCCGAACGGCTCGGGCAGGTCGCGGACCTCCTCCGCCGTGGGCTGGCGAGGCTGGGACGTCGGGTGGACGGTACGCAGCCCGCTCACCACACCCAGTGCGTCGCGCTCATGCACCTCCGGGTGGGCCAGGGGGTGCAGCGCCACTGTCGGGTCACCGGTCCGCCCGGCCCAGCACCGCAGCGCGACCTGCTGTGCCATCGTCCCGGTCGGGAAGAACGCCGCGGCCTCCATGCCCAGCAGTTCCGCGACCCGCTGCTCCAGCTCGGCGACCACACCGTCTCCGTACACGTCGGAGGGTTGGCCGAGATCGGTGACGGTCCCGGCCTCCGCCGCCAGCACGGCCAGACGTTCGCCGACGGAGAGGTGCACCGGCAGCCGGTTCAGGGTCCGCTCGGCGGAACGCCAGGCCCGCAGCTTGCGCAGCCGCTGCTCGTCCGCCGACGGCCGCTCGTCGGCGGACGCCGTGTCGGCGGCGCGCGTCGTGTCCGTCGCATCCGTCGCATGTGCCACCCGTGCAGTTTGTGTCACTTGTTCCGTGCCTGTTGTGTGTATCGCGTGTGCTGTTTGCGCCGTGCGCGTCGTGTGTGATGTGCGTGTCGCGTCCGTCGTGCCCACTGGATCCGTCATGGGGCGATCATCACGCAGGGAGCGGTTCGGCCCCGCACGCTTTTCCTGTGCCTTCCCGTGCACCTGTGCTTTCCCGTGCGGGGGACGTGCGCGCGGGGCTTTGGCCGCGCCCGTCCCGACCGGCCGCGCCCCGTGCGGCGTTCCCCACAGGCTGTGGACGGACGGGAGCCCGGACGCGACGCTGGCGTAGCATTCAGAGGAATCGTCCGGTACCCCCTGCGGACTGGAACGGAAGGTCACCGCCGAGTGAACGCAACACCTCCCAAGGAACACCTCGACGCGAGGGACCGCCCCGCTCGCCTCACGGTCGGCGTTGTGGGCGCGGGCCGCGTCGGACCCGCCCTCGCCGCGTCCCTTCGGCTTGCGGGGCACCGTCCGGTCGCCGTGTCGGGCGTCTCCGAGGCGTCCGTACGCCGGGCCGCCGCCCTGCTCCCCGAGGTCCCGCTGGTGCCGCCCGCCGAGGTACTGGCGCGTGCCGAGCTGGTCCTGCTGACCGTGCCCGACGACGCCCTGCCCGGCCTGGTCGAGGGCCTGGCCGGAACGGGCGCGGTGCGGCCGGGACAACTGCTCGTCCACACCTCGGGGCGGTACGGGACGAAGGTGCTGGACCCCGCCCTGCGGGCCGGTGCGCTGCCGCTGGCCCTGCACCCGGTGATGACGTTCACCGGCACCTCCGTCGACGTCCAGCGGCTGGCCGGCTGCTCCTTCGGCGTGACCGCTCCCGAGGAGCTGCGGCTGGCCGCCGAGGCCCTGGTCATCGAGATGGGCGGGGAGCCCGAGTGGATCGCGGAGGAGGCCCGCCCGCTCTATCACGCGGCGCTCGCCCTCGGTGCGAACCACCTGGTCACCCTGGTCGCCCAGTCGATGGAGCTGCTGCGTACGGCCGGCGTCGCCGCCCCCGACCGGATGCTCGGTCCGCTCCTGGGCGCCGCGCTCGACAACGCCCTGCGCTCCGGCGACGCGGCCCTGACCGGCCCGGTGGCCCGCGGTGACGCGGGCACGGTCGCCGCCCACATCGACGAGCTGCGCAGGCACGCACCGCAGACCGTGGCCGGATACATCGCGATGGCCCGCGCCACCGCCGACCGCGCCCTCGCCCATGGCATGCTCAAGCCGGAACCGGCCGAGAACCTGCTCGGGGTGCTGGCCGACGACCCCGGCAGCACGGGCGGCAGCGGACCACGGGAGCCCTGATGACCAGCATGCCCGGCCGCCTCGGATCCACTTCCGTACCCGGATCCACTTCCGTACCTGGAATCACTTCCATGCCCGGAGTCGAAACTTCAGCACCCGGAACCACCCCCGTTCCTTCCGTACCCGGTCCCACCCCCGCACCCGACACACCCCCTGCCACCACCATGCACACCACCGCCCGCGCAGCCGCTCACACGCCCGCAGGTACGCCGGCGGACGCGCCCGCCCGCACCTGCGCCGACGACCCTTCGGCCCCGGCGGCTCCGGCCACCCCGCCGACGTCCCGCTCGGCCTCGGTCGCCCTGCTCGGTACGGCCGCCGAACTCACCGCTCTCGCCCCGCTCAAGGGCCCCCGAGCCGTCGTCATGACCATGGGTGCCCTGCACGAGGGCCACGCCACCCTGATCCGCGCCGCCCGCGCGGCGGCGGGTCCGGACGGCCAGGTCGTCGTCACCGTCTTCGTCAATCCGCTCCAGTTCGGCGAGACGGCCGACCTGGAGCGCTACCCCCGCACCCTCGAAGCCGATCTCGCCGTGGCGGGCGCGGCCGGGGCGGACGCAGTCTTCGCGCCGTCCGCCGACGAGGTCTACCCCGGCGGCGAACCACAGGTCCGGATCTCGGCGGGGCCCATGGGCGAGCGGCTCGAAGGCGCCTTCCGCCCGGGGCACTTCGACGGCATGCTCACCGTCGTCGCCAAGCTCCTCCACCTCACCCGCCCCGACATCGCGTTCTACGGGCAGAAGGACGCCCAGCAGCTGGCGCTGATCCGCCGCATGGTGCGCGATCTGAACTTCCCCGTGGAGATCGTCGGCGTGCCGACCGTCCGTGAACCGGACGGCCTCGCGCTCTCCAGCCGCAACCGCTTCCTGGACGTCGAGGAGCGCCGCACCGCCCTCGCCCTGTCCCGCGCCCTGTTCGCGGCGCGGGACCGGCTCGCCGCCCAGCAGGCGCTGCACGCCCGCGCGCAGACCACCGCGGCGACCACCGACCGGGCCGCCGCGCTCACGGCGCTGGGCGAGATCCGCGCCGCCGCCGACACCCAGGCGGTGGCCCTGGCCCGTCCGGTGGACGGGCCCGCGGCGGTGCGGGCCGCGGCGCGGCTGGTCCTCGACGACGCGGCCGCCGAACAGCCGCCACTGGTCCTGGACTACCTCGCGCTCGTGGACCCGTCCGACTTCTCCGAGATCCCCGACGACCGCACCAGCGGCGACGCGATCCTCGCGGTCGCCGCCAAGGTCGGCGCGACCCGCCTCATCGACAACATCCCGCTGACCTTCGGAGCCACCACGTGACCGGAATACGGCTGACCGCCCCCGCCCCCGGCTGGTCCATCGACGCCGACGTCGTGGTGGTCGGCTCGGGCGTGGCCGGTCTCACCGCCGCGCTGCGCTGCGCCGCCGCGGGCCTCGCCACCGTCGTCGTCACCAAGGCCCGCCTCGACGACGGCTCCACCCGCTGGGCGCAGGGCGGCATCGCCGCGGCCCTCGGCGAGGGCGACAGCCCCGAACAGCACCTGGACGACACCCTGGTCGCGGGCGCGGGCCTGTGCGACGAGGACGCGGTACGGGTCCTGGTCACCGAGGGCGCCGACGCCGTACGCAGGCTCATCGGGACCGGCGCCCGCTTCGACACCACGGACGGCGGCGACATCGCGCTGACCCGGGAGGGCGGCCACCACCGCAACCGCATCGCCCACGCGGGCGGCGACGCCACGGGCGCCGAGATCTCCCGGGCCCTGGTCGCGGCGGTCCGCGAGGCCGCCCTGCGGACCATCGAGAACGCCCTCGTCCTGGACCTCCTCACCGACGCCGACGGCCGTACCGCGGGCGTCACCCTGCACGTCATGGGCGAGGGCCGGCACGACGGCGTCGGCGCGGTCCACGCCCCCGCCGTGGTCCTCGCCACCGGCGGCATGGGCCAGGTCTTCTCCGCCACCACCAACCCCGCGGTCTCCACCGGGGACGGCGTGGCCCTGGCGCTGCGGGCCGGGGCGGAGGTCTCGGACCTCGAATTCGTCCAGTTCCACCCCACGGTCCTCTACCTCGGTGCCGACTCCGAGGGCCAGCAGCCCCTGGTGTCGGAAGCGGTGCGGGGGGAGGGCGCCCATCTCGTCGACGCCTCCGGCACGCGCTTCATGGCCGGGCAGCACGAACTGGCGGAACTGGCTCCGCGCGACATCGTGGCCAAGGCCATCACGCGCCGGATGGAGTCGCACGGCACCGAGCACATGTACCTCGACGCCCGCCACTTCGGGGCCGCCATGTGGGAGCGGCGCTTCCCCACGATCCTGGCCGCCTGCCGTGCCCACGGCATCGACCCGGTCACCGAGCCCATCCCTGTGGCACCGGCCGCGCACTACGCCTCCGGCGGTGTACGCACCGACCTGCGCGGGCGCACGACCGTACCGGGTCTGTACGCCTGTGGGGAGGTCGCTTGCACCGGCGTGCACGGCGCGAACCGGCTGGCGTCCAACTCCCTCCTGGAGGGTCTCGTCTTCGCCGAACGCATCGCGGCGGACATCGTCGAGCAGGCGAACGGCACCGGGCAGGCGAACGGTGCCAAGTGGCCGACGAACGGCGCCGGGCAGGCGAACGGTGCCGAGTGGTCAAGGAGCGTCGGGCAGGTGAACGGCACCGAGCGGGCCGGCGGCACCGGGTGGTCCAGAGACACCGAGCGGACGAACGGCACCGGGCAGGGGCCCGAATCCGAGGAGACCGGCAATCGGCCCGGCGCCACTGCCGCGCCCTCTGACGCCCTCCCCGCCCTGTCCCCGCTGCTCGACCCCGAGGCGCGCGGCACCATCCAGCGGATCATGACCCGAGGCGCCGGAGTCCTCCGCTCCGCCGAGAGCCTGGCCGCTGCCGCGGAGGCGCTCGACGCCCTGCACGACGGGGCCGCGCGGGCAGCCGCCTCCGACACTTCCGCGCCCGGCCCTGCCGCCCCGGGTGCCTCCACCGCTGATGCCTCCGCCCCGGACGCAGCCGCACCGGACCCCGCCGACGGCCTCAAGCCCGCCGAGCCCGGCGTCGAGGCGTGGGAGGCCACCAACCTGCTGCTCGTCTCGCGCGTCCTGGTCGCCGCTGCCCGCCGCCGCGAGGAGACCCGCGGCTGCCACTGGCGCGAGGACCTGCCCGAGCGCGACGACGCGAACTGGCGCCGTCACCTCGTCGTCCGGCTCACGCCGGAGCGCCGGCTCGTCGTCCGCCGGACGGAGACCGAGGCGTTCGAGCCCGTACGCCCCCTGCGGGCGCCGGACCGCACGGCGGTATGCCCGGTAACATCCCCGGTCCGCCCCGCCGGCCATTCCGCCGCCTGATCCACCCCCCGCCGACGTGACCGAGGAGTCGCAACCGTGAGCACGCCCGAAGAAAACCCGCGCCCCACGCCCGTGGACGTACCGCTGATCCAGATCGGGGCGCCCGCACCGTCCGCGGGCGGCGGCTGCGGGGACGGCTGTGGCTGCGGCGCCGACGGCACCGAGGAATGGGAGTGCGGCCTCGACCCCGACCTCGCCCAGCTCCTCGCCGACGCGGGACTCGACCCGGTCCAGGTCGAGGACGTCGCGCACGTCGCCCTCGCGGAGGACCTCGACGGCGGTGTCGACGTCACCACCGTCGCCACGGTCGCCGAGGACGCCATGGCCACCGGCGACTTCACCGCCCGAGAGGCGGGTGTGGTGGCCGGTCTGCGCATCGCCGAGGCGGTCCTGTCGATCGTCTGCACCGAGGAGTTCACGGTCGAGCGGCACGTCGAGGACGGCGATCGGGTCGCCCCCGGCCAGAAGCTGCTGACCGTCACCACCCGCACCCGCGACCTGCTGACCGGCGAGCGCAGCGCGCTCAACCTGCTGTGCAGGCTCTCCGGCATCGCGACCGCCACCCGCGCCTGGGCCGACGTGCTGGAGGGCACGAAGGCCAAGGTCCGCGACACCCGCAAGACCACCCCCGGCCTGCGTGCCATGGAGAAGTACGCGGTGCGCTGCGGCGGCGGCGTCAACCACCGCATGTCCCTGTCGGACGCCGCGCTGGTCAAGGACAACCACGTCATCGCGGCGGGCGGGGTCGCCGAGGCGTTCAAGCGGGTGCGGGACGCGTTCCCCGACGTACCGATCGAGGTCGAGGTCGACACCCTCCAGCAGGTCCGCGAGGTCCTCGACGCAGGCGCCGACCTGATCCTGCTGGACAACCTCACCCCCCTCCAGACCGCCGAGGCCGTCGCCCTGGTCGACGGCCGTGCGGTCCTGGAGTCGTCCGGGCGGCTCTCCCTCGACGCCGCGCGCGCCTATGCGGAGGCGGGCGTCGACTTCCTGGCCGTCGGCGCGCTCACCCACTCCTCGCCGATCCTGGACATCGGCCTGGACTTCCGGGACACCGCCGACACGGAGGCCGCAGCGGCCGGCACCGACGCCGACGCCGTGCGGACCGACACCGACGGGACCGACGCCTGATGCTGCTCACCATCGATGTCGGCAACACCCACACCGTCCTCGGCCTCTTCGACCGGGAGGAGATCGTCGAGCACTGGCGGATCTCCACCGACGCCCGCCGCACCGCCGACGAACTCGCGGTCCTGCTCCAGGGCCTGATGGGGTCCCACCCCCTGCTCGGCGAAGAACTGGGCGACGGCATCGAGGGCATCGCGATCTGTTCCACCGTCCCCGCCGTTCTGCACGAACTGCGCGAGGTGACTCGCCGCTACTACGGCGATGTGCCCGCGGTCCTCGTGGAGCCGGGCGTCAAGACCGGGGTGCCGATCCTGATGGACAACCCGAAGGAGGTCGGCGCGGACCGCATCATCAACGCAGTCGCCGCCGTCGATCTGTACGGCGGTCCGGCGATCGTCGTCGACTTCGGCACCGCCACCACCTTCGACGCGATCTCCGCGCGCGGAGAGTACACCGGTGGGATCATCGCGCCCGGCATCGAGATCTCGGTCGAGGCACTCGGCGTCAGGGGCGCCCAGCTCCGCAAGATCGAGCTGGCCAAGCCGCGCAGTGTGATCGGCAAGAACACGGTCGAGGCGATGCAGGCGGGCATCATCTACGGCTTCGCCGGACAGGTCGACGGCGTCGTCGCACGGATGAAGAGGGAGCTGGCGGCCGACCCCGACGACGTCACGGTCATCGCGACGGGGGGTCTTGCGCCGATGGTGTTGGGCGAGTCCTCCGCCATCGACGAGCACGAGCCGTGGCTGACCCTCATCGGCCTGCGGCTGGTCTACGAGCGGAACGTCTCCCGGATGTAGCCGGCACCCGGCTCACCTGCGAGAACGGCGCGGCGGCAGGGGGGCCTCCGCCGCGCCGCCAACACCCAGTTAAGCGGATTTTGTCCATTTAGCACGTATTGTCGCGCCATGCCCACGCCTTACGGATCACGCGGCGGTATGGCGTTCGGCGCGGACGAGCTGCGTGTGCTCCGACGCGCCCTCGCCGTCGCCCTGCACCCCGCCCCCCTGCCCGACGAGGATGTCCAGGACTGCCTGCGGCTGGCGAGCGCGGTCGACGAGGCGGTGGGCGAGGCGGGACGGCTGCGTGCCTTCCTCCTCGCCGACCTCGCCCGCTACCGTGACGCCCTCCCCGGTTCCGCCAGCGGATACCTGGAACTCCTCCAGGACGCCCTCACGGGTGGATACGACCCGCGCTCCGACGATCTCGCCGCGCTGCGTGCCCTGCGGCACCGGCCGGCGGCGGCCTCGCTCCTGGCGCGCTGCCAGGTGCTCGCGGAACGCTCGGTGCGGGCCCGCCTCGCCGGGCGTGCCGTCTCCGCGGCGCCCCCCGCGCCCCGGAGTCACCTGCTCGCCCTGCCCGGCGGCCGGGTGGGGGACGCGGAACCGGAACGGCCCGGGACGCCGGAGAAGCAGCCGCGGCCCGCCCCGCCGTCCAAGCGTCCGGCGGCGCCCAAGCCCTCCGAGGTGTTCCCGCCGCGCCGCCGCCCGACCCCGCAGCCACCGAGGCAGCGGGCCGCCGGATAGCCGTGCTCGGCGAGGCCGGGCGGCCCGCCGCGCGCCCGGAGGGTGCGCGCGGAAGTCCGCGCCGGCCTCGCTACTCTGGGAGCCATGGACTATGTATCGGCGCTCGTGCCCCCCGTGGTGATGGCCGTCTTCTTCATCGGCCTGGTCGTGACGATCATCAAGAGCCAGGGTGGTCCCAACAAGGCCAAAGAAGACGCGGCCGTGGACGCGGCGATGAACCGCGCCGAGTCGGTCCAGCAGGCTCCCCGGGGCGGCGCCTGAGCGCTCCGCGTCCGGTGCTCCGTCTTTCGGGGGTGCGCGAACCCCCGGTAGTGCGTCAAAGGGCGTACGGCTCTCCATGAGCCGTACGCCCTTTCGCGTCCACGAGTCGCACGAAGACGCGCATGGGCCGCACGAAGAGCCGGGCATTTCGGGCAATCGGCACTAAAATGCCACTGTGCCCCGTCCATTGGGAGAACTGGAAGACGCCGTGATGACACGGGTCTGGCAATGGAACCGCCCGGTCACCGTGCGAGAAGTTCTTGAGGACCTTCAGCGGGAACGCTCCATCGCCTACACCACCGTCATGACGGTAATGGACAATCTCCATCAGAAGGGCTGGTTGCGCAGGGAAGTCGACGGCCGCGCTTATCGATATACGGCGGTCTCCACCCGCGCCGCCTACTCGGCCGCACTGATGAACGAAGCATGGTCGCGCAGCGACAACCCGGCGGCCGCCCTTGTCGCCTTCTTCGGCATGATGTCGGCCGAACAGCGCGAGGCGCTCCGCGACGCCATGCGGATCGTCCGCCCGCAACTGCCCGACGCCCCGGCGCGCGAGCTGCCCGGCGAGCGGGAGGAAACCCCGCCCGGAGTTCCGGACCGGTCCCCGGTGGGCGAACCCGGGGTCGAGCCGGGGAACGGACCGACGGGCGGGCGCGGGAGTGAGGAGACCGGGAAACCGGCCGTCGATCAGGCCGGACGGCGGGCCGGAGATCGGGTCGATGTTCCGGTCGATGACGCCGGGCCGGCCACCGGGCGATAGCGTCGGGGTATGTCCTCAGAGCTTCCGCATAGCGATTTCCATACCAAGCCGTCGGTTATAAACACGGCAGTCACCATCCGGCGTGCCAGGACCAGTGATGTGGCATCCATCCGCCGTCTCCTCGACGGGTACGTACAGGAAGGCATCCTGCTCGACAAAGCGACGGTGACGCTTTACGAGCACATCCAGGAGTTCTGGATCGCGGAACGCGACGAGGACGCACGGGTCATCGGATGCGGTGCACTGCATGTGATGTGGGAAGACCTGGCCGAAGTGCGCACTCTCGCGGTCGACCACAGTCTCAGGGGTGTCGGAGTCGGACATCAAGTGCTGGACAAGTTGTTGCGGACCGCCCGCTGGCTGGGCGTACGCAGGGTTTTCTGTCTGACCTTCGAAGTCGACTTCTTCGCGAAGCACGGCTTCGTCGAGATCGGAGAGACTCCGGTCGACGGAGATGTCTACAGCGAGCTGCTCCGTTCCTATGACGAGGGTGTCGCGGAGTTCCTGGGTCTCGAACGAGTGAAGCCGAACACCCTGGGCAACAGTCGGATGCTTCTGCACCTGTGACCGCCACAAGAAGCCGTGGCCCTATGTCCGAATCGCGCATGTTTCCCGGCTTCTCGCGATCCTGAACCTCTGCCGAGGGTTTGTGTTTTCCGGAGAAAAGCGGTTTCCTTTCCGCGTACTGCATTTTCGATGAAAGGAAATCCGGTGGCACAGAAGGTTCAGGTCCTTCTTGTCGACGACCTCGACGGCGGCGAGGCGGACGAGACGGTCACTTTCGCTCTCGACGGCAAGACGTACGAGATCGACCTCACCACGAGCAACGCGGACAAGCTCCGCAGCCTTCTCGAGCCGTACACCAAGGGTGGCCGACGCACGGGCGGCCGCGCGACGTCCGGTCGCGGCAGGGGCCGCGCCGCCGCCGGCGGCAACAAGGACACCGCGGAGATCCGTAAGTGGGCGCGCGAGAACGGCCACACCGTGAACGACCGCGGCCGTGTCCCCGCCGACATCCGTGAGGCTTACGAGAAGGCCAACAGCTGAGCTGCCGACCCATTGGTCGGCCGCCCGGCTCGGGCGCGCGTCAACCGGGCCCGGTGGCACTCGGCGGCCACCGCGTCCACGAGCCGCATGAGATCGGGAGCATCCCCACCGCTGCTCCCGGGGCCGACGAGGTCCGGAAGCTCCGGCCCTCCGTCGCGCGGCAGCCCGGGGGCCGCAGCCACGCGGCGGCCCCTGACCGGCGGGCCGTCCCGCCGGGCGGCACCGGCGCGTCGATCCGGCCACTCCTGCCGACGGCCCTCGGGGAGAGGGTGACTCCGCCCCACTCCAGCCGGTCGAGCAGTCCGGGCACTTCTTCGGCACTTCGCGGCGCCACCAGCGAGCTCGTCCGAGAGCGGGTCGACGCCGCCGGCCCGGTGCCGTCCACGCGCCGCAGTACCGCGCGGCCCACGGCGGCGGGCACCCCGAGAACGTCGGACAGCAGCCCGGTCGGCAGCCGCACCGGTGCGATGCCCTCCGTGGCCCGGCCGAGCTTGTGCTCGTACCACCGGGCCCAGCGTGCGACCTCCTCCTCATGCCCGCGCCGCCCGTCGTCGGACGGCGGCGCGGTGAGCGGGGAGGTGTCGGACATGCCGGAGGAACGCAGGAGTCCCGTTCGAGGTTACGCAGCGTGCGCGATCGGGTGCTCGGTGCATCCGGAACGGGGGTGTGCGGAGGGGGTAGGGCGCGCAAATATGTTCGCCCATAGCGGAGGGAACCGCCGCGCGTCGCATGGACTGTCTGTAATTGCGGGTATGACTTCCCTAGTGGGGAGGGGCGACACGCAGGCCCGGACATCTCCCGTTCGCCAACGGCGTAGTGGCGAAAGGCGTATCTGTCTGGCCTGCGGGAACATCGTCTCGCACCATCGGGTTGGAGCAGATGTCGGCGTTCGGGCGCTGAGGAAGGGCGACTCCGTCCTCGTGGGAGCGGGGTGATCCGGCCGGTGCCGGCAGTTGGAATGAGCGGTCCCCGCTTGCGGGACTAAGCTGCGGAAGGACAGGGAGGGGACCGACCCCTTACTGCCTGACCGCTCTGAGGAGCGATTAACGATGTTCGAGAGGTTCACCGACCGCGCGCGGCGGGTTGTCGTCCTGGCTCAGGAAGAAGCCCGGATGCTCAACCACAACTACATCGGCACCGAGCACATCCTCCTGGGCCTGATCCACGAGGGTGAGGGTGTCGCCGCTAAGGCCCTGGAGAGCCTCGGGATCTCGCTCGAGGCGGTCCGCCAGCAGGTGGAGGAGATCATCGGCCAGGGCCAGCAGGCCCCGTCCGGGCACATCCCCTTCACGCCCCGGGCCAAGAAGGTCCTGGAGCTGTCGCTCCGCGAGGCCCTCCAGCTCGGCCACAACTACATCGGCACCGAGCACATCCTGCTCGGCCTGATCCGCGAGGGCGAGGGCGTCGCCGCCCAGGTCCTCGTGAAGCTCGGAGCCGATCTCAACCGGGTGCGGCAGCAGGTCATCCAGCTGCTCTCCGGCTACTCGGGCAGCAAGGAGGCCGCCACCGCGGGCGGACCCGCGGAAGGCACGCCCTCCACATCCCTGGTGCTCGACCAGTTCGGCCGGAATCTCACCCAGGCCGCCCGCGAATCCAAGCTCGACCCGGTCATCGGGCGCGAGAAGGAGATCGAGCGGGTCATGCAGGTGCTGTCCCGCCGTACCAAGAACAACCCGGTGCTCATCGGCGAGCCCGGCGTCGGCAAGACGGCCGTCGTCGAGGGGCTGGCGCAGGCCATCGTCAAGGGTGAGGTGCCCGAGACCCTCAAGGACAAGCACCTCTACACCCTGGACCTCGGCGCCCTGGTCGCCGGCTCCCGCTACCGCGGTGACTTCGAGGAGCGCCTGAAGAAGGTCCTCAAGGAGATCCGCACCCGCGGCGACATCATCCTGTTCATCGACGAGCTCCACACCCTGGTGGGCGCGGGTGCCGCCGAGGGCGCGATCGACGCCGCCAGCATCCTCAAGCCGATGCTGGCCCGCGGCGAGCTGCAGACCATCGGCGCCACGACGCTCGACGAGTACCGCAAGCACCTGGAGAAGGACGCCGCGCTGGAGCGCCGCTTCCAGCCGATCCAGGTCGCGGAGCCGTCGCTGCCGCACGCGATCGAGATCCTCAAGGGTCTGCGCGACCGCTACGAGGCCCACCACCGCGTCTCCATCACGGACGAGGCGCTGGTCCAGGCCGCGACCCTGGCCGACCGGTACATCTCCGACCGCTTCCTGCCGGACAAGGCGATCGACCTGATCGACGAGGCCGGATCCCGGATGCGTATCCGCCGGATGACCGCGCCGCCGGACCTCCGCGAGTTCGACGAGAAGATCGCCGCCGTCCGCCGGGACAAGGAGTCCGCGATCGACTCGCAGGACTTCGAGAAGGCCGCGTCCCTGCGCGACAAGGAGAAGCAGCTCCTCGCCGCGAAGGCCAAGCGCGAGAAGGAATGGAAGGCCGGCGACATGGATGTCGTGGCCGAGGTCGACGGCGAGCTGATCGCCGAGGTCCTGGCCACCGCGACCGGCATTCCCGTCTTCAAATTGACCGAGGAGGAGTCCTCGCGTCTGCTGCGCATGGAGGACGAGCTCCACAAGCGCGTCATCGGCCAGAAGGACGCCATCAAGGCCCTTTCGCAGGCGATCCGCCGTACGCGAGCCGGCCTGAAGGACCCGAAGCGCCCCGGTGGTTCGTTCATCTTCGCCGGCCCGTCCGGTGTCGGTAAGACCGAACTCTCCAAGACGCTCGCCGAATTCCTCTTCGGCGACGAGGACGCGCTGATCGCTCTCGACATGTCGGAGTTCAGCGAGAAGCACACCGTTTCCCGTCTTTTCGGTTCTCCGCCCGGTTACGTGGGTTACGAAGAGGGCGGCCAGCTCACCGAGAAGGTGCGCCGCAAGCCGTTCTCCGTCGTCCTCTTCGACGAGGTCGAGAAGGCCCACCCCGATATCTTCAATTCCCTGCTCCAGATTCTGGAAGACGGTCGTCTGACCGACTCCCAGGGTCGGGTCGTGGACTTCAAGAACACGGTCATCATCATGACGACCAACCTCGGGACCCGGGACATCTCCAAGGGCTTCAACCTGGGCTTCGCCGCTCAGGGCGACGTCAAGACCGGTTACGAGCGGATGAAGAACAAGGTCAACGAAGAGCTCAAGCAGCACTTCCGCCCCGAGTTCCTCAACCGTGTCGACGACACGGTCGTCTTCCACCAGCTCAGCGAGGAAGACATCATCCAGATCGTCGACCTCATGCTCGCCAAGGTGGACGAGCGTCTGAAGGACCGCGACATGGGCATCGAGCTGAGCTCGGACGCCAAGTTGCTGCTGGCGAAGAGGGGCTACGACCCCGTCATGGGCGCCCGGCCGCTGCGCCGGACGATCCAGCGCGAGATCGAGGACATCCTCTCCGAGAAGATCCTCTTCGGCGAGCTGCGGCCCGGTCACATCGTGGTCGTCGGCATCGAGGGCGAGGGTGACGACAAGAAGTTCACCTTCCGCGGCGAGGAGAAGTCGGCGCTGCCTGACGTCCCGCCGATCGAGCAGGCGGCGGGCGGCGCGGGTCCGAACCTGTCGAAGGACGCGTGAGAACGCCGTGAGGACGCGATCGGGCGTCTGAACGACTGAAGGGGCTGCCCCGGACCGTGGAGAACGGTCGGGGGCAGCCCCTTTTCGCGCCCCGCCCCGGTGGCACCCGGGCGGTCCGTTCCGTAGGGGCGTCCGGGACCGTCGGAGGCGCGCACGGCGAGTGCCGGTGACCGTGGGCGGTACCCGGCCGAGGCCGGCGGCGCGCTCCGAGACGGGCCGGGCTGCCCGGGATGCACCGCGCCGAGGAGGGCCGGGCCGCGCTGTGCCGCGCCGCACCGGGCTGCCCGCGTTACGCCGCGCCGAATGCGCCGAGTCGAGCCGGGCTGGGCCGCGCTACGCGCTCGAAGGCGCGCCGCACCGGGCCGAGACGGGTTGATGACCGCTGGGCAGCGTGCCCGTGGCGTCGAGCAGCCGTACCCATGGCGCCGTCCCCGTGACGCTGTGCTGCCGTGGGCCCCGTCCGTGGCACCTCCACGCCCTGGGCGCGAGGCCGTCGGCCGGCGGTAGGGGCGGGGGGCGAAGGTCCCGAGACGGACGGGCTTCGGGCCCACCGGCGGTGACAAGGCACACAGCCCGATTCGGGCCTACTACGACCGATAGGGGAGCAGGCCGTGATCCACACGGCGGTGTGGCCCCTCGTGCGAGGAGGGGGGGTACGGAGCCGGGGAAAAGAAACCTGGATAAGTAGGTTTAGTGCGTTTATGGGGGCTTCGAGCTGCGATTGGGCATGCTCCGAGTGGCGGTCCCGGCGGGGTGGGATTCGGTGGCGGGCGGGGCGGGTCGCGGGTGGTTCGCCAGGCTTCATCTACGGTTTTTGTTCGTAGATGAGGGGTTTGAGCACCGGCGAGGGTGCGGGTTACCAAGGAACGGCCAGTCCGGCCGAAGCGTCGGTTTCCCGTCATCTCGGAGGATTTCCGCATATGTCGAAGCGCGTTCCGTTCCTGCACTCCCGCCGCCCGTCCCTGTCCCGTGTCCGTGGTGCCGTGGTGGCAGCCGGTCTGGGGTCGACGATGATGGTCGGTGCGGGTGCCGCGTTCGCGGCTGCGGTGGGCTCCCCCGATGCCGCGCGCCTGATCGACAGCACCGCCGCCCGCTCGGTCGCCCAGCAGGCGGCTGTGCAGGGCAAGGCGGCCAAGGCCGCCGAGACCGAACGCGTGGCGGCCCGCAACGCGGCCGTGCAGAAGGCGGCGAGCTGGGAGAAGCCGGTCAAGCGCTACGAGCTGAGCGCGAGCTTCGGCAACGATGGCAGCCGCTGGGCCCACAAGCACTCCGGCCAGGACTTCGCCGTTCCGGTCGGCACGAAGGTCGGGGCCGCGCACAGCGGCGTCGTCGTGAAGGCCGGGTCGAACGGCGGCGGCGACGGCCCCGCGTACGGCAACGCCATCGTGATCAAGCACGGCAACGGCACGTACTCGCAGTACGCGCATCTGTCGGAGATCGACGTGCACGTCGGCCAGTCCGTGACGACTGGTGAGCGGATCGGGCTCTCCGGCAACACCGGCAACTCCAGCGGCCCGCACCTGCACTTCGAGATCCGCCACACCGCCGACTACGGCTCCGCGGTGGACCCGGTCCCGTTCCTGCACAAGAAGGGCGTCGGGGTCTGACCCGGCCGCCTTCCGGCCCATGACCGGGTTCCCTCGGTCGTGGCAGCGGGGCCACGATACGCGCGCGGCGGGCCTACGGGGCGCAGACCCCGGGAGCCCGCCGCGTCCGGTCTCAGACGCCGGTCCGTTTCCTGCCCGCCGTACCGCTCCCCGCCGCGTCGCCGTCCGTGCGCTGCTCGGACAGACGCAGGACCGGGAAGCTGCCGGTGTTCGTCGGCGCGTGCTCGGGCAGCCACAGCACGGCGATCGCCCCACCGGTCCCCTGCGCCGCCCCCTCCGGGGCCGCGTTGCGGAAGGTCAGCCGGGCCCCGAGGACCCGTGCCTGACCGGCGGCGATGGTCAGCCCGAGGCCGTGCCCGCGCCCGGCCCGGTCACTGCTGCCGGTACGGAACCGGCTCGGGCCCTCGCGCAGCAGCGCCGCCGGGAATCCGGGCCCGTGGTCCCGGATCCGCACCACCCGGCCCTCGACCGTGACCTCCACCGGGGTGGCGCCGTGCTTCGCGGCGTTCCCCAGCAGATTGCCGAGGATGCGCTCCAGACGGCGCGGGTCGGTACTGACCCAGGACTCGTGGACGACCCGCACCCGTACCGCCGGATCGAGCAGCGCGATCCGGCGGCTGACGAACTCGCCCAGCGCGATCTCCTGCAACTCGGCCCGCTCCGACGCGCTGTCCAGCCGCGCCACCTCCAGCACGTCCTCGACCAGGGTGCGCAGCGCCTGGGCCCGGTCCCGTACCAGCTCGGTGGGGCGGCCGGGCGGCAGCAGCTCGGCCGCCGTCAGCAGACCGGTCACCGGGGTCCGCAGCTCGTGCGCGATGTCCGCGGTGACCCGGCGCTCCGCCTCGATCCGTTCGTTCAGCGCGTCCGTCAGCGCGTCCACCGCGCGGGCCAGCTCGTCGGTCTCGTCCAGGACGACCCCGCCGACGGCCTCCCGCACCCGTACGTCCGTATTGCCCTCGGCGACCCTGCCCGCTGCCGCGGCGGCCTTGCGCAGCCGGCGCGACAGCTGCCCGCCGATCAGCACGCCCAGCGCACAGCTGCCGAGCACCACCGACACCGAGCCGATGATCAGCGCCCGGTCGAGATCGCCCATGATCCTGGCGCTGCGGCCGGTGAAACGGGTGTGCAGCGAGAGCACGTCGTCGTTGCCGACCGGGACCGCCGCCCACACGTCGGGCACCCCGTTCCGCAGTATCTCGACATGCGTGGCCCGGCGGTTCTTCCTGACCTCCGCGCGCAGGCTGCTCGGCATCAGCGGGTCGTTGAGCTTGGCGCCGAAACGGGGGTCGCCCTTCTGCGGCTTCTTCGCCTCGTACAGCAGCTGCGCGTACGTCAGCCGGGTGAGCTGGACCTCGCGCGCGTTCTCCAGCATCGAGACCCGGGCGGCGTTGTGGACGACGAAGCTGAGCGCTACCGCGGTCAGCGCGCCGACGGCGGCGATCGCGATGCTGATCTTCCAACGGACGCTCGTCCGCAGCGCAGGCCGCTTCATGGCCTGAGCTTGTAGCCGAACCCGCGGACCGTCTCGATCCGGTCCTGGCCGATCTTGGTGCGCAGCCGCTGCACATGGACGTCCACGACCCGGGTGTCCCCGCCCCAGCCGTAGTCCCAAACGCGCTCCAGGAGCTTGTCGCGGGAGAGCACCGTGCCGGGTGCGGCGGAGAACTCCAGCAGCAGCCGCATCTCGGTCGGGGTCAGCGCCACCTGCTCGCCGCCCCGGTGGACCTCCATGCCCTCGGTGTCGACCTCCAGGTCGCCGAAGACCAGCACCCCGCCGACGGGACGCGGCTCCAGCTCGCCGCCCGGCTGCCCTCCCGAGGCGTGGCCGAAGCGCCGCAGCACGGCACGGATCCGGGCGACCAGGACCGCCCCGTCGAACGGCTTGGTGACGTAGTCGTCGGCACCGGCCTCCAGGCCCAGCACCACGTCGATCGAGTCCGCCCGGGCCGACAACATGATCACGGGGACCGTCGACTCGTCGCGGATCCGGCGGCACAGGCTGACCCCGTCCAGCCCCGGCACCATCACGTCGAGCAGGGCGATGTCGGGGCGGTCGGCCCGGAACGCGTCGAGGCCCGACAGGCCGTCGGGCATCGCGGTGACCGTGAAGCCGTCGCGCTCCAGCGCGAGCTGGGTGGCCTCGCGGATGACGTCGTCGTCCTCGACGAACAGGACGTGGGTCTCTGCCATCGAAACTGCTCTCAGTTCTCCGCCGGCTCGGCGGATTCCGGAAGTCCGGCCGTTCCGCTGCCGACGGCACGGTTGAAGTCGTTGTGCACGCGGTCGTGCTCGTTGAACCGGTTGTCCGCCCAGCGGTAGGTGATCACATCCTCGCCCGAGGGGTAGGCGACCGCGTCCTTCTTCGCGTACACCTGGGCCGTCACCACCAGATCGCCGCGGTCGATGGTGCCGTACACGGCGGGCTGCTCCATCGCGAACACGTTCCGGTACGCGCCGTCGGCCTCCTTGCGGTACACGTACGTGCCGACGCCCACCGAGTCGGCGCAGGTCATCACGTTCACCACGACATCGGTGGAGGGCCCGCCGGTCAGCGTCCCGTACGAGGTGTCCACCGGATACTCGGAGCCGGTGCAGGGCTTGAGGTCGGTCCTGACCCGCTCGCTGACCCTGGGGTCGTCCTTGACCAGCGCGACGGGGTCGACCCGGAACGCGGGCTTCGTCATGGCCGCGCCGGGGCTCGGCGTGACCTGGGCGACCGGCTGGGTGCCCGCCGGGCCCTCGTCGCGGGTGCCGGTGCCGCCGCTGGAACACCCGGCCGCGAACAGCGCGAGAGCGGTGAACCCGCACAGGACCCCGGAGCCCGTCACCCACCCAAGCCGGGGGCCCCGGGCGGCGGCCCCCCCGGGGGCTCTCCCGTCGAGGTCACCCTCATCGCTGTTGCCGCCGTCGCCGTCGGCTGTCAGGCCGCGCACCGCTCCCGCCCCCGTTCGTCCATACGCCTGCCCGCCCGCTCCCGTACCCGGGTGCGCACCGGGGCGCCGACGGCTGGAGCACGATCGGCCGCCGCCGGACGCCGCTCCTCGGCGTGCAGGGCCTCCCTGCTCGCCGCCTCGCGGCTCTCCAGTTCCTGGCGCAGGCGCGCCAGCGCACGGTGCAGCGTGCTCTTCACCGTACCGGCCGACATACCGAGTGCGGCAGCCGTCTCTTCCGTACTCATCTGCTCCCAGTGTCGCAGCACGACCACACTGCGCTGCTTGGGAGCCAGGACGCCCAGCACGTCCATCAGCAGGGCGCGGTCGGCGCGCTGCTCGGCGCCGTCCTCGACGCTGGCGTCGGGGAGCTGGTCGGTGGGGACCTCGTCCAGTTTGCGGGCCCGCCACCACTCGGTACGGGTGTTGATCATGACGCGGCGCAGATAGGCGTCGGCGAGGGACTTGTCGGCGATGCCGTCCCAGCGGCCGAACGTACGGGCCAGGGCGGTCTGCAGCAGGTCCTGCGCGTCCACCGGATCGGGGACCAGCCGACGCGCGCTGCGCAGCAGCGCGTCCTGCCGGGTGCGCACGTACTCTTCGAAGCCGAGTACCTCGCCCTGTGCCATTCCAACCGCCTCCGTCCCCGTGGAGCCCCGTTTCGACCGCTGTCGCCCGTTGATCGGTCGGGGCGACGTCGACGACGTTACGGAGCCGTTGTCACGAGGTTGTGCGGAGCAGCCATACGCCGACGCACGGCTGTCCATCGGTTGTGTAACAGCGGCGGAGGGCGCTCAGGGAGGGGAACGGCGGGGGCTCAGCTCAGCGGAAGCCGGTAGAGGCCGCCCGCCAGCGGTTCGACCAGGCCGTCCGCGACCAGGCCGTCCAGTGCGCGGGCACGCTGCACCGGCTCGTCCCAGACGGCGTCCAGCGCCGACTGCGGGACCGGTGTCACCGCGTCGCGCAGCACGGCGAGCAGCCGCCCGCGTACCTGCCGGTCCGTTCCGGCGTATGCCTGGCCGCGTCGCGGAGGCCCCTGGTGCGCCGGCTTCCCGGCCAGCCGCCACGCGCACTGCGAGGCGATCGGGCACCGGGCGCAGTCCTCGTTCTTGGCGGTGCAGACGAGGGCGCCGAGCTCCATCGTCGCGGCGGCCCAGCGCGCCGCCCGCTCGTCGTCCTCGGGGAGCAGCGCGCGGGCCAGCTTGCGCTCGGCGGCGGTGGTGGCGTTCGGCGGGTACTGGATGCCGGTCGCGGCCCGCGCGAACACCCGGCGGACGTTGGTGTCGAGCACCGGATGGCGCTGTCCGTACGCGAACGAGGCCACGGCCGCCGCCGTGTATTCGCCGATGCCCGGCAGCGCGAGGAGCTGGGCGTGTTCGCTCGGTACGTCGCCGCCGTGCCGTTCCGTTATGGCCTGGGCGGCGCCGTGCAGGCGCAGGGCGCGGCGCGGGTAGCCGAGCCGGCCCCAGGCGCGGACCGCCTCTCCGGGCGGTTCGGCGGCCAGGTCGGCCGGGCGCGGCCAGCGGGTCATCCACTGTTCGTAGACGGGGAGGACCCGGTTGACGGGGGTCTGCTGCAGCATGAACTCGCTCACCATCACACCCCAGGCGCCCGCTTCGGGGCGGCGCCAGGGAAGATCGCGGGCGTGCTGTTCGAACCACCCGATGACGGGAGTGTGGAGGGAGGCGGGGGACGTCTGTGTCGCAGTCATGGCAGTCATCGCACGGACGATCCTGGCACGGAAGAACAGACGATGGTTCCGCGCACGGTGGTGTCGCTCCTCCTGAGGGCCCTTGGGGTGATAATGCCACCCGTCTTGTCCCCCCGGTGTCCGGCAACCGGCCCAAAGGGGTGCCGGGCGGCCGGAGCCGCCCGGCACAACGGTCCCCCGGGTCCGTCAGCGCCGCCCGGCACGCCGCTTTCCTCGGCCGCCGGCCCTTCTGCGGCCGCCGGTACGCGGCACGGCGCCCGCACCCATGCCCGGACCGGAGAGCAGGGCGGCCACCGGCGTCCCG
The DNA here is from genome assembly GCF_044548345.1 of Streptomyces sp. NPDC052042. NCBI lineage: Bacteria > Bacillati > Actinomycetota > Actinomycetes > Kitasatosporales > Streptomycetaceae > Streptomyces > Streptomyces sp. NPDC052042. Next base: position 18,422 of record NZ_JBIUBU010000028.1, on the reverse strand, counting down.
CTGGTCCGTACCGTCACGGCCAGCGAACGCGTCGGACGGCGCAGCACCAGGACCACCGCCGCCGACACCAGCGCGCCCATGACCAGCCCGACCGCCACGTCGTGCGGATAGTGCACCCCGACGAAGACGCGGGAGAAGGCCATCAGCAGGGCCATGGGCACGGTCAGCCAGGCCAGCCGGGGGCGGGAGATCGCCAGGGCGACGGCCGCCGCACCGGCGATCGCGGAGTGGTTGCTGGGGAACGACCAGTCACCCACCGGCGGACACGGCACCAGTGAGGCCATCGCCCCGGCCACCGTGCGGCACGGGCGCTCCTCGGTCACCACCGACTTCAGCACCTCGCTGACCACATAGCCGAAGGCCGTCGCGACGGGCGCGAGCACCGCCAGCGCGAGGGTGCCCTCGTCGGCGCGGCGGGCGCGCCACCACCCTGTGATGAACAGGACGCCGAAGACCAGAAGACCGAACTCCGTCCACACCTCGGCCAGATGTTGCACCCATGACGGCATGTCATGTGCGAAGTCGGTGACGTCCCGGTAGAGCGGGGCAGTGGCTGAACTATCCATCCGACAGAGGGTAGTCAACGGGTTGAGGCGGTCTTCCCGGTGATCCCGAAGTGGAGAAGCCGGGCTCGAACCGGGATGATGATCCGTAAAACTTCGCGGTCCGGCGGCGGGTGGGGCGGGAGTTGGTGCGGATCTCTCGTACAGTTTGCAACGTGGGATCTTTGCGTAATCCGATCGGGCCGCTTCCCTCCTCCATCTACTGGCGCCGGAGGGCCGTGGCGCTGACGCTCGTCGCGCTGCTCGCGGCGCTGATCGCATGGGCCGTCACTTCCGGCGGCCGCAAGGGGAGCATCGACGACTCGCGCTCCGGCGGTTCGTCTCCCGTCCAGTCGATCACGCCCGGCCCCACGCCGTCCGGTTCGGCGATCACGCAACAGCCCGGCGGACGCGACGAGTCGGGCGACTCCGGCGGCGGATCGGGTGGCGGGGGCACGGGCGCGGGGTCCGAAGGCGGCGACGGCGGCACGGGCACCGGCAGCGGATCGGGTACCGGGGCCGGAGGCGTCGCGGGTGAGGACGGGGCGACGACAGCCGAGCGGCTCCCGGCGGCTTCCACGCTCCCCGTGTGCACGCCGGGCGCACTCGAGTTGAGCCTGAACACCGAGATCAGCTACGCCCCGGACGAGAAGCCGAAGTTCCGGCTGGTCGCCAAGAACACGTCCTCCGCCGACTGCAAGGCCGACTTCGGGCCGAGGAGCGCGGTGCTCACCATCACCGAGGCCGGCGGTGACGACAGCCAGATCTGGTCCTCCAAGGACTGCCCGCGCACTCCGGGGCGCGTGCTGCTGCGGATCCCGGCGGGCGCGGCCGTCGTCCACACCGTGGAGTGGGACCGCAAGAAGAGCGACGCGCACTGCGCGACCTCGCCCGCGCGCTCCGCGCACCCCGGTACGTATCTGGTCGAGGCGAAGGCACCGGGCGAGCCGGTGCAGCGGGCCTCGTTCGTCCTCAGGAAGGACTGAACGGCCAGGGGGTGAACCGCGGGGGCCGGGCTGCGCGAGGACGGTCCGGGAGGGCTGGGTTCGCCAGCGGTGGGGTTCGGGCACCGCCGCGCGGGGCCCAGAGGCACGAATGCCCAGAGGCGCGAATGTGGGAGCGCGCGCCTTCAGGGGGGCGCGGGAACGCACGGGGTGCGCGGTCCCGGGAGGCGCCGGACGGTTCCCGCGGGAACGGGACGGCCTCGGACGTGCCGTTCTCAGGCGCCCGTGCTCAGACGTACCGTTCGAGGATCGACGACTCGGCCAGCCGGGAAAGCCCCTCGCGCACACTGCGCGCCCGGGCCTCGCCGACCCCGTCGACCGTCTGGAGGTCGTCCACACTGGCGGCGAGCAGCTTCTGCAGACCGCCGAAGTGCTCCACCAGCCGGTCGATGATCGCGCCGGGCAGCCGGGGCACCTTCGCCAACAGCCTGAAACCGCGTGGCGAGACCGCCGAGTCGAGTGTTTCCGGCGAGCCGCTGTATCCCAACGCCCTGGCCACCACGGGAAGTTCGAGCAGTTCGGTGTGGGTGAGTCCGTCGAGCTCGGTCAGCGCCTCGGCGACCGTACGGGACCGCTTCGCGGTCGGCTCCGGCACGTAGTCGCGCACGACCAGCTCGCGCTCCGGCTCGACACCCGCGATCAACTCGTCGAGCTGGAGCGAGAGAAGCCGGCCGTCGGTGCCCAGCTCCACCACGTACTCCGCGATCTCGGCCGCGATCAGGCGGACCATCTCCAGCCGCTGCGCGACGGCCGCCACGTCCCGGACCGTCACCAGGTCCTCGATCTCCAGCGCCGACAGCGTGCCCGCGACCTCGTCGAGGCGGAGCTTGTACCGCTCCAGGGTGGCGAGCGCCTGATTGGCCCGGGAGAGGATCGCGGCGGACTCCTCCAGAACCCGGCGCTCGCCGTTCACGTACAACGCGATCAGGCGCATCGACTGCGAGACCGAGACGACCGGGAAGTTGCACTGTTTGGAGACCCGGTCGGCCGTGCGGTGGCGGGTGCCGGTCTCCTCCGTGGGGATGGAGGCGTCCGGGACCAACTGCACACCCGCGCGCAGGATCTTGGTCATGTCCTTGTCGAGGATGAGCGCCCCGTCGAGCTTGGCCAGCTCGCGCAGGCGCGTCGCGGTGAACTCCACGTCCAGCACGAATCCGCCGGTGCACATCGACTCGACGGTCTTGTCCATGCCGAGCACGATCAGTCCGCCGGTGTTGCCGCGGAGGATGCGTTCCAGGCCGTCGCGCAGCGCCATTCCGGGCGCGACGGCGGACAGCGAGGCGCGCATCAGCGACTCGCCACCGGTGCTTTGGCCGGACTTTCCGGGCGATGTTGCCCGGTCGCTGGCTGCCACTGCACTCCTCCGGTCGCGGTTTGGCGGTGCCCTTACGTTCCTCATACCGTTCGTACGGACGGGCGAGACCAGGGCAAAGTCTACCGGCGTGCGTTCTCCTCCTGGGGGGCCTGTGCGCGAGACCGGCGGGGGAGGACTCTCAGTGCATCCCCCATATCGGCGACTTCTATGACCTTCATACCGGTCGGAACCTTCCCCGGATCGGTCGGAACCAGGGCATGTGTGAAGCCCAGGCGGTGCGCCTCAGCCAGTCTGCGCTGGACTCCCGTGACCCGCCTGACCTCGCCCGCGAGGCCCACCTCGCCGATCGCCACCAGGTTCTTGGGAAGGGGGGTGTCGCTCGCCGCGCTGGCCAGTGCCAGGGCCACCGCGAGGTCCGCGGCGGGCTCGGAGAGCTTCACGCCGCCGACCGTCGCGCTGTAGATGTCGCGCTTGCCGAGCGCGCTGATCCGGCCGCGCTGCTCCAGCACGGCCAGCATCATCGACACCCGGGACGTCTCCAGCCCGGAGGTGGTGCGCCGGGGCGAGGGGATCTGCGAGTCGACCGTGAGCGCCTGGACCTCGGCGACGAGCGGGCGCTTGCCCTCCAGGGTGACGGTCAGGCAGGTGCCGGGCACCGGTTCGTCGCGGCGGGTGAGGAACAGCCCGGACGGGTCGGCGAGGCCGGTGATGCCCTCGTCGTGCAATTCGAAGCAGCCGACCTCGTCGGTCGCGCCGTACCTGTTCTTGACGCCCCGTACGAGCCGCAGCCGGGCATGGCGGTCGCCCTCGAAGGACAGCACCACGTCGACGAGGTGCTCCAGCAGCCGAGGCCCCGCGATCGCCCCCTCCTTGGTCACGTGGCCGACCAGGAGCGTCGACATGCCGCGCTCCTTGGACGCCCGGATGAGCGCCCCGGTCACCTCCCTGACCTGTGCCATACCGCCCGGCGCCCCGTCGATCTCGGGGGAGGCGACGGTCTGCACGGAGTCGAGGACGAGGAGCGACGGCTTGACGGCGTCCAGATGGCCGAGGACCGCCGAGAGGTCCGTCTCGGCGGCGAGGTACAGATGGTCGCTGATCGCCCGGATCCGGTCGGCGCGCAGACGCACCTGGCTCGCGGACTCCTCGGCCGTGACGTACAGCGTGCGGTGGTCCTCGCTCGACGCCTTGGCGGCCACGTCCAGCAGCAGCGTCGACTTCCCGACGCCCGGCTCGCCCGCGAGCAGGACGACGGCGCCCGGGACGAGCCCGCCGCCGAGCACCCGGTCCAGCTCGCCGACGCCGGTCGACCGGGCGGTGGCCTGTCTGCTGTCGACCTGGCCGATCGGCAGTGCGGCGGCGCTGACCCGTCCGGCCGCGGTGGTCCGCACGGCGGGGGCGCCGCCGAACTCCTCGACCGTCCCCCACGCATGGCATTCGGGGCAGCGGCCGAGCCACTTGGCGGTGGTCCAGCCGCACTCGGTGCAGCGGTAGGACGGCCGGTCCTTGGCGGTTTTCGTACGGGCAGCCATGACGCCAACCGTATAGGCGGGGTACGACAACGCCGCCGGGGGCGGTCCGGCCCGCGGCGCCGGGGGGTCGCCTCGCGGCCCCGGGCATCGGTGCACGGCCGCCCCGGGGCGGCCGTCGGGCGGTGCTCGGGGCGGCCGTCGGGCCGGATGCGGCAGCGCTCGGGGGCGGACCTTCGGCCCCGTCCGGCGGAGCCCCGCGGGAGACCGGCGACCGGTGGCGACCGGCGTGATCCGGGAAGCGCGGTGTGCGCGGGCGTGCGCTCACCAGCCTGGGCGTCACGGCTGGCGGTATATCAGGTTCCAGCGCGCCGAATCAGGGATTCCTGTCCCCTTTTGAGCGATACGTTCACCCGTAAGGGGTAAATGTGCTGAAGAAATGCCAAGGGGTGCTCTCTGCTGCCTACGGTCACCGAATGACGAGCAGCAGGCTGGAGCCCCCCACGCACACCACCGGCGCACACCGGTTGCAGTACCGTGCGCCCCACTCCTCGACGCAGCCTGTGCCGCAGCGGCCCCCCGTGCGCTACGAGCCGCATCTCGACGGTCTGTTCACCTACTGCCTCTCCGTGCTCTGCGACCACGACGCCGCCACGGAGGCGCTCGGCGGTGTGCTGGCGATCGCGGAACGGCAGGAAGGGCGGTGTCCGGAGGGGGAGGAGGAACGTACATCCTGGTTGTACGCGCTGGCCAGATGGATGTGCCTGCGCATGCTCGCCGAGCGGAGGCAGGGCCACCGGGCGCACCAGCGCAAGGCCGGGAAGGCGTCCGCGAGGCAGGAGCCGAGGCGCGGACGGGAGGTGCGGCGGGAGACGAAGCGGGCGGGCGGCCCTCCGGGCAAGCAGCCGGACGGCCCGACCGGCCAGGGGGCGCGCGCCGGGCGCCGTACGTCCCCTGCCGTCGTCGCGACGGCTGCCGCGCCCGAGGCCCTTGCCACCCCCTTCCCCGACCCTGTTTCCGATGCCTTCGCGCCGGGTGGTGCGCCGGCGGGCCGGGAGCGCGCCGCCAAGGCCGAGCGTGCGGACGACTCCAGCGCCGTCGTCGAAGCCGGGGGCGCCGCCGACTCCCGGGCCGCCGCCGAGGCGCACCGTCGTGAACTCGCCCAACTGGCCTGGCCCGAGGCTGCGGGCACCACCCCTGAACAGCGCGAGGCGCTCGAACTCCTCGTGCGCCACCGCCTCGCCCCGAGCGCCGTCGCCTCCGTGCTCGGGCTCGAACCGGCGACCGCGCGCGAACTCCTGGCCGCCGCCGCCTGCGAGGTGGAGCGCACCCGCGCCGCCCTCGCCGTCGTCGAGTCCGGCAACTGTCCCACCGTCGCCCGGCTCACCGGCGGCCATCGCGTCCTGCTCTCGGCGACCCTGCGCCGCGAGCTCGTCCGCCATGTCGACGACTGCCCCCGCTGCCGCCGGGCCGCCGAGCGGGTCGGCGCCGACGGCCCCTGGCCCGGCGCGGCGGTCACCCCGGCCACCGCGCTGCCGGTCGTTCCGGCGCCCCGCTCCTCCGCATACATCGCGATGGTTCACGCCCGGCGGAACCGGTTCGGCGGACCCCGCTTCGACCGGTCCGGCTTCCCCCTGCACCCGAAGGACCACGCCGCCCGCCGCGACCGGCTGCGAGCCAGGGTCGTGACGACGACGGTGGTGGCCACGGTCGTCGCCGCCCCGGTGATCGCGTTGTGGACGGCCTACCGCGGTGCTCCGCAGACCGGCGAGGCGGCCGACGGCTCCTCGGTCGCCGCGACCGAGACGGACCTGCGCCACGAACTCGACGCCCCGCGTGGCCGCTACGAGAACGCGGGCAACGCCCGGCCCCGGCCCCTTCCCGGATCCGACGGCGGTCGCGCGGCCGAACTCTCGGCCGAGGTGATCAGCTCCGGGCGGACGCCGGGCCGGGGCGGCGGGCTCACCGTCGAAGCCCGTTCGTCCGGGACCAAGACGCTGATCCGCCTGACCGCCTCGGGCGGATCCGCGGTCGACTGGTCGGCCCGCGTGGATGTCTCCTGGCTGCGCCTGAGCAGTTCCTCGGGCACCCTCGCCGCGGGCGAGAGCGTCACCGTACGGGTGGTGGTGGACCCGCTCACGGAACCCCCCGGGCGCTGGAGCGCGCGCGTGGCCCTCGCCCCGTCGGGCTCCGTCGTGGCCATCCGGGGGAACGGGACGACGGCGACGTCGCCCGGCAGCCCGGTGCGCCCCGGCCGTCCGGATCGGCCCGACCCCTCCGGCCCGTCCGCACCCCCGCAGCAGCCTTCGGCCTCGCCGGAGCCCACGCCGCCGGACGATCCGTCACCCACACCGACCGACCCCGCGCCGTCACCGACGGATCAGGGCCCCACCGATCCCGGGCCGTCCCCCGACCCCTCCGACGCGTCGCCGCCCGACGAACCGGGCGCCTCCGCGCGGAGGCGCTGAGGACGGGGCGGGACGAGCATCCTGGGCCGCCCGGACTGCCCGCCTGTCCCCGCATGTTCCCTCCCGTCCGCCCCGGCGCAGCTCGGCGCGGACGGTTCCCGGAGCGGCCCGCCCGGGTCCGCCGCTTCCCGCCCCGGTCGACGGATCCGGTCTGCCTCGGTCGCCGGGCCCGCGGTGCCCCGTGGCGGTCCCCGCCCCGGCCGGTCGGCCCGGCCGGGGCGGCGGCCGTCAGGCCCGGTCGGCCCGGTCCATCGGTTCTGCCCGGTCGGCCCGGTCGGCCCGGTCGGCCCGGTCGGCCCGGTCGGCCCGGTCGGCCCGGTCTGCCCGGTCTGCCCGGTCGGCCCGGTCTGCCCGGTCGGCCCGGTCGGCCCGGTCTGCCCGGTCCGCCATGGTCACGGGGCCACGGGGTCCGCCGGGTGCGGTGCCATCGGCAGCGACGAGGCCATCCGCTCCTCGCACAGCGCCACCAGCCGGTCGTACCCCGCCTTGCCCATCAGCTCCGTGAGCTCCGGGCGGTACGACACGTACACCGGCTTCCCGGCACCGTGCGCCGATGTCGCCGAGGTGCACCACCAGTGCAGGTCGTGCCCGCCCGGCCCCCAGCCCCGGCGGTCGTACTCGCCGATCGACACCTGGAGGACACGGGTGTCGTCCGGCCGGTCGATCCACTCGTACGTACGCCGGATCGGGAGCTGCCAGCAGACGTCCGGCTTGGTCTCCAGGGGCTCCCGGCCCTCCCGCAGCGCCAGGATGTGCAGCGCGCAGCCCGCGCCGGCGGCGAAGCCGGGTCGGTTCTGGAAGATGCACGAACCCTTCCAGCGCCGGGTCTGGCGCTCCCCGTCCTCGTTCACCTCCGCCCAGCCGGTCCCCGTGCCGATGTCGTGGAACTGCCACAGCTCGGGGGTCAGCCGTTCGACGTGGCCCGCCACCCGCTCCTCGTCCTCCTCGTCCGAGAAGTGCGCGCCCAGCGTGCAGCACCCGTCGTCCGCCCGGCCCGCCTGGATGCCCTGGCAGCCGCTGCCGAAGACGCAGGTCCACCGGGAGGTCAGCCAGGTCAGGTCGCAGCGGAAGACCTGCTCGTCGTCGCCGGGGTCCGGGAACTCGACCCAGGCGCGGGCGAAGTCGAGGCCGACCTCGTCCTGGGGACGCACCTCACCCTCGGTCCGGGCCCCGCTCTCGGACCGGACCGGTTCGTTCGCTTCCTGCCGCCGCAGCTCCTGTTTCGTTCCTTGACGCTTCGTGTCCTGCTTGTTCGCGTTTTTAGGCTTCGTGTTTTTGCCCGGCTTCGCCTTTTTCGTCTTTGGCACGCGCCCAGGGTAAGTCCGCACTGCCGGTAGCGTTCCTGGTATGAGACTCGGAGTCCTCGACGTGGGTTCGAACACAGTGCACCTGTTGGTGGTGGACGCACACCCCGGCGCCCGCCCGCTGCCGGCGCACTCGCACAAGGCGGAACTGCGCCTGGCCGAACTCCTCGACGAGGACGGGGCGATCGGCCCCGGCGGCGTCGACCGGCTGGTGGCCACGATCAGCGACGCGCTCCAGGCCGCCGAGGACAAGGGGTGCGAGGACGTTCTGCCCTTCGCCACGTCCGCGGTGCGGGAGGCGAGCAACGCCGACCAGGTACTGGCCCGGGTGCGGGACGAGACGGGCGTCGACCTCACCGTGCTCAGCGGTGCGGAGGAGGCGCGGCTCACGTTCCTCGCCACGCGCCGCTGGTTCGGCTGGTCGGCGGGCCGGCTGCTGGTCCTGGACATCGGGGGCGGTTCGCTGGAGATCGCGTACGGCCTCGACGAGGAGCCGGACGCGGCGGTGTCGCTGCCGCTGGGCGCGGGCCGGCTGACCGCCGGATGGCTGCCGAGCGATCCGCCATCCCCGGCGGACGTGAAGGCGCTGCGCCGCCACGTACGGACCGGCATCGCCCGAAGTGTGGGGGAATTCACTCGCCTCGGACGCCCGGACCATGTCGTGGCCACGTCCAAGACGTTCAAGCAGCTCGCCAGGATCGCGGGGTCCGCGCGCTCCACCGACAGCCTGTACGTCCAGCGCGGCCTCACCCGCAAGGCGCTGGAGGAGTGGGTGCCGCGGCTGGCGGAGATGACCGTCGAGCAGCGCATCGCCCTGCCCGGTGTCTCCCAGAGCCGGGCCCCGCAGCTGCTGGCCGGGGCGCTCGTGGCGGAGGGCGCCATGGACCTGTTCGGGATCGACGAGCTCGAAATATGCCCGTGGGCGCTGCGCGAGGGCGTCATCCTGCGCCGTCTGGACCATCTGCCGGCGGAACGCACCGCGCTGAACCGGCCCGGCGGCGCGCCGGGCCGGGGGACGGGCCCGGCCGGGAGCGGTGAGCCAGGGCTCCGGTTGATCCCTGCCGGGGGCGATCCGGGATCGGTGGTCGATCCGGGAGCTGCGGCCGATCCGGGCTCGGAAGCCGGTTAGGCCGCCCACCCCGGGCCGGGAGCCGGACGGGCGGAGGACCGGGAGCCGGGTGGGCCGATCCGGACCGGGGGCCGGGTGGGCCCGGAGCCAGCGGGCGGTCCGCCCGGGCCGGGTGAGGGGCCCGGGACGTGCGCCGCGTTCCGCCATGCCCCTCGGCCATGTACCGCGTCACTTTCCGCCGAGGACCCTCGGCCGGGCGTGCCCGTGCCCGTACGCTGTCCCAGTGGCAGAACCAGTGGTGCGCGTCCCGGATGCGAAGGTCGCCCTGTCCACGGCCTCCGTCTACCCGGAGTCGACGTCGACGGCCTTCGATATCGCCGCGCGTCTCGGCTACGACGGCGTCGAGGTCATGGTCTGGACCGACCCCGTCAGCCAGGACATCGAGGCACTGCGGCGGCTCTCGGACTACCACGGCGTACCGATCCTGGCCGTCCACGCGCCCTGTCTGCTGATCACGCAGCGCGTCTGGTCCACCGATCCCTGGGTGAAGCTCCAGCGCGCCCGCGCCGCCGCGGAGCGTCTCGGGGCGACGACCGTCGTCGTCCATCCGCCCTTCCGCTGGCAGCGCGGTTACGCGCGTGACTTCGTCAACGGGGTCTGGCGCATGGCGGACGAGACCGATGTGCGGTTCGCCGTCGAGAACATGTACCCCTGGCGGTACCGGGACCGCGAGATGCTCGCGTACGCCCCCGACTGGGACGTCACCAACGACGACTACCGCCACTTCACCGTGGACCTCTCGCACACCGCGACGGCCCGCGCGGACGGCATGGCCATGGTCGAGCGGATGGGCGACCGGCTCGCCCACGTCCACCTCGCCGACGGCAAGGGCTCCAACAAGGACGAGCACCTGGTGCCCGGACGCGGCGACCAGCCCTGCGCCGAACTCCTGGAGCGCCTGGCCCGCACCGGCTTCGGCGGCCATGTCGTCATCGAGGTCAACACCCGCCGGGCCATGTCCTCCGCAGAACGCGAGGCCGATCTGGCGGAGGCGCTCGCTTTCACCCGGCTTCACCTGGCATCGCCCTCGGCCGAGCCGCTGCACGGGGCCCCGGTCGGACCGCCGCACCGGCTCCCCACCGAACCGCCGCACGGTTCGTCGACCGAACCGCCCCACCGGCCCTGAAGCCGGGCCACCCGGCCGCCGCTCCGCCCGTGAGCCGGTGACACCCGGCGGGCACGCCGTCCCGTATAGCGGACGGAATGTCCAGATCTTGGAGTCGTGGGCGTACGCTCGGAGACAGTCTTTTCATGTCGAAGGAGCGAGAGACGATGCCCCAGCTGAGGTCCCGCACGGTCACCCACGGCCGCAACATGGCGGGCGCCCGCGCCCTTATGCGAGCCTCGGGCGTAGCGAGCGAGGACATCGGCAAGCCGATCATCGCGGTCGCCAACTCCTTCACCGAGTTCGTCCCCGGCCACACCCACTTGGCTCCGGTCGGCCGGATCGTCTCCGAGGCCATCCAGACAGCGGGCGCCGTGCCGCGCGAGTTCAACACGATCGCCGTCGACGACGGCATCGCGATGGGGCACGGCGGAATGCTGTACAGCCTGCCCTCCCGCGACCTGATCGCCGACTCCGTCGAGTACATGGTCGAGGCGCACTGCGCGGACGCGCTGATCTGCATCTCCAACTGCGACAAGATCACACCCGGCATGCTGATGGCCGCGATGCGCCTCAACATCCCGACGGTCTTCGTCTCCGGAGGACCGATGGAGGCCGGCAAGGCCACCCTCGTCGACGGCACGGTCCGCAAGCTCGACCTGATCAACGCGATCAGCGACGCCGTCGACGAGAACGTCTCGGACGAGGACATCCTGCGCATCGAGGAGAACGCCTGCCCCACCTGCGGCAGCTGTTCCGGCATGTTCACCGCCAACTCGATGAACTGCCTGACCGAGGCCCTCGGCCTCTCCCTCCCCGGCAACGGCTCCGTCCTCGCCACCCACACCGCCCGCAGGGCGCTGTACGAGAAGGCCGGCCGTACGGTCGTCGAGATCACCAAGCGTTACTACGAGCAGGACGACGTGTCGGTCCTGCCCCGCTCCGTCGGCAGCCGTGCCGCGTTCGAGAACGCCATGGCGCTCGACATCGCCATGGGCGGCTCCACCAACACGATCCTGCATCTGCTGGCCGCCGCCCAGGAGGCGGAACTGGACTACGATCTCGCCGACATCGACGCGATCTCGCGCCGCGTCCCCTGCCTCTCGAAGGTCGCGCCCAACGTCGCCCCCGGCGGCACGTACTACATGGAGGACGTGCACCGGGCCGGCGGCATCCCCGCCATCCTCGGCGAACTGCACCGCGGCGGCCTGCTCAACGAGGACGTGCACGCGGTCCACTCCGACTCGCTCGCCCAATGGCTGAAGGACTGGGACGTCCGCGGCGGCTCCCCGTCCCCCGAGGCCGTCGAGCTGTGGCACGCGGCCCCCGGATGCGTCCGTTCCGCGACCGCCTTCTCGCAGTCCGAGCGCTGGGAGTCGCTCGATCTGGACGCGGCCGGCGGCTGCATCCGCGACCTGGCGCACGCGTACTCCAGGGACGGCGGCCTCGCGGTCCTCAAGGGGAACCTCGCCGTGGACGGCTGTGTCGTGAAGACGGCGGGCGTCGACGAGTCGATCTGGACCTTCGAGGGCCCGGCGGTCGTCTGCGAGTCGCAGGAGGAGGCCGTCGACAAGATCCTCAACAAGCGGGTCAAGGAGGGCGACGTCGTCGTCATCCGCTACGAGGGTCCGCGCGGCGGCCCCGGCATGCAGGAGATGCTCTACCCCACGTCCTTCCTCAAGGGCCGCGGCCTCGGCAAGAGCTGCGCGCTGGTGACCGACGGCCGCTTCTCGGGCGGTACGTCGGGCCTGTCCATCGGGCACGCCTCCCCGGAGGCGGCGTCCGGCGGCACGATCGCGTTCGTCGAGGACGGCGACCGGATCCGGATCGACATCCCCAACCGTTCGATCGAACTCCTTGTCTCCGAGGCAGAGTTGGCCGCCCGCCGCGAGGCGCTCGACGGTGTGTACGCGCCGCGGGACCGGGACCGCAAGGTCAGCGCGGCGCTGCGGGCCTACGCGGCGATGGCGACGAGCGCGGACCGGGGCGCGGTGCGGGACGTGTCCAAGCTCGGCTGAGCCGGGCACCGTCCGGCACCGGTACGCCGCCCGCGCGTACGTACCCGCGGGCGTTCGCCCGCGTCCGCACACCCGTCGCCCGCGTCCGCGCACCTGTGGGACGCACCCGCGCCCACGTGCGCGTCGGTCGGACACCCGAAGAGCCCCGAGGACCCCGCTCTCACCAGCGAGCGGGGTCCTCGCCGTCGACGGCGAACACGGACCCGTCGGGCGCGGTGCCGAACACGGTCCGGCCCACGGCGACCGGCGCGGGCAGCTCCGACGCGTAGGTGAGCGTGCCGTTCCGCAGCCGGGGCCCCGTCTGCCCCAGAAGCTTGCCCCGCTCGGCGTCCACCGCGAGCAGCCGCCCGTCGGCCGCGGAGAAGTACAACCGGTCCGGCCGGTCCTTCCCCTCACCGGTGGCGAGGACGGGGACCGATGTACGCCCCGCCGCGGTCTCCAGCTGCCAGCGAACCGTTCCGCCGCGACCGCTGCCGTCGTCGTCCGGACGCAGGCCGACGGCGACCAGCGTTCCGCCGCGGGCCAGCAGATAGACGGTGTCCCCGCCCACCACGGCCTCCGGTTCGTTCATCCGGAACGGCAGTTCCACCCGTGTCACGCGCTCGCGCTCCGGCTCGTAGCGGACGAGCCCGACCGTCTGGGCGTCTCCGTTCATGGACGTCAGCACGAGCGCACCGTCCGCGACCCCCACCGGGGTGAGCATGCCGTCCAGCCGCCGCTGCCACGCGGCCCGCCCCGTCCTCGGGTCGACGGCGGTGACGAGCGTGGTCGAGCCGTAGGCCGAGTGCTCGAAGGCATAGGCCAGTCCCGGCCCGTCGTCGTACAGCGCGTAGTCGGGGCGCCGGTGGCCCGCGATCGGGTGACGCCAGCGGGACACACCGGTCGCGGAGTCGAGCGCCTCGGTCGTGCCGTCCTCCGCGGTCAGCAGCAGTACGTCGCCCGCGGCGAAGGGGACGCCGAGGTACGGGGAGAGGTCCGCCTCCCAGACCGGCTCGCCCTTCGCGGGGTCGTACGCGCGGACCTTCCGGCCCGGCACCGCCGTCTGCACCAGACCGCCGGAGACCGAGAGCGCGGAGGCCGGCGGGGCGGTTTTGGCGGAGCGGCGGGACCACAGCACCCGGCCGTCCTCGGGGGCCAGCCGGGCCGCCGCGAGCCCGTCCGCGGCGCAGTACAGCGCGGTGGACGGGCCCGAGTTCTCCGCGTCGCCGTCCTTCGCCGGGGGCTCGCCGCCCCCTGCCGCGTGGCAGACCGGCGTGGTACCGCCCCCCTTGGCCGGGGGCGTGGCCGAGAGCGGGGTCCGCCATGGCGCGGACACGGCCACCGCGGGGGCCTTCGCGTCGTCCGCCCGGTCATCCGCCCCGCCCGTCGCGGCGACCGCCCACACCCCACCGGCGCCCAGGACGGCCAGCGCGACGGCCGCCACCGGCCACCGCCGCCCGGTCCCGCCACGCGTGGCCGTCGAGCCGTCCCGTCCGGTCGAACGCGCGCTCACGTGCGTGTCGGCGTCGTCGGCACCCGCCCTGGTTTCGCCGGCACCGGCCTCGCCGGGCCCGGCCCACGGCCCCGCTGCCGAGCCGCCGGCCTCTCCCTCCCCGGCCTCCTCCGGCCGGTCCCCGGTACGGCGCCGCTGCGAGGGTATGAACGCGGCGGGCTCGTACGAGGGAGGCCGCAGCGCCGCCATGACCTCGCCCGGGGTGGGTCGCTGCGCGGGGTTCTTCGCCAGACAGCGGGCGACCAGCGGGGCCAGATCCGCGGGCACCCCCGCCAGGTCGGCCTCGTCGTGCACCACCTGGTAGGCCACGAGGTACGGACTGTCGGAGTCGAACGGCCCCCGCCCGGTCGCCGCGTGGACGAGCACCGCCCCCAGCGCGAACACGTCGGCGGCGGGCCCGACCTCGCGCGGCCGCTGGAACTGCTCGGGCGCCATGTACGGCGGCGAGCCGATCAGCTTGCCCGTCTCGGTGTGCAGATCGCTGTCGTACGGGCGGGAGATCCCGAAGTCGATGACCTTGGGCCCGGAGTCGGAGAGCAGGACGTTGCTCGGCTTGAGATCACGGTGGATCACCCCGGCCCGATGGATGTCGCGCAGCGCCTCGGCCAGACCCGCCGTCAGCCTGCGCAGTTCGGCGGGGACCATCGGGCCGTTCCGCTTCACCTGGTCGGAGAGCGTGGGGCCGGGCACGTGGAGCGTGGCCATCCACGGCCGCGCGGCGTCCGGATCGGCATCGACGACCGGTGCGGTGAACGCCCCGCTGACCCGCCTCGCCGCCCCGACCTCTTGCCGGAAACGCGCCCGGAACTCGGGGTCCGCGGAGTAGTGTTCGTGCACGACCTTGACGGCGAGCTGGAGCCCCGAGGCGGAGCGCGCCAGGTGCACGACGCCCATGCCGCCCGCGCCGAGACGTGCCTCAAGTCGGTACTGGCCGGCGTACTCCGGATGTTCCGCTTCCGGATCGGCGCCGGCACCTCGCAGCGGCGGCATCGCCCACCCCCGTGTGTTCGTCCGCAAGCGCGACGCACGGAGCCTAGTCGATGGCGCGTGCGACAAGGGTGGGGCCTTGTAGCCTGCGCGTCGTACACGTCGTACACACCGATTCTCGACGGGGGAGGGCCACATGGCCGCGGAAGAGCACACGGAAGAACACACCGGGACGACCACGGACACCGTCGCCGCCGAGGGCGTGGCCGAGGACGTGGCGACGCTGGCGGGCGACGATGTCCCCCGCTATCCCATCGCCCCCGGATACCGCGTCAACGTCCGCAGGGGGCCGGGCACCCAGTACGGCATCGTGCGGACGCTCCCGTACGGAATGAGGGTTCCGGTCTACTGCCAGAAGGCGGGGGAGCGGGTGACGGGTCCGTACGGCACCTCGAACATCTGGAACAACATCGCCAACGGCCAGTTCGTGTCGGACGCCTACGTCCGCACCGGCAGCGACGGCTACATCGCCCCGCGCTGCGACTGACCGGGGCCGCGACCGGCGCCGCGCCCCGGAACAGGGCCGGCGGCGACCGGGCTCGCGGGCCGGTCGGGACCCGGGCCCGACCGGCGGGGCGGGGGCGGAACCGGCCCGGGGATAATCGATTCCGTGAGCGACAACAGCGAAGCACCCGGCGCCGACGGAGCCACCAGGTCCGGTGGCTCCGGCCGAGCCGCCCCCGCCGCGTCCACCCCGCCCGGCCCGCAGCCCGAGCCGCTGCCGTTCTTCGGTACGACCTGGGTCGACCACGACGGGGGCTACGGGTTGCGGCGGGCCGGTGCGGCGGTCGGCTCGCTCGCGGCCACCGTCGCCGCCTGCTTCGTGCTCCGCTTCGCCTACCAGGGGCTGGCGATCGCCGAGGTCGGCAACGCCGTCGGGATCCTGGTGGTCGTGATGTTCGCGATCTGCAGCGCCATCGCCTTCCGCAAGACCTGGGAGGGGTTCAGCCGACGGCCCGCCGATCCGGCGCGCGAGGCGAGCCTGCGCGGGCTGAAGATGATCGGCTTCGCCGGCTCGCTGCTCGCGTACTTCCTCCGTACGTTCGTGGAGGCGCCGGGCGAGCGGCTGCGCCGCACGGAGTACGAGGAGGCCCTGGCCCGCTTCGCGAAGCGTCGCTCGGCCCGCACCGGCAACCCGGCCGCCCGCAAGGGAGCCAAGGGCAAGCGCCCGAAGCGCAGGTAGTCCCGGTCACGGCCCGGTCCCCCCGTCATTGCCGGACGGAAGAGGTCCGAGTGGGTCACGATTCCCCCATGCAGCCTTCCGACACCGCGGGCGCCTCCGCGGACAACGCCGAGGGCGCCGCCCCGCCCCGCGCACTCTCCTTCGACCGCGCCGCCGCCCGGTACGCCGCGGCCCGCCCCGGATATCCGCCCGCCCTCTTCGACGCCGTTGAGGAACTGGCCGGCCGCCCACTGCGCGGTGCCCGCACCGTCGACGTGGGCGCGGGCACCGGCATCGCCACCCGGCTGCTCCACGACCGGGGTGCCCGGGTCCTCGCCGTCGAACCGGGCCCCGGCATGGCGGGCCAGTTCCGCCGGACACTCCCGCACATCCCGGTCGTGCGCGGCGACGGAAACCGCCTGCCCCTGGCCGCCGCCACCGCCGACCTGATCACGTACGCCCAGTCCTGGCACTGGACGGACCCGGCCCCGGCCGCCGCCGAGGCGCTGCGGGTCCTGCGTCCCGGCGGTGCGCTGGCCCTCTGGTGGAACGCCTCCGACCACTCCGTCCCGTGGATCGCCGAGCAGGACGTCCGCCTCCGCCGCTTCCTCGGCGCCGATACGAGCGCCCACGGTTCTCCGGACCCATCCCCGGGACTTCCTCCCGCGTTCGGGCAGGTACACCGCCGGGTGCCCTGGGCCCGGACGGTCTCCCTCGATACCCACCTCGCCAACCTCAGCACCCACTCGGCCTTCCTCGTCCTCGGCGACGAGGCCGCGCGGCGGTTCCTCGACGAGGAGCACGAGCGGCTCTCGGAGCTCTTCCCGGACGGCACGGTCGAGGAGAGCTACGTGGTCGAGCTGGTCGTGGCGGTCCGCCGGTAACGGATCCCCTTCACGGTGCGAGGATGACGCCAGGACCATCACGGCCACCGACCACCGCACCGACGAACGCAATGAGCACCGCGAGCACAGCCCGGAGGGTGAACCACATGACCCAGACAGTCGCCGTCCTCGGCACCGGAAAGATCGGGGAGGCCCTCCTCAGCGGCATGATCCGGGCGGGCTGGCGTCCGATGGACCTGCTGGTCACCACCCGCCGCTCCGAGCGCGCCCGGGAACTGCATGACCGCTACGGCGTCGACTCCGTCAGCAACGCCGAGGCCGCCAAGTGCGCCGACATCCTGATCCTCGCGGTGAAGCCTCAGGACATGGGCCGGCTTCTGGACGAACTGGCCGCGCACGTCACCGCCGAACACCTGGTGATCAGTGCCGCGGCAGGCATCACCACCGCGTTCATCGAGGACCGACTCGCCCCGAACACTCCCGTCGTGCGCGTCATGCCGAACACCCCCGTCCTCGTCGACGAGGGCATGTCCGTCATCTCCGCGGGCAGCCACGCCACCACCGAGCACCTCGCGGCCGCCGAGACGATCTTCGGCGGTGTCGGCAAGACCCTGCGCGTCCCGGAGTCCCAGCAGGACGCGGCGACCGCCCTCTCCGGCTCGGGCCCGGCCTACTTCTACTTCCTCGTCGAGGCGATGACCGATGCCGGCATCCTGCTCGGCCTGCCCCGCGCCCAGGCTCATGAGCTCATCGTCCAGGCCGCCATCGGCGCCGCGGTGATGCTCCGCGACAGCGGCGAGCACCCGGTCAAGCTCCGCGAGGCCGTCACCAGCCCGGCCGGCACCACCATCAGCGCCATCCGCGAACTGGAGAACCACGGTGTGCGCGCCGCGTTGATCGCCGCACTCGAAGCCGCCCGCGACCGCAGCCGCGAACTCGCCTCGGGCAACGGCTGACCGCCGACCGGCCGTCTCGGTCAACTCCGCGCTTCGCGCACCACCCTCTCGGGCCCACCACCGTGTCGTCGCACGGCGGTGGGCCCGCGTCGGCTGTCCACGCCCGTACCAGGGACGTACCAGGGCGGTAGCCAACGTTGGTCCCCACCGGCGGGGCCTTGACCCCGGCCCAGGCGGGGCCCTTCGATGGCCGCCGTGCACTCACCACAGGAGCCCCATCGGGTACGAACGGGAAGCCCACCGGGCTCCCGCACAGCCTTGACCAGCCTCGGGTTGACATGGCACGCCCACATCCGTAAGGTGCTCCGAGTTGTCCGACGCGAGCTCCGACACGGTCGGTCCCCGGACAGCCATTCCGCAGTAACCGCATTCGGTCGACGACATCTGTCGTCATGCCTTTTGTGTGTATGTGTGAAATGAGGAATCCGCGTTCCTGGGAACGCGACCCCGATTAGCGTCGGGGCCCGTGATTCCGCTAAAGTCTCGCTCGTCGGAACGGCCCAACGGTCGGGAAGGCGAATCCCGCTGACCGGGAATCAGGCCCGAAAGGATCTGATAGAGTCGGACTCGACGGAAAGGGAAACGCGAAAGCGTGGATCTGGAAGTCGGGAAACCCGCTTCGACCG
>NZ_JBIUBU010000027.1:0-85551 GCF_044548345.1 Streptomyces sp. NPDC052042 | reverse complement strand
CTGTCTGCGAAGGGCCGCAAGACGAAGGCCCTGACGGTTTCCCACGCTTTCCACTCGCCGTTGATGGACCCGATGCTCGCGGACTTCCGCAAGGTCGTGGAAGCGGTGTCTTTCGGTACTCCTGTGCTGCCGGTGGTTTCGGCTCTGACCGGTGCTGTGGTGTCGGCGGAGGATTTCTGCTCCGTGGACTACTGGATCGATCACGTTCGTGAGCCGGTGCGCTTCGCTGACGTGGTGGGGGTGTTGGCAGCCGAAGGTGTCGGCACGTTCCTGGAGATCGGTCCGGGCGGTGTGCTGACGGCTCTGGCCGCGGGAGTCCTGGACGGTGGTCAAACCGCTGTCCCGCTGCTGCGTGCGGACCGGTCGCAGGAGACGGCGGTGCTCACCGCCCTGGCCCAGCTCCACGTCCAGGGCACGCCGGTGGACTGGACGGCCGTTCTTGCCGGGCAGGGCGCCCGCCTTGTCGACCTGCCGACGTACGCCTTCCAGCACGAGCGCTACTGGCTCGAATCCCGGCCCGCCGCCGGGGACCTCGCGAGCGCCGGTCTGGGCTCCGCCGACCACCCCCTGCTGGGCGCCGCCGTCGCACTCGCCGACGGCGACGGCCGCGTCCTCACCGGCAGGCTCTCTCTCTCGGCCCAGCCCTGGCTGGCCGAGCACCGGGTCATGGGGGCGGCCCTGCTCCCCGGAACGGCCCTGGTGGACCTCGCGATCCGCGCCGCCGACGAGACCGGCTGCAACGGGGTCGAGGAGCTCACCCTCCAGGCCCCGCTGGTCCTGCCCGCCCAGGGCGCCGTACAGCTCCAGGTCACGGCGGCCGGCCCTGACGGGAACGGGCGCCGGAGCGTCAGCGTCCACTCCCGGCCGGACGGGACGGGCCCCGACGAGCCCTGGTCGACCCACGCCGTCGGCGTACTCGCCCCGCCCGCCGGCACCACCACCGCACAGGACCTGTCGCAGTGGCCGCCCGTCGACGCCGAACCCGTCCCCCTGGAGGGCTACTACGAGCGCCTGACCGAGCTCGGCTTCGGCTACGGACCGCTGTTCCAAGGGCTCCGGGCGCTGTGGCGGCGCGACTCGGAGGTGTTCGCGGAGGTCTCCCTCCCGGAGGACACCTCGGCGGGCGGCTTCGGCGTCCACCCGGCGCTGCTGGACTCCGCCCTGCACGCAGTCGGCCTGGGCGGGCTGCTGCCCGACACCGGCCAGGGCCGGATCCCGTTCGCGTGGAGCGGCGTACGGCTGGAGGCGACCGGTGCCACCGTCCTGCGGGTCCGGCTGACCGCGCCCGCCCCGGACACGGTGTCCCTGTTCGCCGCCGACGGCACCGGGCGGGCGGTCGTCTCCGTCGACTCCCTCGTTCTGCGGGCTGTGACGCCCGATCAGCTGCCTGTCGTGGGCCGGGTCGAGCACCAGGACGCGCTGTACCGGCTGGACTGGCCCGTCCTGCCGCTCGGCCGGGAGGACGAGGCCCGGGGCGGCACCACCGTGCCCCTCGCCCGCGTCGAGGACCACGCGGATCTGCTCGCACTCCTGGACGGCCTCGGCGGCGCGGACCGGCTCGCCGACACCGTGCTGGTCCCGGCACCGCGCGCCTTTCAGGGCGCACCGGACACGGAGCAGGTCCACACGGTGACCCGGGAGGGCCTCGTGCTCCTGCGGACCTGGCTCGGGGACGACCGGACTGCCGGCTCGCGGCTGGTGCTGCTGACCCGAGGTGCTGTCGCCCCCGAGCCGGGGACCACCGTCACCGACCCGGCGCAGAGCGCGCTGTGGGGACTGGTCCGCTCCGCCCAGTCGGAGAACCCCGGCCGGCTGGTCCTCGCCGACCTGGCGGACACCGTCGCCCCCGATGGCGCGGCGGATCGGCTCCTGACCGCGGCGCTGGCCACCGGCGAACCGCAGTTCGCCCTGCGCGGCGACACGGCATACGTACCCCGGCTGGCCCGCCGGACGGCCGCCGACTCGCTGCGTCCCGCCCCCGGAGCGGCCGGCTGGCGGCTGACCACCGCCGGGTCCGACACCGCCGGGGCCGCGGGTACCCTCGACGCCCTCGCGCTCACCGAGAACCCGGCGGCCACCGCCCCGCTCGGCGAGGGCCAGGCCCGGATCGCCGTACGCGCAGCCGGTGTCAACTTCCGCGACGCCCTGATCGCCCTCGGCATGTACCCGGGCGACGCCACCCTCGGCAGCGAAGCCGCCGGCATCGTCGTCGAGACCGGTCCGGGCACCCCCGGCCTGGCGGTGGGAGACCGGGTGTTCGGCATGATCCCCGAGTCCTTCGGCCCGCTCGCCGTCGCCGACCACCGGATGGTGGCACGGATGCCGTGCGGCTGGACGTTCACCGAGGCCGCGTCGGTGCCCATCGTCTTCCTGACCGCCTACTACGCCCTCGTCGACCTGGCCGGCCTGAGGGCCGGGCAGTCGCTGCTGGTCCACTCGGCGGCGGGCGGCGTCGGCATGGCCGCCACCCAGCTCGCCCGCCACCTCGGCGCCGAGGTCCACGGCACGGCGAGCCCCGGCAAATGGGCGGCCCTGGCTGAGGCCGGCGGACTGGACGCCGAGCACCTGGCCTCCTCCCGCGAACTCGCCTTCGAGGAGCGGTTCCTGGCCGCGACGGCGGGCCGCGGGGTGGACGTCGTACTCAACTCCCTCGCCGGGGAGTACGTCGACGCCTCGCTGCGCACCCTGGCCGACGGTGGCCGCTTCCTGGAGATGGGCAAGACCGACGTCCGCGACCCGCGGCAGGTGGCCGAGGAGCACCGGGGCGCCGCCTACACCGCCTTCGACACCATCGAGGCGGGCCCGGACCGGATCGGTGCCATGCTCCACGAGCTGGTGGCGCTCTTCGAAGCCGGGGCCCTGCGGCCCCTGCCCGTCACCTGCTGGGACGTCCGCCGGGCGCCCGAGGCCCTGCGCCACCTGAGCCAGGCCCGGCACATCGGCAAGCTCGTCCTCACCGTCCCCGCCGCACCCGACCCGGAGGGCACCGTCCTCGTCACCGGTGCCACCGGGGCGCTCGGCGGGCTCGTCGCCCGCCACCTGGTCGCCGAACACGGCGTACGCCACCTGCTGCTCACCAGCAGGCGCGGTGCCGCCGCCGAAGGCGCCGACGCGCTGCGCGAGGAACTGCTCGCGGCCGGGGCCGGAACCGTCACCCTCGTGGCCTGCGACACCGCCGACCGGGACGCACTCGCGGCCGTGCTGGCGGAGGTCCCCGGGGACCGGCCGCTGACCGCCGTGGTCCACGCCGCCGGCGTCCTCGACGACGGGCTGGTCACCTCCCTCACGCCGGACCGGCTGGAGGCCGTCCTGCGCCCCAAGGTGGACGCCGCGCTCCACCTGCACGAACTGACCCGGGACGCCGACCTGTCGGCCTTCGTGCTGTTCTCCTCGGTCGCCGCGACCCTGGGCAGCGCGGGGCAGGGCAACTACGCCGCCGCCAACGCCTTCCTCGACGCCCTCGCCCAGCGCCGTGCCTCCGCCGGCCTGCCCGCCACCTCCCTGGCCTGGGGCCCCTGGGCCGACAGCGGAATGGCCTCGGGCATGGACGCGTCCGGCCAGGACCGGATGGCGCGCTCCGGACTGGTCTCCTTCCGGGCGGCGGAGGGCCTCGCGCTCTTCGACGCGGCCCGGACCGGAGCGCAGGCCGTCGCCGTACCCGTACGATTCGACACCGCGGCCCCGGCCGCGGCCGGCCCCGAAGCGCAGCGGTCCGTACCGGCGGTACTGCGTGGCCTGCTGCGCCCCGCCGCCCGGCGCACCGCCAGGGAGGCGGTGGCCGGCGGCGCCCCGGACGCCCTGCGCGAGCGGCTGGCCCGCCTGTCCGGACCCGAACGGGACGGCGCGCTGCTGGACCTGGTCCGCACCCAGGTGGCGGCTGTCCTCGGCCTTGGCGGCCCCCGCGAGGTGGACCGGGAGCGGGAGTTCAAGCTGCTGGGCTTCGACTCCCTCACCTCGGTGGAACTCCGCAACCGGCTCAACGCCGCCACCGGACTGCGCCTCCCCGCCACCCTCGTCTTCGACTGCCCCACGCCCGTGGCGCTCGCCGACCGCATCGGCACCGACCTCGCGCCGGAGCAGGCCCCGGCCCCGTCGGCCGTATCGGTCTTCGGGGAGATCGACCGGCTGGAGCAGGCCCTCGCCGCCGTCGGCGCCGACGACGACATCGTCCGCTCCCGGATCCGGGCCCGCCTGCACGCTGTGCTCGCTGCCTTCAGCACAGATCCCGCCCCGGCCGAAGGCCCCACCGCCGACGAGACGTCCGACGAGCGGCTTCGGAGCGCCACCGTCGACGACATCTTCGCGCTCATCGACCAGGAGCTCGACGGCTCCTGAGCACCCGGAAGAACCCGGACCAGCAGGTGCACACCACCGCAGCCGCACCACCGCAGCCATTCCTGACACTTCTCGACGGGTGAAAGAGACATGCAGAGCGAACAGAACGCACAGCACGCGCAGAACGAGAACGAACAGAAGCTGCTGGACTACCTCAAGCGCGTCACGGCGGACCTCAAGCAGACCCGCCGCCGCCTGCACGAGGTGGAGGCGAAGGACCAGGAGCCGATCGCCATCGTCTCGATGAGCTGCCGCTACCCCGGCGGCGTCGACACCCCCGAAGCGCTGTGGCGGCTGGTCGAAAGCGGCTCCGACGCGGTCACCGGTTTCCCCGACAACCGGGGCTGGGACCTGGAGGAGCTCTACGACCCCGACCCGGGCGTCCCCGGCAAGTGCTACACCCGCGAGGGCGGCTTCCTCCACGACGCCGGCCGCTTCGACCCGGCCCTCTTCGGCATGTCCCCCCGCGAGGCACTGGCCACCGACCCGCAGCAGCGGCTGCTCCTCGAAGTGGCCTGGGAGGCATTCGAACGGGCTGGGATCGCCCCCACCTCCGTCAAGGGCTCCCGCACCGGCGTGTTCGTCGGCCTCGCCTACCAGGGGTACGCGGGCAGCGGCGACACCCGCGAGGAGCTGGAGGGCTTCCTGCTCACCGGAACCGCCCCCAGCGTCGCTTCCGGCCGGGTGTCCTACACCTTCGGGCTGGAAGGCCCCTCGCTGACCGTCGACACGGCCTGCTCCTCCTCCCTCGTCGCCCTCCACCTGGCCGTCCAGGCCCTGCGCCAGGGCGAATGCACCATGGCCCTGGCGGGCGGTGCCGCCGTCATGGCCGCCACCGGCATGTTCACCGAGTTCAGCCGCCAGCAGGGCCTGGCCGTCGACGGCCGCTGCAAGTCCTTCGCCTCCGGAGCCGACGGCACGGGTTGGGGCGAGGGCGTCGGCATGCTCCTCGTCGAGAAGCTCTCGGACGCCCTGCGCAACGGGCACCCGGTCCTCGCGGTGGTCCAGGGGAGCGCGGTCAACCAGGACGGGGCCTCCAACGGGCTCACCGCCCCCAACGGGCCCGCCCAGCAGCGGGTCATCGAGCAGGCCCTGGCCAGTGCCGGGCTGTCCGCGGCCGACGTGGACGTGGTCGAGGCGCACGGCACCGGCACGGCCCTCGGCGACCCGATCGAGGCGCAGGCGCTGCTGGCGACGTACGGTCAGGGGCGCTCACAGGAGCGGCCGTTGTGGCTGGGCTCCCTCAAGTCCAACATCGGGCACACCCAGGCGGCGGCCGGCGTGGGCGGGATCATCAAGATGGTCGAGGCGATGCGCCACGGCCTCCTGCCCCAGACCCTCCACGCCGATGAGCCCTCCCCGCACATCGACTGGACCTCCGGCGCCGTCCGCCTCCTCACCGAGCCCGTGACCTGGACGGAGGACGGCCGCCTGCGCCGGGCCGCCGTCTCCTCCTTCGGAGTGAGCGGCACCAACGCCCACACCATCATCGAACAGGCCCCGACGCTCCCCGCCCCGGCGGAGGACCCCGCCGCACCGCAGGCCCCCGCCCCCGCCGCCGATCCGCTGCCGGTGGCCTGGACCCTCTCGGGCCGCGACACCACGGCCCTGCGCGAACAGGCCGAACGCCTCCTGCGGCACGTCCTCGGACTCGGTGAGGTCAGCCCGGTGGACATCGCCCACTCCCTGGCCACCTCCCGGGCCACCCTGGAGCACCGCGCCGCCGTGGTCGGCACCGAACTGCCCGAACTCGTCGCCGGAGTCACCGCCCTCGCCGCGGCGGAGCCCGCCGCGCAGCTCATCGAGGGCGCGGTCGGCCGCGAGACGGCGACCGCGTTCCTGTTCTCGGGCCAGGGCAGCCAGCGCCTGGGCATGGGGTGCGAACTGTACGCCGGGCAGCCGGTGTTCACCGAAGCCTTCGACGAGGTGTGCGCCGCCCTCGACCCGCACCTCGAACGCCCCCTGCAGGACGTCGTGCTCGGGCAGGAGCCGGACCTGCTGGAGCGCACCGAGTACACCCAGCCGACCCTGTTCGCCGTCGAAGTGGCCCTGTTCCGGCTGCTGGAGTCCTGGGGGGTGCGCCCCGACTTCCTCGCCGGCCACTCCGTCGGCGAGTACGCGGTCGCCCACGCGGCGGGCGTGCTGTCGCTGCCGGACGCGGCGATGCTCGTGGCCCTACGGGGCCGGCTGATGCAGAAGCTGCCGTCCGGCGGGGTGATGGTCGCCGTCCAGGCCTCCGAGGCGGAGGTACGGGAGCTGCTGGCGGGCCTGGAGGGCCGGGCCGGTGTCGCCGCCGTCAACGGGCCGCGTTCCGTGGTGGTTTCAGGCGCCGCCGACGCCGTGTCCGCCATCGTGGACCGGCTGTCCGCCGAGGGCCGTAGGACCAAGGCGCTCGCCGTCTCCCACGCCTTCCACTCTCCGCTGATGGACCCGGTGCTGGCCGCATTCCGGGCCGCCGTCGAATCCGTCGCCTTCGCACCCCCGAAGCTGCCGGTCGTCTCCACCCTCACCGGAGGCCCGGTCACCGCCGAGGAGTTCTGCTCCCCCGACTACTGGGTCCGCCACGTCCGCGAAGCGGTCCGCTTCGCCGACGCCGTCGGCTTCCTCGCAGCCGAAGGCGTCGGTACCTTCCTGGAGGTGGGCCCCGGAGGCGTCCTGACCGCCCTGGCCCAGCACGTACTCGACGACACCCGCGTCCTCGTCCCCCTGCTGCGGACCGACCGCCCCGAGCACCTGGCCCTCACCACCGCACTCGCCCGCCTCCACGTCCACGGCACCCCCGTCGACTGGGCCGCCGTGCACGCCGGCCGCGGCGCCCGCCGCGTCGACCTGCCCACGTACGCCTTCCAACGCCAGGAGTACTGGCTCGAACCCGCCGCCCCGGCCAGCCGCCGGTCGCCGGTCGAGGACTGGCAGTACGGCATCACCTGGGAGCAGCTGAGCACCCCCGCCGCAAGCCCCGTCGACGGGCACTGGCTGCTGGTGGCCCCCGGTGAAGGCGCGGCCCCCGCCGCCGGGGGCCTCGCCGGGGCGCTCCGGGAGGCGCTCACCGCCCGAGGGGCCCGCACCACCATCCTGACCGTGGACGCCGCCGAGGACCGCGAGGCCCTCGCCGGACGGCTGCGGGAGGCCGCCGCAGAGGTCACTCCCCGCGTCGTCGTCTCCCTGCTGGCCCTGGACGAGCGGCCCGCCGCCGGACTGGCCGCCCTCGGCAGCGGTGACGCCGCCACCCTCACCCTGATCCAGGCCCTCGGCGACGCCGCCGTCGATGCCCCCCTGTGGTGCGCCACCCGAGGCGCCGTCACCACCTCCCCCCAGGACCCGCCGACGGCCCCGGCCCAGGCCCGTATCTGGGGCCTCGGCCGGGTCGCCGCACTGGAACACGCGGGCCGCTGGGGCGGCCTCGTCGACCTGCCGGCCGAGTGCGACACCGCCGCCCTGGACCGGCTGCTCGCCGTCCTCACCGCCGACGGCCCGGAAGACCAGCTCGCCGTACGCCCGGGCGGGGTCTTCGCCCGCCGACTCACCCGCACCCCCGCCGCCGAAACCCGGCGCGCCGGGGAATGGCGGCCCCGCGGCACCGTCCTGATCACCGGCGGTACCGGGGCCCTCGGCGCACACGTCGCCCGGCTCCTCGCCGCACGCGGCGCCGAACACCTCGTCCTGGTCGGCCGCCGCGGCCCCGCCGCCGAGGGCGCCGCCGAACTGGCCGCCGAACTGGAGGCGCTGGGAGCCCGGGTGACCGTCGCCGCCGGCGACGTCGCCGACCGGGACACCCTCGCCCGGCTCCTCGGCGAACTGACCGGCCCGGCCGCCGAACAGCCCCTCACCGCCATCGTGCACACCGCCGGCATCGACACCCCCGGACTGCTGGCCGACACCGACCCGGCCGCCTTCGACGCCGTCCTGGCCGCGAAGGCCGCCGGCGCCGCCCACCTCGACGCACTCCTGCGGGAACTCCCCGACGCCCACCCGCTCGACGCGTTCGTCCTGTTCTCCTCCATCGCCGGCGTGTGGGGCGCGGGCGGACAGGCCGCCTACAGCGCCGCCAACGCCCACCTCGACGCCATCGCCGCCGCCCGCCGCGCCGACGGCCTGCCCGCCACCGCCCTCGCCTGGGGCCCCTGGGCCGACTCCGGCATGGCCGCCACCCCCGAGATCGCCGACAGCCTCCGCAAGCGCGGCCTGGAGCCCCTTGCCGCCGACTCGGCGCTCACCGTCCTCGACCGGGCCGTCGGACGCGGCGCGACCGCCGTGACCGTCGCCGACGTCGACTGGGTCCGCTTCGCCCCGACCTTCACCATCGGCCGCCCCAGCCCCCTCCTCGCCGGCCTGCCCGAGGTACGCGACACCGGAAACGGCCGCTCCACGGACTCCGACGGGGCCGAAGACACCACCCGGGCCCTGCGCCGTACCCTCGCCCAGGCCGACCCCGCCGACCGGGACCGCACCCTCGTCGAACTCGTCCGGGCCGAGGCCGCCGCCGTACTCGGCCACCCGGGCCCCGAGGCCGTCGAACCGGGACGTGCCTTCCGCGACCTGGGCTTCGACTCCCTCACCGCCGTCGAGCTGCGGGGCAGGCTGGTCCGTGCCACCGGACTGGCCCTCCCCACCACCCTCGTCTTCGACCACCCCTGCGCCCTCGACCTCGCCGGCCGGCTTCTCGTCGAACTCCTCGGCACCCAGGAGCCGTGCGGAGCCGACGCCACCCCGGCCCCGGCCGACGAGGAACCGATCGCGATCGTCGCGATGAGCTGCCGCTACCCCGGCGGCGTCCGCTCGCCCGAGGAACTGTGGCGGCTGGTGGAACGGGGCACCGACGCCATGTCCGTCTTCCCCGACAACCGAGGCTGGGACCTCGACGCCCTCTACCACCCGGACCCCGACCACCCCGGCACCACCTACGCCCGGGCCGGCGGCTTCCTCTACGACCTGGCCGACTTCGACGCCGCGTTCTTCGGCATCTCGCCGCGCGAGGCCACCGCCATGGACCCCCAGCAGCGGCTGCTCCTGGAAACCTCCTGGGAGGCCCTCGAACGGGCCGGCCTGGACCCGGCGACCGTACGTGGCAGCCGCACCGGTGTGTTCGTCGGCTCCGGCTACCAGGACTACCTCCGCCGGGGCCTCGCCGTCCCCGAAGGCGTCGAGGGCTACCTCGGCACCGGCAACGCCGCCAGCGTGGCCTCCGGGCGCATCGCCTACACCCTCGGCCTCGAAGGCCCCGCAGTGACCGTGGACACCGCCTGCTCCTCCTCCCTCGTCGCCCTGCACATGGCCGCCCAGTCCCTGCGCCGGGGCGAATGCGAACTGGCCCTCGCCGGCGGCGTCACCGTCATGTCCAGCTCGGGCGCCTTCGTCGAGTTCAGCCGTCAGCGCGCCCTGTCCGCCGACGGTCGCTGCAAGGCCTACTCGGCAGACGCCGACGGCACCGGCTGGGGCGAGGGCGTGGGCATGCTGCTGGTGGAGCGGCTCTCCGACGCCCGCCGCAACGGCCACCCCGTCCTCGCCGTGATCCGCGGCTCCGCCGTCAACCAGGACGGCGCCTCCAACGGCCTCACCGCACCCAGCGGCCGGGCCCAGCAGCTCGTCATCCGCCAGGCCCTCGCCGACGCCGGCCTGTCCACCGCCGACGTCGACGCCGTCGAGGGACACGGCACCGGCACCCGCCTCGGCGACCCCATCGAGGCCTCCGCCCTCCTGGCCACCTACGGTCAGGGGCGCGATGCCGACCGGCCCCTGTGGCTGGGCTCCCTCAAGTCGAACATCGGCCACACCCAGGCCGCCGCAGGAGCCGGCGGCATCATCAAGATGGTGCAGGCGCTGCGCCACGGCCTGCTCCCCAGGACCCTGCACGCCGACGAGCCCACCCCGCACGTCGACTGGACGGCCGGCGCCGTCCGGCTGCTCACCGCACCCGTCGCCTGGGAGCCCGACGCCGACGGCCGGCCCCGGCGTGCCGGGGTGTCCTCCTTCGGCATGAGCGGCACCAACGCCCACGTCATCATCGAGGAAGCACCCGGCCCCGGCCCCGTCCCCGACATCGCGCCCGCAACGGAAACCGCCCCGGACGGCGCCCCCGCGCCCCGGCCCCTGCGCTCGGCGGCCACCGCGCTGCCGCTCGCCGCCCGCACCGCCCCCGCCGTGGAGGAACAGGCGGCCCGCATCGCCGCCCTCCTCCGCGAGGACCCCGCCGCCGACCCGCGCGCGACCGGCCACGCACTCGCCACCACCCGCACCCCCTTCGCCGAACGCGCCGTGGTCGTCGGCGAGGACCGCGACGAGTTGATCGCCGCCCTCGACGCGCTCGCCACCGGCGACTCCCACGCCAGCGCTGTCCGCGGCACCGCCGCCGCACCCGCCCAGCCCGTGTTCGTCTTCCCCGGCCAGGGCTCCCAGTGGGCCGGCATGGCCGTCGGACTCCTCGACACCTCCGAGGTGTTCCGCGACCGGATCGCAGCCTGCGGCCGGGCCCTGGCACCTCACGTGGACTGGGACCTCGAAAACGTCCTGCGCGCGACGGACGGCGCCCCGCCCCTGGAGAGCCCCGACGTCGTCCAGCCCGTGCTCTGGGCCGTGATGGTCTCCCTCGCCGAACTGTGGCGCTCCTGCGGGGCCCGCCCCGCCGCCGTCGTCGGCCACTCACAGGGCGAGATCGCCGCCGCCGTCGTCTCCGGCGCCCTGACCCTCGACGACGGCGCCCGCCTCGTCGCCCGCCGCAGCGCCCTCCTCCTGCGCCTGTCCGGACAGGGCGGCATGGTCTCCCTGCCCCTGCCGGAGACCGAGGCCGACGAACGCATCGCCCCCTGGCACGGCCGCCTCGCCGTGGCCGCCGTCAATGGCCCCCGCACCGTCGTCGTCGCCGGGGACCCCGAGGCACTGACCGAACTCCTCGAAGCCTGCGTCGCCGACGGCGTCCGCGCCAAGCGGGTCCGCGTCACCCTCGCCTCGCACTGCGCCCAGGTCGAATCCCTGCGCGAGGAACTCGCCGCGGAACTCGCCACGCTGACGCCCACCGCGCCCGCCGTCCCGTTCTACTCGACGGTGACCGGCGAACCCCTCGACACCCCGCCGGACGCCGCTTACTGGTACGGCAACCTCCGCCGGACCGTCCGCTTCGAACAGGCCGCCCGGCGGCTGCTCGCCGACGGACACCGGGTCTTCATCGAGGTCAGCCCGCACCCCGTGCTGGTCTACGGGCTCCAGGACACCATCGACGACACCCCGGTGGAGACCCCCGCCGCCGTCCTCACCACCCTGTCCCGCGCCGAAGGCGGTGCCCGCCGCTTCCTGACCTCTCTTGGCGACGCCCACGCGCACGGCGTCCCCGTCGACTGGAAGACCGTGCTCGGCGGCGAGGGCACCGAGGCCGTGGCCCTGCCCACCTACCCCTTCCAGCGGCAGCGGTACTGGCTCGACGCACCCGACACGGCGGCCGACCCGGTCCCCGACACCGGATCCGCCGCAGACGCCGGATTCTGGGCGGCCGTGGCCGACGAGGACCTCACCACCCTCGCTCGGGAACTGGACATCGACGAGGACGCCACCCTGCGCACCGCGCTCCCGGCCCTGAACGCCTGGCACCGGGGCCGCCGCGACGAGGCCGCCGCGGAGGCCTGGCGCTACCGCATCGCATGGAAACCGGTGCCGGACCCCGCACCGCCCACCACCCCCACCGGGGTCTGGCTCGTCGTCGTCCCCGCCGAACGGCCCGAGGACCCCGCCGTGGACCTGGCACTGGACTCCCTCGCCGCACACGGCGCCGAGATCGCCCGCCTGGACGTGGCGGGCGACGCCGACCGCAGCAGCCTCACCGACGCCCTGCGCGCGGCCGGCCGCGAAGCGACCGGCGTACTGTCCCTGCTGGCCCTCGACGAACGCGCCCATCCGGAGCACCCCGCCGTCCCGCTCGGCCTGGCCACCACCCTGCACCTCGTCCAGGCGCTCGGCGACGCGGGCCTCGGCGCCCCCCTGTGGTGCCTCACCTGGGGCGCGGTGTCCACCGGGCCCGCCGACCCCGTCCGAGCCGTCCGCCAGGCACCGGTGGCCGCCCTGGGCCGGGTCGCCGCCCTGGAACACCCCGGCCGGTGGGGAGGCCACATCGACCTGCCCGACGGGGTACCGGCCACCGACGGCCGCACCGGCCGCCGGCTGGCCGCCGCCCTCACCGGCGCCGGCGGCGAGGACCAGCTCGCCCTCCGGGCCGACGGCCTCCTCGCCCGACGGATGCGCCGCGCCACCGGCGCCGACGCACCCACCGGCCCCGGCTGGCAGCCGCGCGGCACCGTCCTGGTCACCGGCGGCACCGGCCACATCGGCAGCCACGTCGCCCGCTGGCTCGCCGCAGCCGGCGCCGCCCACCTGGTACTGGCCGGCCGCCGCGGCCCCGACGCCGAAGGCGCCGCGGAACTGGCCGCCGAACTGGAGGCCCTGGGCGCCGGCGTGACCCTGGCCGCCTGCGACACGGCCGACCGCGAGGACGTCGCCCGGCTCCTGGACTCCCTCGACACCCTGCCCCCACTGAGCGCGGTCGTGCACGCCGCGGGCACCGGCACCCCCGCCATGCTCGCCGACACCACCGTGGCCGAGTTCGACGCCCTCCTCGGGGCGAAGGCGGCTGGCGCCGCCCACCTGGACGAACTCCTCGCCGACCGGGAACTCGACGCGTTCGTGCTGTTCTCCTCCGGAGCCGCGGCCTGGGGCAGCGGCGCCCAGGCCGGGTACGCGGCCGCCAACGCCTTCGTGGACGCCCTCGCCGAGGACCGCTGGGCCCGCGGCCTGACCGCCACCTCCGTCGCCTGGGGCGCCTGGGGCGGCGGAGGCATGGTCGACCGGGCCGCCGAGGAGCGGCTGCGGCTGCGCGGCCTCGACCCCATGGACCCCGGCCTCGGGGTGCTGGCCCTGCGCCGCGCGGTCGAACGCGGCGACACCACCGTGGTCGTCGCCGAGGTGGACTGGACCCGGTTCGTCCCGGGTTTCACCGCCGCCCGGCCCAGCCCCCTCATCGGCGACCTGCCCGAGGTCCGCCGACTGATCGCCGCCGAGGAGAGCGGCGACGGCGCTCCCGCCGACGGCGAACCGCCCCTGCTGCGCCGCCTCGCCGGGCTCTCCGGCGCCGACCCGGCCCCGGCGGTGCTGGAGTTCGTACGCTCCGAGGCGGCCGCCGTACTCGGCCACCCGTCCGTCGACGCGGTGGGGGAGCGGCAGGTCTTCCTCGAACTCGGCTTCGACTCGCTCACCGCCGTCCAGCTCGCCAAGCGGCTCGGCCGGGCCACCGGCATGAAACTGCCCGGCACCCTGGTCTTCGACCACACCACCCCCGCCGCCCTGACCGCCCGCCTCCTCGAACTGCTGGCCCAGCGCCCCGGTGCCGCCCCGGCCGCACCAGCCGGGGGCGAGACCGCCGGCGAGGACCTGCTCGTCGGTCTCTACCGGCGGGCCGGAGAGCTCGGCCGCCTCGCCGAGGGCATCGAGATGGTCACCGCCGCCGCCCGGCTGCGACCCGTCTTCGACGTTGTCGACGCGGACCGTCACCGGCCCGTCCCGGTCCGCCTGGCCCACGGCGAGGAGGGCCCCCACCTGGTCTGCTTCGGCCCCTACATGGCGCCCTCCGGAGTCCACCAGTACGCCCGCTTCGCGGCGGCGTTCGGCGGCCGCCGCAGCATCTGGGGGCTCCCCGAGCCGGGCTTCGGCCCGGGTGAGTCACTGCCCCGGGACGTCGAAGCCCTCGTCGAGGTCCACGTCAGGGCCGTCACGGCCTGCGCGGGCGAGGAGCCGGTCGTCCTCGTCGGCTACTCCTCGGGCGGCTGGGTGGCGCACGCCGTCGCCTGCCGGCTGGAGCAGTTGGGCCGGCCCGTCGAAGGCATCGTGATGCTCGACAGCTTCACCCGGACCCAGGGCATGGGCGACCGGTTCCAGGCAGCCGTGGTGCGGGAGCAGTCCGACCGCTTCGAGTTCATCTCCGCGCCCGGCACCCAGCTCACCGCGATGGGCGGCTACCTCGCCCTCTTCCAGGACTGGAACGCCCCCGAGGCCGCGGCCCCCACCCTCGTCGTCCGTGCCGCCGACTGGATGGCGGACGGCGCGGACCCGACCGCCGACCGGACCGCCGACCGGACCGACGACCGCCCGCCGGCCCCCGAACACGCCGACAACGTCACCGAAGTACCCGGCAACCACTACACACTGATGGAGCATCACGCCGAGTCCACGGCCGCAGCCGTCGACGAGTGGATCCTCAAGCTTCCCTGAACCTCCCGACTCCCTCCCGTTCTTCGAAAGGACACGACCGCTCCATGAACACCCCGACCACCACCGAAAGCAGCCTGTGGATACGCCGGTTCCAGCCGAGGCCCGACAGCTCCGTCCGGCTGGTCTGCCTGCCGCACGCCGGTGGCTCCGCCAGCTTCTACCTGCCTGTGGCCCGAGCCATGCCGGACTTCGCCGAGGTGCTGTGCGTCCAGTACCCGGGCCGGCAGGACCGGCACGCCGAACCCCTGATCGACAGCGTCCCCGAACTCGCCGACCAGGTCTTCACCGCCCTGCTGCCCTGGGCGGATCGGCCGCTGGCCTTCTTCGGGCACAGCATGGGCGCCTCCGTCGCCTACGAGGTCGCCCGCCGCTTCGAGCGGGAGAAGGGCATCGTGGCGGCGGCCCTGTTCGCCTCCGGCCGCCGCGCGCCCTCCGCGTACCGCCACGAGACCGTGCACCTGCGCGACGACGACGGCCTGATCGAGGAGGTGAAGAGCCTCAGCGGCACCGACACCCGGCTGCTCGGCGACGAGGAGGTGCTGCGGATGGTCCTCCCGGCCATCCGGGCCGACTACCGGGCCGCGGAGACCTATGTGCCAGAGCCGGGGGAGCGGCTGCGCTGCCCCGTGCTGGCCATGGTCGGCACCGAGGACCCGAAGGTGACCGTCGCCGAGGCCGCCGCCTGGGCAGAGCACA
Organism: Streptomyces sp. NPDC052042; assembly: GCF_044548345.1. NCBI lineage: Bacteria > Bacillati > Actinomycetota > Actinomycetes > Kitasatosporales > Streptomycetaceae > Streptomyces > Streptomyces sp. NPDC052042. The sequence continues at coordinate 70,272 of NZ_JBIUBU010000027.1, read as the reverse complement.
CCGAAGGCCCCTTCGACCTGCGGGTGTTCTCCCCGGGCCACTTCTACCTGGTGCGCGACCACGCCGAGGTCATCGAGGCCATGGCGGACCGGCTCCGCAGCGCCATCGCGACATGACAGCACGTCATATCCCGGACCAGTACTCCAGCAGGATTTTGCTGTCCGACCTGCGGGTTTCACCAAGGGGCTGGAGTGCAGCCTCGACGTAGCGTGCCGGGAATCCGGCACGCCGTACGAAGGCACCGCTGCTCACGTCAGGCAGCGCCCTGCTGAGGTTCCGTCGGCCGCAGCACCTCCCGCCCTCGGCCGCGGCGCCTACCGTCCCGGCAGCACCGAGATCCCTGCCAGGCCGTCGCGAGGGCACCGCGGACCAACCTGCGTTGTCAGTGGCCCTCGTTAGTCTCCCCTCACATCGCAGTTCAGGGGTTTCGTGGCCCTTGGTCCAGGCTGCGCTGACATCTGATGGACAGGCGGAGGGGCACGGCTGATGGCGTGGCTGGCAGCGGGTGAGGGGTACGAGATCACCCTCGAGGACGGGAGCGTGGTCGCACGGCGCGTCGGGGGGCGGCAGTTGAAGGCGCTGCCGAAGGCGTTGCGCGACAGTCCCGAGGTCGACCGGCTGAGGCAGCTGGCCGAGTGGCTGGACCGGCACTCGGCGTCGTGCGTGGCTCAAGTGGATGCCTGGATGGTGTCGTCGCTTCCGGTTCCGACCGAGCTGATCGCGCGGGTGTGGCCGGATGAGGCGTGGCAGGCGGCGCTGCGTGACATGGCCGTCGTGGGCGACGATCCGGACGAGGTCGGCTTCCTGCGGGACGTCACCGGCAACGGGGAGCTCAAGGTGGTCGACCTCGACGGTGAGACCGTGCGGCTGTCGCCGCGCGTGGTGACGCTTCCCCACCCCGTGCTCCTGCCGGACCTGGAGGACGTACGGGACTTCGCGGCCGACCTCGGCATCACCCAGAAAGTGGAGCAGATCCACCGGGCGACCTGGGCCAGGCCGGGCGGGCCGGATGCCGGGCGTCCGGAGACGGCGACGGAGGTACGGGACTACGCGGGCGCGAAGTTCGCCTCGCGGTTCGGTCTCGCGGCGCGCGCCACGGGCCTCGGCTACCGGGTGTCCGGTGGCTACGCCACGTGCAAGGTGCGTGATGGGGGCCGCAGCACGGAGGCGTCGGTGTGGATCGGCGAGCCGTACTGGGACGGGGAGTCGGAGACCGGCGGGCTGAGCTGGCACGACGAGGACGGCCGCGCGGTGCGGCTGACCGAGGTCGGGCCGGTGGCCTGGTCCGAGGGGATGCGCATGGCCGCTGCGCTGTACGCCGGCCGCACGATCGAAGAGGGTGCGAACGCGTGACCGGGACGGTTGAGAACGACAACAAGGAGCTGCTCGCGGCAGGCGCGGTCCTCCCGGCCGACGCGCGGGGTGCGGGCCCTTCAGCGATTGAGCTGACCGCGCGGGCCTATCGCCACGTGGCGATAGGCGAGGATCGGGTCGTCGTGCGGCTGGCCGCGGCCGAACTGGGCCCCGCCGAGGACCTCGCCGCCGGCTTCCTCGGACTCGAGCCGCAGGGCGAGCCGGCCGTGGTCGGTCTCGGTCGGCGCCAGGAACTCGGCTTTCCCGAGTGGGTGCTGGTCCACCACCCCCAGGACGGGCACCACGCCCTGGCGGTCGTGCCGGAGCTGGACCGGCTGGCCCGGCAGGCCAGGACCAAGCCCAAGGCCGCCCTGGACGCCTGCCACGAGCTGGCCGGGCGGCTCGCCTCGGCCGTCCCGCACTTCCTGCCCGTCTTCTACGAGCAGGCCGCGCGGGTCTTCCTCGGCGTCGAGAACAGCACGTACGCCGGTCAGCTGTTCGGCCGTGCCCGCACGAGCGAGGCGCAGCACGGGCTGACGGTCGACGAGGACCGCCTCGACGCCGTGTTCCTGGAGTTCGCCCTGGCCGGTGCGCTGCCGGTGAAGGTACTGACCGGTTACGGCAAGGACCTGTCGGCCCGTCTGGCGCCCGTCGAGGCGTACGAGAGGTTCCGGCGGCTGTGCGTGCGCCGGACCGCCGGCGGTCTTGCGCCTTCCGCCCAGGCCGCGGTGGAGCTGAGGCGGCTCGCCCGCGCCGCGGCCCTGTCCGGCAGCGGGGCGGAGCAGGACTACCTCGCCGACCTCCTTCCGCTGCCGGCCACCTTGCGGGCGGCCGCCGGTTGGTGGAAGTCGCACCGCGGCGCGCTGGTCGCGCTGGCCCGGCGCGTTCCGTCCGTGCGGGGCACGCTGCTGTCGATGACCCCGCCCGGGGACAGCGGGGAGATGACCGAGCTGTGGCTGGGAATCCTGGCGGAGTCGGGGGCCGACGCCGGTCTCGCGGTCGCCGACCTGCCGCAGGAGGAGCAGTGCTCCGACGGCGCGGCGGGCTGGCTGGAGCGCTTCCACAGTGCCCGGCATCGCGGTTGGGGGCCGCGCCCGACGCCGCCCGCCCTGCTGGAGCTGGTCGAGCGGGCGGCCGCCCGGCTGCGTGCCGATCTGGCGGCACGGCCCGAGGGCGAGCGGTTCCTGAGGATCGGTGTCGAGGACGTGAACCTGCTGGACCTCCTGCTGTCGCTGGAGATCTCGGTCGCCGACCCCGAGGAGAAGTCCGCCCACCACCAGCGCGGCAACGCCCTGAACCTGTCGGACTGGGCGCGCGGCGAGGAGCCGCGGGACCTGGTCGCGCTGGCAGCCGACCCGCGCTTCCGGCCCGCCTTCGGGCGCGGGGCGAACAGCTACAACAGCGCGTCCTCCGGTGCCGACGTGATGCGGAGGCTGGCCGCCTCGCCCGGCGGCCGTCCGATGCTCACCGAGTGGATGCGCGAGGTGGCCGCCTCGTCGGTGGCGGCCGGGCTGCCCGGACTGCCGAACGCGATCGAGCGACTTTCGTGGCTGCCCTCCGAGGCTCTCGTGCTCGCGCCCCAGGAGGTCGCGGCCGCGGCCGGTGCCGATCTCGGCGAGGCCGTGGCGCGCACGCTTCGGGGCGGTCTGTGGGAGGAACTGCGCTGGCCGGCATGGGAGAAGGCGCTGACGGAGCTGGCACCGGGGCGCCACACCACCGAGGGTCTGACGGTCGTCGAGGCATGGCCGTATCTGATCGTGGCCAACGCGACGCAGGTGCGCGTCATCGACGCCGACTCCACCGTTCTCGTGCACGATCTGCGGGTGCCCACCACGTCCGTGTGGCGGACGGGCTTCCACTACGTGGACGGTGCGCTGCTGGTGTTCTGGAGCACGTACGGTCGCGGCGAGCCACAGGGCTACTGGCACGCCGCGCCCGACACGGTGTTCGCTCTCGCCGGCGCCGACTCCTGGACCATGCGTTCGGATCACCTCAGCCTGCAGCTGCCCGGCGGCGGCCGCACCACCGGCGGCGGGGTCCTCCACAGCGGCGACACGAAGCTGCCCGCGGAGCGCGCGCTGCTGTTCGACGGCACGTCGTACTGGGTGTGGCAGGACAGGGACGGGGAGGACAAGGGCGGCTGGCTCGAGTACGACCCCGTGGGCGGCGCGTACGGCCGGCGCTCACAGCCCGGTTTCCTCGCCGACGCGCTGCTGCGGCATGCCGCCGGGGCCGAGTTGGCGGCCGGCTCGTGCTGGCTGCGGCCCGCCCCGACGGTGCCGGGTTCGGCCCAGGGGACGTCCGCGGACGGGCTCCTCGGCTGGCGTGTCGTGCGGCTGCCCGACGGCGGCCACCACGGAGAGGACACCACCGGACGGGTCGTCACCCTTCCGAAGGGCGCGGGCAGGCCGGTCGCCGCGCTGACCTTCCCCGGCGACGACCGGCCGCGGGCACTGACCCAGCAGTGGCGCGAGCTGTCGCTCAGCGACCCGGAGGGCCTGGTCACGACGTCGGCCCGGTGCGACCACCGCGACGAGCTGTACGGGACCGCGGCTCAGGCCCTGCCGCCGCTGCCGTACCTGTACATGCTGCGCGCGCGTGATCCGCAGGGGTCGGCGGCGCTGCGGGGCGCCGACGCGGAGTCGGCCGGCGTCCTGCTGAAGGCGGCCGTGCTCGCGGAGCGCGTGGCGGACCTTCCCGAGCTGGTGAGCGCCGCGCTGCCGCAGGTCTCGGCACCCGAGCTGATCGCCGGCGTGGTGAAGGTGCTGCGCTTCGCGGTGCGGCAGCAGAAGGCGCTGGACGCCGTGGCCGCACGGCTCGACCCCGCCGCCGAGCTCACAGAGGTCCGGAGCCAGGGACCGAGCGACCACGTGCTCGCCAAGGCGCTGCACGGCATCGCCAGTACCGACTACTACCGCTACGGCGCGGACACCGACGTGACCCACCGATACCTGGAGTCTCTGGCGTCCGTGTGCGCGGACACCGCCGCCACGGCGCTGCCGGGCCGGCTGCACTTCGATCTGCCGTCACTGCCCTACTCGGGACTGCCGTTTGTCTCGCTCCTGGACGAGCCGGCCGCGATCGCCTACCGGGCCGTCGCGCCCGGCAGCGACCCGGCACACCGGGCAGCCCTGCTCGAAGTCCTCGGCCGGGTGGACGCGCTGGGGCTGGCCTCGACGGCGGCCTCGGCCGGCCACTGGCGCCGGGTCCTGGTCCGCCTGACGACGCCCCACCTGGACACGCCGGACGGCCAGCGGCGCAACGTCGCTCACCGCAGTGTGCTGCCCCTGGGCGGCGGTGCCGTGCTCGGCATCACCGAGCACAACTCCGGCGTCGACGACGGGTGGGAGTTCGGCGCGCTGCTCCACGATCCGATGGGCCGTTTCGAGGTGCCCGGCCCCTACACCGTGAGCGGTGAAGCGCCGGTGGGCGACCGGGTGCGCGGCGCCGACTGGCTGACCGGCTTCCTCGGGGAGGCGCGGTCCCGTGAGGCGGTGCCCTTCCTGCCGGAGGCCGCCGACGAGTTCAGCCGCCTCACCGGTGTGTCTCGGGCGCTGGCCCGGATCGTTCTCGCGGGCATGCCCGACGTGGACAGCTGGGAGAACAACTTCCTGCCGGCCGAGCTGCGCAAGGCGCTCGGGCTGAAGGTGGCCGAGGCGGGACACGCCCGCGACGAACTGCGCGCGCTCCCGGTCGAGGTACGCCGGGCGGTACTCGCGGCGCTCCTGCCCGACGACCCGGCACGGCTGTGGAGCGAGGGCCCGGACGTGGCGTCGGCGGTCGCCGTGTGGAATGAGAAGGTAGGACGGCGCCGGCAGGTGCCCGACTGGCTGGCGGTGGAGGCTGCGCGCGCCACGGGCAGCGACTGGCCCGTGCACCGGGCGCTCCCGGCGCTGCTGGAACCGGCGTCGTCGCCGGAGCTCGGCGTCGACGTGCCGTGGCGCATCGAGGGCGATCATCCGGCGACGGCGTCCCCCGCCGATGCGCCGTTCACCTCGGCGGTGCTGGTCGGCTCGATGAGTCTGATGGCCTGGCTGGCCCACCGGCTGCCCGCCGGCGATCCGGTGCGGGCGGCGCTGCCGAGTGCGCTGACCGCCGTGCGGCAGCGCCTTGAGGCACCCGAACTGCTGCTCTCCGCCGGGCACTACACGAGCCTCGCGGACTTCCGGAAGGTGGCCGGCGCCCCGACGGAGACGGCACCGGACCACGAGCGGTACGGCGCGGTGCTCATGGCCACGCAGGACGGCCAGCCCCAGCCGGCCGTACGGCCCGCCCTGCTGGACTCCACCGGCTTTGACCCGTACCTGGTGGCGCTGCGCGGCGTGGATCAGCAGCCGACCGGGGTCGAGACGGCCCTGCGGAGGGCGCACGACCCGGCGTTCGCACGGCTGCTGGCCGACCCGGGCGCGCCCGCGGCCGGCGTGGCGGACGACGAGGGCCTGTGGTGGCCGCAGGATCCGTCCCGTTCGGTACCCGAGCGGGTGGCCGAGGTCGCCGAGGCACGCGGTCTGACCGCCGACGCGGCGACGCTGTACCTGATGCTGCTGGCCATGCCCGACCCGACGGACCGCAACACCGCGCGGTGGACGGGATGGAAGCCGGCCCGTCTCAAGGCGGCTCGGGCCGAACTGGCCGAGACCGACCTGGTGGTGTCGGCCGTGCGGAGCCGGGCGGGACGCTCGCTGTTCCTGCCGGGCGCCTGGGCGGAGCAGTCGGCGCCCGTCCTGCCCGTCGAGCAGTGGAAGCTGCCGATGTACGCGGTGGCCACGGGCGGCCGGCCGGTGCTGGGTGCACTGGTGCCGACCGAACCGGTCACGGAGCTGTTCGCCCGGGCCTGGCAGCGGATCCTCGACGGCGACCTCCCGCGCTTCGAGGAGCTGAAGGTGCGGCGCACGAGGCGTCGCCGTTGAGGCACCGTCACTGTGCCGCCGCCGAACGGCACCTGAGCCGCCGCTGACCGGCAGCCCGTCGTCAGCACGGCGCGGCGCGCCCGCCCCGGGTGCGCCGCGCCGGCCCCCCGCCCCGTACGCACACTTGTCGAACCATGACGAAGGAAACCCGCATGACCGTCACCGAACAGACCGCACCCGTCCGGCAGGGCCAGCCGGCCGAGGAACGTCACGCCGCCGAACTCGCCTTCCTCGCCGCCCAGGACCCCGGCCCGCGGCCGCCCGGCTGGGCGCTCACCCCTCGCGCGGTGGTCACGTTCGTCTGCGGCAGCGACGGCGTGGAGCTGGCCCTGCCCCGGCGCCGCGCCGGTCTGCCGTCGAAGCTGGTGATCGCCCCGAAGTTCGTCGGCGAGCGCGCGCTGGTCGAACGCTGTGTGGTCACCCTCGCCGGAGAGCGCGGGCTGCTGCTCACCGGTGAGCCCGGTACGGCCAAGTCGATGCTGTCGGAGCTGCTCGCGGCCGCTGTCAGCGGAACCAGCGCCCTGACCGTGCAGGGCACGGCGGGCACCACCGAGGACGCGTTCCGCTACGGCTGGAACTACGCCCTGCTGCTCGCCCAGGGCCCCACCCCGCAGGCCCTGGTGGACTCTCCCGTTCTTGCCGCCATGCGGGCCGGACGGGCGGTGCGGGTCGAGGAGATCACCCGCTGTCTGCCCGAGGTTCAGGACGCCCTCGTCTCCATCCTGTCGGACCGGCGGATCAGCGTACCCGAGCTGACCGGCACCGAGGACGCGGTCGTCCGCGCCGCCCCCGGCTTCACCGTCATCGCCACCGCCAACCTGCGCGACCGGGGCGTCTCCGAGATGTCGGCCGCGCTGAAGCGCCGTTTCAACTTCGAGGCCGTCGACCCGATCGCCGACGCCGACGCCGAGGCGGCCCTGATACGCAGCCAGGCCGTCGCCGCCGTGCAGCGGGCGGGCGCGGCCTTCGCCGTCGACGATGCCGTCCTCGACGCCCTCGTCACCGTCTTCCGCGACCTGCGCTCCGGCCGCTCCACCGAGGGCTGGGACGTGGAGCGGCCGGGCACGGTCATGTCCACCGCCGAGGCCGTCCAGGTGGCGGCGTCGCTGGGGCTCGCGGCCGCCTACCTGGCCGGCGAGGACGTGCTCGACCTGCTGCCGGGACATCTGCTCGGCGTGGTCCGCAAGGACGACCCTGCCGACCACGCACGGCTGCTGGGCTACTGGGACGGTCCGGTGCGCCGCCGTGCCGAGAACGGCTCGGCGATGTGGCGCCGGCTCTGGGACCTCCGCGGGAGCCTGCGTTGACGACCGTCGATCCACGAACGGCCGTGGACGCACTGGCCGCCTCGCGTGCGCCGTACCTGCTGGGAGTACGCCACCACAGTCCGGCGCTGGCCGCGGTGGTACCCGCCCTGCTGGAAGAGGCGCGGGCCGAGGTGGTCTGCGTCGAGCTGCCGACCGACTTCCAGCCCTGGCTGGAACATCTGGCGGACCCCGAAACCGTCGCCCCGGTCGCCCTGGCCGGGGCGGGCGAGGGGGGACGGCTCTCGTTCTACCCGTTCGCGGACTTCTCACCGGAGCTCGCCGCGGTCCGCTGGGCCAGAAGCCGCGGGGTGGAGGTCGTGTGCTGCGACCTCCCCCTCGGCGACCCGCGCTGGTCGGCGGGGGCGCTCGGGCCGGTGCGCGAGCCGGACGGGAGCGAGGCCGTACGTCCAAAGGCCGACGCGCCCTCGGGCGCCGCGGGTGCGCTCGACGCCGGTCCGGACGCCGGTCCCGACCCTGCTCCCGGCGACGGGACGGCGCGGGTGCGGCGCTCGTACACCGAGGCGCTCACCGCCGCCGGGACCGGCCGGGACGGTGACGACCTGTGGGACCGCGCGGTGGAGGTGCTGGCTCCGGGGTGTGCCCCGGACGCGGTGCGCCGAGCCGCACTGGGTGTGGGCTGGGCCCTGCGCGCCGACGCCGTCGTACCCGCCGCCGACCTGGCGCGGGAGGAACGGATGCGGCAGGTGATCGCCTCTGCCTCGGCGGACGGGCGCCGGGTGGCAGCCGTGATCGGCGCCTTCCACGCACCCGCGCTCTTCGCGTCCACGGAGGCGGATGCCGGGGTCGGGACGGCGGGCGTCTCCGGTGCTACGGGGCGGGCGGCCGTCCCGTCTGCGGGGCCCTGTACGCGGGGGTCCGATACGGATACGGCAGGGGGTTGGGCGAGGGCTGGGGGAGACGGCGCCGCAGCGACCGAGGGCTCGGCGGTGACCTCGCTCGTGCCGTACTCCTTCGACCTGCTCGACTCCCGGTCCGGCTACCCGGCCGGAATCCGCGACCCGTTGTGGCAGCAGGCGGTGCTCACCGCGGCCGGCGATCCGGAACGGATCCGGGAGGCGGCTGCCGACGCGGTGACCGGCCTGTGCCGCGAGATGCGCCGAAGCGGTCACACCGCGGGGACCGGCGAGGCCGCCGAGACGCTGCGCCTGGCCTGCGACCTGGCCGCCCTGCGCGGACTGCCCGCGCCGGGGCGCGGCGAACTCCTGGAAGCCGTCACCACTGTCCTCGGGCAGGGCGAACCCCTCGGCCGGGGCCGGGCCCTGGCCCGCGCGCTGGAGGCCGTGTTCGTCGGCACCGCACGCGGCCGGATCAGCCCGCACGCGCCCCGGTCCGGTCTCGGCCCCTCGGTCGAGGCCGAGCTCGCGGAGCTGCGGCTGCCCCGACCGGACGACCCCGACCGCCGCGACCTGCGCCTCGACCCGCTCCGTTCGCCGCTGGACGGCCGCCGCGAAGTGCTGCTCCAGCGGCTGCTGGTGATCGGCGCCTCGTACGGCGAACCCCTGGACGTGGCGAGCACGGGCGACGGCACCGCGCTCGGCACCAGGTGGCGTCTGACGTGGACGCCGTCCGTGCCCGCGCGCCTCGACCTCGCGGGCGTGCGCGGAGTGACCGCGGCCCAGGCCGCCGCCGGCACGCTCGCCGCGACCGCGCGCCACGAGGCCGCCGAGGGCGGCCCCACCCCGGCCCAGATCCTCACCGGGCTGACCGCCGCCGCGCGCTGCCGCCTGCCCGAACTGGTCGACGCCCGCCTGTACGAGGCCTCCGCCGTGCTGCCCGACAGCGCCGACCTGCCCGAGCTCCTCCAGGCCCTGGACCTGTTGGAGGGACTGCGGCGCGGCCACTACCCCGGCACGACGCAGGACACCCGCACGACGGCCGGCGCGCTCACGGAGGAGCTCCTTGAGGCCGCGGTCCGGTCCCTGCCCGGCCTCGCCGGGAGCGACAGCGGCGCCGACGCCGGGGCGCTGGTGGCGCTGGCGGACCGGACGGCCGCCCGCCATCTGGGCCTGCGACTGGACCGGGCGCTCGCCGAGCTGGCGGCCGAGGGCTCCCCGCTCGTCCAAGGCGCGGCCCTGGCCGTACGCGTGCTGCTCGACCTGGACGACGCGGCCGGGCTGGGCGAGCGTACGGCCGGCTGGATCGACGGGGCCACGGCCCCGGACACGCGCCGGGCGCTTGCGAAGCGCCTTGCCGGGGTGCTCACAGCCGCCGGGCCCTTGCTCCAAGCGTCGCCGGACGCGCTCGCCGCGCTCATGGACCGGGTCGACGCGCTGGCCGACCAGGACTTCCTCGACCGGCTCCCGGCCCTGCGCGGCGGCTTCGACACGCTCACCCCGGCCGCGCGCGACAGGCTACTCACCACCGTGACGGAACGGCTCGGCGACCGGCTCGACCTGTCACTCGACGCCCCGCCCGAGCTGCTCGCCCTGTGGGCAGCCGCCGACGCGGCAGGATCGGCGGCGCTGAAGGCCCTGGGCCTGCCGGGCGCGGATGCCGACGCAGGAACGGAGCCGGACTCGGCCGACAAACCCTGCCCCGCACCCCCACCCGCAGCGGACGGCGCCGCCGCGGACGACGCGGACCGACGGCTCGGCCGTGCCGACCGCTGGCGGCTGCTGCTCGGCCGCCACAAGGAACGGCTCACCAGCGACGCGCGCCGCTACGCCCGCGCCCTGGACGAGCTCTACGGCCGCGGGCGCGGCGAAGGCGCCCAGGACCTGGACGGCGGCGCACCAGGTCAGGGCGGCGGTCAGGACCCGTCCTTCCCCACCGCGCGGGAGTGGGCGCAGGAGCTGGAGGCCCTCTTCGGCACCGACGTACGCGAGGAGGTCCTCGCGGAGGCCGCCGACGCGGGTCGTACCGACGTGCTCGCGCAGCTCGATCCGGCGTCGGTACGCCCGTCCGTGGAGCTGCTCGGTGCGGTGCTGTCCCTGGCCGGAGGCATGCCCGAGGCCCAACTCGCCCGGCTGCGCCCGCTGGTGAAGCGGCTCGTCGACGAGCTGTCCCGCGAGCTGGCCACCCGCCTGCGCCCGGCGCTCACCGGTCTGGCCACCCCGCGCCCGACCCGACGGCCCGGCGGGCGCCTCGACCTCGCCCGTACCCTGCGGGCCAATCTCGCCCACACCCGGCGGACGGAGGACGGCCGGCTCGTCGTCGTACCGGAGCGCCCGCTGTTCAGCACGCGGGCGAGCAAGGAGGCGGACTGGCGCCTGGTCCTCGTCGTCGATGTCTCCGGCTCGATGGAGGCGTCGGTGATCTGGTCGGCGCTGACGGCCGCGGTCCTCGGCGGGGTTCCGACCCTGTCCACGCACTTCCTGGCCTTCTCCACGCAGGTGATCGACCTGACCGACCGGGTCGAGGATCCGCTGTCGCTGCTGCTGGAGGTCCGGGTCGGCGGCGGTACACACATCGCGGCCGGTCTCGCGCACGCGCGTTCGCTGATCACCGTGCCGAGCCGCACGCTCGTCGTCGTGGTCAGCGACTTCGAGGAGGGCGCACCGCTCGGCGGGCTGCTGGGCGAGGTGCGTGCCCTGGCGTCCTCCGGCGCCCACCTGCTGGGCTGCGCGGCGCTCGACGACACCGGCACGCCGCGCTACTCGGTGTCCACAGCGCGCCAACTCGTCGCGGCCGGTATGCCGGTGGCCGCCCTCAGCCCGCTCGAACTCGCCCGCTGGGTGGGCGACCGCCTCCGTGGAGAACACCGTTGAGCACCGCACTCCTGCCTCCCGTCGCCCCCGACGTCCTCGCCGACGCCGTGGAGCGGCTCAGCGCACGGCTGCGCAAGAAACTCGACGCGGCGATCTCGGGCTGCGCCGACCAGCCCTCCGCCACGGCCGACGGGGCGGTCGAGGTCCACTTCGGCGAGGACGCCACGGTCACACTGCGCCCGGGCCCGTCCGGCACGGTCACGAATGCGGAACAGGCCGTGTGCACCTGCCTGTTGGCCCCGCGCTGCCTGCACCGGGCCGCGGTGCTGGGCGCGGCACCCATCGCCGATGGGGAGGGCGACGCGGGCGGGGGTGACGACTCGGGTACGGGTAAGGCCGCAGGCTCGGGCACAGCCTCCGACACGGGCGCGGGGCCTGCGGAGGCCGCACCCACGGCCCCCGCCGCCGACGTTGCGGCCACGGCGGTCTCGCCGGCCGTCCTCACCGCGGCGCAGGTCCTTGCCGCCACGGCGCTGTGGGACGCCGCCGCCGAGGCCCTGTCCGCCGGCGTCACGGCGGGCGGCGCCGTGGTGCAGGCCGAGCTGCTCCGCGCCGCCCACACTGCGCGGCTGGCCGGGCTGCCGCGGGCCGAAGCGGACGCGCTGCGAGTCGTACGGAGCCTGAGGGCTGCGCGGGAGCGGAGTGAGGGACAACGTCTCGCCGACCTCACCGGAGCCTTCCGTGAGCTGTTGGCCGGCACCGCCCTGCTCGCCTCCGGGCTGGCCGGCACGGATGCGGCGGGCTCCGCGCGCCGGGTCTACGAACAGGGCGGCAGCCTGCGGGTGTACGGCCTGTGCCGGGAGCCGGTGCTGTCCGCGACGGGGTACGGCGGAGTGACCACGCACCTGGTCGGTTCGGACGGCGCCGGTTACACGGTGTCCGACGTGCGCCCCGGTGGCCTCGCCCGCGTGAAGGGCGCGGGGTCCGCGTCCGTGGCGCTCGGCGGTGCCGTCCTCGACCACGCCGGGTTGGCGCGCGGGGGTCTGCGGATCGTCGGCGCCACCGTCTCCGCGGACGGGCGGCTCGGGGCAGGGCGGGGGGTCAGCGCGACGCCACTGCGCGGGGTGGACTGGTCCGAGGAACCCGCCGCCGCCCTCTTCGCCCGACCGGTGCAGGAGGCGATGGCCGCCGTGCTCGCCCACGGCGCGCCCGAGGCGGGAGGGCCCGGCGGTACGGCGCCGAGTCTGCTGGGCTGCGACGTCGAGGTGATCGGTGCGGCCGGCGACTCTGTCGTCGTCCGCGTCGCCGGTGAGGGACCGCTGCTGCGGCTCCACCCCGCACACCCCCACCCGGAGCTGCCGCACGCCGCCAACCTGCGCCGGATCGCCGAACACCCGAGGCTCGCCCTGCGTGTGCTCGGCCGCCCCGACCTGGACCGGGCGGCGACGCTCCGGCCGCTGGCGGTCGGGCCGGTGCCGGGGGCGTCCGCCACGCTGCGGCTGCCGGACGCGTGGAAGGGCCGTGCCGACCTGGGCTACGACCGGCTCCAGGGCGAGCATTTCCCCCGCGAGTCGGCAGGACCTGCGGCCTGCGGGCCGGTCACCGCAGGCCCCGACCCGCTGGCGGAGGCACCGCTGTGGCGTGTCCGGCGCCTGCTGGAGACGGCCGTCGCGGGCGGTCGCCGTGCCGTGGCCGAGGCGGGCCGCGGGGCGGATGCGGCCTCGCTCTCCGCTCGCCTGGTCCGGGCGGAATTCGGCGGAGCGGCCCACCTCGCCCAGGCGTTGACAACGGAGGCGGGCCGCCGCCCCCGCGACACCTTCGGCCGCCTGACAGACCCCTCGGCCGACGCCTACGCGAGGGCCTGGCTCGCCTCGGCCGTGCACCTGGCGGTTGCGGAACGCTCGCTGGTGGCCGCGTCCTGGTCGTGACCTACCGCTGAGCCCACCGGACCGCCTGCCCGCCCGGTGGGCTCGGGCGGTCCCGGGCCCCGGTCCTTCCGGCGTTCCGCACCACCGGGTGTGGCAGCCTGTCTGTGAACTCCTCCATCAGGCCGCTCCTGAAACACCGGTCCGGCATCCTGCTACCCGTGTTCGACGCGCACCGCGGGTCGTGTACAGGTGCGGCGGCCCCATGGAGGAGGGCGAGGACCGCCAGGGCGGCCGCGAGCAAGCCCAGCGAGCCCGAGCCGACCATGCTGATGCCGAGGCCGCCGAGGGCTCCGGCCAGCGCGCTCGCGAGGTAGAGGATCGACGAGTGGAGGGAGACCAGGACCGCGGCGAGGGGCGGGTTCAGGCCGATCAGACGGTGCTGCTGCGGTGCGCTCATGCCGAAGGCCGCGACGGCGAACACTGCGATGAACACCAGCGACGCGGGAACGAGCCGTTGGCCAGGGGCAGTACGAGCAGGCAGGCGGTGACCCAGACGAGGCAGAGCGCCATGACGCCCCGGCCGCCGATCCGGTCGGACAGCACACCGGCCGCGTAGCTGCCGAGGATCGCCACGGTGCCGAACGTCAGCATCAGCAGGGCGACCTTGTTTCCGGAGCCGCCGGTCGCGTCCGTGAAGATCTCTGTCCGTCGGTGAGTTGTCTGCGTGTCACCATTGTCTTCCGAACGGATCCGCCTTCCTGTCGGATCCGGATCGGCAAGCTATCAGGACGGCACGGCGGGGCAGCTGGTGCCCCGTGGTGGGACTGCCAGGTCGGTGAGATAGCTGTCCACGGCGCCCTCCATACACGGGCCGCTGGTGACGCTGCCGTGGCCGTGGCCCTTGTAGGTGAGGAGCACGCCACTGCGGCCGAACTGCCGGGCCACCGAGACCGCCCAGGGGTAGCCGGTGGCGGGGTCGTGCAGCGCGTTGGACACCAGGATCGGCGGGGCACCGTGTGCGTCCAGGCGGTGCTGCGGGTTGGCGGTCGGCGCGCCCAGACATGCCGCTGCCATGTGCATCGGCAGCAGGTAGGGCAGGTCAGGCGCGGTCGTGTTCATCATGGTGACGAGCGAGGCGTACTCTCGGTAGTCGCGCACTGGCAGGTGCCAGTCCGAGCAGAAGACCGGGGTGGCCGGAGGAAGCGGCGCGATCGAGGTGGGCGACGCGGGCAGCGGCTTGCTCGCGTCCATCCCCGCGATCGCCGTGGCCAGGCCCGCGTAGTCGGCCTGGTAGAACTTCCGGAACGCGATCTTGTTGACCAGGTCCGAAGACGACAGCGAGGTGCCCGGCTTGGCCGGGTCCTCCAGCTCGCCGCGCCCGGCCTGGGCCAACAGGCCCTGCCAGACGGCGCGGACGTCGCGGCCGTGCAGCGCGCAGTCCGCGGCACCGTCGCACCACTTCAGGAACTCCTGGAAGGAATCCTCTGCCGTGGCCGCCTCGGACCGCAGGAATTCACGGGTGGTCAGGACGCTGTGGTCCATGACGCTCTCCAGCACCATCGCGCGCACGCGGCGCGGGTAGGTCTCGGTGTACTGCGCGCCGAGCAGCGTGCCGTACGAGCTGCCGTGGAAGGTAAGTTTCCGCTCGCCGAGGGCGGCCCGGAGGGCGTCTAGGTCCCGGACCGTCTGGGCGGTGTCCAGGTGCTCGAACACTGGGCCGGTACGGGCCCGGCAGTCGGTACGGAGCTGCCTGTTGTACGCCATGGTGGCGTCGAAGTCCGCCTGGCTCTTCAGCTCCGGTGACGGCCGCTTGGCAAGCAGGTCGCCGGAGCAGGTCACCGGGTTGCTGTCGCCACGCCGCGAGGGTCGAAGCTGACGATGTCGAACTTGCGGCGGACCTCGGGGCTGAACCGGCTGATACGGCCCTCCACCATCTCCACACCCGAGTCGCCCGGCCCGCCGGGGCCGAACACCATCGAGCCGACGCGTGCGCCGGGGTCGGTGGCCTTGCGGCGGGCCACAGCCAGGTCGAGTCTCGGCCCGTCCGGGTGGGCCCAGTCGACCGGCACCGAAAGAGTGGCGCACTCGGCTCCTGGTTTCATCAGGTCGTCACACGGCGCCCACCGCAGGGCCCCTGTTGCAGACGGCGACGCGTGCACCGCGGGAGCGGCGGCGAGGCCGGTGATGACGGCCATGGCGGCTCCCACGACCACGACCGTGCCCCGCGCGGCGATCCGCCGCAGTGCGGATCTGGCCCTTAACGGCATGGATCCTCCTCATGAAGAGAGCGGTTGTGCCAAGCGTGCGGACCCGGCCGGGGCACCGTGGTCACGTTAGGTGCACTGTCGCCCATGTGGCGCCCCTGTCAGGGGTCTTTCCGGGGCGGATCGGGGACCGCTCAGGGGCCACCGGGGCGCAGAGCGAAAAACGGTCAGGGTCGGGTCAGGGGAGGGCTCCGTCGCACTCTCGGTCGGCCCGCCAGCCACGACGCCGACCTCTGCAAGGAGGGAAACACCGTCGAACGGCTGGTCAACAAACTCAGGGCCGCGGCATCGCCACCCGAATGACAAGACCCCAGACAGCTACCTCGCCGGCCTACTCCTACGCGCCTCGGTGATCTGGATCAAAGTCCTCGCCCGGACCACCCACTGATCACGACTCGGCGCCCGCCCCAGCTATTGCTGTGGAGCCGAGAATGTCACCCGTGGATGCTTCTGCGACTGGCCGTCCGTGGGACTCTCCATGGACCGCTGCCACTTGAGGGGCACCAGTTCTGTTGCTCGTCGGGCTCCCGGCCTACGCTGCTGACCTGACGAAATGCTCTCCAAGCATCATGAGTAGAGCCACACCACACTGGCGTGCTTACCCTTGGGGTCGACAGTCGGCCACGGCTCTCGGCCGGCACGCAGGATGTTCCGGGCATGGAGGTCGCCAGCGCCCGTGAGTCAGGGGCAGCGGGCGAGGATGTCGCGAATGCGGGAGGGCCGCCAGCCCCCGGTGCCTGTCCGGGGCGGGCCCGGTCGGATGCCAGCTGGCAACCCTGACCGGCTACCACGGCCGTTACAAGCAGGAACCCCGGCTCACACCCACCGGCGGCTTCCACGCAGCCCTGCGGAGTCGCTGCGGAAAGAAGCCCCCGATGCCTCCGCTCCGCAGAGAGAGGAGGACACTGACCATGCAACCGGATTGCGGACTTCGGCACCTGCGACCAGCACAGTCGGTCCTGTGCTGGTCGATGATGACCTGGAAGAGATCACGCCGTCCACGCGGTGGCGGAGGGCCTGGCGCGTTTCTGCCACGCAGGGGATGCCGTCGACACAATCGACAACACGGCAGAGCAGCTCCCGGATGCCGCATGGACGTCATCCTGGCGAACTCGACTTCTACCTTGAGCACGACACACGGATGGACCTCGCACAGCAGGAGACGACCGTATGCGTCACGAGGGCTGACCAGCAGCCGCCCCAGACGGACATCACCGCCAACTACCCATGCAATCCGGCCTATTGAAAGGTCGCGGCTTGATCTCGCGTCTGCCGAACCCGTGATCGGGAGCATGCTCCGTGGCAGAATCCATGAGAACGGAAGGAAGGATCCGAAGACGCGTGCGAAGGTCGGAGGGCGCGAGATGAGCTGGGAAATCTGGGCGTGTGCGCTGGCGGGAGTGATCCTGGTATCGACGCTTGTCACGTGGATCTCGCTGAAGCGGACCGTCTCGAAGCCTCTCCCCGCCCTCGACCGGACGCCTCGCACGGCGACGGTGACGCACTTCGACGACTTCGACGGCACCGAGACTCCTGTGGTCTGGGTCGAATACCACGACGCTGAGGGGGACCGGCGCACAGCAGGTCTGGCCGACCTGATCGACGACTCCTGGCTGGAGCGCTTCTCTCCAGGCACACAGTGGCAGGTCTACGCGTTCCGCCAGCCCAGCACCCGAGCGTTCCTTACTGAGGCTCATGACGATGTCGTCCGCCGCGGGTACAACCTCGACGGGGTGCGCCTTGGCGGTGAGTCCGGTCCAGTGAGAACCGGCCCGGGATCACCGTTCCTGCACGGTAATTGGCGGTTCGCAGAGGATGGGTAGGCGTCTCGATACGGCCCCCTGGCGACGCGCCCTGCAGGACCGGACTGGCAGGCTTTCGAGCGAGCCGCGCTCGCCGGTGAGCACGGGAACACCGCGACCGTCTTACCAAGCTCGGCCCGGCGGGTTCCAGGTCGGGGACAATCGAGGCGAACGCGGGTGGAGTCCCTGATGACAGGGTTACGATCCTGGCGAAGGAGATTCACCAGCACCATGCCAGCACCACGTAAACACCCCGACGAGCTTCGCGAGCACGCGATCCGCGGCCTCCGTGTCCACGACGGTGTTCGCCCACCAGCGACAGCTCGGTCAACGACCTCACCGGCCCGTCCCCGCACAGAATCGCATCCGCGAGCTCGAACAACGCATCCGAGCGAGCGGTGAGACAGGAGTAGAACTCACCTCGGAAGCGTGGCAGTTCAGTCGGCGGCTCCTGCTGGACATCGCGATGCAGCAGACTCATCCTCACGGCCTTCGCGCTGGACGTGCGTGTTCCTTGGTCGGAGCACATGTTCAGACGAAGGCCGTTTCCACGTAAGGCAGTTACCGAACCGAGTGATCAAGTACGACACGCCGTTCGACGTCACACGTTAAAGGTCAAGCCAGACCGTGTACCGAAAGTGGATCTCGAGCTGTGAATGATCACGGCTCATGGCGCGGGTGAGATCTCACGGACGAACAGTGGGCGGTGTTGGAATCGTTGTTGCCGAAGGGGATGAAGGCGGGACGGCCGCCCGTCTGGCCTCGGCGACAGTTGATCGACGGCATACGGTTTAGGGTCCGGACTGGTGTGCCGTGCGGGATGTGCCCGTCGAGTACGGGTCGTGGGGCCGGATCCATGACCTGTTCCGTCGATGGCAGCGGAACGGAACCTGGCAGCGAATCCTCACCCGGCTCCAGTCCCTGGCCGACGCGAAGGGGGCGATCGTGTGGGACCTGAGCGTCGATTCCACGGTGTGCCGTGCCCATCAGCATGCGGCCGGGGCTCGCAAGCGGGGTGACCCCCAGAAGGAACCGCCGGGCGGTGTGTTCACCGAGCCCGGTGATCACGGGCTGGGACGTTCGCGAGGCGGGTTCACCACCAAGCTGCACCTGGCTGTCGAGCAGGGCCAGAACCCCCTGTCGATCCTGGTTACTGCGAGACAGCGCGGGGACTCACCGCAGTTCGAACCCGTGCTGGAGAAGGTCCGCGTGCCCCGCATCGGGCCGGCCGCGTGTCCGCGCCGGCCGCCGTCACCCCCGCGGTGGCGGTCGGTGCGGGCCCGGAAGCGCGGGCACCGCACTCGATCAAATCATTAATTAGCAATTAATCTTGACCTTCCTCGGGGGTCCCTCCCATACTCGGAGCACGCCGCAGTGGCGATCCGCGCCGGATGCGGTCGTACACGGCTTTTGTACGTGATTCGGAGTGATGTCATGAGGGACGGCAGGAAGCGGCATCGCACCGTGTTCGCCGTGTGCCTCGGCCTGGCGCTGACGATGGTCGCGCTGACCGGGTGCATACCGCGGGCAGGGGACGGCGGCCGGGTCGGGCTGGTCTACATGGACGCCCAGGGCTACTACGCCGGTGTCCGCAAGGGCATGCAGGACTCGGTCGGCCGTCTCGGCGACGGGGTCCAGCTGCTGGAGCTGAACGCCCAGGGCGACGCCTCCAAGGAGAGCACTTTTGTCGACACCGTGAGCGCCGCCGGGGTGAAGGCCCTGGTGCTCTCGCCCGTCTCCACCACCGCGTCCATCCCCGCCGTGCGCCTTGCGCACGAGAACGGCGTCAAGGTCGTCTGCTACAACACCTGCCTGACCGAGGAGGCGACGCGCAAGTACGTGAGTGCCTGGGTGCTGGGCGATCCGGTGAAGTTCGGGGAGCTGGCCGGCGCGGAGGCGGCGAAGTACTTCCGGTCCGAGGGCATCGACGCCCCCCGGATCGCCGTGCTCAACTGCGAGACGGTCGAGGTGTGCATCCAGCGCCGAGTGGGCTTCGAGAAGGCGCTGTTCGCCGAACTGCCCAAGGCAAAGATTGTCTCCAACCAGCAGGGCACCACGATCGACCAGGCCGTCGAGGTCGCCGACCGCATCCTGAGCGCGCAGCCGCGGGTCGACGCCTTTTACGGCGAGTCCGGCGGCGCCACGATGGGCGCGGTGCGTGCCGTGCGCCAGCGCGGCTTCGTCGGCCGGACGGTGGTCTTCGGCAGCGACATGACGTCCGACCTGGCCCGGGAGTTGGCCGACCACCGGGTGCTCAAGGCCGACGTGGACATCTCCGGTGTCGAGGTCGGCGAGCTGGCGACGCGCACCACCGCGCGGGTTGTCGCCGGTGAGGAGCTGGACGATCCCGTCGTGCCCGCCCCGGTGAAGCTCTACTCCACCCCCGAGCAGGCCCGCGAGTGGCTGCGCACCCACCCGGACGGCCTGCCGTGAGGGCCGTCGTGTCCGCGGCGAACACCGCCACAGCCGTTTCCGGCCCCTTCCCCGTCCCTCCGGTTCCCCTGGAGCGAGCATGACGACCTTCCCACCGCCGCCCGGTGAGTCCGGCCCCGCGCCGGCCGCCGAGGCGAGCGGCCTGAACAAGCAGTACCCGGGCGTCCGCGCGCTGGTCGACGTCGACTTCCGGATCGAGCCGGGCGAGGTCCGTGCCCTCCTCGGACGCAATGGAGCGGGCAAGTCCACGCTCATCCGGATGCTGTCCGGTGTCGAGGTTCCCGACAGCGGCGAGGTCCGCATCGGCGGGGAGATCCTCGGCGATGGCGGAGTGCGCCGGGCGGCCGAGCTGGGTGCGGCCACGGTCCATCAGGAACTGAGCCTGGTCCCGGAGATGACGGTCGCCGAGAACCTGTTCCTCGGTGAGTGGCCCCGCCGCGGCGCGTCCGGGGTGGATTTCCCCCGGATGCGCCGGGAGGCTGCCGAGGTGCTGGCCGAGCTGGACGTGCGGGTCAGTCCGGAGGACACGGTCGGCTCGCTCCCGCTGGCAGAGCAGCAGCTCGTCGAGATCGCCCGGGCGGTGCGCCGCCGGCCGCGGCTGCTGATCCTCGACGAGCCGACCAGCGCGCTGGCCGCCGGGGAGGCGCGTACCGTCCTGGAGGCCGTCGGCCGCATCTCCGCCTCCGGTGTCGCGGTGATCTACGTGAGCCACCGGCTGGACGAGATCCGGCAGGTGGCGCGCAGCGTCACCGTCGTCCGGGACGGCAGCGTGGTGGACACGGTGGACGTGCGGGAGGCGACGACCGCGCAGATCGTCGCCCTCATGCTCGGCCGGGCCGCCCGCGAGCAGGAACCGTTCGCGCCGCGCCCCGTGGACCGCACCGGTACCCCGCTGCTGTCCGTCCGGGGCCTGAAGCTGCCGCCGAAGCTGGAAGACGTCAGCTTCGACCTGTACGCCGGGGAAGTGCTGGGCATCGGCGGGCTGCTGGGGTCGGGGCGCAGCGAACTGCTGCGCTCGGTCGCCGGGTTCGAGCCCGTCGCCGAGCGCACGGTCACCTTCGAAGGGCGGCCGGTCGCCCGTCCCACCGCGTCGGTGATGAAGCGGCTGGGGGTGGGCATGACGCCCGAGGACCGCAAGGGCGAGGGCATCGTCCCCCTGCTGGGCGTCGGCGAGAACATGACGATGTCCTGGTTCGGCGGGATCAGTGGCCGGACCGGTCTCTCGTCCCGCCGGGCCGGTGAGGCCGGTGAGGACCTGGTGCGACGGCTCGCGGTGAAGACCCCGAGCCTGGACACCCCCATCGTGAACCTCAGCGGCGGCAACCAGCAGAAGGCCGTCATCGGCCGCTGGCTGCACGCCCGTAGCCGGGTGCTGCTCCTGGACGAACCCACCCGCGGTGTGGACGTCGAGGCCAAGCAGCAGATCTACCGCCTGATCCGGGCCCTGGCCGACGAAGGCGCCGCCGTCATCTTTGTTTCCGGCGAGCTGGAGGAGTTGCCGCTCGTCTGCGACCGGGTCCTGACTCTGCAGCACGGCCGGTTCACGCGCGAGTTCCTCGCACCCGACATCACTCTCGACGACATCATGGCCGCCACCATGGCGGTGGAAGTGTGAGGCAGACAACCATGTCCTCGACCCTCGTGGCCGGCAAGCCGTCCGGCACCCCGTCGCCGCCCGCCGACGCCGTCCGCGTCCGCCGGCTGCGCCACCTCAACGAATTCGGGCTGCTGGCCGCGGTCGTGGTGCTGTACATCGCGCTGGGCGTCACCGCCGGCGGGTTCCTCAGCACCGACAACCAGCTCGGCATCCTGCGGGACGCCGCGACCGTCGGCATCCCCGCCCTCGGCGTCACTCTGGTGATCATCGCCGGGGAGATCGACATCAGCATCGGCCCGGCCGTGGCCTTCGCCTCGGTGCTGTTCGCCAAGGGCGCCACCGAGTGGGACCTCGGGCTGCCCTTCGCGCTGCTGCTCACCCTGGTGGCCGGCGCGCTGTGGGGATCGGCGGCCGGCTGGCTGCGCGCCCGGTTCGGGGTGCCGTCCTTCATCGCGACGCTCGGACTGTGGAGCGCACTGGGCGGTCTCGCGCTCTACACCACCAACGCGCTCCCGGTCGCCACCCCGGACGGCGGTTTCATGGACGCGCTGGGCGGCAAGATTCTCGGCGTCCCGACCCCGGCAGTCGTGCTGGTGCTGCTGTTCCTGGTGTTCTGGTACGTCGCCCGTCGGACGGCCTACGGGCGCTCGGTCTACGCCGTGGGCGGCAACGCGGCGGCCGCGCAGCTGGCGGGCATCCCGATCGGCCGTGTGCGCGTCCTCCTGTTCGCCACCACGGGACTGCTGGCCGCCCTCACCGGCATCCTGATGGCGGCCCGTCTGGGCTCGGGCAACGGCGGCGCTGCTGCGGGCCTGGAGTTCGACGTGATCGCCGCCGTGGTCATCGGTGGCACCGCGCTCGCCGGAGGCCGCGGCAGCCTGGTCGGGACGATGCTGGGCGTGATGTTCATCTCGGTGATCGCCAACGGACTGGTCCTGCTGGGGGTCAACTCCTTCCTCCAGGACGTCGTGCGCGGCGTGATCATCGTCGGGGCCGTGCTCATCAACGTCGTCATCTCCCGCAAGGGCATCGCGACGCGCACCACCTGACCCGTCCGCCACCATCTGCTCCAACCCGCACGAAGGACACCCCATGAGTGAGACCACCACCCCGCCGCCCGCCACCATGCGCGGCGTATACCTGCCGGGGAACAGCACCACCGAGGTGCGGGAGCTGCCGGTGCCCGCGCCCGGCCCGGGGCAGGTGCTGCTGCGCGTGGGCGCGGCCGGTATTTGCGGCAGCGACATCGGCTACATCTACCGCGAGCACAAGACCCACCGCGGGGTGGACGGTCCCGCCTACCGGGGCGTCGTCGCCGGCCACGAACCCAGCGGCACCGTCGTGGCGACGGGCCCAGGGGTGCGGCGGCACCGGCCGGGTGACCGGGTGGTGGTCTACCACATCTCCGGATGCGGGCTGTGCGACAACTGCGCCCGCGGCTACCAGATCAGCTGCGCGGACCCCGGCCGCGCGGCCTACGGCTGGCAGCGCGACGGCGCAGCGGCCGACTACCTGCTCGCCGACGAGCACACCCTGGTGCCGCTGCCCGACGAGCTGAGCTTCGTCGACGGGGCGCTCATCGCCTGCGGCTTCGGCACGGCCTACGAGGGCATCCGGCGGATGGGGGTGAACGGCGACGACGACCTGCTCGTCGTCGGCCTGGGGCCGGTGGGCCTGGCCGCGGCGATGACCGGCCGCGGGCGTGGGGCGCGGCGGGTCATCGGTGTGGAAGTCTCGCCCGAGCGCCGCGCGTGGGCGGACGGGCTGGACGTCTTCGACGCGACGGTCACCCCCGAGGACGCGTCCGACGCCGTTGCCGCGCTCACCGGCGGGCGCGGGGCCTCCACCGCGATCGACTGCTCGGGCACCCGTCCCGGCCGGTCCACCGCCATCGCGCACATCGCTGAATGGGGACGGATCTCCCTGGTCGGCGAAGGCGGGACGCTGGAGACGGAGGTTTCCGACGCCCTGCTGCACAAGCAGGTCACGCTGTACGCCTCCTGGGTCACCTCGGTGCCGGTCATGGCGGAGCTGGCGCGCAACCTGGTGCGCTGGGGCGTCCGGCCGGAGCGGATCGTCAGCGACCGCTTCGGCCTCGCGCAGGCGGACGATGCGTTCGCGCTCGCCGCGGGCGCGGCCCGGGGCAAGGTTGTGCTCGAACCCGGTCTGGACGGCTGACCGGTGGCCGCCGTGGACGGCTCGGTGCGGGTGCGTCGGGCACCGACCGCGCACGGGGAGCTGATCACGCTGGACGCCGGTGCCCTGACGGTGACCGCCGCGCCGGGGCTGGGTGGCCGGCTGCTCTCGGTGACGCTGGACGGCGCGGAGTTCCTGTACCGCAACCCCCGCCTCCTGGATGATGCGCTCGCGCCGCTGCCCGGCGTGCGACCCGGCCCGCACGACGGCCCGATGGCCGACTGGCTCAACTGGGGCGGTGACAAGACCTGGCCCGCGCCGCAGGGCTGGGACGGCCCCGGCCAGTGGGCGGGTCCGCCGGACCCGGTCCTGGACTCGGGTCCCTACGCCGCCCGGGTCGAGCAGCGGGACGGCTCGGCGACGCTCGTGCTGACCAGTGGTGACGATCCGCGCACCGGTCTGCGGCTGGAGCGCCGGATCGTGCTGCGTCCGGGCAGCACGGCTTTTGTCCTGGGCCTGACGATGACCAACACGGCCGCCTCGGAACGTTGTTGGGCGCTGTGGAACGTCACCCAGCTCGCCGGGGCCCCGTCGGCGGACCCGGCGGGTGTCGAGGGCGTCTACCTCGGCCGCGCCGGATCTGGGCGGCAGGCCACCGTGCCGCTGGTCGCCGGCACCGGCCAGCCCCGGGTGCTGGAGGCGGCTCCGGGTGTCCTGTACGTGCCGCACCAGGATGTCGTCGGCAAGGTCGGCTTCCCCGACTCGGCCGGATGGCTGGCGCACGTCGGCCCGGGGCGCACTCTGGTGCAGCGCTTCGCCGTGTACGAGGGCGCCTATCCCGACGAGGGCTCGCGCGCCGAGGTGTGGATGGAGTGTCCGCTGGCGGAGGGGCTGCCTCATCTGGGCGGTCTGCTGCCGCGCGACCATGTCGTCGAGTGCGAGGCGCTGGGGCCGCTGACGATGCTGGCGCCGGGGGCGTCGGCCTCCCTGGACGTGGAGTTCGGTGTCGGTCCGGCTGCCGGCCCGGTGGAGGCGGTGACCCCGGCCGGCTACTGGGCGGGGCTGCCGCGGACGGAGGCGGACGGCCGGATCGCGGGCGTCTTCGTACCGTACGCGGCGGGCCGGCTGGAGGCCCGCGGTCCGGCCGGGGCACCGCCGCTCACGCTCGGCGTGCTGGAGCCGGGCAGGGCCTGCCACGTCCGTCTGCCAGGGGACCAGGACCCGTGCGGGAGCTGGGAGTTGACGGCTCCACTGCCCGGCGGCGGAACGGTGCCCGTGGTCCGTCTCACCATCGGGGAGGACGGAAACCACACCCCTTTTAATTCATAAATAATATAAGGTGGCGGTGTGCGCACCGCACGGGGCACACGGGCGGAGGAGGAACGGAACATGGCCCAGTACGTGGGCAGGGGCCTGCACGGGCAGATCGTGGAGACGGTCGGCACCCGCATCGTGCAGGGGCGCCTGCGAGTAGGCGAAACCCTGGATCTCGCCTCCCTCATCGACGAACTCGGCATCAGCCAGACGGTGCTGAGGGAGGCCCTCAAGGTGCTCACCGCCAAGGGCCTGGTCGACGCGCGGCAGAAGCGCGGCACGTTCGTCCGACCCCGGGAGGACTGGAACCTGCTTGACGCCGACGTCATCCGCTGGCAGTTCGCCACGGACGCGCCGGAACTGGTCCTGCGGGACCTCGCCGAGGTCCGCCTCATCGTCGAACCCGCCGCCGCCCGCATGGCCGCCGAACGGCGCACCGAGGAGGACCTGACCCAGCTGGAGGCGGCCCTGGCCCGCATGGCCGAGACCTCCAACGACGCCGCCGCGGCCGCCGAGGCCGACCTCGCCTGGCACCGCGCCCTGCTCCGCGCCACCCACAACGAACTGCTCCAGCGCATGGACGTCTTCATCGGACCGGGCCTGACCGAACGCGACCGGCTCGTCCACTCCGCCGAGGCCGACGATCCGGTCCCCGCGCACGAACCCGTCCTGCGCGCCGTACGCGACGCGGACCCGTCCGCCGCCGAGCAAGCCATGCGCGCGCTGCTCGCCCGCGCCGACGCAGACCTCGCCCGCACCGCGGCCCCCTCCCGTACCCGCACCGCGGCCGACATGGACGACGACCGCACCATCCGGAGCGGCGGGCACGGCACCGAACCGGAGGACCGAGAAACACCATGAAGATCACCCGCATCGAAACCTTCCGGGTACCGCCCCGCTGGCTCTTCTGCCGCGTCGAGACGGACGAGGGGATCGTCGGCTGGGGAGAGCCGGTGGTCGAGGGCCGCGCCGACACCGTCCGTACGGCCGTCGGCGAACTGGCCGAGTACCTCGTCGGGCTGGACCCGCGGCACATCGAGGACCACTGGCAGGTGATGACCCGCGGCACCTTCTACCGCGGCGGGCCGGTGCTCTCCAGCGCCGTCGCCGGCATCGACCAGGCCCTGTGGGACATCCGGGGCCAGACGCTCGGCGTCCCCGTGCACGACCTGCTCGGCGGCGCCGTCCGCGACCGGGCCCGCGTCTACTGCTGGGTCGGCGGCGACGAACCGGCCGAGATCGCCGACGCCGTCAGCGCCCAGGTCGAGGCCGGGTTCACCGCCGTCAAGATGAACGCCACCGGCCGCACCGGGCGCCTGGCCGACGCGGCCGACATCGCCGCCGCGCACGCCCGCGTGGCCACCGCGCGTGAGGTGCTCGGTCCCGGCCGGGACGTCGCCGTCGACCTGCACGGCCGCCTCGGTCCCGCCGGGGCGCGGCGCCTGCTCGCCGCGCTGGAGGAGCTGCACCCGCTGTTCGCCGAGGAGCCCGTCACCCCTGAGCACACCCGGCTGCTGGAGCCGCTCGTCCGCTCCACCACCGTGCCCATCGCCACCGGCGAACGCCTCTACTCGCGCTGGGACTTCCTGCCCGCGCTGACCGCCGGGATCGCCGTCGCCCAGCCCGACCCCTCGCACGCCGGCGGCATCTCCGAGCTGCGCCGGATCGCCGCCCTCGCCGAGACCTTCGACGTCCAGCTGGCGCCGCACTGCCCCCTGGGGCCGATCGCGCTCGCCGCCTCGCTCCAGGTCGCCTTCGCCACGCCCAACTTCCTGATCCAGGAACAGAGCGTCGGCATCCACTACAACGACGGCGCCGAACTCCTCGACTACGTCGTCGACCCGGAGGTCTTCCGCTTCACCGACGGCCACGTCGCGCGCCCGACGGGACCGGGGCTGGGCATCACCGTCGACGAGGACGCGGTCCGCCGGGCCGACGCCGCCGCGGGCGCAGACGCTCCATGGCGCAGCCCGCTGTGGCGTCATCCCGACGGATCGTTCGCCGAGTGGTGACGCCGGCCCCCGCCCCGCACTCGTTCCGTACCCACCCGAGGACTGACCGCATGAGCTTCACCGACCGACTCCGCCGTGAACGCCTGATCGCCATCGTCCGCGGCACCGACCCGAGGGCCGCCGAGCAGACCGTGCACACCCTCCTGGAGGAGGGCGTCGCCCTGATCGAGGTGTCCCTGACGACTCCTGACGCGGCCGGGATCATCGCCCGCTGCACGCGGGAGGCCGGTGACGCCCTCATCGGCGCCGGCACCGTCCTCACCGGCGACGACGCCCGAGCCGTCCAGCAGGCGGGAGCCGCCTTCGTCGTCACGCCCGCGCTCGCCGAGGGGAGCGTCACCGCGCACACGCTCGGCCTGCCCGTCGTCGCCGGCGCGCTCACCCCCACCGAGATCGTCCGGGCGGTCACCGAGGGCGCCACCGCCGTCAAGCTCTTCCCCGCCTCCGTCGGCGGCCCGGCCTACCTGCGCACGCTGCGCGACCCGCTGCCCGGTGTCCCGTTCGTGCCGACCGGGGGTGTGGACGCCGACGCCGCCCGCGCCTACCTGGAGGCCGGGGCGCTGGCCGTCGGCGTCGGATCACCGATCGTGGGTGACGCCCCGCGCGGCGGTGACCTGAACGCGCTGCGGGAGCGGTGCCGCTCCTTCCTCGCCGCCCTCACCGGTCACCGGGAGCGGGCATGACCGCCCAGGCCACCCCCGACGTCGTCACCCTCGGGGAGACGATGGCTGCGCTCCGGGCGTCCGGACCGCTCCGAATGGGCGGCGACCTGCGGCTCTCGGTGGCCGGGGCCGAGTCCAACGTGGCCGTCGGACTGACCCGGCTCGGACACCGGGCCCGCTGGATCGGCCGCGTCGGTGACGACGAGCTGGGCACCCTGGTCCTGCGCAGTCTGCGTGCCGAGTCCGTGGACACCACCGGCGCCCGCACCGACCCCGGCGCCCCGACCGGACTGCTGTTCTCCGAACCGCGCATCGCCGACCTGACGCGCATCCAGTACTACCGAGCGGGTTCGGCGGGCTCCCGCCTGTGCCCCGAGGACGTGCCGCTCGCCATGCTCGACGGCGCCCGGATCCTGCACGTCTCCGGCATCACCTGCGCCTTGGGGCCACGGCCGCTGGCCGCCGTGCGCGCCGCCGTCCACGCGGCCCGGGCCGCCGGAATCCTGGTCAGCCTGGACGTGAACCACCGCGCCCGACTCTGGGACGCGTCCGAGGCCGCCGACGTCCTGCGCCCGCTGGCCCGCGACGCCGACCTCGTCATCGCCTCCGACGACGAACTCGCCTTGGCCGCCGACCCCTCGGCACGCACCACCGCCGACCGGGTCCGGTCCCTGCTGTCCGGCGGGCACACCCGGGAGGTGGCCGTCAAGCTCGGCGGCGCAGGCGCCGAGCTGCACACCCCGGAAGGCCGGGAACACGCGCCCGCGCGCCGTGTCACCGTCCGCGACACCGTGGGCGCCGGGGATGCCTTCACCGCCGGCCTGCTGTCGGGTCTGCTCGACGGACTCGGCCCACGTGACCGCCTGGAACGCGCCAACACCGTGGGCGCCTTCGCCGTCGGCTCCGCAGGCGACTGGCAAGGGCTGCCCGAACGCCGCGAACTCGCCCTGCTGGAGCGGGAGGACGGCGCCACGCTGCGCTGACCGTCCCACCGCGACCCGCCATCACCCCACCGGGGACCCAGCCGTCCCGCGAGGAGGGAGGGCAGCGCAGCGCGGCGCCACAGCCCCGCCGCACCTGTCCTGTTCCTCCGGACGGGCGCGGCGGAACCGGAAGGAGACACCTGTGACCCGCCACCCGCACCGGGCGCCCGCCGCACCGGCGTTCCGCCCCTGGACCACCTCCCGACGCGAACTCGGCGAGGGCCTGCGCCACACCGGAGGCCGCCTGGTGACCGTCGACATCCTCGATGGCACCCTCACCACCCTCGACCCCGCTTTTCCCGGCGACGGGACCGTCCTGCTGCGCCTGGACGTCCCGTTGGGCGCCGTCGCACCGCTGGCCGGCCGGCCCGGCTACTGGCTGGCGGCCGCAGGCACCGGCGCCGCCGTGCTCGCCCCCGACGGCGGCCTCACCTGGCTGGCCCGCCCCGGCGCCGGTGACCCCGTGCCCAGCCGCGTCAACGACGGATGCTGCGACCCGTCCGGACGCTTCTGGTTCGGCACCATGCCCTACGGCCCGGAACGCGGCCTCGGCCGACTCCACCGGGTCGGGCACGACGGGTCAGTCACCACCGTGCTGGACGGCCTCAGCATCCCCAACGGTCCGGCGTTCACGGCCGACGGGACGGTGATGTACCTCGCCGACAGCGCCGAGGGCCGCATCGACCGCTTCCGGGTGGACCCCGACGGCGGGGAACTCCACGACCGCACCGTGCACGTCGCGTTCGCACCGGGCACCGGAAGCCCGGACGGCATGACGGTGGACGACGACGGCCGCCTCTGGGTGGCGGTCTGGGGCGCCGGCGCGGTCCACCGGTACACGCCCAACGGCGCCCTCGACGCCGTCCTGCCGCTCCCCGCGGTCCAGCCCGCGAGCCCCGCGCTCATCGACGGCACCCTGTTCGTGGCCACCGCGACGATCGGTCTTCTTCCCCCGCCCCACGGCGGCCCCGAGCAGCCACACCCCGACGGGGCCCGGCCCGACGGCGGCCACGGACACGACGGGCGAGTGCTGGCCGCCGATGTCGGAGCGTCGGCACCGCCCACACCACCGGCCGTCCTGCACCCGGGAGCCCCCGGGGTCCCATCCACCACCACCGCGCGACCGTCCGCCGACACTACTCACCGGGAGGCACCGTGAACCCGCACCCGCTCCAGGACCGCACTGCCGTCGTCACCGGCGGCGCGCAGGGCATCGGCGAGGCCGTCGTCGACGTCCTGCTGGCGGCGGGTGCCACCGTCGCCGTGCTCGACCGCGACGAGACCGCACTCGACCACGCCGCCGACCGCCACGCTGCCCACGCGGACCGGATGCTGCCGCTGGCCGTCGACATCACCGATGAGGCGGGCGTCGTCGCTGCCACCGCGTCCGTCGCCGACCGCCTCGGCCCGGCGACGCTACTGGTCAACAACGCCGGGATCAACGCCTACTTCGACCCCGCCACGATGACCTCGGCCGAGTGGGACCGAGTCTTCGCCGTCGACCTCAAGGGTGCCTGGCTCGTCGCCAAGCAACTCATCCCCGCCATGCGCGAACGCGGCACGGGCTCGATCGTCAACATCGCCTCCCTGCACGCCCGGCTCACCTCCGCCGGGTACTTCCCCTACGCCGCAGCGAAGTCCGGTCTGGTGGGGCTGACCCGGAGCCTGGCCCTCGAACTCGCTCCGCACGGGGTGCGGGTCAACGCGGTCAGCCCCGGCTGGACCCGGACGGCCCTGGTCCGCGACTACTTCGCCGCCCAACCCGATCCCGTAGCAGCCGAGGCCGAGGTGGTGGACGTGCACCCGATGCGGCGAATGTGCGAACCCCGGGACGTGGCCGAGGTCGTCGCCTTCCTGCTCGGACCGGGTGCCCGCGGCATCACCGGCGCCGAAATCCCCGTCGACGGCGGTCTCGGCGCCCGCTTCGCGGGCTGACCCGGTGCGGGTGCGGGGCGCTGCCCGGAACCCTGAGGGCGGGGCGCTCGACTCGATACCCGACGACGCCGGACCGGTCTTCGGACCAACCCTGCCGGGATGCTCCGGAGACCGGAGAGGACCCCACCACTCGGTGATCACGGCAGCCTCGCCGACACGGTCGGCCATCCCGCGCCCGGACCGGCCCAAGCGTCACACCGCCTGCCGCAGCGGCGTGGAGTCGGCGGCTGCGGGGAACACCTCAATGTCCTGGAGCCGCTTCCCGCCATCCAAGGCTGGTGCCGTGGTCCCCTGCCGGGGACTACAGGTGTATTGCGCCCCCTCCGCAGCGTGCGCGTCACACAGCACCGCGACGACACCGTCACCCAGCGGCTGTGCCCGCATCGGCCACGCGCAGTACGGGCACAGGAAGCACCAGGCCGATCGCCGACTCCGTCAGTGAGATGCAGCTGAGGGACTGGTACCGGCCGCGCGATCTGCTGCCCGGGTCGTCTCCGAGCCCGTCACCGAGTACACCCGCTTCGAGCACGCCATCACTGACGCCAACCTCCGGGCCGTCGAACAGGTCCGCTGGCTCGGTCGCCGCAGAGCATCCGTACGAGGGAGCCCGGTCACCGACCCGCCCGGCACCGGTCGCGCGAACCGCCCCCGGCCCGTAGACATGAAGGGCAGCCGCGCCCGCCGACAGGACCGGGCCGGCTGCATCACTGCCGGGAGCCATGCCAATGGCCCAGCGAGCGGCCAGGGACCGGTCGACCCCCGCAAGGCCGCAGGAGGGCCTGGGCCACCGCGATCCGCAGTAGCGTCGACTTGCCCGATCCGTTCCCGCCTGCGAATGCCACGACATCAACGGCCGGGGCCTCCACGTCCACGTCTCTCCGGATCCAATCGCCACCGCCATAGCGCTTGCTCACTGCTTGAAGACGTAACAACTGCAAGGGACAGGGCGGACGTGAGCGTCGACGGCATCGGCACGGTGAGCACACCGATCACCTGAATACCGCGAGGACCTCCACGCGCCGGGGACCGGCCCGGCGACGCGTGGAGGCCTGCCGCCCTCACAGCGGCGGACGGGTCGGGGACAGCCGCCGTGAGGAGACAGTGCCGGCCCCGTGCGGACCGGGCGGTGCGGCGTCAGCGGGTCTGCGCCGCGGAGAGGGCGCGGTACACACCGCTTTCGGACAGGGCCTTGTAGGCCTGCCGGTAGATGTCCCACAGCTCGGTGTACCGGTTGTGGCGGTCGGGATCCGGCTGGAAGATGCGGTCCACGTGGACGGTGGCGGTCACGCCCTCCTCGACGTCGTCGAACACCCCCGCTCCCACGGCGCCGAGGATCGCCGCCCCGAGTACGGCGCACTCGCCCTCGCGCAGCACGGCGGTCGGCTTGCCGTAGACGTCGGCCTGGATCTGGCACCACAGCTCGGACTTGGTGGCGCCTCCGGCGAGATGGATCTCGTTGAGTTCCAGGCCCATCGCGTCATAGCCGTCGAGGACTTCCCGGGCCTCGTAGGCCACGCCTTCCAGGACGGCACGGGCCATGTCGCCGAGGGTGTGCTTCAGGGTCAGCCCCAGGAAGCCCGCCCGGGCGTGTTCGTCGTAGTGCGGAGTCATCGACCCGGCCAGATACGGGTGGAAGACCAGCCCGTTGGCGCCGGCCGGCGAGTCCGCGGCGAGATCATTGATCACGACGTAGGGGTCGGTCTTGGTGAAGGGCTCGATGTATCGGGCCATGTAGCCGATGTTGTCGCGGAACCACCGGTAGGCGGCTCCTGCGGCGGCCTGGATCCCCTCCGCCTCCCACGCACGGTACGGGGTGGCGTGCACCGACCGGGTGATGACCCGGTTGGGGTCGTTCACCGACTCGGCGAGGAAGGCCACGGAGTTGCCCGCGGTGCCGAAGGTCAGTTCGCACAGGCCCGGCCGGATGGCGCCGGCCCCGATCCCCGCGCACTGCTGGTCACCGCCGCCCGTGGAGACGGGCAGGCCGACCGGCAGCCCGGTGCGCTGGGCCACGGAGGGCGTGACTCTTCCGACCTGGTGGCCGGAGGGGACAATCGACGGGAGCAGATCGGCGGAGATGCCCACGAAATCCAGCAGTTCCTGGCTCCAGGCGAAGCAGTCGACGTCCATCAGACCGAACAGCGACGCGTTGGAGTGGTCGACGACGTAGTCCGGCGCGTCGCTGAGTCGGCGCAGGAAGTACTCCTGGGTGCTGAGGATTCTGCTGGTGTGCCGCAGCACCTCCGGTTCGTTCTGCGCCACCCAGAGGATCTTCCCGATGGGCCAGAAGGCGCTGATCGGCAGGCCGGTGATGGCGTAGAAGCGTTCGTCGCCGATCTCCCGGCGCAGTTGGTCCAGCTGCGTGGTGTGCCGTGCGTCCTGCCAGGACAGTCCCCGGCCGTCACGCAGTATGTTGCCGTCGGCGTCGATGTACAGGTGCAGGCCGCGCTGGGTGGACAGGCCCAGGGAACGGATCTCCTGCGGATCGACTCCGGAGGTCTCCACGACGCGGCGGATGACCTCGAAGTTGGCGTCGTCCAGAAGGTGGATGTCCTGGTCGACCCACCCGGGATGCGGGTACTCGCAGCCGTACTCGCTCGTCGCCGCCGCGACGACGACGCCGGTCGTGTCGTACATCTTGGCCCGGGCGCCGGTGGTTCCGTTGTCGAGTCCGATAATGTAGCCGGCCATCATGTCCTCCTTGACATGGTCCGCGTGTCAGCTCGCGGTATCGACGGCCCACCGCAGCTGGGCAGCGAGCGAGGGGGCGGCGGGCAGCGCGGAGTCGAGAACAGCACTGCCGATGGTGAAGGCCCAGAAGTCCAGGTCGGCCAGGCGCCGGATGCGCTCCCGGCTGTCCACGGAGCCCGCGTTGACCACCTGGAGACCCGGCACCGAAGCGACCGCGTGGAGCAGGAGGTCCACGTCACCGGTGTAGCGGTAGCCCAGCAGCATGGTTCCGGTGACACCCTCGGTGGCGACGAGCTTCTCGCAGCCGGAGACGATCTCGTCGATGGTGCCCCGCAGCCGGCCGGGCTCGCTGTTGACGTCCCCGACGGTGGGGTAGTACCCGATCGTCGCACCCTCGATGACCTCAAGTACGGCGTCGGTGTGGGTGCCCCCGATGAGGATGTCCGCCCCGACCTGCAGGGCCAGGCGCGCAGCCTCACGCTCCGTCTCGGGGTCGGCGCCGACAACCTCGACCACCAGCCTGCGCCCGTCCGCGACGATGCGTTCGCCCAGCCGCGCCAGGTCGGCGAGGGAGTGGCCGACGTTCTTGAATCCGACGTAGGGCAGCTCCTCGGCGGTGAGCGAAGCGGCGACGGCGGCGTAAACCTCGTGCGCGTCCGGAATGGTGACGTCGTGCTTGGTGAGCATGAACTGGGTGATCACTTTGAACATTCTCATTTCGTTGCGGTGACAGGTGTCGGACGGTTGTCGTTGCGGTGACAGGTGTCGGACGGTTGTCGTTGCGGTGACAGGTGTCGGACTGTTGGGGAACAGGGGTCAGATCAGCGCGTGGGCGGCGAGGACGATGCTGGTCAGGGTCCAGATCGCACCGGCCGGAGGGTCGATGTGGGTGTCCCCGTGGTTCTGGATCGCCCTGGCCCAGAATTCGCCGAGCAGCCCGGCCGCGCCCCCGACCACGGCCCCCACGAGGAGAGAGCCGCTCAGATATGCCCCGGTCGCGGCCGTGAGCGTCATGTGGTGGGTGACCGGTACTCCCTTTCCCACGGCGGCGAAGCCGAGGGAGACGGCGGACACGGCGAATCCGAGTCCGACGGTGGCCGAGCCCAGTTCGGGCTGGGCCTCGGCCAGTGCGAGGGTGGCGTAGGAGGCCAGCAGGCCCGCGACCACTCCGAGGAGCGCCGCCTGCGACATGCGGCATTGGTGCGGAACCCAGGCTTCGTCGGCGGTGGGACTGAAGCGCCGGCGCAGGGTCGTGCCCTGCGGCAGATGGCCGAACAGGCCGCGGTGGCCGAAGAGCAGGCGGGCCACCACGCCCAGGACGACGACGATGAGGGCAGTCGCGTTGGTGTACTGGTTCAGGGTGCTGCCCCACAGTCCCATGATCGTTTGCCCGGCGAGGCCGAACACGCCTCCGATCAGGAGTGGGCCGGCTTTGCCGAGTTCGGCCAGGGAGAAGGCGATGTCCTTTCCGTCGGTGATGTGCTTGCGTCGCATGGCATAGGCGGCCGCGGCGGCCCCGCCCGCGAAGGCGACGTGGGGGCCGAACAGGGGGCCGTTGGCCACCACGTCCAGGAACGTGGGACTACCGCCCGCGAGGAGGATGGCGATCCCGGCGATCAGGGCCATGCCGCAGAAGATGAAAGATGCCAGTGCACCGATCGCCGCTCCGAACGCGCCGCCGGCGAACGCCGTCAACAGTGTTGGTGCGTCCATGCCCTGCCTCCACTGTATGCGTGTTGCGTTTCTGCCCGCAAGGTTGCGGATTGCGCTCACAATAGGCAAGGTCGGGCGCATTAGCAACATGTATTGCGCATAAACTTGCATGACTGTGCAGGGGGCGGAAGAGTGAGCGCATGACAACGCAGGGAAACGCAACCGACGAGACTCTCCTGAAGTCCCAGCGGCACGAACGCATCCTCGCCATGCTCAAAAGGTCGGGGCAGGTGCACGCGGGCGCACTGGGGGAATTTTTCAAGGTCTCCGCCTACACCATCCGGCGCGACCTCGACGAGCTGGCCGACGCCGGCCTGCTGCAACGCGTGCACGGTGGTGCCGTTCTCGCCTCGCACGTTCCGAAGAGCTACGAGGAGCGCAAGGGCAGTGGCGTCGGCGAGAAGACGCAGAGCGCACGCGCCGCGCTGAGTCTGATCTCCGAGGACGACGTCGTGATCATCGACGGCGGCAGCACCACCGCCGCCCTGGTGCAGGCGCTGCCCGCCGAGTACCCGGCCACCTTCATCACGCACAGCCCCTCGATCGCCAACGCACTCCTGCATCGGGCCGTCCAGGAGACCATCCTCCTCGGCGGCCGGCTCGACCCGCACTCACGCGTCGCCGTCGGCGCCCTCCCCGTCGAGGCCTACGCCAAGATCTCCGCCGACATCTGCTTCCTCGGCATCTGGGGGCTCAATATCACTCAGGGGGTCACATCGCCGTACTACGACGAGGCGCAGGTGCGCAGCGCCATGGTGGGGGCGGCCAACAAGGTCGTCGGTCTCGCCGTGGCGGACAAGCTCGGCACCGGCGGACCCTTCACCGTCGCGCCCGCGAGCGCGTTGACGCACCTCTCCGTCGAAGAGGGCGTTCCCGGCGAACTGACCCGGCCCTTCGAGGAGATCGGCATCAAGATTCTCAGGCCGGGGCCGCAGTCGTGAGGTCTCATCAGGTGAACGTCGTTCTCACCGGATTCCGGCCGAGGCGCGAGACGACCTCTTCGGTGGCCTCGGCCAGATCGTCGGCGAGCAGCGCCGACTGATCGCCACTCAGCTGATGTACCGTCAGCCGCAGATGCCTGGACGGCGCGGACCGGAGGAGGGAGAAACTGTCGCCGACGCGGGCGAGCCACCCCCGCCGCAGCAGCCGTTCGGACACGGCTTGGGCGTCCGTGTCCACCGGCACCCAGAGGTTGAGTCCGTCACCGGACCGCACGTCGATGCCGCGCGCCCGCAGCAGGTGCGCGAACCGGGCGTTGCGCTCCGCGTAATGTGTGCCGGCTCGCTCGATCAGAGCCTGCGTGGCCGGATCGGTGAGCAGGGCGGCGGCCAGACGCTGGAGCAGATGGCTGGTCCACGTGCGGCCCGGCCCGATCCGGGCCGCGAGGCGCTGCGCCGTCCTCAGGTCACTGGCGACCAGGGCGACGCGCAGA
The DNA here is from genome assembly GCF_044548345.1 of Streptomyces sp. NPDC052042. Classification (NCBI taxonomy): domain Bacteria; kingdom Bacillati; phylum Actinomycetota; class Actinomycetes; order Kitasatosporales; family Streptomycetaceae; genus Streptomyces; species Streptomyces sp. NPDC052042. The sequence goes on along the minus strand of NZ_JBIUBU010000027.1, from coordinate 34,192 downwards.
TCCGGTCCGAGGAACTTCGACAGGGACCGCACCAGCGCCCACCGGGTGTGGTTCGGCGGGACGATGCTTCGGTACGGCGAGCGGGAGAGCAGGGAGAAATGGTCGTCCTCGACGATCAGAACGTGCCGGTGTCCGGCCAGGACCGAGCGCAGCTCCTCGGCGCGGGCAGCGGACAGGCCCACTCCCGTGGGATTGTGGGCGCGCGGTGTGCACACCACGGCACGCACCCCCTGGCCGAGCGCGGACTGTAGCCCCTCGGCCGTCATCCCCTCCGCGTCGACCGGCACGGGGACGGGCCGGTACCCGGCGAGACGCACAGTGTTGATGCTGGCCAGGAAGCAGGGGTCCTCCAGCGCCACGGCGTCCCCGTGCATGAGGGCCTGGGCCAGCAGTCTCTCCACCGCCTCGACGGCGCCGCCCGTCACCGTCAGGTGGGTCGCGCGGGGCTGATCGTCCTTCAGCCACGGCAGCGCCCACCGGGACAGGGCGGGATCGATCGTCGGCTCCCCGTACAGCACCGGGGGCGTCCGCGCGGGCCGGGCAGCGTCGAGGCCGGGCAGGAAGACGGGGTCCGGGTTGCCGTGGCCCACATCGCGCAGGGGGCTGTCCGTCGCGGAGCCCTCCTGGTCGACGGTGCCGACGGCTTCGGTGATCAGGGTTCCGGCCCGCCCCCGGCCGACGGCCACGCCCGCCTGGATCAGCGTCCGGTAGGCGGCCATGACCGTGTTCCTGTTGACGGCCAGCCGCTCGGCCAGCTGCCGCACGGGGGGCAGCACCGTGCCTGGGGTCAGCTCCCCCGCGTCGCTGAGCGCACGGACACTCGCCGCGATCTCGCTCGCCGTGCTCCCGGTGATCCGCATCAGCACTCCGTCGTCTTGGCATAAGCCATGCTAGCTTTTGTCCTATGCCAATGGAACCAGTGGAGCCTCCCTCTCCTTACCCGAAGGCAGAGAACGTCGCGGACTTCGTTCGCAATCTCGGCGTGGTCCGCGCCCGCATCGACGCCGCCGCCGAACGCGCCGGACGTACCGGGGGAGAGGTCCGGCTCCTGCCCGTCAGCAAGACCGTGCCCGAGGAGCGCGTCCGCCTGGCGGTCGCGGCCGGCTGCCGCGTCCTAGGGGAGAACAAGGTCCAGGAGGCGAAGCGCAAGTGGCGGAGCCTCTCCGACCTGGAGGTGTCCTGGTCGGTGATCGGTCACCTCCAGACCAACAAGGCCAAGGACGTTGCCGAGTTCGCCGCCGAGTTCCAGGCCCTCGACAGCCTGCGCGCCGCCGAGGCCCTCGACCGGCGCCTGCAGGCCGCGGGCAGGGGGCTGGACGTCTACGTCCAGGTGAACACCTCGGCGGAGGACTCCAAGTACGGCCTCCCGCCCGAGGAGTTGACCGGCTTCCTGAGGAAACTGCCGGACTTCACGGCGCTGCGCGTCCAGGGTCTGATGACCCTGGCCGTCTTCACCCCGGACACCGAACGGGTCCGTTCCTGCTTCCGCCTCCTGCGCGATCTGCGCGACCGGACCCGCGAACTCGGCCTCGTCGGACCGGGCGGACTGTCCATGGGTATGTCCGGTGACTACGAGACCGCCGTCGAGGAGGGTGCCACCGTGGTCCGCGTCGGCCAGGCGGTGTTCGGCGCCCGGCCCCTGCCGGACAGCCACTTCTGGCCCGGCGTCGCCGCGGACGGCAGCAGCGCCGTGTGAGACGGACCGCGCGGACCTCCCGGTGGTTCGCGGCGGTGCCGTGCTCATCGCGCACGACTACCGGCACCGCATCCCGTCCGACGCCTGGCGGACGACCACGGAGATGACGGGTCGACCCCGGCGGATCGGGATGTCGTCGGGATGTCACCCTTCGAGAGTGACCGCACGTGTCGCACACACGGTGGGCTTTGTCGATGACCAGGCTCCGGGGCGCCATACTGGGGTCTTGCCCTGCCGTCGTGCGGCGTGGGACAGGCGAAGGGGAAACGGCAGTGATCAACAGGGTGCGACAGTTGCGCAAGGAACGCCTCATGACCCTGGAGACGCTGGCCGAACGCGCCGGTGTCACCAAGAGCTACCTGTCCAAGGTCGAGCGCGGCCAGAGCGTCCCGTCGATCGCCATCAGCGCCTCGCTCGCCAAAGCTCTCGACGTGCCTCTCGACAACCTCTTCGCGGACGCCGGGGAACTCACTGACGTCACGGTCACCCGAGCCGGCGAACGCCAGTCGCTCACCGCTGACGACGAGGCCGGGACCCGTTACGAGGGCATAGCCCTCGAGGTCGGCACCAAGAGCATGACCCCCTTCATGCTCTACCCCCCGCACGACGCCGGGCCCGTCCCCTTCCGCGACCACCCCGGCGAGGAGTTCATTTTCGTCCACCACGGGCGGGCCGAACTCATCCTCCCCTCCCGCACCATCACCCTCGACCCGGGTGACTGCGCCTACTTCAAGGCCACTCAGCCGCACAAGGTACGCTCCCTCGGCCCGGAACGCGCCGCCGTCCTCCTCCTCGTCTCCGACGACCACGCACACGCGAACGCACCGCGTCTCCAGCTCCCCTGACCGCCGGCCGGCGCACGTAGGACACCTCCGCGTGGGCCGGGAAAAGAAGCACGCCCCGCCAGTACCGCCCCGACGGCGGCAGCCAGGGCGTCCGGCCCACCGGGTTCGACAAGACGATCTACAAGCGCAGGAACGAAGTTGAGCGGACGGTCAACGCCCTCAAGACTTTCAGGGCCGTCGCCACGCGGTATGACAAGCGCACCTACGTCTTCCGAGGTACGGTCACCGCCGCCGCGATCCGACTATGGCTCCGGAGCCAACAGGCGTTGAGCAGAAGCTGAACCGTCTCGGCTGCGGTGCCGATGCCCATAGCCACTGGAACACCAGCAGCGGCCCGTTCCAGGGCCGTGTTCACGCGTGGATGACGCAGCCAAGTCAGCAGGCGGGCCGCGAACACCGCGACCAGCGACAGCCACAGAGCCGCGATTACGGCATCGAGAACCCCGAGGACCAGGGTCAGGGCCGGCGCCGAGTGGTCATCCGGCAAGAACTGCGGGACCACAGCCACGAAGAAGATGCCCATCTTTGGCTGGAGCAGGCAGCTCACCAGCCCTTGGCGGAAGGCCCGCCCGGTGGTGGGGGGAGTCGTCGGTACCCCGGAAACTTCCGGCTGAGCCGAAGCGCGGCGACGACATGACCACGGACCCTGGACACGCAGGAAGACCAGATACGCAGCGCCCGCCAGACGGACCACCAAGAATGCCGCGACCCACCGCTGCAGGACCGCGGCCAGCCCGACAGAGGCCGCCACTGCCCAGGCCAGTGCCGCACCCATTGCGGCCGCGAGACCCGAGAAGCGGCCGCCCCGCATGCAGTTGCGGAGAACCAGGAGTGTCTCCGGCCCAGGGGCCATCGTCACCAACAGGGTGAAGAGGGCAAAGCGGCGCGGGCGACATGTTCCGTCGGCGGGAGGCGCAGGGCCCCGCCGGTCCTGGGGGCGGCATGAGGGTGACGTGCAGCGGCGTGCTCATGGCAGTGCCTCGGTCCTGACGCAACTAGTTGCGTTTGGTTTCGTATATGCACGATTCTAGGTTCATTTGCGCGCAATGCGCAACTGGGTGCACCTCTTGCGGCATGACACAAGGTGTCCTATGGTGAACAATATTTCCACGTGATGCCCTCCTCGGACGGCACCCCTCGGACGCGGGACCAGCCGACAGGCCGGGCCCCGGGACTGGAGCGAAAGAAATGGCAAAGACCCTGCGAGACTCGAAGGACGTGCTCGTCGACCGCGCTCAGCGGCAGATGAACGACCACTTCGGTGACTCGAAGCTGACCACGCGGCAGAAGCTGGCCCTGACGTGCCGCATCGCCTTCGACGGCGGACACGACTCCGGGCTCGCGGGCCAGATCAGCGCCCGCGGGCAGAAGGCCGGCACCTACTACACCCAGCGCCTGGGGCTCGGTTTCGACGAGATCACCGAGGACAACCTGCTGCTGGTCGACGAGGACCTGCAGGTCCTGGAGGGGGACGGCATGCCCAACCCCGCCAACCGGTTCCACTCCTGGATCTATCGCAGCCGCAAGGACGTGAACTGCATCGTCCACACGCACTCCCTGCACACCGCGGCGCTGGCCATGCTGGAAGTCCCCCTCGTGATCTCCCAGATGGACACCACGCCCCTGTACGACGACTGCGCCTTCCTCAAGGAGTGGCCGGGTGTCCCTGTGGGCAACGAGGAGGGTGAGATCATCTCCGCGGCCCTCGGTGACAAGCGCGCCATCCTCCTGGCCCACCACGGCCAGCTGGTCACCGGAGCCACCGTCGAGGAGGCCTGCAACCTGGCGATGCTCATCGAGCGCGCCGCCCGCCTCCAACTGCTCGCCATGGCCGCGGGGACCATCCAGACCCTCGACCCGGTTCTGGCCCGCGAGGCCCACGACTGGACCGGCACCGACCGCCGCAGCAAGGCCAACTTCGCCTACTACGCCCGCCGGGCGCTGCGCAACCACCCCGACTGCGTCTCGGGGCAGGTGGAACTCTGATGGCGAACCCGCCGCTGAGGGGCATCATCTCCTACCCCGTCACCCCCTTCGATTCCGCCACCGGCGACCTCGACCTCGTCGCGCTGCGCCGGCTCACCAACGACCTGGTGGAGGCGGGCAGCCACGGCATCGCGCCGCTGGGCAGCACGGGGGAGAGCGCCTACCTGCGCGAGAGCGAGTGGGACGCCGTATGCGAGACCACACTGCAGACGGTCGCGGGCCGGGTCCCCACCCTGGTCGGTGTCTCGCACTGGAGCACGGAGGGCGCGGTACGCCGGGCCCGTGTGGCCGCCCGCAACGGGGCCACCGCGATCATGGTGCTGCCGCAGGTGTACTGGAAGCTGACCGAGTCCGAACTCGTGCGGCACTTCAGCACGGTGGCCGCGGCGACCGACCTGCCCATGATGCTCTACAACAACCCGGGCACCAGCGGCGTGGACCTGCAGCCGGAGACGGTGGTCGCGCTCGCCCGCAAGATCCCCAACCTGACCATGGTCAAGGAGAGTTCCGGCATCGTCGCCCGGTTCCGGTCCATCCAGGACCTGTCCGACGGGGCGCTGTCGGTCTACAACGGCAACAACCCGGTCGCGCTCGAAGCCTTCCGCTCCGGTGCCGTCGGCTGGTGCACCGCATCGCCCTGCCTGGTCCCGCAGTGGGCCCTGGCGCTCCACGCCGCGGCGACCGGCGGCGAGGACGAGCGGGCCGAGGCCATCCTGGCCGAGCTCCTGCCCTTCCTCCAGTTCATCGTCGGCTACGGCCTGCCACGCGCCATCAAGGCGGGACTCGAACTGCAGAAGCGTGATGTCGGCCTGCCGCGGGCGCCTCTGCTGCCGCTGCCCGACAAGGAGACGAAGCAACTCAGCGAGATCCTCGACCGGTTGGCCTCTCACCCCCTGGTGGGTCCAGCCGCTTGAGATCCTGAGCCGCTCGCGCCGCCGACGGAGCGAGCGGCTCAGGCCCAGCCCCACTGCTTCACGGACAGACACCCCGTACGGGGGGCGGACAGCACGTCCCCCGTGCTCGCAGAGTGAAGGAAGGCCATGTCTCACGCCACTGTGACGCATCATCGACACGAAGCTCCGCATGCTGCCAAGTCGGCGCTGCTGCGCAGGACTCTGCGGCGTCACGCGGCGGGTGTCACGGTCATCACCGTGCCCGGGCCCGCGGGTTTCACCGCCACCTCCTTCAGTTCCGTTTCGCTGGATCCCGCTCTGATCTCCTTCTGCGTGGCCAGGGGTGCCTCGGTCGCGGCGGCGGTGGGCCGGGCCGACCGTTTCGCCGTCCATCTGCTGGGCGTCGACGACGCCGAGATGGCGGAGCGGTTCGCGCGCAGTGGTGTCGACCGGTTCGCGGGCATGGCCCCTCGGCACGAGCAGGACGGGCTGCCGGTCCTCACCTCGGTGCCGGCCTGGCTCACCGCCCGGGTCGTTGCCCGGTACCCCGCCGGTGACCACACCCTGGTGATCGGCGAGGTCGACGCCGGCGGCGTACGGGCGGACACCCCCGCGCTGATACGCCACAACGGTGACTACGCCACCCCCGCCCAGCTCACACCCCCGCTCCTCGCAGCATGAGAAGGGCGGGCACGTGAGAAGAGCTCTTACCTGAAGGGGTGTCCGTTGCTCGGTGCGGGCGCGGACTTGCAGGTCGCGGAGTGCTTGTGGAGGGAAGCCCACGCTGCGGGCGCTCTCGCGGGAGCTGGTGCACCGGGGGCGGTCCGGACAGGGCCGGCTCTGGCTCTTGGGGAACCGTGCCACGATCAGGGGTGCTGCGGTGGGCGAGGAGGTCGGGTAGGGGCCGTGCCGGCCCGCGCCGACCTGGCCCTGGGGGGCAGGTGGCCTGTCGGCGGTCGAAGTCGATGTGGAAGTCGTCCCGGTCGAAGCCCTCACCTCGGCGGTGCCGGCGGGTGGGGTGGCCGGTAGCGGCCCGGTGACGGTGACCTGGTGTTCGCGGGCCGCTCGTTCCAGGTGGACCAGGGAGGTGTAGCCGCCGTCGACCAGGTGCTCGGCGGGCAGCAGCCTGCGACGCGCCAGGCGAGCGTGGATGGCGGGCAGGGCCTGGCCATCGTTCGTGGCCGACCGGTAGTCGTTCAGCCGCAGCGTGCCGATGCTCGCCGGGAAGCAGGGGCCCTCGACCGCCACCAGGTCGCCCCGGGCAAGGTGGGCGTTGAGGAGACGCTCGGTGGCATCGCCCGCTCCGTGCGCCACCAGCGTCCGGAACAACTGCTCGATGCTCTCGGCGAAGTCGGTGCGGGCCCACTCGGCCAAGCCCGCATCGGCGACGGGCACGCCGTACAGGGGCTGGCGGTAGCGCCCGCCGCGGGCCGCGGCCAGGATGCCGGGCGGCAGTCCTGGACTGCCCGCGATGTCTCCCGCTGTCGAACCGCTGATGCCCACGCGATCACCTCCACCTGTCCCATGTCAAATTGGCGCACCAGCAGGGCTGGCCGGAGTGCCGCGACGGCGCCACCGGGGCCCGGGGCGCTCCCGTCACCGCACCGTCGGCGCGAGGCGGCAGCCCGGACGCCCGGCTCCGCCCGGGGCGGAGCCCGCCGGACGCCGGACCGGCGAGGGCATTGACAACGGAGCCGCACTCTCCTCATAGTCTCCCTATCGATCGATAGGGAGGGTTCATGGAAGAGCCCATAGACCAGAGCGACACCCGTCTGAAAGAGCTCGGCTACCAGCAGCAGCTGCGACGGGGACTGGGTATGTGGTCCACATTCTCAATCGGAGTGACCACGGTCGCGCCCGTCGTCGGGCTGTATGCAGTCTTCTCGCTCGGCTCCGTCCTGGCCGGCCCCGCATGGCTGTGGGTCCTGCTCGCCTGCCTCGTCGCACAACTGCTGGTGGCCGTCGTGTACGCGGAACTGGCCTCGGAGTTCCCGGTGGCCGGTGGCCCCTACCAATGGGTACGACAACTGGTAGGGCCACGCGCCGCCTGGTTCACCGGCGCCATCTACATCTCAGCGGTGACCGCAGCACTGACCACGGTGGCCTACCTGGCCGCACCTTGGGTGGGCCTGCTGTTCACCGGCCGCGAGCCGCACGGCCTGACCCGCTACGTCGTCTCGGTCGGCCTGCTGGCCTTCGCCCTGGTCATCAACGCTTCAGGCGTCAAAGTGATGCGGGTCGTGGTGACGATGGGACTCGCCGCGGAGATCGTCGGCTCCGTCGCCGTCGGGCTGGCCCTGCTGCTCTTCTTCCGCGTGCACGACGTCTCCGTGCTGTTCGAAACGCTCGGGGCCCCGGCCTCTTCCGGCCTCTCCACCACAGCCGCCGTCGTCACCACCTTCGCCGTCTGCGGATGGGCCTTCGTCGGCTTCGACGCCAGCGCCTCGGTCGCCGAGGAGACCACAGGAGCGGGCGCAAACGTACCGCGCGCCATCATCCGGGCCACCGCCGCAGTGGGCGCAGCGGTCGTACTGGTCGCCATCGCGGTCACGCTCGCCACCCAGAATCTGAGCGCCGTCGTCCACGGCGAGGTGCCCGATCCCGTCACACCGACAGTCATCGGCTCGTTCGGATCCTGGTCGGAGAAGCCGTTCCTGGCCGTCGTCGTGGTGACGTTCCTGGTCTGTCTGGTCTCGATGCAGGCGTACCTGGGCCGCGTCACCTTCGGGCTGGCCCGGGACAACATGCTGCCCGCATCGCATGCACTGGCCGCCGTCACCGGCCGCAGCCAGGTGCCCCTCACGGCCATGGCCGTCACCAGCGCCGCCGCCTCGGCCGGGCTGCTGCTCGGCCTGAACGACGGAGCGATCGGCACCATGATCACCTTCGGTACCGGAGGGCTGTACATCACCTTCCTCCTCGTGGTCACCGCCGCCCTGTTCGCGCGCCTCACCGGCCGCTGGTTGCCGGCTGGAACCCTCAGACTCGGCCGCAGAGGGCTGGTCATCAACATTCTGGCCTTCTGCTGGATCGCGTTCGAGACCGTGAACATCGCCTGGCCCCGTACCACCCTCGCTCCGCCCGGAGCACCCGCCTGGCAGGTCTGGGCGGTCGTCTGGGTCTTCGCGGTCCTGGCCGCACTCGCCGGCCTCTACCTGGTGATCGCCCGCCCGCACCGCGGTGCAGGCACAGAGGGAACGTCATGAAGGACATCGGCATTCTCGGAGCGGGCGGCCTGGTCCTGCTCGTCATAGGCGGCTGGTCGGGGCTCCTCCTCTACGTCTCGCTCGCCAAGCCGAAGGGCTGGGCCCGCATCAAGGAGTGGCCCCGGCTGCGGCAGGGCCATGTCGACGCCCTGATCATCGGTGCCGTTCTCATCGCGGCCGACGCACTCGTCACCGTCGACCCCGTCACCTCCCTCGTGCTGCTGGCATCCGGCTACTACACCGCGATCTCCACCGGAGCACTCGCATGGTGGCCGGACTTCCCCCAACGCACCCGCTGGGTCTCCCGCCTCGACCTCATCTCCCTCACCGCCTTCGCCGCCTCCTGGACCTGGGTCGCGGTGCGCACCATCGCCAGCCTGTAAGGAGCCACTGCCCATGCCCCGCATCTGCATCGTCCAGCAGCCCCCTCACCTTCTCGACCTCGACGCCGGCACCGAAGCCGCCGTACGGTACATCGCCCAAGCAGCAGAACTCGGCGCGGACCTCGCCGTCTTCCCGGAGACCTGGCTCGGCGGCTACCCCGCCTGGGTGTTCGGCCTCGCCGGCTGGGACGACGGCGAGGCCCGGCAATGGTTCCAGCGGCTGGCCGCAGCCGGCGCCACCGCCGCGGGCGACCACATGCAGGCCCTGTGCCGCGCCGCAGCCACTCATGGCATCAACGTGGTGATGGGCTTCAACGAACGGCGCGGACCCCACTCGGCCAGCCTCTTCAACAGCTCCGCCACCATCAGCTCCCAAGGCGAACTCCTCGGCGTGCACCGCAAACTGCTCCCCACCCACACCGAACGCCTGGTGTGGACCCCGGGAGACGCCGACGGCCTGCGCGCGCACGACACTTCGGCGGGCAGGATCGGCAGCCTGGTCTGCTGGGAGCACTGGCACCCCCTCGCACGCCATGCACTGCACCACAGCGACGAACAGATCCACGTAGCGCTATGGCCCGACATGCCTGAAGCCCACCGTCTCGCCTCACGCTCCTACGCCTTCGAGGGACGCTGTTTCGTGGTCAATGCAGCAACCTGGCTGCCGGTGACGGACGTACCGCCCGAGATCCGGGACGCATACGCTCAAGGGATCGGCGCGGACGCCGACAGCGAGGCATTCTTCCCGGGCGGCTCAAGCGTCGCCGGACCGGACGGCCAGTGGCACACCGAGCCCGTCCTCGGCCGGGCCATGATCCTCGCCGACATCGACCTCGACGAAACCATCGCCTACAAGCACGACCTCGACGTAACCGGTCACTACGACAGGCCCGACATCTTCCAATGGTCGATCCGGAACACACGGATAAGCTGAGGGGATGCCCCGCGACGAAAAGACCACCAGTGGCTCCCCCGGCACCCGCCAGCGCATCCTCCTGGAAGCGGCGCTCCTGTTCCACCGCCACGGATACCGGGGCACCTCCACCCGGCAGATCGCCGAAGCCGTGGGCATCAAACAGCCCTCGCTCTTCCACTACTTCCGCAGCAAGCAGTCGATCCTGGAAGAACTGCTGTCGATCAGCCTCGATGCATCGCTCGGCGCCGCCCAGCACGCAGCCAGTGCAGAAGGACCGGCCGCACTACGCCTGTACGACTATGTACGATGGGACCTCACAAACCTGCACAAACTGCCCTTCGTGCTCTCCGGGATCTACACACACGAGGTACTGCAAGACCCCGACCTCGCCCCCTGGGGCGCCAAACTGAAGGCACTTTACGCAGCCCTTTGCAGCCTCATGGACCAAGGCGTACGCAGCGGAGAGTTCCGCCCCGTCAGCCCCAGCCTCGGCCAGGCCATGATTGCCGGGGTGACCATCTCCCACATCGGCTACGCGGCCGAACACACAGGCGATGACCCCGACGAACTCGGTGTGGCAGGAGCCCAGTTCATCCTCGGCGGGCTGATGCGTGACCCAGGATCGCTGGACCGCCTGCTGGCGGACCGGAAGTCTCAGTCCGAACCCACCGCGCAGACACCTCCGGCCCCTCACGAAACTGACTCCTGACCACTCCCTATCCAGGTCGACCGACACCGTCTTGCCACTGGTGCCGATCCCGCTGACCGGCGCGGACTACGGGATCTTCACCACCAGCTCGCGCACCTTGAGGTCCCTGAAGGCGGCCTGCTCGCGGGTCGGGTCGGTGATGCGACCCCTGCATTGCGGGCAGTCTTCGGGAACGGGGTCAGTGCAGGGGTAGGGGCGTGGGAGTCTCTGACGGATGAAGTCCGCAGCCGATTTCGCCATGAACTCCAGCGCCGCCTGGCGGCCGTGGGCTTCCTGGAGCATGACGGCGGTGCAGACGGTGATGACGTGGATCTGTTCGGCCGGCGGCAGGCTTTCCAGCGCGGGGTTCAGCCCGGTGCCGGCGGTGAGGGCCTCGCGCACGGCGTTCGTGAGCGTGAACTCGAACTCCGGCGGCACCACCGCGAGAGCTGGTCCAGCGCGGCCACGGACATCGGCGGCTCGCCCAGGTCGGCGGAGATCATGTCGTGCTCGCAGGACTGCCAGCATGCCACCCGGTCCAGCGCGTCCTGGTCCAGGGCGTCCTGGTCCAGGGCGTCGAGGCCGGCCGCGACCAGGCCTCGGTCGCCGGCGAGGTAGACGACGGTCGGGTCCGTGCCCCGCCACATTGCCTCCACCATCAGCGCCCGCTCATCCCCTGCCGTCATCGCTGTCATGACCACCCTTGTAGCGGACCCGCGCGGGAAGCGAGACGGACTCCGGGCCGGCTCCGCACGATGCGGTGCCCACGGCTACCACTCCGGTCGGGGAGGCTCCCGGTCCGGCGCGGGCTGGCCGTCGAGGACAACGGGCTCCTTCAGTGGCCTCATGGAATGACCGTATCGTGGCCCTTATCAAGGATCCACGCGGTGCCTAGAGTGCCGCATCAGGCAACGTTCGCCCCGTCGCGACGTCCGGCACGCCCTCTCGCTGCACCGGCCGAAAACCCGAGTACGTCCAGTACGAGGGTTTCTGGCCGGCACACCGAGAGCACGCACCGGACGCGCTCCTTGACGGGCACACGTTGCCGGGAGCGGCACTAGCCTGGCAAGGACCGGCACACACCAGGAGAAAAGCATGTCCGCACGTCTCAACGAATACGGCCAGCCCATCGGCCACCCTCTGCCCGACTGGACAGTGCGTCCCGTGCCCGCCCGGGTCACCCTTGAGGGCCGCTTCTGCCGGGTGGTTCCCCTGGACGCGGACCGCCACGCCGACGACCTGCACTCGGCCTATGCTCTCGCGGCGGACGGCAGGGACTGGACCTACATGACGGCCAGTGCCTTCGAGACCCTGGCCGACTACCGCAGCTACGTGACGACGACGACACAGGTGGACGACCCCCTGCAGTACGCGGTCGTCGACGTGCGCACCGGCAAGGCCGTGGGCACCCTCGCCCTGATGCACCAAGATCCGTCCAACGGCGTCGTCGAGGTCGGCAGCGTGGCCTTCTCACCTTTGCTGAAGCAGACTCAGATATCCACGGAGGCCCAGTTCCTGCTCCTGTCCTACGTCTTCGACGAACTCGGCTACCGCCGCTACGAGTGGAAGTGCGACAGCCTCAACGCGCCTTCGCGAAAGGCGGCCCTGCGGCTGGGCTTCACGTTCGAAGGGATCTTCCGCCAGGCCGTGGTCTACAAGGGCCGCAGCCGCGACACCGCCTGGTACTCCGTCATCGACTCCGAGTGGCCGCACGTCGGCAAGGCGTTGCGGGAATGGCTCTCGCCCGACAACTTCGACGTGGAAGGCCGACAGAAGCGGTCCCTGTCCGTCGTCCGTGTGTCCGTCGAGGAATCGGGACGCTGACGGTCCGGCGCCGCACGCCGCACGCCGCACGCCGCACGCCGCACGCCGCACGCCGTGCGCCGTGCGTCGGGCGGCAGTGTCGGTCAGTTCACCCACCCGGCGGCATCCTCGCTCTCGGGCGTCCTGGAGCGCACGGCGCCGAGCTCTGCCGGGCGGAACCCGGAGGCCGTCCGTTACCCCAGCACCGATCGGAAGGTGCGCTCGCCGATGCCGCGCATCAGCGGGTTGTCAGCCGAGCGTGAAAGGAACACCAGGACAGTGCGAGCGCCCACCCGCGAGCCCGCTCCCAGGTTCCGTCGTCCGCGCCGCCGTACGCCCATCGAAGGACGGCGCGCTGCTCCTCCGTGAACAGCATCCAGGCAGCTCGCCCCAGCCATGGGAGGCGAAGAGCGCGGTGGTCGCAGCGGCGCCGAGGGGGGAGCCGAGCGAGTAGAAGACCATGTGGCTACCGATGACGCTGCTGATGCGTTCCGGGTGGGTGGTAGTGAGCGCGTGCTGGTTGCTCACGTGCACGGCCCGCACCGCCGAGTCGAGGGCCACGATGCCGATGGAGAGGAGCCACAACACCCACGTCAGCTGCCCGATCGCCGCCCACGAGAGGAACAGCAGGCCGAGCGCGAGACCGCTGACCTGGATCACCCGCCCCGCGTCGGCCCACCGTCCGGCGCGCGCCGCGCCGAGTGCGCCGGCCCGGAGTCTTCCGGAACGGCCGGCCCACGCGGCGGTCCGTGTCCGAGGTCCAGGACTCCGGCAGGTACAGCTCCCGGTCCATCCGACGCGCCATCACGGATACCAGCACCCAACGCCTGCATGCCCTTGTCGCCGGGGCGGATGCCGCCTGTTGAGGCGGCCGACAGCTGTTTGGTGGCGAGTTCGCGGTACAGCTCGTCGTCCATCAACGCGCGGTGCGTGCCCACGGCCCGGACCTTGCCATGTTCGAGGACGATGATTTGGTCGGCCTCGACCACGGTGGACAGCCGGTGCGCGATGAGCAGCACCGTGCAGTGCCGGGCCAAGCCGGTGACCAGTTCGCCGAGAGCCTGTTCGTTGCGCGCATCGAGCTGTGCCGTGGCCTCGTCCAGGAGGAGCACCTCCGGTCGGCGCAGCAGGGCCCGTGCGATGGCCAGCCGCTGACGCTCACCACCGGAGAGCGTGACGCCCCTGGCTCCGACCGCTGTGTCCAGGCCCTTCTCCAACCGGGTCACCAGGCCGTCGAGCCGCGTGGCCCGTAGGACCTCGGCGATGTCCTCATCGGTGGCATCCGGCGCCGCGTACAGCAGGTTGTCACGGAGGGTGCCGGAGAGAGCGGGGGCGTCCTGTTCGACGTAGGCGATCCGGCGGCGTACCTCGGCGCGGGGGAGGGACGCGATGTCCTGCCCTCCGATACGGAGGCACCCTGCGGCGGGTTCGTAGAACCGCTGCAGCAGTGAGAACAGCGTGGTCTTCCCGGCGCCCGACAGGCCGACCAGTGCGCTTTGGGTACCACCGAGGACGGTGAAGCTCACACCGCGCAGCACCGGGGGCCGGTCGGCGTAGGCGAAATCCACACCGTCCACCTCGACCGTCGGGGGCGGGCCGGACGCGGTGCAGGCGGCGAGCGCCGAGTCGATGTCTTCCTCCACGGGCATGACCGTGACGTGTTCTATGCGGCCGATGGCACCCAGGCCCTGCTGGAGTATCCCTGCCCCGCCGACCAATGAGGCAATGGGGCTCGCCAGGAAGAACACGTACAGCAGGAAGGCGATGAGCTCGGAGGCGTTCATGGTGCCGTTGGCGACCAGCATCCCACCGAACCCGAGCACCACCAGGAACGCCGTCTGGATGGACGCGCCGCCGAGCATGGTGATGACCGCGCTGTAGCGCGCGCCGGTCAGGCCCGCGCGATAGGCGTCCTCCACGGCGTCCTGGGCCGCTTGCGTCTCGCGGCCCTCGGCGCCGTTGGCCTTGACCGTGCGGGTTGCCCCGAGCGAGCGGTCCAGGAGGGAACCGACGACACCGACCGCGTCCTGCTCGCGTGCCACAGCCTGCCGGATCCGGGGCAGCACCACGGTCATCACGACCCCGACGAGCGCGAGGACCAGCACCGTCGCCGCCAGCAACCCGAGGTGCAGCGTGGCCATCATCACCAGGGCCGCGACGAACGTCAGCAGCCCGTTGACCGACATGATCAGGCCCTCGGTGGCGGCGCTCTTGAGCAGAGTGCTGTCCGAAGTGACGCGTGCGATGAGGTCACCGGGCGGGCGCCGGTCGATCTCGGGAACTCGGAGCCGGATCAGCCGGTGCACCAGGGCGCGGCGGACCTGACGGACCACGCGCTCGGAGGTGCGCTGCTGAAGCCACGCGTTCGCTCCGGTCAGCAGCGCGCCCGCGACAAGCAGTGCCGCCAGCACGGTGATCGGCTGCACGACGCTCCCGCCCGTGGCGAGCCGGTCCAGGATGTTCTGGGCGAACTTCGGCTGGACCAGGCCGGAAACGCTGGCCAGCAGGCTCAGCACGAGGGACAGCGTCAGGGTGCGCCAGTGGGGCCGGGCGTAGCCGAGGAGCGAGCCGAAGCTACCCGAAGCCCTGTCGTCGGATGGGGTGCCGGTCGTCATCGGGCGCCCGCTCTCTTCTGTTTCCGTCCGCTCCCGTGGCCTGCGGATGGTGATGTGGCCTGTGGCAGGAGCCCTTCGAGACGGTCGGCCGCGGCCACGCTGCCGCCCGCCGCCCGGAACGAACGGCCGATCGCACGCGCCGCGTCACGATATCCGGCGGCCTCGTCCAGGACGGTGCCGACGGCGGCGGCGATCCGCCCCGCGTCGGCACGGCCGAAGCGCAACCGGACGCCCGCGCCCGCGGCGGTGACCTGGCTCGCGACAATGGGCTGGTCGTCCCTGATGGGGGCGACCACCAGGGGGACACCGTTCCACAACGCCTCGCAGACGGTGTTGTGCCCGGCGTGGCAGACGACGGCGTCCACGTGGGCGAGCAAAGGCAGTTGCGGCACGTGCGGGCGCAGCAGGATGTTCTCACCTGCTGCGGCAACGCTGTGGGCGGGGTCGACGACGACGGCGCGTACTTTGGGCAGGCCGGACAGCGCCTGGACCGCGGCGTTCAGGAACGGGCCGCCGGCTTCCGCGTTGGCGGTGCCCAGGCTGACGAGGACGGTGCGCTCGGTCCCTTCCAGCCATTCCCAGGGGAAGTCGGCCGGCGCCGGGCGGTCGGTGAGGGACGGGCCCACCAGCCACACGTGTTCGGGGAGTGCGACCGGGCCGAGCAGGGCTCTGGTGGTGTAGGCGAGGACGCCGTACGGGGACATCCTCGGGTCGGCAGCGCCCTTGCCGTCCGCGATCCGGCCACGCAGCGCCTCGACGAGGTCGTCCAGCCAGGCCGCCACCTTGGGCATGCCCGCGAGCGGGTCGACCAGTTCGGCCGAGGTGGTGGCGGAGGTGACCCAGGTCAGGCCGAGCGACTCGGCGACAATGCCGCCCGCGATGGTCTGCTGGTCGGCGATCACGACGTCCGGGCGGAATTCCTCGATGGCCGTGCGTATTCCGGGGGCCATGTGGTCGGCGAGCGGGATCAGGAAGCGCTCCCACAGGAACTGGAAGGCCGCGGGGCCTTTCAGGTGACCCGTCCGGCCCACGATCTCCCCGGCGTTGTCCGGTTTCGGGTCGGGCGGCACACAAGGGAACACATGCGCGTCGGGTCCGGCCAGGCGGTGCACCAGGTCGGCAGGTCCGGCCCAGGCGATTTCGTGGCCACGCGCGGCGAGCACGGCTGCGGTGCCGACCGCCGGGTTGACGTGGCCGACCAGGGGCGGGACGACGAACAGGAACCGGCTCATGCTAGCCCGCCTTCAGGGGTGTGTGGATGTCGTCCGCGAGCCAGCCCGATATCAGGTCGGCCGTCTCCTTCGTGCGCTGCACGAGCACCGAGTGCCCTTGATCGGGCAGGACGACGGTGCGGCAGTGCGCGAGGGTGGCGGCCAAACGGCCGGCCTGGCCCGAGAGTTCGGAGTCGGCGCCGTACAGGGCGAAGACGGGGCAGCGGATGTCGGCGAGTCCGTCGCCCAGGAGACGGCTGCGCGGGAGGTCCTCCCTCAGCGTGGTGCTCTCCAGGATCCGTCCGGCGAGCTGGAAGGGGCGCGGGTTGCGCTGGGGGTCCGTGGCGAGCCAGGTGCGCACGTCCTCGACCAACAGGCCGCCTTCTTCGCCGGTGAGGCCCGCGGCCATCTTCTCGGCCCACGACTTCATCGGCGGCTCGGACTCGATCGCGATGACGGACCGGACGCGGTCGGGCCGGGCAGCGGCGAGCCCGTAGGCGATGACGCCGCCGAAGGAGTTGCCCACGACGTGCGCCGGGCGGTCCTCCCCGAGTGCGTCGAGGAGTTCGTCCAGGTCCGAGACGAAGTCCTCCAGGCGGTAGCCCGCAGCAGGCCGACTGGTCCGTCCGTGCCCGCGCAGGTCGTACATGAGGACGTCCATGCCGCTCTCGGCGAAGGCGGGGCCGAGCGAGAAGTAGTAACTCGCCAGGCTGTCGATGAGCAGACCGTGGATCAGCACCACGAGGGGCGGCGGGCTCCCGGCCGGGGAACCGACCGCGGACATGCGCTGTATGTGGACGTCGAGTTCACCGACGCGGATCTTCGCCATGCTCAGACCGCCTCGGCCTCGGCCGGGAGGGAGGCCACGACGTGAAGCACCAGGTCGCCCACGGTCAGAGCGATGATCTCTTCGAGTCCGCGGTCCGCGATGAATGCGGCGAAGTTGACAGTGTCGCCGTAGTGTTCGCGCAGCGCCGCAGAGAGCGTGACGAGGTCGATGCTCTCCATTTCGAGGTCGTCGTGGAACCGGGTGTCCATGGTGATCGCGGTGTCTGTGAGCTCGTACTCGCAGAGCACCTCCCGCAGCATGCCGGTCACTTCCTCCAGCACGGCCGCTTCGAGCGGAGTGGGCGGTACGGCGCGGTGGTCTTCAGCAGTCATCGTCGCTCTCCTCATCGTGGGCGGTCGTCCAACCGACGACGTAGTTCCTGGGGGGCAGTCCGGGTGGGCTGCCGACCGTCCGGTGATGGACGTGGTAGGTGCCACCGCCGGTGAGGACGGTCAGTGCCGTACCGGTGGCGGCCTTGATCTCGAAGCGCTTCGGGGCTCCGGCCAGGCCCGTGCCGAGCGCCTTGCCGACAGCCTCCTTGGCGGTCCAGAAGCGGGTGAACCACAGGGCCTCGGGTTCGCCGGTGTCGCGGACCAGTGAAGCGATGAGGTCCCGCTCCCGGGCGCCGAGCGCCACCTCAAGGGTTCCGCCCGGACGGTCGATCACCTCTTCGATGTCGATTCCGCAGGGGTCGTTTCCGGCGATCGCGACCGCGGCCTCCGCCCGGTGCGCGAGGGAGACGTGGAGGTCGGGGAGGGTACGGCCGTACGCGCCGGTGACGTACGGGCGGCCGGACGGGTCGTTGACGACCCGTAGCTCGGAGGGGAAGATCCCGCCGCTCCCGGCGTCCCACAGTCGTCGGCGCACCGCGTCCTTGACCGCGATCCGGCCGAGCAGCCACTGGCGGCGGCCGCGGGGCGTGTGCTCTTCGTAGGCCGTCCGTTCCTCGCCCGCCAGCATGTTCCGCATGATCAGCTCGCGGGTGGCCAGGTCGGGCCAGCGTTCGTGGAGCAGGACCCAGCCGCCGGGTTGCGGCTCGGAAAGGGTGTGGTGTTCCGGTTCACGGTCCACCCGGCGGATGTGCGGGTCGCTGTCGAAGCGGCGGTCGCGCCAGCCTGCGAGTTCGGCCCAGACCCGGCCCTGTCGGACCAGTTGCATGTCGGCTTCGAGCGTGGTGTCGGTGACGGACACGATGCGGATCAGGCAGTCGAGCGGTTCGCCCGGCTCGGGGGGCGCGCCGTGGAAGCGGATCTCGCGCATGCCGACGGGGAAGACGGTGGTGCGGGTGGGGAGTTGGGCCATTATCCAGTAGCCGAGCAGCTGGCCGACGTTGTCCAGCAGGGCTCCCGGGGCGGGTGGGGTGGTGATGACTCCTCGGACGTGGGCGTCGCCGATCGCGGTCAGTTCGGTGACGCCCTGGAAGCGTGGGCCATGGAACATCCAGCGACGGGTGTACAGCTCACGGCCTGTCAGCTCGCAGGGGCGTTCCTTCGCCTTCGGCAAGGTCCAGGCGGTGGCCGGCCGGGGACCGTGTTCCCGGGCGAGTTCGACGGTGGCTCGGGCGTAGGGGCCGAGGGTGGCCGTCACCCGCGTGACGCCGGAGGGGTGCGGGGGCTCGGGGGTGATGTGGACGGGAACGTGCACCGCGGGGACGGCGTTGATCCACTGGTTGAGCCGGACGTCGTGGACAGCGACCGCGTGCAGGCCGGGAGCTGCCTGCTCGGCGAAGTCCATCATGTGCCCGATGATGGTGGTGCCGGGTACGACGGGCCAGCGGTCGGCGGGAGCGGCCTGCGGCGGTTGCTTGAAGAAGCAGTGGTCGAGCAGGTACGGCATGGTGTCGATCGAGACCCGCAGCGAGGTCCGCAGTTCGCGCGGGGCGGATGGTGGCGGGCCGGTGGAGGGTCCGTTCGGCCGGGGAGCGTCCGTGGAGGCCCGAGGCGCGGTGGATCGCGGGCCGCCGTTCCGGCGCGCGGTGAGGACGTCCGCCGCGAGCGCTGCGGTGTCGTCGAGCAGCGCGGAGAACTCGGCGGCCAGCGGATCCTCGGCGGCGAGGGCGGACGGCAGCGTGCCTTCGGTCACCCGGCGTGGCCGCGCCAGGGTCGCGCCGATCTCCGTGCGCGTGGGCTCGTCGAGGGAAATCAGCGCGCCGCCGAGGTCGAGCCGGACCGAGCGGTGCGCGGCCTCGCGCGCGGGAGCGGGGCAGAGCGCGGCCGTGTTCGGCCTCGCTCCGTCGGCCCACAACGCCGTGGCCACGCGCCGCAGTTGGGGAAGGCCGGAGCGGTGCGGGGAGTGGGCGGCGACCACGAGGTGGTCGGAGCCTCGCAGCGTGTCCGCGATCAGTGAGCCGACCTGCCCGGCTCCGAGTTGGACGAAGGCACGGAAACCGGCCGCGTGCATGGCCTCGATCATCTGACGGAAGCGGACCGGTTCCAGGAGGTGTCGTACGAACAGCTCCCGTATTTCTCGTGGTCGCGAGGGGTACTCCCGCGCTGTGGTGGCGGACCAGACGGGCAACCGCGCGGGTTGCAGCGTGTAGGTGTCCGCCGCCTTCCGTATCGGGTCCAGATAGGGCCGGAGCATGGGGGTGTGGAAGCCTGACCGGAACGGCAGGACCTGCGAGATCGCACCCCGTTCGCGGAAGAGTCCGACGAATGCTTCGACCGCGTCCGAAGGGCCGCAGACGATGGACTGGTGAGGGGCGTTGTCGTGCGAGAGGACGACCTGCGTCTGGCCGTCGAGGGCTTCCATGACGCGATCCGCGGGCGCACCGATCACCGCGAAGGCCAGTCCCGGCACGCGCAGGGCGTCCGGATCGAACGTGGCCAGGAAGGCATCGACCTCCTCTTGAGCGTGGATCCCGGCGGCGGCCATGGCGGTCCACTCGCCGAGGCTGTGTCCGGCGAGCGCGTCGGGCACGATGTCCATCCGCTCCAGTGCGGCGTGCAGGAGGCGGCCGAGTTGGAATACACCGGTGCCCTGACGGCCGATGTCGCCGACCGTGACGTCGGTACCGGAAAGCGACCACGGGAGGCCGAAGTGGCGTGCCACGTCGTCGCAGTTGGTGTCGAAGTCGGCTTCGAGGCCGGGAAAGACGAAGGCCAGACGGCCGTCGGCGTCACCCAGCAGCGGCTCCGGAACGAACCACAGGTCGTTCTTTCCTCGCCATGGTCGGCCCCGGTCGACCGCCTTGCGGGCCAGCGCCAGCCGTTTGGCCGTCGGGTCCACCACGCCGAGCCGGACCGGGCCGGCGGGTTCGGGTCCGGTCTCGTCCGAGGCGGTGGCGAGGAGGGTTGCGTCATCGCGGTCAAGCAGGCGGGCCAGTTCGGCGGGTGCTGCGGCTGCCAGCCGCAGCACCCGTTCGGGCTCGCGCACCACGGCCGCGGGTCCGCCGGTGACGGACGGAGCGGCGACGGAGGGCGGCTGTTCCAGGACGACGTGGGCGTTGATGCCGCCGAAGCCGAAGGCGTTGACCGCGGCACGGCGTACGGTGCCGTGGGTGTCGGTCACCCACGGCACCGCGGCGTCCACGGTGGTGAAGCGGGTGCGGGCGAGTGCCGGGTGCGGGTCGTCGCAGTGCAGGGTCGGCGGGAGGACGCCATGGTGCACGGCGAGTGCGGCCTTGATGAGCCCGGCGATCCCCGCGGCGGGCATGGTGTGGCCGATCATGGACTTCACTGAACCGATCACGCCGCGGGGCGCGTCGCCCGGCGGGCCGAAGACCGCGGCGACCGTCTCCAGCTCGGCGGTGTCGCCCGCCGGGGTGGCGGTGCCGTGGGCTTCGAGCAGCCCGACGGAACCGGGCTCGGCGGGGTCCCGGCCGGCACTGCGCCATGCCTCGCGGATCGCCTCGGCCTGGCCCGCGGAGTCCGGGCTGAACAGACTGCCGGTGCGGCCGTCGCCCGCGACTCCGGTGCCGGTGATCACGGCGTAGATCCGGTCGCCGTCGCGGTCGGCGTCGGCGAGCCGTTTGAGCACCACAATGCCGGTGCCCTCGCCGATGAGCACCCCGTCGGCGTCCCGGTGGAACGGCCGGACGCGCTCGCTCCGGGACAGGGCACCGAGTTGTGAGAACACGCTCCACAGCGTGATGTCGTGGCAGTGGTGGACTCCCCCGGCCAGGACGACGTCGCACCGGCCGCTCGCCAGCTCGCGGGTCGCGTGGTCGACCGCGATGAGCGAGGAGGCGCACGCGGCGTCCACCGTGTAGGCCGGCCCCCGCAGGTCCAGACGGTTGGCCAGCCGGGAGGCGGCCAGGTTGGGCACGAGTCCGATGGCCGACTCCGGTGCCTCGGGGCCCAGTTGATCGGTGAAGGCGCGGCGCACCTCGTCGAGGCGCTGTTCTCCGAGGTCCGGCAGGAGTTCGCGCAGCGTACGCACGAGCTGGCCGGCGGTGCGCACCCGCTGGTCGAGACGGACCAGGCCGGGGGTGAGGTATCCGCCGCGGCCCAGGATGACTCCGGTGCGGCGCCGGTCGGTGAAGAGCCGGTCGACGCCGCCCGCGTCGCGGACCGCCTGGGACGCCACCCGCAGTGCGATCAGTTGGTCGGGCTCGGTGGCCTGCACGGAGGCGGGCATGATCCCGAATGCGGTGACGTCGACGTGGGCGAGATCGTCGATGAAACCTCCGCGCCGGCAGTAGACGCGGTCAGCACGGCGTTCGGCGTCCGGGGCGTAGTACACGGCGTCCCAGCGGGCCGCGGGGACGTCGGTGATCGCGTCGACTCCGTGGACGAGGTTGTGCCAGTACGTGTCGAGGTCGGGCGCTCCTGGGAAGAGCGCGGCCATACCGACGATGGCGATCGGGCAGGCCCTGGCCATCGCGGGGGTCACCACCCCGAGGCGGTGTAGACGACGGCGGCGCTCTCCTGCGGGCCCCACGCAAGTTCGCGCAGCAGGCTCATGGCGCCCTCGTCGGGATCGATGAGGCGGATGCCGCGTGCCGCGTAGGTGCGCATCAGTTCCGGCGTGACCATGCCGTTGTTGGTGCCGGTGGGCGCCCACGGGCCCCAGTGGACGGTCAGTCCGCGGCGGTCGTTCCGCTCACCCCAGGCGCGTCCGATGGCTTCGAGGGCGTCGTTGGCCGCGGCGTAGTCGGTCTGGCCGCGGTTGCCCAGGGTGGCCGCGATGCTGCCGAACAGCACTGCGAGGCGGGGGCCGTGCGGGAGTTCGTCGACGGCGTCGAGCAGAGTCCTGGCGCCGTCGGTCTTGGTGCCGAAGACCCGGTGGAAGGACTCCGGGGACTTCTCGGCGAACAGCTTGTCCTCGATCACACCGGCCGCGTAGACGACGGCGTCGAGTCTGCCGTGTTCGGCGTGCACGTCCTTCACCGCGCGATACACGGCCTCGTTGTCGAGCACATCCACGCAGTGGTAGCGCACACGGCTGCCCAGCCGGGTGAGTCGGTCGACGGTGTCGCGGACCTCTTGCTCGGCCTGGATCTTTCCGATCTCCCGTTCGACCTGAGCCGGGGATCTCATGCCGCCCGCGATCAGCTCGGCTCGCAGCTCGGTTTCAGTGGTGGCAGCCGTCGCGGGGGTTTCGTCCAGGACGGGCAGCGGCGTGCGGCCGAAGAGCTCCAGGCGGCAGCGGGCAGCGGTGGCGAGCACGGTGGCGAACCTGGCAGTGATGCCACGCGCCCCGCCGACGAGGAGTACCACCGACTCGTCGTCGAGTCCGAGCGCCGCAGCCTCGGCGGCACCGTCGTCGGAGGGGCCGGCTCCGGCGCTGCCCAGGACGCCGCGGTCGGTCTCGGTCATCCGCAGTCCACGCCGGGTGTTCCCCGTGCGCAGCACGACCGGCTCGCGGTCGGTGGAG
This sequence comes from Streptomyces sp. NPDC052042, assembly GCF_044548345.1. Classification (NCBI taxonomy): domain Bacteria; kingdom Bacillati; phylum Actinomycetota; class Actinomycetes; order Kitasatosporales; family Streptomycetaceae; genus Streptomyces; species Streptomyces sp. NPDC052042. Next base: position 11,304 of record NZ_JBIUBU010000027.1, on the reverse strand, counting down.
GTCAGCTCCGCGACGATCGCGTCGGCCGCGACGGACGGGTCTGCGCCGGCAGGCTGTTCGATGACGCGGGCGATGGTCTGCGGGTACTCCCTGGACAGTGAGCGGAACAGTCCGCGCAGGCCCTCGGAGGCACCGGCGACCAGCAGCCGGCGCGGCCCGGCGGCCAGGGCGGACTGGTAGAGCGGGACGGCGCCGGGCAGCACCGGCTCGTGGGCCGGACCGCCGTCCGGGGAGGCGAGGTGGATCAGGCCGTCGAAGCGGTCGCCCTCAGGGATTCCGGTGGCGGTGACGGTTCGGGCGCCGCAGGATTCGAGCCGCTCGGCGACGGCCACCGCGAGCGGGCCTTCGCCGATGACCAGGAAGGTCCGTCCGGCGAGTTCGGAGGGCTTCAGGGGGGCGGGCGCGAGGTTGTATTCCGCCATCACCAGCCGTTTGGGGGCCGTGACGACTGCTGCGGCGTCAGTGGATGGTGCGGCCGGTTCTGTCGCGGCGGGCTCGGGGGCGGGGGGCTCGGGCGGTGGAGTGCCGTCCTGCCGTGCGGCTACGACCAGTTCGGCGATGCCCGTCGCAGTGCGCGCCCTGGTCAGCTCTTCCGTGGCGGCATCGTCGGTGGTGGGCAACCGGAGCCGTCGAGCGAGCTGGCCGACGATCTCGGCGCGCTTGATGGAGTCGACACTCAGGTCGGCCTCCAGATCCAGCTCGGGTTCGATCATGTCGGCCGGATAGCCGGTTCGTTCACCTATCACGTCCAGGACGGCCGCGAGGACCGTATCCGTGGTCAGCTCGGTCGGCGCCGGGTCCGGTGCGGGCTGCGGCGCGGTGGGCTCCGGGACCGCCTCGTCGGCGGGTGCCGCAGTCGCGGGGAGAATCGCCCCGTTCAGCTCACGGGGTGCGTACTCCACGGGCTCCGGTCCGGTCCGGACACCGGGTTCGGCGCCGAGGTAGCTCAGCAGAACGTCGCGCTGAGCGGCTATCATCTCCCGGCTGGTGCGCAGGAATTCACTGATGAGGGCATCGCCGCCGGTCCCCGACGCGCCCTGGGCGGGTTCGGTGCGGAGCACCATTCCATGCTCTCCGTCCCTGCCGGAACGAGTGGTCACAAGTGCCTCCGGGATGCGCTGGGCGGGATGCAGGGCTGCGGCTGGGATGGCGCCGTCGGAGGTGCGGACGAGATGGCCGTCGATGGTCCAGCCCGCGCGCCTGCGGCGGGGGGCCTGGACCGCATCGACGGCGTCGCGGCCCTCGAACAGCCACCCGGTGCGTACGTCGGCCCCGGCGACGGCGAGTTCGGCGAGCGCGGTGAGGAATCCGGTCAGGCCCGTGCCGCGCCGGGCCTCCAGGGTGACGGTGCGGTGCGGGCGGTCGCCGAGGATTTCGGTGACCTGCCGGGTCAGCACCGCCCCGGGTCCCGCTTCGACGAAGATTCGGGCACCCGCCTCATACATGCCCTCGATCTGCTCGACGAAGCGCACCGGCGATCCGATCTGGGCGGCCAGTTCGGCGCGTATCGCCTCGGGGGCGGTGGGATAGACCGCGGCAGTGCGGTTGGACCACACCCGGATGGACGGTGTCTCCAGCGGTACCGAGGCCAGCGTCGCCGCGAAGGTGCCGCCGGCGGCGGCGACCAGGGTGCTGTGGAAGGCGCAGGCCACGGCGATCCGTTTCGCCTTCAGCCCCTGTGCGCGCAGCCGCTCCACGGCTGTCCCCACATCGTCGGTGGGGCCTGATATCACCGTCTGGCGGGGTGAGTTGTGGTTGGCGACGACGACGGAATCGGCTACGCCCGCCTTCTCCAGGGCGGCAGCGGTCTCCGGTGCCGAGGCGGTGACCGCGGCCATGGTGCCGGGGTCGTCGCCGCAGGCGGCGAGGACGGATTCGGCACGCGCCCTGCTGCACCACAGCAGTTCCTCGGGGCCGAGGACGCCGGCCGCGGCGAGGGCGGCGAGTTCGCCGTAGCTGTGTCCGGCCGCCATCGCAGGGCGGACACCGACACGGCCGAGCAGATGGTGGGCGGCGAGTCCCGTGATGCCGAGGGCCGGCTGGGCGACACGGGTGTCGGTGACACGCTCGGCCCGGGCCTGGCGTCCGGCCTCGTCGAAGCAGGCGGGTGGGAAGAGGGCCGCTGCGACGGACTCGTCGAGGCGGAGGAAGCGCTGGAGTTCGGGGAAGGAGACGAACAGCTCGGCGAGCATGCCGGGTCGCTGGCTGCCCTGCCCGGGGAAGAGGAAGGCGATCTCGCCCGGCTCGGTACCGTCCGCGAGGTGGATGCCGTCGTCGGGAGCGTGTTCGCCGTCGACGGCCCGGCGAAGCGCTGCCGTCAGCTCCGGTACGGAGGAGGCGAGTACGGCGATGTGGGTGGGCAGGCCGCGTGCGGCCGCGAGGTCGGCGCGCCGGGAGGCGGCCAGGGCGAGGTCCCGCAGGCGTGGCGACCGGTGCGCGGTGTGGTCGGACGCGGCGAGAGCAAGAAGTTCGCGGGCGGTCTTGACGGCGGCTTCTCGGTCGGCGCCGCGGAAGGTGAACAGTTCGGCGGGCCACTCGTCGCGGGCGTGGGTGGGTGGGGCGCCGTCGCCGTGGGCGCGCAGAACGACGTGGAAATTGGTTCCGCCGAAGCCGAAGGCGCTGACACCAGCGACACGTTCGGTGGGCGGCGCGGGCCAGGGCCTGGCCCGGGTGTGGAAGGCGAAGGGGCTGGTGTGTTCGTCCCAGGCCGGGTTCGGCTGTCGCAGGTGCAGCGTCGGGGGCTTGACACCGTGATGCAGGGCGAGCGTGGTTTTGACCAGTCCGGCGAGGCCCGCCGCACACTTGGTGTGGCCGATCTGGGACTTCACCGAGCCGAGGGCACAGCCGCCGGCGTTTGCTCCGGCCTCGGTGAAGACCGCGGTAAGGGCGCTCAGTTCGGTGCGGTCGCCGACGACGGTGCCAGTGCCGTGAGCCTCGACCACGCCGACCTCGGCCGGTGAGATCCCGGCGTTCCGGTAGGCCCGCGTGAGTGCCCTGCGCTGACCGTCCGCGCGCGGCGCGGTGAGGCCGAGGGCCCGGCCGTCGCTGGAGCTGCCGACGCCCTTGACGACGGCATAGACCCGGTCGCCGTCCCGTTCGGCGTCGGCAAGTCGCTTGAGGACCACACAGGCCACGCCCTCGCCGAGTGCGATGCCGTCGCCGGAACGGTCGAAGGGCGCGGAACGGCCGGAGGGGGACAGGGCGTGCGCTGAGGCGAAGAGCAGGTAGTCGTTGATGCCGTTGTGCAGGTCGGCGCCGCCGCACAGCACCATGTCGCTGGTCCCGAGCGTCAGTTCCTTGCAGGCCACGTCGACCGCGGCGAGGGAGGAGGCGCAGGCGGCGTCGACCGTGTAGTTGGCCCCTCCGAGGTCGAGGCGGTTGGCGATCCGCCCGGCGATGACGTTGGCGAGGACGCCGGGGAAGGAGTCCTCGGTCAGGCGTGGCAGCTGGGCGTCCAGCTCCGGTGGGAGCTGTCCGACGTAGGCAGGCAGGACCGTCCGGAGCGTCATGGTGTTCGACAGGTCGCTTCCTGCCTCGGCCCCGAACACGACGGAGGCACGGTCCCGTCGAAAGGGACGGTCGGCGTAACCGGCGTCGGCGAGCGCGCGTCGCGCCACGTCGAGGGCCAGCAGTTGGACCGGTTCGATGCTCGGTAAGGATGCGGGCGGGATGCCGTAGTCCAGGGGTTCGAAGGGGATCTCGGGCAGGAAGCCACCCCAGCGCGAGGGGGTGTGTTCTCCTGCCCCGTCCTCGGCGTAGTAGAGGGAGGGGTCCCAGCGCGAGGTGGGCACCTCGGTGATGGCATCGGTGCCGGACAGCACGTTCCCCCAGAAGGACTCCAGGTCGGGCGCCTCGGGGAACACGCAGGCCATCCCTACGATGGCGATGTCCAGTGGTTCGGGTGCCGCGGGCGGCTCGTCCGCCCCGGTATCGAGTTCGGCCCTGCGCCGGCCGAGAAAGGTCTGCGCTCCGGTGGTCACCGCGCTGTGCAGCGCGGCGACGGTGGTGACCTCCGACCGGAGGACGGCGACCTGCCCGGCCATGAACATGCCCTCGGAGCGCTGCCGGTCCTCGTCGACCTCGCGCAGTTCGTCACCGACACGTTCGATGCCCTTGCTCGCCAGCCTCAGTCGGCCGACGTTGAGTTGTTCCAGACGCTCCCATGCCTCGCGGCTGGGCACGTCACTGGCCCGCAGCTGTTCCTTGCGGGCCGCGAACTCGTCCGTGAAGGGGCTGCTGACACAGCGAGTGGCATGACCGGGTGCGGTTTCCAGCAGTTCGGTGCGTTCGGCGTCGACCATCTGCTGCTGGAAGAGCGGCTGCACCGCGCCTGCCGCCACGGCCTCCTCCGTGAAGAGGTAGGCGGTACCCATGAGGACTCCGATCGCGGCACCCCGCGCGGCCAAGGGGGCGGCCATGGCGGCGACCATGGCGGCGGACCGCTCGTCGTGCACGCCGCCGGCGAACAGCAGCTGGAGTTCTGCGGCGGCGTCCTTCCCGGCAGCTGCGAGGAAGTCGTCCACCACGTCGAGCTGCGCCTGCCACAGCGGAAAACTGGCCCGGGGCCCGACGTGGCCACCGCACTCGGAGCCTTCGAAGACGAACTTGCGTGCACCGGATTCGAGGAACTGGCCCAGCAGCCCGGGCGAAGGCACGTGCAGGAAGGTCGATATGCCGGCTTCTTCGAGAGCCGCGGCCTGCGCGGGACGTCCACCGGCGATGATCGCGTGCGAGGGACGGACCTCCCGGATGACCTCCAGCTGCGCCTCCTTGATGTCCTCGTCGGCGAAACCGAGGACTCCGACACCCCAAGGCTCCTTGCCCAGGGTGCTGCGGGTCTCCTCCAGCAGCGCGCGCGTCCGCTGCCCGTCGGACACGGCGAGCGCGACGAACGGCAAGGCGCCCTCGGCGGCCACGGAGGCGGCGAACGCGGCTTGGTCGCTCACCCGTGTCATCGGCCCCTGAAAAACCGGGAGCGGAGTGCCGAAAGCACGGCTGCCCGTGCTGTCCGGCCCGAGTACGGGCACCTCCTCGGCGAGCGTGTCGCTCACCGCCTGGCGTATGCCGCGTATCGCTGCGCCCAGCGTGCCCCAGCGCTGTTGGAAACGGACCGCCAGGAACGCGTCCTGGCCGATCTCCAGGGGGGCGGCGATGCCGTCCCGACCGGGGATACGTCGTCGCAGCACGCGCAGGCCGTCCTCGACCACGGTCTCCGAGCCGTCGAGTCCGACGAGCGCGCTGGTGACCTCCGCGGGGAGTTCCGCCTCTGCGAGCAGCGCGGTCTGGGTGTCGAGGACCACACCGGAGGCGCCACCGGCGACCGCTGCCGCCGCAGTGTGCGCGCCGACTCCGCCGCAGGCCCACACCGGCAGCCGGTGGGACGCGTCCGCGAGCAGTTGCTGCAGCAGCACGAACGTGCTCAGCTCGCCCACCCGGCCGCCGGCTTCATGGCCGCGGGCGATCAGTCCGCGTGCCCCGGCCGCCGCGGCGGCGCGCGCCTGAGCGCCGGAGGTCACTTCGGCCAGCACGCGACGCCCGGGGAAGTCGGCAGCGTTCACTGTCGCCCCGGCGACGAGGACCACGGTGTGGGCACAGGCAGGAAGGTCCGACGCGGGGATGCCGTTCCCTTCTCCGAGTCGTACGCCGAACCCGCCGCGCGCCCACTCGGTGGCCAGGCCCAACTGCTCACGAGCGGACCGCGCATCGCCCGTCAGGTCGAGTACTCCCAGTCCGCCCGCGCGCGCGGCGGCCGCGGTGAACCGTGCCGACGCGACACCGAACGGATGCACTGCGAGGACGACGTCCGCCGTCGTGGACATGCCACCATCAGTGCCGACACCAGGCGTGCACATGAAAATCTCCAGGGGGCGAGGAGGCGCGCGAGATCGAATGTCCAGGAACGACGCCAGTCACTCTCTTTGCGAGACGCATAAAAACACGCAGGTCTGAATCGACCTCGAAAGAAGAGCGAACTGCCGACGAATCAAGCGCCTCGGGGAGGGTGGGGGGTAAGGCGTTCGAGAGCGGGCAGACGAGATCGTACTACGGAGTACGGCAATCCACTCCACCTCTTCGGTTACAGCTTGACATCGACGGATCGAATTATCACGACCCACCGAGCAAACAACACCCATTGACACGAGTCGACCCGATCCTGAAACGAATTAAGCAACAAAATTTCCGAAATCGCCTGAACATACCCTTACGAATGCACATGCTTGGTCCGCGTGAATACGAACTCATCGCATATGACAACAGCACCCCGCAAGCGCGGGCTCGACGCCTGACTCCCGACGCGCCACGGACGCCCTACAGGGTCTGTTTGATGTTGCGATCAATCTTGCCGATCCGGATCGGCCGGGAGGGGGGATCCGGTAGGAACAAGGGTTGTGACACGCAGGCAGCTCACTGATGATCATTGGAAGTTGATCGAGCCGTATCTGCCGATCGGCGAGTACGGCCCGTACCCCGAGCGGCTGCGGGATCAGTTCGAGGGGGTTATCTGGCGATTCCGCTCCGGTGCCCAGTGGCGCGAGATGCCGAGCGAGTTCGGGCCCTGGGCCACCGTCTACGGACGCTTCCGGGTCTGGCGGAACGCCGGCGTCTTCACCGCCCTTCTGGACGGCCTGCTCTCCGAGGCCGCCCGGTAGGGGAAGGTGGACTTGCCCCTGGTCGGCGTGGACTCCACGACCGTCCGCGGCCACCACGACGCCGCCGGGATGTGCGTCGACAAGGAGGTCATGGACGCCTTGGAGGAAGCCGTGGCAGAGCAGGAACAGGCCCGGCAAAAGGGGGCGGCGAGACGGGACAGAACGGGCAAGGAGAGGGAAGCGACCCCGGGCGGGAAGAGCGGAGACGTGTCCGGCGACGGCGCAGGCTCCGCCTGAAGGAAGCCCTGCTCGGCAGGTCCCGCGGTGGACTGACCAGCAAGATTCATCTCGCAGCCGACCAAGGCGTCGGTCGCTGTCGTTCGTCCTGACTGCCGTGCAGGCCGCAGACAGCCCTCAGTTCATCCCCGTGCTGAAGAGGATCCGCGTCCGCATGCCGGTCGGCCGACCCCGCACCCGGCCGGGGGTCGTCGCGGCAGACAGGGCCTACTCGTCCCGCGGTAACCGCTCTTACCTGCGTAAACGCAGCATCAAAGCGGTGATCCCGGAGAAGAAGGACCAGGCGGGCCAACCGCAAGAAGAGGGGCAGCCGGGGAGGCGGGCCTGTGAGTTACGACGCGGCCCTCTATAAGGAGCGGAACACGTCGAGCGCTTGATCAACCGACTGAAGGACTGGCGCGGCATCGCCATGCGCTTCGACAAGATGCCCGAGAGCTGCCTCGCCGGCCCCGAACTCCGCGCCTCGGTGATCTGGCTCGAAGACCTCTTACAAACAGTCGATTGATCATGGCATCACACAGACCCTAGGTGCGGGAATCCATCAACCCCGCCCAACGCACCCATATCGGTGAAGGCAGAGGCGGCGCGACTATTTGATTTGTGGATCACCGGTCCTGCCCGACGGAAGCCGAGAGTCGGAAAACCGCCATCCCCGACTGATCGAACAACCCTCGGCATTTCGTATTGACGCGTACACGCCAGCCGGGATACGGTCCCTCCGCCGAATTGGCGCACCCCCCACGAAAATGGCTTCCACTTCGGCTGATTTGAGGTGGGAGCCAGAAGGAGACATTTCAATGTCCAGCCTGCCCAAAAAGTCGAGATCAAGGTTACCCAAGTCATTCACGCGCGCGGCGATCGGCCTGGCGGCGGCGGTTCTGCTCACGGGGAACGTGACTGTGGGAGTCGCTTCCGCAGATGCCGCCGACGCTCCCCGTCACCACGCGAACGCCGAACTCCTCGACTCCCGCTGCGCCGTTCCGGCAGACCGTGACCCGGACATCACCGGGACCGTGTACCGGACAGCGGTCGAGCGCGGCGTCACCGACAAGGTGCTGCTCGCCGCGTTCGAGACGGGCTGGGTGGAGTCCCACATGAACAATCTGGACTGTGGCGACCGCGACTCGCTCGGCGTCTTCCAGCAGCGCCCGAGTCAGGGCTGGGGCACCCCCGAAGAGTGCATGGACCCGGTGCACGCCACCAACGCCTTCCTGGATCAGGCCATTCCGAACGATGCCGACAACCCCGGCTTCACAGCAGGCGAACTGGCACAGAGCGTGCAGCGATCGGCGTTCCCGGACCGGTACGACGAGAGCGAGACCGAAGCCCTCGCCCTGATCGCGGAAGTTCAGGGCTGACGCTCCTCAAGTGCTCCGACCGGTCGGAGCCCTGCGTCGGCCGGGGGTTCGGGCCGCGTGGACGGCTCGGCGCCCCGGGGAGGCAGCTCCGGCTCACCCCCGTTCACCACACTGCACCGACGCTCCGCCTGCTCCGGCAGGTCCTCCAGCAACCTCACACACTCCAGGAGTGAAACATGCGCTCGTCAAGAGCTCGCAGGTGCCTCGCGTCGCTCTCCCTCGCGGTGGCTGCCGTCTGCCTCGCGGTCCCGGGTGCGTACGCCGCCGACGTCGAGCCGATAGCCGACGGCAAGTACGTGGCGCTCGGCGACTCGTACGCCGTCGCGCCCGGCACACGCGAATACGACAACCCTGACGACCCGTGTCGCCGCGGCCCGTCGACATACCCGCGGCTGTGGGCCCAACAGCACCCCTCGTACTCCTTCGTCGAGGCGTCGTGCTCCGGCGCGACCACTGCGGAGCTGACAAGCCAACAGGTACCGCAGCTCACCGCGGACACCACACTGGTGACGGTGCACGTGGGCGGCAACGACGTCGGCTTCGTCGAGGTGTTGAAGAACTGCATCCTCACCATCGACGACAAGGACTGCATTGCCGGAGTGGAGGCCGCGAAGGCCGCCGCGACCAGCAGTCTGCCAGGCGCTCTGGCGAGCACGTACGCGGCGATTCGGGCAAAGGCCCCGAACGCCAAGGTCGTGGTCGTGGGCTACCCCCGGCTTTACACGATCGGCGGCACTTGCGGCATTCTCGGGCTGAGCGACCGCGAGCGGGCGGCACTCAATTCGGGGTCGGACACCCTCGACTCGGTTCTGGCAGCCGAAGCAGGAAAGGCCGGGTTCACCTTCCTTGACCCGCGTACCGCGTTCGACCCGCACACCATCTGCTCCAAGGGGCAGGCCTGGGTCACAAGCCTGGAGTGGAACAAGATCAACGAGTCCTATCACCCCAACAAGGCCGGTCACAGCGAGGGGTACCTGCCCTTGCTGAACGCGATCACTGGCTGATCGCGGCAGGCAGTCCGGCGGTCCCGAACGCCCCGTGGCGTTCGGGGAGCCGGCGGGCCTGTTCGCCTCCGGCCGCCGCGCGCCCTCCGCGTACCGCCAGGAGACCGTGCACCTGCGCGACGACGACGGCCTGATCGAGGAGGTGAAGAGCCTCAGCGGCACCGACACCCGGCTGCTCGGCGACGAGGAGGTGCTGCGGATGGTCCTCCCGGCCATCCGGGCCGACTACCGGGCCGCGGAGACCTATGTGCCAGAGCCGGGGGAGCGGCTGCGCTGCCCCGTGCTGGCCATGGTCGGCACCGAGGATCCGAAGGTGACCGTCGCCGAGGCCGCCGCCTGGGCAGAGCACACCGAAGGCCCCTTCGACCTGCGGGTGTTCTCCCCGGGCCACTTCTACCTGGTGCGCGACCATGCCGAACCTCCGCCAACTGCGGCCGCGACAAAGGAGGAACAGACGAACCGGAGACAACAGAAGGAGGCTGGTACGACACGTCAACAGAGTCCCACCCGAGACCCACCACACCCACAGAACCAACGAAAAGTTCGGTAGGACGGAAGGTGGGCCCTGCGTACCCGCGCGGAGACGACCGTACGCCGCGGCGCCGTCGTTGCGGCTCGTGGACGAACCGGTGCGCAGGCACACCGCCACCGTACGCAGCATCGCCAATTGCCGGTCTCGTTCGGCGGATAGGGTCGAAGAACCATGGACTACGAACCGATCGACCGGAAACCCGGAGAATTCCAGCAGCCGCTGACCGCGACCGAAATCGCGGCCGTCACCCGTGCGGCCTTCGGCGAGGGCACGGCCGTGCGGTCGGCAGCTGAACTCGCGGGTGGCTACTACAACAACACCTACAGGATTGACCTGGGCGGTGACCGGCCGGTGGTGCTGCGCGTCGCGCCGAAACCGGGCCGCCAGGCGAAGGCCGACCCGGAAATGATGCGCAACGAGCACGCCAGCGTCCCGCACCTGGCGCCGGTGGCGGACCTGCTGCCGCGCACCCTCACGATCGATTTCACCCACCAGGTGATCGGCCGCGACTACATGTTCCAGACCTTCTTGGCCGGCGTGCCCGCCGCAAAGGTGCTCGCGACGTACCCGGAGCCCGTGCGCGACGCGTTCTTCCGCCAACTGGGCGACATCACACGCACCGTGCACAGCGTGCGGGGACCGGGTTTCGGCCGAGTCGCCGGCCCGGTGCACGAGCGGTGGAGTGACGCGTTGTTCACCTGGTTCGACCGCGCAGCGGCAGACCTCACCGACGCCGGGCTCGACGCGGGTGACGTCACGAGGCTGGTCGAAGTGGCCGACCGTGACCGCGCCGTGCTCGACGAGATCGCCGAACCCCGCTTGCTGCACGGGGATCTCTGGGTCGGCAACACGATGCTGGCCGAAGGCGCGCCGCAACCGTTGATCACGGGCGTTTTTGACTGCGACCGGACCTGGTGGGGCGACCCGGAGGCGGACTGGCCGATCTACCTGGCGCTGCGCAAGCCGGGCACCGAACGCGACGCCTTCTGGGAAAGCTACGGCCAGGTGGGCCGGACCGAAAGCGCCCGGTGGCGCGCGCTGGTCTACGAGGCGAAGCACGCCACCGCGCTGCTGCTCGAATTCCACCGATTCGGCATGGACGGCGAGCTGGCCAAGACCTACGGCGAGATCCGCGATCTCACCACCCGATTGGCCACCCGCTAGTGCCGTATCAGGCACCGCTTGCCCTGTGGTCGACCTCGCATGGGCGTTTGTGGGCGGCGTTCTTGTTCCACCAGATGATGTAGCGGCGGATCATGCTTCCCTGTTCCTCGTGGCTGGTGTGGTCGGTGCCGTCGAGGATGAAGTAGCGCAGGGCGGTGAACTGGGCTTCGATCCGGTTGAGCCAGGTACTTACTGACTTCGGCGTGTCAGGGTGATGTTGGGGTGTCGAGGGTCAGGCCGGTACCGGCTATGAAGCCGTCGAGAGTGTCGGGCCGGTATTGGAGGCGTTTGAGTCGGTTGCGGACGAGGGTCTCGAGTCGTTCGAGGGCGACGACGGCGAGGCTGGCCAGGCTGCGCTT
>NZ_JBIUBU010000026.1:0-92578 GCF_044548345.1 Streptomyces sp. NPDC052042 | reverse complement strand
ATCGCCCTCGTCATGCTCACCCTCGCCGGCCCCCGCCCCACCCTCCCAGGTCGCCAACTCACGACGGAATGACCCACTCATGCGGCAGGAGAGCCATCTTTCGCCTGCCGATCGAGGAAAGCGAGGTCGGCAAAGTGTTGATCAGTGCGTCGGCATTGCGATGGGAATCCGATATGCGCAAAGGACGGGCGGTGAGTCCGTACCAGCACGTCTCACCTCTGGTGATGAACTCGAACTCGCCTCCCGAGGTGAGCCGCCACGAGGTCTCGCCCTGCTGCTCATCGTCGGCGGCCCACGCACGGAGTTCGGTCAGCGCGTCGAGTACGGACGGGGTCAACGGCCGTAACACGTACGGGGGAATCCACGGAGCCCCCGGATTCGGGTCCAACCTGTCCGCGAATCGGGCCGCTTGCCCCCGGAGCCAACGGACGGCGAGCCGAGGAGATGAGCCGATGAACCCACCGAGATAGGCGGTCGCTTGTGCGCCACCCGCGTACACCTCGGCAAGAATCTGCCCCGTCACAGCAGCTCACCACTGCTGCGCGCGTTGGCGCGCAACCGTTCGGCGGGGGTGGCGATGCGGACGCGCTCAGGTTCGGCTTCCCACTCGACACCACCAACGACGGACCGCAGGGACCAATACGGGCCGACAACCCCTCGGAACTCGCCCACACGGTCAAGACAGATGTCCACCAAGAGCGTGTCGGGAGCCGGGGGCCGGGAACCGGGGAGGTTCCTGCCGCTCGGCGGCAACGATCTCTCCAGACATGGCCGCTCCTCTCCGTAACGACTTCACTACCAGCGCGGCTCAGCGTGACCTACCGTCAGGAACCATTCAACCTGGCGTGAGCGGAAGAAAGGTTGGTGATAACCCTTTGAATCGCAAGGAGTTGAACCCGGAAAGCTCCCCTCAAGCCGCCTTCGGTGCGCATCTTCGCAGCTCACGTGAGGAACGCGGCTGGACGCAGGAGGAGCTGGCGGACCGGATGGGGTATTCCAGCACGCATATTTCATCAGTCGAAACTGGTCGCAAGCTTCCGACCCTGCGTTTTTCGCGCAGTGCGGATCGCTCCTTCGGCATCGGGGATGCGCTCGACACCTTTGAGCGTGAGTGGCGCGAAATACGGCACGGCTCACTGCTGGAGGGCTTCCCGGAGTTCGTGGGGCACGAGGGACGAGCGGCGGAGATCAGGCTGTACGAAGTGGGCGTGATCCCCGGCTTGCTCCAGACACCGGAGTACGCAACGGTAATCAACCAGAGCGAAGTCCGGCGGGGAGCCATCACGAGCGACCAGGCAAGCGAGAGGATCGCGCTCGTCGCGGAGCGACAAGCCGCGCTCAATCGGACGCCTCCACCGCTGCTGTTCGTTGTGCTGGACGAAAGCTGCCTACGCCGCCCCATCGGTGGACCTGCCGTCATGGACGCACAGATGGTGCGGCTGATCGAGTTCGCCGACCAGCCGAACACCGTGCTTCAGGTTGCCACGTTCGCCATGGGGGAGCGCCGTCCGTTCAACCTGCCGACAACCGTGCTGACACTGCCGGATCGGCAGCTCATGTCGTACGCCGAGTCAGCTCAACGTGGCCATCTGGAGCGGGAAAGCACGACAGTTCTGCCCCTGTTGACGGCCTACCATCAACTACAGGCAGAAGCGTCCTCGCAGGCGGAATCTGTAGCGATGATCAATCGGTTACGAAAGGGAGCCCCGTGACGACCGAATCTCCCCGCTGGTTCAAGTCTTCATACAGCGCCAACGGCGGCCAGTGCATCGAGGTCGCTGCCAACCTCGTCGCCTCACGCGGCGTGGTTCCCGTCCGCGACTCCAAGAACCCCAACGGCCCGGTATTGAACACCTCCGTCGACGCGTTCACGTCCTTCGTGGACAGCGTCAGGTCCGGTACGTGCGGTGTCGCCTGACCGACGGCCAACAGCTACCGGCGCAAGGTGCCCCATCGCGCCCAGCACGGTGGGGCACCTTTCCGTGCGGGCACACGGCAACGGCAAGGGGCCTCACGTCCAGCTGGGCGAGCCACCCCCGCGTGCGCGGGGAACAGAGCTCCTGACGACGAGTTCGGGCCCCTGGGGATCCGGCCCACCGCGGGCTCCTGCTCGCCGCCCAACGCAAGGAACGTGCCCGCACCCGCAGCGAAAAGGGCATCCGTTGGGGCGGACGCCCCCTCAACACCGCGGCCTGACCAACCGCGAACAGCAGCCCCCGAACGCCGACGGGGCAAGTTCAGGAGAAGGACAGCGACAGAAGGATGACTCAGGAGGCGGGCGGCTCGATCTCCCCCGCGAAGACGATGACCTGGTCGATGAGGCTCCGTCGCAGATGGACGACGTCCGTTCCCTCCAGGCGGGGGCCTCCATCAGGCGTGGTGAAGACCCACTGGTACCGGGCCCATTCGTCAGGCATGTCCACCGCTGAGCAGCGCACCATCGTGCCGGTCCCCGCCGGGTGGCGTCGGATGTCCAGCACGAACCGCTCGACCGCCGCGATTCCTTCGCTGCGGCCCAACGGCCCCCAGAAGACCACGTCTGAGGTCAGGGCCTGGGAGAGCAGGGCAGTCACATAGCTGTCGTCCGAGGCGTTGAACGCGGAGATGAACGTGTCGATCGCGGAGCGTGCGGTCTTTTCCTGCATGCCCCAGTAATACCAGCCGTTTCGCGTGCGCTCGACCCATGAGCCGCCTTCCGATCACGGTGAATCTTCCCGGTCACAGCACTAACGGCATGGGGGCTACTCGGCCACCACGGCTGCCGCCGCCCCCACAGGGATCGCCAACACGGCGTCGGCCTCCGGGAGAAGCCTGACGCGCCACGGCGATTGGGCCATCCGGCCCGACCCGCTGACGAAGTATCCGCTTTCATTCTTTCATCCGCATTTCGCGTGTTTTCATCTCGCCATGGAGGCGATCACGTGAAGGGCGATGACAGGGGCGGCAGGACCGCCAGGACCGGAGACCGACAGCCGAACGCGAACGCGCGAGCGCTCACATCGCGGCGGCGGTTGCTGACAGCGGCAGCGCTCGCGCCGGCGCTGACTGCCGCAGGGGCGTCCACAGCCACCGCACACGCATGGCCCGAACACCCCGAGCGGGCCGGAGGGCCTGGAAGGCCCAAAGGCCCCGGAGCACCCGCCGGACCGGCCGCATCCTCCGCGCCGCCACACGGCGAACGGGTCGCGCCCGTGCCCACCGCGTTGGCGGACTGGGCGGGCGTGGCGAGGGCGCTGGGGCGCGTGGGCAACATGCTGCGCGGCACGATCTATCACACGGGCTTTCCCCGGCGGGACCTGCACGTGGTCTCCGAGGGGGTGAACGTCACCCCGGGGCTCGCGCTGGGCACGCATGTGGCCTTCGTCCGTTACGCCGACGGCAGCACGATGCTCATGGGTGACGTGGCGGTCACCGAGGAGGAGTTGCAGCAGGTGACCGACGCGTGGCTGGCGCGCGGGATCGCGCAGACCGCACTCCACAAGCACCTGCTCTCCCAGACCCCCGACATCTGGTGGACCCATGTCCACGCGCACGGCCACGACCCCGTGGCCATGGCTCGTGGCCTGCGCGCCGGACTCGACCGCACCGGGACCCCGCCCGCCCGGCCGCCGCGACCCTCGGGCCCGGTCGACCTGGATACCGCCGGGATGGAGGCTGTGCTCGGCGCAGAGGGAACGGTTGAGGACGGGCTGTACAAGGTCCTCTTCGTCCGCCGCGAGACGATCGCGGACAGCCACCTGATCCTGCCGCCCGGCCTGGGCTCGACCAGCGCGTTCAACTTCCAGCCGCTGGGCGGCGGCCGGGCCGCGCTCAGCGGCGACTGCGCCATGCTGGCCGACGAGGTGCCCGGCGTACTGAAGGCCCTGAGGCGCGGCGGAGTCAAGCTCGTCGAACTGCACAACCACCATCTCTCCGAGGAACCCCGCCTGTTCTTCACCCACTTCTGGGCCGTGGACGACGGTGTCGCGCTGGCCCGCGCAGTGCGTCCGGCCCTGGACGCGACGAACGTCGTACCGTCCCCGATCGGCTGAGGCGTTCCGCACCCGGCCCGCCGGTGCGGCTACGACAACACACGCGCCGGCCCCACCCGCGCCGCCCCGTACCACCCGCGCAGCCAGCGCATCCGGCGCATCCAGCGAATTCCCAGCCCCCACCCGAGCCGTCGCGCCCCGCCCATGACGCCGCCTCGTGGACCTGATCCGCCGGTCCAGCGAACCCGGACACGCCCGGCCGTGGGAACAGTTCCCCATATGGACCAATATATGGACCAATCGGACCCGAGTGGCGCGTGTCCATGCAGGAGACCGGGCACCCATGTCCCGTCTATCCCGTCTGTTCCCTGCTCCGTCTGTTTCCCCGCTCCGTCTGCTCCCTGCTCCGTCTGCTCCCTGCTCCGCCGGTCCCGTCCGGCCCTCCCTCTTCCTTACCGCCCGTCAGTCTTCTCCCTCTGGAGTTCCGCATGGAATCAGCAACCGGCGCCCGGTTCTGCCCGTTCGACTATGCCGAGGCCCTCGAATTCGACCCGGTTCTCAGGCACTTGATGACCGAGGAACCCGTATCCCGTATCCGGTTGCCGCACGGCGACGGCGAGGCGTGGCTCGTCACCGGCTATGACGACGTACGTACGGTGACCACCGATCGGCGCTTCAGCCGGCACGCCATCATCGGCCGGAACTTCCCGCGCATGACCCCGGAGCCGATCGTCCAGGACGAGGCGATCAATGTGATGGACCCGCCGGCGAGCAGCCGGCTGCGCAGCCTGATCTCCAAGGGCTTCGCGCCCCGGCAGGTCGAGCGTATGAGGGTGCGCACCGAGCACGTGGTGAACGAACTGCTGGACCGGATGGAGGAGCACGGGGCGCCCGCCGACCTCTTCAAGCACCTGGCAGCGCCGCTGCCCCTGACCACCATCTGTGAAGTCCTCGACATCCCCGCGTCCGACCACGACCAACTGCGCGGTCACGCACGGACGATGATGGACACCACCGTCGAGAACAAGGACAACGCGGTGCGGTCCAAGGCCGAGCTGCGCGCGTACTTCCAGAGGCTGACGGCGGAGCGCCGTGCCGATCCCGGCGACGACCTGATCAGCGCCCTGGCCACGGCGCGCGACGGGGACGAGATCCTCAACGACCAGGAACTGACCGTGATGGCCATGGTCCTGCTCATCACCGGCCAGGACACCACCACGTACGAGATCGGGAACATCTCCTACACGCTGCTGACCAGGCCGGACGAGATGGCCACGCTGCGCGAACGCCCCGAGATGCTACCGCAGGCACTCGACGAACTGCTGCGTTTCATCCCCTTCCGCAAGGGCGTCGGCATCCCCCGCGTCGCCACCGAGGACGTCGAGCTGAGCGGAGTGCTGATCCGGGCGGGGGACATCGTGCACGTCTCCTATCTGACGGCCAACCGCGACCCCCGGAAGTTCGACCGCCCCGACGAACTGGACCTGGAGCGCAAGGGACCGCCCCACATGACCTTCGGCTGGGGCGGCCACCACTGTCTCGGCGCCCCGCTCGCCGCCACGGAACTGGAAGTCGCCATCGGAACGCTGCTCAAGCGCTTCCCCGCCCTGAAACTGGCGACGCCCGCCGAGGAGGTGCGCTGGAACAAGACCTCGATCTGGCGCTATCCCCTCGAACTGCCCGTCACCTGGTGACCGTTCATCCCGTAGTAGTAGCGCGTGACCGGCCTTCCCATAGCCGGTCGGCCGGTCACGGGACAGGTGGCGTCCCGTGACCGGCGCCGAACGCCTTCTCCCGTCCGGTGCCGACCGCCATCTGTTCGCGCTTCGCATTCGAACGTGATCGATGATGCGGCCCCGTGGGAGGCCCGGCAACCGGACGGGCGGACACGAGCCCGGCACGGTGCCGGGCACCACCGAGACCGAGGCCGGGACCGGTACCGTCCCGGACGCCGCCGGGTACCAACCAAGTACGGTCCACGAACGCCGCCAGGTACCAGCCCCGTATGGCTCCCGGGCGACGTCGGGGCCGATTCCCCGTACAACCCCGGACACCGTCGGGGCCGATCCCCCCGTACGGCCCCCGGAGCCGTCGGACGGACCGCGCACCCGCTCGCCCACGCGATGGCGGCAGGTCACCACGGCGGCGGGTCGCCCTGGCAGCCGGTCGCCGTGATGGCCGGCCGCCGCCCCACGGCGTACCGGCCATGTGCCCCTCGTGCCCGCGCCCACGCCATGACGGATCGCCCCCGCTCCTGCCGCACCACGACACGGCAGGCGCGGGGGCGATCGGCGTCTCGGCCTGCGGCCCCGTTCGTCCGACGTGCGGCCCCGATCGGTCTGCCGTAACGTGATCCCGACGGCCACCCAAGCCGTGGCGGATCAGCATCCGCCCACGAACGGCGAGAACTCAGACTTCGACGGTCGGCCCGTCCGCGCCCGCTCCAGGGGTATCGAGACCGGCGCGGGATCCCCCTCCACGCTCCTCGTCGCACGGCAGCAGACGGCACCGTGCGTCCCGGAGCCGTGGTGGGCGTTCCCGCCCCACCCTCCGTCTCCCGCCGTCGGCGGAACACTCCTGGACCGTTCCGGGCCCGGCCGTGTGGACCAAGTCCGCTAGGAGGAGTTCCATGGCGGTTCTCTGCAAGCCGGCAATCGCGGTTCCCGAGCACGTCATCACCAACGAGGAAACTCTCGAACTGGCCCGACGGCTGCACGGCGACCATCCCCAGCTCGGCCTGGTCCTACGCCTGATCGAACATACCGGGGTGCGGAAGCGTCACCTGATCCAGCCGATCGACAAGGTGCTCCAGCACCCGGGCTTCGACGCCCGCAGCGTCACGTATGAGCAGCACACCAAGGCACGCGTCCCGGCGGTGGTGCGCCAGGCACTCGACCAGGCCGAACTGGAGCCGCGGCAGATCGACTTGATCGTGTACGTCTCCTGCACCGGCTTCATGATGCCGCCGCCGACCGCGTGGCTCATCGGCGAGATGGGCTTCCGGCCGGAGACGCGCCAGCTGCCCATCGCCCAGCTCGGTTGCGCGGCGGGAGGCGCTGCCCTCAACCGCGCCCACGACTTCTGCCGGGCGTACCCCGACGGCAACGTGCTGGTGGTCGCCTGCGAGTTCTGCTCGCTCTGCTACCAGCCCACCGACCTGGGCGTGGGTTCCCTGCTGTCCAACGGCCTGTTCGGCGACGGGATCGCCGCCGTCGTGCTCCGGGGCCACGGCGGCACCGGGGTCCGGATGGAGCGGAACGGCTCGTACATCATCCCGGACACCGAGGACTGGATCTCCTACGCGGTCCGGTCCACCGGGTTCCACTTCCAGCTCGACAAGCGGGTGCCCGGAACGATGGAACCCCTCGCCCCGGCCCTGAACGCGGTCGCCGAGGAGCACCAGTGGAACGCCGGGAAGCTGGACTTCTACATCATCCACGCGGGCGGTCCGCGCATCCTGGACGACCTGAGCCGCTTCCTCGACGTACCGCCGGAGGCGTTCCGCTTCAGCCGTGCGACGCTCACCGAGTACGGCAACATAGCCAGCGCGGTGGTGCTCGACGCCCTCGGCCGCATGTTCGACGAGGCGTCGGCCCTGGACGGCCACCGCGGCCTGATGGCGGGCTTCGGTCCGGGCATCACCGCCGAGATATCGCTGGGCACCTGGACGACGGACCCGGAGTCGTGAGACGGCCCTGTCGACCTCCCCGCACCCCGGACCGGGGAGGTCCTCCCCGTACACCCCTCGGAGCGGGGCCTTTCTGGGCCTCGGACTCCCTCCCGCGACCGGGAGGGGGCGCGGGGGTGGGGGCGGGAAGCCGGCGACGGCGGTAGAGGCGGACGGAAGACGACGGCAGCGGGGTGGGACCAGGGCTCACCCCGGCTGCTCAGCCCCCCACCCGGCTGCTCAGCCGCCACCCCGCCCCTCCCACGCCCACCCGCCATCCGTGCCCGCCCGCCATGAGTCACCGTATGTCGTCGGCGCTCACCGTCCGTGCCCGCTGTCAGTGGTGGGTGCCAGACTCGACGGCATGACCGAACGTTGGGCTCTGGCCACTACGGAGTCCGGCGGCGCGCTCCTCGCTCCGCTGGACGCCTCCGGCACGCCCACTGGTCCGGTCCTGGCCGAGCCCGATCTCGTGGCGGCCGTCCGCTCCCGGCCGGAGGTCACGCGCTGGGTCTGGCGTTCCACGGCCGAGATCTGTCCTCGGCTGCTCGCGGCCGGTGTGTCCGTGGACCGCTGTTACGACATCGAGGTCGCCGAGTCCCTCCTCCTCGCGCACGAGGGCCGCCTGGGCGAACCCCGCTCCGCCGCCGCCGCCCACGCCCGCCTGCACAACGCTCCCGTGCCTCCCGATCCGCCACCCCGCGCCGCCGAGCCCGGCTCGCAGTCCGCCCTCTTCGATCCGCGGCCCGGCACGGCCCTGCCGTTCGAGGACCTGATCCGGGTCTATGCCGAGCAGCTCCGCCGTCACGACACCACGGCCCACCCGGGCCGCATGCGCCTGCTGACCGCCGCCGAGTCGGCCGGCATGCTGGTGGCCACCGAGATGAACCGGGCCGGCCTGCCCTGGCGCGCGGACGTGCACCGGGCGGTGCTCCAGGAGCTGCTCGGCGAGCGTTACGCGGGCGGCGGGGAGCCCCGCAGGCTGGCCGAGCTGGCCGACGAGGTCTCGGCCGCCTTCGGCAGACGTGTCCGCCCCGACCTCCCCGCCGATGTGGTGAAGGCGTTCGCACAGGCCGGCGTCAAGGTGAGGTCCACGCGGCGCTGGGAGCTGGAGGAGCTGGACCATCCGGCCGTGGAACCTCTCATCGCGTACAAGAAGCTGTACCGCATCTGGACGGCACACGGCTGGAGCTGGCTCCAGGACTGGGTGCACGACGGCCGCTTCCGCCCCGAGTACCAGCCCGGCGGTACCGTCAGCGGCCGGTGGACGACCAACGGCGGCGGGGCTCTACAGATCCCCAAGGTGATACGCCGGGCGGTCGTCGCCGACGAGGGCTGGTGCCTCGTCGTGGCCGACGCCGACCAGATGGAGCCCCGGGTGCTGGCCGCGATCTCGCGCGACCCGGGCTTGATGGAGGTGGCGGGCCACGACGGCGACCTCTACACGTCCCTGTCCGCACGGGCGTTCCACGGCGACCGGGAACACGCCAAGCTCGCCCTGCTGGGCGCGATCTACGGTCAGACCTCGGGCGACGGCCTGAAGAACCTCGCGGCCCTGCGCCGCAGGTACCCGCTGGCCGTCGCCTATGTCGACGAGGCCGCGAAGGCGGGCGAGGAGGGACGCCTGGTACGGACGTGGCTGGGCCGCACCAGCCCGCCCGCGGTCGGCGCCGGGGAGAACGACGAGGCCGGCCTTCCGCAGGAGCCGCCCGGCCCCCTCTCCGCCGCTGGGTCCGCCACTGGGGCCGTCGAGGGGTCGTCCCTTGACAGTTCCCTCGGCGGCACCGTCGACAGTTCCGTCTCCAGTTCCGTCGACGGCGAGTTCACCCCCGGCTACGCGTCGTCCAACGCCCGTGCGCGAGGCCGCTTCACCCGCAACTTCGTGGTGCAGGGCAGCGCCGCGGACTGGGCGCTGCTGCTCCTGGCCGCCCTGCGCCGGGCGATCCACTCCACGGGGCTCCGGGCCGAACTGGTCTTCTTCCAGCACGACGAGGTGATCGTGCACTGTCCGCGCGAGGAGGCGGAGGCGGTGGTGGAGGCGATCCGGGCGGCCGGGCACATGGCGGGGCGGACCGTCTTCGGCGAGACTCCGGTGCGTTTTCCGTTCACGACGGCGGTGGTCGAACGCTACTCGGACGCGAAGTAGGGCCGCCGACCGCGACTCAGGGCCCGGCCGGACGCGAAGTAGGGATCTGCCGACCGCGATGTAGATGTAGAGGACTGCCGACCGGTGTGCCAGGTCCGCCGGCCGCGCGTGTCAGCCGGAGGCGGCGCCAGGACCGGGGCCTGACTGGGACGCCGGGCCGGGGCCCGGCTGGGGGTCGGGAACGGGGCCGGAAACGTCGTCCTTCCGCCGTTCACCCGCGTCACGCCACCCCGCATCCGTACCGGAATCCGGCCCGCCGGAGCCCACGGCCAACGTCTGTCCCGAGGGCGATCCCGGCGTGTGGGCGTCCCCGAACCCGGCCAGGCCGTGGTCGTAGTGCGCGGGGCGCAGATGCTGATGCCGGTGCCGCGTGTTGAGCAGATGGATGATGAACGCCGCGATGGCGATCATCGCCAGGACGACCACGACGTTGATCAGGGTGTCCATGCGAAACGGCCTCCCTCGACGTGCGGGCCGACACAAACCGGCTCACCTCATCGGGAAGCCGTACACCCCCAGGCTACTCCGCGGCCCTGCTGCCGCCCCCGGACGACGAACGGCCCCCACGGACGGCGCATCGCGCCCGCGCACGGCAGATGGTGCACGGCAGACCGTGGATGGCAGACCGCGAAGGGCGGAGAGCGAAGGGCGTACGGCGGGCCGGGCACGACCGCGCGGCCCCGACAAGGCGAGACAGCGCCAGCGGGCGAAGCCGGCGCGGAACGGCGGACGGCCCGGACCGGAAGACGCTCCGGTCCGGGCCTGGCGCGGCGCGCACCCCGCGAGGACACCCCGGCACACGCCGCGCGGCAGTGGTAGGCCCTGCTGTGCTGCGCGTCTACCCGCGGGCCCACAAGGCGGGGACGTTCGGCGGCTCCCAGCCGGCCATGGCCGAGTGCGGCTGCAGACAGCGGTACTCGACCCCGCCGTACGTGACGCGGTCACCCGCGTTGTAGAACGTCCCGGACTTCCACGAGGAACCGGGCGGGTCGGTGGGCGGATTGGTCGGCGGGACGGACGGTCCCGCGTCGACGTTGAGGACGAAGTCGAAGGTCCCCTGCTTTCCGGAACCGGCGTCCCGCACGTTCATCAGGAGCGCCGGGTGGAAGATGGCGTCGGTGTTGTTGCGCGGCTCGCCCGGGAAGTACAACTGCGTCGTCAGGATGCGCGATCCGGGGGCCTGCACCTTCACGTGGATGTGCCTGGTACGGCCCGGATACAGCCCCGGAACGATCGTGGTCAGGGAGAAGGCCCCGGACTGGTCGGTGAACTGGTGGCCCCGGAAGGCGAACCCGCTCATGTCGTACGCGCCGTAGGTGTCGGCCTGCCAGAAGTCCAGGAGCGTTCCCGGAATGGGCTTGCAGTACCGCCCGAAGACATAACCGCTGACGGTCAGCGGCGTTCCGGGGGTGCCCGAGGTCACCAGGCTGGTGCGGAGCGGGGAGTTGGGCTTGAAGTACGGCCCCTCGATCTGCTCGCGCGTCGGACCGTCGCCGTCGTCGCAGTACGGGGTGGGGGTGAGGGGCTTGCCGCTGCCGGCCGCGTCACGGGCCAGCGCCACGCCACCACCGGCGAGCAGCGGGACGGCGCCGGCGACGAGGGCGGCCCTGAGCACGGACTTGCGGCTGATCCGGCGGCCTTCGCCGGACTCTTCGGGCACTTCTGGAGCTGGAGTCATGGCTGATTCCTCGGTATGGGGGAGAAGGACAAGTGCCTGACACAGAGCGGAAAGTGCGGGTGGTGCGCGCCCGCCCGGCCGGGAGGCGCGAGCGCGAGCCGGGCGGGCGCGGTAACCGGTGGCGGGCCTCGTTCCGTGGGCTCCGCCGGGGCGGGCCTCGGCCCCGGGACCATACGGTCGGACCTCGGCGTGGGTCTTCACGGCCGGACCGCGGTTCCGGGGCCTGACGGCCAGGTCCGGACTCCGGGCCCCGGTGGGAGGGCCTGTCCGACGAGCCTTCCGGAGGAACCTGCCGGAGGGCCCGTCGGACAAACCTGCCGGGGGACCCGTCGGACGAACCTGTCGGACATACCTGTCCGGTTCGCCTGAGGGGAAGCGATCAGGCGGCCGTCAGATCCGCTGCCAGAGCGCCGGCGTGTTCGGCGGGGTCCAGCCGGGCTGGGCCAGGTGCGGCTGGAGGCAGCGGTAGCTGTCGGAGCCGTAGGTCACCACATCGCCGGCCGTGTAGTTCTTCCCGGCCGCCCAGGTGCCACCCGGGTTCGGCGGCTCCGTGGGGTTCGGCGGGTCGGTCGGGGTGCCGTTGGTCACCAGGGTGAGCCCGTACGCCTGGAGCGCCGGGTTCAGCGGCTGGAAGTACGTCGTACCGCCCTGCGAGCAGTTGCCGGAGCCACCGGAGGTGACACCCTGCGCCTGGCTGCCGGAGATGAACGAACCGCCGGAGTCGCCGGGTTCGGCGCACACGTTGGTGCGGGTGACACCGGAGACGGTGCCCTCCTGGTAGGTGACGCTCGTGTTGCGCTGCTGGACCGTGCCGCAGTGCCAGCCGGTCGTCGACCCGGAGCGGCAGATCGACGAGCCTTCGAGGGCCTCCGTGGAACCGGTGACCGTCACATCACCCCTGCCGTATCCGTTCACCAGGGGGCGCGGGGTCCAGTTGGCGTTGGTGGCGATCCACGCGTAGTCACGGCCGGGGAAAGTCGAGCCCTGGAAGGACCCCTGGGCCTGCTGGTTGAAGCCGGTGGTGCTGACTCCCGTCCTTCCGCAGTGACCGGCGCTGACGAAGCCGGACTGGGTGCCGCGCTTCACGGAGAAGCCGATGGAGCAGCGACCCTGGCCGTTCATGTAGTACGCGTCGCCCCCGCGCAGGTCCGCGAACGTGCGCGGCTGCTCCGTGGCCTTACGTATGGTCACCAGATCGTGCGAGACCTTGGCGGCGGCGAGGAGGTTGTTCGCGGCCGAGGTGTCGGCGGCCTGGACGACCACGCGGTTGGTGGCGATGTCGACGTACCAGACGGGCACGCCCTTGGGGGTGTTGCGCAGCGCTGCGCTGTCCAACGCGGCCTTGGCAGAGTCCAGTTCGGCCAGGCTGTGCTCGACGACGACGGCCTTCGCGCCGGCCTTGGCGATGCGGGCGGACTGCCCGGCGTCGGTGGTGGCGACGGTCAGGGCCGCGTCGTTCCCGCTCACCCGGGCACCGGCGAAGTCGGCGCCCAACGAGCGCTCCAGCCCTTCGGCGACGGCCGCGGCACGGGTCTCCTGGCCGATCCTGGCGCGCGCCTCGGTCTCGGTCAGTCCGAGATCACGGTGCATCGCCTTCAGCAGGCCCGGCGAGAGCTGTTCGGCGGTGGTCGGGGTGGCGAGGCGGGGGGCGGGGTCGGCGGACGCGACGCCGGTCAGCCCGGCCAGCGCGAGCGTGCCGACGGCGACGGTGGCGGTACATGCGGCCAGAGCACGTCTGCGGAGGATGGATCTCTCCACTGAACTCTCCTTGATTTCGGGGGAATTGCCGCCAAGGTAGCCGCGTACACGTCAGATCAAGGAGATCTCGTTCTCCCCCTCACTTCGCGTTATGGGGTCCCTGACCAGCGACGACGTGCCTGCTCCGGGCCGGGGCGCGCGACCCGATCCACCCGGGGCGCGGGCCGCACAGGCCGCACGAGCCCCGGGCCGGGGCACGGGAGCCGGACGTGGCGCATGTGGTGCACGTGGTGCGAGGGCCTGACGCGGAGCGCGGGGCGCAGGGCCGCGGGACGCGGCGCGAGGGCCAGACTCGTGGCGCGGGGCGCGGGGGCGCGGGGGCGCGGGGGCGCGGGACAGCCCTTAGGCTCCGCGCATGGCCACCCAGGAACGTGAGATCACCGAACCCGTCGACCTGTGTCTGCCGGACGGGCGACTGAACCCATGGGCGCGTGGATGGTCCAGGCAACCGCTGCACCGGGCGAATCTGCGGGGCTGGGGCCGGACCAAGCGCTGGGAGTACTGGTGCGTGACGACGCCGGCCCATCTCGTCGCGCTGACCGTGAGCGACCTCGACTTCCTGGCGCTGAACACGGTGTACGTGCTGGAGTACGGACCGGGTGGCCTTGAGTTCGAGACCACGGAGATCATCCCCGGCGGTCGCGGTGTGCGTCTTCCGGAGACGATCGCGGGCACGCCCGGTTCCCCCGCCGTGACGGTCGGCCCGCGTCACCCCACCGGTGGCAGGGTCAGGATCGAGATCGCCGAGGAGGAGGGCGGCACCCGGCTGCGCGCCCGGTGCTTGGCCCCGGCGTCGTCGAAGCCCTCGTCCACTCCGATGACCCCCTCCTCGCCGAGGATTCCGTCCACGCCGCGGAGCGCGTCCACGCGACGGCAGATCGTGAAGCAGGCCGCGAAACAGACCGTGGAGATCGACCTCTTCGCCGCCCTGCCGACCGGTCACGAGACGTTGTCGGTCGTGGTGCCATGGGACGAGCGCCGCTTCCAGTACACGTCGAAGCACACGGCCCGCCCCGCTTCGGGAACGGTCCGGGTCGGGGACCGGGTCCTGGAGTTCGGTGAGGACGCCTGGGCCGTGCTCGACCACGGGCGGGGCCGCTGGCCGCGCTCGGTCGACTGGAACTGGGGCGCCGCCTCAGGCCGCACCGACGGTCACACGGTCGGGCTGCAATTCGGCGGACGCTGGACGCGGGGCACCGGCGCCACCGAGAACGCGCTCTGCGTGGACGGCCGGCTCAGCAAGATCGGCGAAGAGCTGGAGTGGCACTGGTCGCACGACGACTTCCTGGCCCCGTGGACCATCACCTCTCCGGGCGAGCGGCCCGCGGTGGACCTGACGTTCGTGCCGTTCCACAACCGCTCGACCCGCACCGACGCCGTTCTGATCGCCAACCGCACCGACCAGTGCTTCGGCCACTACTCCGGCCGCGTCCACGACGACGAGGGCCGCGAGATCGTCGTGGACCGGCTCCTGGGATGGGCCGAGGACGTCCACATGCGCTGGTGAGCCCGCGCGCTCGCGCGCCGACGAGCACGCGTGTCATGCGCCGGCCCGCGCGCTCCCGTGCCGGCCGGCACACCCCTCGGGCGCTGGTGAGGCCGCCCGTCATGTGCGGGGGACTCCGCCCCGTTCCGGTGAACCCCCCGGCGAACTCCGGTGTCGTGTCCAGATGAACTCCGGTGTCGCGTCCGGGTGAACTCCCGTGCCGCGTCCACTGCCCATAGGTTCGTCCCATGCGAATAGGTGAGCTACTGGGTGCCGGACGCACCGCCGACGTCTACGCGCTCGACGACAACTGGGTCCTGCGGCGCAACCGCGACGGGCAGGACGCCACCCATGAGTGGGCCGTCATGGCCTACCTCAGCGCCCACGGCTATCCGGTCCCCCGGCTCGGTCCGCGCGACGCCGGAACGGCCCCCGGCGACCTGGTGCTGCGGCGCCTGGCCGGCCCGACCATGCTGGCGTCCCTGGAGTCCGGCACCCTCTCCGCGCCCAGGGCGGCCACCGTACTGGCCGGGCTCCTCTCCGAACTGCACACCGTCCCTGCGCGGCTCTCCCCGCAGCCCGAGGACCGGATCCTCCACCTCGACCTGCACCCCGGCAACGTGATCCTGACGCCCCGGGGGCCGGTGGTGATCGACTGGAGCAGCACGGCGGAGGGCGCGCCCGCCCTGGACCGGGCCATGACCGCCCTGGCCGTGGCCCGGAGCGCCGTCGACCCACGCGCGCGGGGCAGAGCGTCGACGGGCGCCCTCGCCCTGCTCACCGCCCTGGTGCCGCAGTTCGCCGAGTCGGGCGGCATCCCCGCCCGCCACCTCGCCCGAGCCACGGACGCGATGCGCGAGGGTCACGAGACGTCTGAGAGAGGCGGGACGGACGAGACCACGGAGGCGGATCTCCTCGACCGTGCGGCTTCTCTCGTCGCCGAGTTGCTCTGACCCCCGATGCGCCGCATCGGCCGCACCCTGTCACGTCGGGAGCCGGGACGCGTCCTGCGCTCCCGGCTCCCTGCCCCGCACACCGACCGCTCCGCCGGATCGATCGGTGCGTATCGATCGTCCACCTACCGCTCGGTCCACCTACCCGCTACCGACCGCGTATTCAGCTTCCGCCGTCGGGATGGAGGACGACCTTCGTCCAGCCCGTGTCCCGCTTGTCGAAGTGCTCGTACCCCTGCGCCGCCTCCGCGAGCGGCAGTTCGTGGGAGACGATCCAGGACGGCTTGGCCTTCCCCTGCTGGATGAGGTTGCACAGCTGGCGGTTGTACGCCTTGACGTTGGCCTGGCCGGTCCCCATCGACTGGCCCTTGAACCAGTACGTGCCGTAGTCGAAGGCGATCTCTCCCTCGTCCTTGTACAGCTTGTCCGGACTACCGGGGTCGTGGGGCGGGAAGACACCGACCACGCCGATGGTCCCGGTGAACTTCACCGACTGCACGAGGTTGTTGAGCGTCAGGTTGGGGTGCTCGTGGCCCTGGGCGTCGTGCGCCTGGTAGCCCACGCACTCACAGCCGCGGTCCGCGCCCAGCCCGTCGGTGAGTTCGTTGATCCGGTCGATCGGTGAACCCTTGGAGTCGTCGATCGGGATGGCGCCGATCTCCTCGGCCAGCCGCAGCCGGTCCGGATGCCGGTCGACGACCATCACCTTCGCGGCACTCTTGAGGTTCGCGGACAGCGCCGCCATCAGACCGACCGGACCGGCGCCGTAGATGACGACGGTCTCGCCCGGCCGCACCCCGGCGAGTTCCGTGCAGTGCCATCCGGTCGGGAAGATGTCCGACAACATCACGTAGTCGGTCTGCTTCTCCCACGCTTCCGCCGGCAGGACCAGGCAGTTGGAGTCCCCGTACGGCACCCGCAGGAACTCCGCCTGACCACCGTTGTACGGGCCCATCCCCGCGAACCCGTACGCGGCACCCGCCATCCGCGGATCCGAGGGCGTGGTCAGACAGTACGCCGTCAGCCCCTGCTCGCAGTTGCGGCAGAACCCGCAACTGATGTTGAACGGCAGGCACACCAGGTCCCCGACTCTGACCCGGTCCACGCCGTCCCCGACCTCGATCACCTCACCCATGTTCTCGTGGCCGAGGACACGCCCCTTCTCCATGTCGGTACGGCCCTCGTACATGTGCAGGTCCGAACCGCAGATGTTCGTCGAGGTGATCTTCACCAGCACGTCCGTGGGCCGTTCGATCCTCGCGTCCGGTACGTCCTTGACACTCACCGAACGTGGTCCTTCGTACACCAACGCCTTCATGGGACTGCCTCCGCGTTCGTCGGGTGGGAACACCATCGGGTGCGTCCGATGGGAACACCGTCGGGCGGGAATGCCTCTTCAACCGTCCCACCGGAAAGCCGCATGTCAAACGCAGAGTGCCCCTGGGCGGAGCCCCCTGGAACGGCCCGTGACAGGACGTGTACCAGGGGCGTTGGCGGAACGCCGCACCGCGCCCCGCACCGCCGGCCTCGGCTGGGCGGCAAGGCTTGGCACCGCGTCGAGCGGGAGATCGCGCGGGCCGGCACGGGCAGGAGGCGGCAGCCGCCCGGCCCGCTGCCCCCTTGACCGGTGAGCCGGGGCGGACGCCGCGACGCCGGTGACGCCGGTGACGCTCCACGACGCCGGGAACCTGCTCGCGGAACGTCCGCCGCGGGCCGCCGAGCACCGGGCAGGCCAGGCGCCCGACCCGCACCCGCACCGCCACCCCGGGCTGCCACCGATTACGGGACAGCGCCGTTGAGTTGGCGCGTCCCGCCGATGGGCTGATCAGCGCGCCGTGTAGCCGCCGTCGATCGGCAGGTTCACGCCCGTCACCCAGTCCGCTTCGTCGGAAGCCAGGTAGAGGACCCCATAGGCGACGTCGATCGGCCGGCCCAGGCGACGCAGGGACTGGTTTCCCGTCATGTACTCCTCATACGCGGACAGGCCACCGGGGAACTCGGCCGCGATGCCCTCGACCAGCGGGGTCAGGACCGTACTCGGGTGCACCGAGTTCACGCGGATGTTGTACCTGCCGTAGCTGGCCGCGTCCTGCTTGGTCTGCATCGAGACCGCGCCCTTGGCCACGTGGTACGCCGTGAACTCGTCGTTCCCGATCAACCCGTAGATGGACGAGTAGTTGACGATGCTGCCCTTGCCCCGCTCGATCATGTGCGGGATGGCGTGCTTGGTGCAGAAGAAGACGCCCTTCACATCGACGGCGAACAGAGCGTCCCACTCGGCCTCGGTGAGCTCGTGGGTCGGCTTGTCGACGCCGATGACGCCGGCGCAGTTGACGAGGACGTCGAGCCCGCCGAACTCCGCTGCCGCCGCGTCGATCACCGACTTCGCCTCGGCCTCCCGGGCCACGTTCAGGCTCCAGAACTCCGCGGTCCCGCCGGCCGCGCGGATCCCCGCCACGACCTCCCGGCCCTTGGCCTCGTCCAGGTCGGTGACCGCGACCTTGGCTCCCTCGGCCGCGAACAGCTCCGCGGTCGCCCGGCCCATGCCCATTGCGGCCCCGGTGATCAGGGCGACCTTGTTCTCCAGACGTCCCATGACGATTCCCCTTCCGTCGCGTTCGGTTCTCAGGCCTCGACCGACTGGTTGGCCAGGAAGGAGCGGTAGCCGTCCGCCTCGGCTTCACGGCAGAACTGCTGATACACCTGTCCGCCGCCCATGTAGACCTGGAACTCCTCCGGCTTGCCGGGGAGGTTGTCGCCGAGGAACCACGCCTTGGCCTTCTTGCCCTCCGAGTACATGACCGTGGCCTTGCCGGCACGCTCGGTCTCCTCCATCCACCAGGTCTCCGACTCGGGGGTGGCCTCGAAGAACGGAACGTCGTTCTCGCGCGCCCACGCGATGGCCCGCTGGAGCCACTGGGCACCGAGCTGGATCGGGACCGGCAGGTTCGAGTACGGCGTCTGCGGGCCGAGGGACATGAAGAAGTTCGGGAACCCGCTGGCGTTGATGCCGAGGTTCGACTTCAGGCCGTCGGCGAGCCACTTCTCGCGCAGCGTGCGGCCGCCGCGCCCCACGATGTCTATGTTGGTCAGGGTGCCGGTCATGGCGTCGAAGCCGGTGGCGAAGATCAGCACGTCGAGTTCGTACTCGGTGTCGCCGACCACCACGCCGCGCTCCGTGATGCGGCTGATCGGCTGCGCGGCGACGTCGATGAGGTGCACATTCGGCTTGTTGAACGCCGCGTAGTAGTTGTGGCCGGTCGGGACACGCTTGCCGTTGAACGAGTAGGTGGTCGGCGAGAGAAGGTCGGCGACAGCCTTGTCCTCGACGATCTCGCGGATCTTCTTGCGGATGAACTCCGAGGCGAGCTCGCTGGCCTCATGGCTGGTGGCCAGATCGGTGAAGCACTCGTTGGCGAAGTGGAATCCGCCCTCGTTCCACTTGCTCTCGAAGATCCGGTCGCGCTCCTCTGCGGAAACCTCCAGGGCGCTGTGCTCGGCCGGGTCCATCGCGACGCCGAAGGGGTGGTTCGCCGCCTTCTCGTAGATCTCGTCGTAGTGGTCGCGCAGGTAGGCCATGTCCTGCTCGGTCACCGGCTCGTTCGTCGTCTCGACGATGAAGTTCGGCGTGCGCTGGAAGACATAGAAGTCACCGGCGACCTTGGCGACCTCGGGCACCATCTGAATGCCGGAGGCACCCAGCCCGATGAGGCCGACACGCTTGCCGGTCAGGTCTGCGCCGCCGCGGGGCCACATCGAGGAGTGGTACTTCTCGCCCTTGAACGCGTCGATGCCGTCGATGGCCGGGAAGATCGCCTGCGAGAGGACGCCCATGCCGGAGACGAGGTAGGTCGTGGTCAGGATGCTGCCGTCGCCGAGGTGAACGGCCCAGGTGTTCGCATCCTCGTCGTAGACGGCCTTGTTCACGCGGGTGGACAAGCGGATGTCCTTGCGCAGGTCGAGCCGGTCGGCGACGAAGTCGAGGTACCTCAGGACCTCCGCGCCGGACGGGTACCGCTCGGTCCAGGTCCACTCGTCGCGGACGGCCTTGGAGAAGGAGAAGGAGTAATAGCTGTACTCGCTGTCGGTGCGGACGCCGGGGTAGCGGTTGACCCACCAGGTGCCGCCGATGCCGTCCTCGCCGTCGACCACGAGGGTCGAAAGACCGATCTCGCGCAGGTGGTGGAGCATCGCCAGGCCGGAGAAGCCGGCGCCGATGACGATGGCGTCGTAGTCGGGCTTGCTGGTCATGTGTGTGTCGGTCCTTTCACCGGGTGATGACAGAGAGGCGCTCAGGGGGAGGCGCGCAGCAGGAAAGGCGGATGAGAGGCGGTCGGAGGTCTGGGCAGGGCCCCAGTGGGTCCGGGTCAGGACCGGTACCAGGCGGCCATGGAGGCGATCTCCTCGTCGGCGCGCGCGAGGCGCCCGGCCTGGAACGGGAAGACGTGCTGCATGCCCTTGCCGATGGAGAACGTCACGTCGACTCCGGCCTTCCTCGCCAGGTCGACCAGGCGCTCGGCGTCCTCGAAGAGGGATTCGGTGTCGGCCGCGCAGACGTAGAGCCGCGGGAACGCCTCATAGGTGGCGTAGAGCGGGTTGACGTACGGGTCCGTCGGGTCCGCGCCCCCCGAGAGGTACCGGCTGATGTTCCCGGCGAGGCCTTCGCGCGTGATCAGGAAGTCGGTGTCGTCGTTGGTCTCGATCGTGGCGCCGCTGTTCTCCATGTTCAGCCACGGCGACATCGTCAGGACGCGTCCGGGCAACGGGCGGCCGTCGCGACGCAGCGTGAGTGTCATCGCGACGGCGAGGTTCCCACCGGCGCTGTCGCCGACGAAGCACACGTCGTCGGCTTCGATGCCCTGGTCCAGGAGGGCCTGGTAGACGGCGAGGCCGTCCTCGATCTGTGCCGGGAACGGGAACTCCGGCGCGAGCCGGAAGTCGAGGACGAAGGCATGGGTTCCGCAGGCCTTGGCCAGGTGTCCGGCGAGCTTGCGGTGGCTGGCGGCGGAGCCGAGCGCGAACCCTCCGCCGTGCATGACCACCATCACCTGGGAGGGATCCGCGTCGACCGGGGTCACGAGGATGCCCGGTACGCCACCGATGGTGGTCGTGGCGTAGGTGACCCCTTCGGGCTCAGCGGTCGCTCGCTGCCAGTCCTCGAAGACCCAGCGCATCAGCTGGAGCGACATCTCCGGGTTGGCCTCGAACTCCACGCTCCACTCGGCGTAGATCTCCCCAAGAGGATCTGAAGGACGGGGAAGGGGCATGTGCGCTCCTCAACGTCATGGTCATGGTTGGTGGTTCCGGCTGCTCCTCGGGCCGACGAACGACCGACCCGACGAGCCGAGCATCTCCACCCCCACGCGTCGGACGTGAGTGCTGTCACAAAATGAGGCACCGCCGTCTCACAGTGACTCGCGTCACACGGTCCTGCTCGCGACAGCCTTCAACCGAGGCCCTCACCGGGCCCGTTCCCCTCACCCAAGCGATCGCGTCGCTCCGACCACACCGGC
The DNA here is from genome assembly GCF_044548345.1 of Streptomyces sp. NPDC052042. Classification (NCBI taxonomy): domain Bacteria; kingdom Bacillati; phylum Actinomycetota; class Actinomycetes; order Kitasatosporales; family Streptomycetaceae; genus Streptomyces; species Streptomyces sp. NPDC052042. The sequence continues at coordinate 71,406 of NZ_JBIUBU010000026.1, read as the reverse complement.
GATCCCGACCCTCGGAGCCGGGCCAGGCACTCCGCTCTCAGGGCTCGGCGCTTCCGCATACCTGGTCGCTCGGGTGGCTCGGGTCTCTCGGGTCACCGAGGTCCTTCACAGCTCTCAGCGAGGAGAAATTCCATGCACGTCAAGAAGCGGGTCGCAGCGACCAGCGTCGCAGCCGCCGCGGCCATGGCGCTCAGCGCCTGCGGCGGTCTGTCGACCGGCTCCGGCAGCGCCACCGGCGGCGGTTCCGGTGACTCCAGCAGCCCGTGGCCGACCGTGAAGGTGGGCGGTGTCGGCGTGCAGTCCGACATTCAGGACGTCACCAAGTTCTGCGGCACCAAGCCGATCAAGGTCGGCTACGCCGACGGCAACGCCAACAACACCTGGCGCAAGGCCACGATCGCGCTCTTCCGGGCCCAGGCAGCCAAGTGCCCGAACATCACCCAGGTCATGGTGACCGACGCCCAGAACAATACCCAGAAGGCGATCTCGGACATCAACTCGATGGTGGCCCAGGGCGTCAACGTGATCGTCACCTTCGGCGACGCCGGACAGGCCCTCCTGCCTGCCATCCAGAAGGCGAACGCGGCCGGCGTGGCGGTCGTGCCGATCGTTTCGAGCATCGGCGGTACACCGGGCAAGGACTACGTCGACTTCGTCTCCGAGGACGTCGAGGCGTACGGCAAGACCCTCGCCGACTGGACCATCAAGACGATGAAGGGCAAGGGCAACCTGGTGATGCTGGGCGGCGTCGCCGGCAGCGCCTACTCCCAGACCGTCTACGACGGCGTCAAGAAGGCCGTCGCGGAGCATCCCGACATCCGCCTGCTCAACTCCGACGGCTACGTCGCCACCGATTGGGACGTCAGCAAGACCCAGCAGGTCATGGCCGGTCTCATCACGAAGTACGGCAAGATCGACGGCATCGTCTCCGACTTCGGCGGCGGTTCGGTCGGCGGTATCCGCGCGTTCATCGCCGCGAACAAGCCCCTGCCGGTCTGGGCCGCCAATGACTCCAACGAGTTCGCCAGCCTCTGGTACCGGTACCACAAGCAGTACCCGAGCTACCAGATCGCGACCGAGTCCTCCCGCAACTGGGTCGTCCAGGCTGCTCTGAACAAGGGCCTCGCGGCCTACAACGGCATCGACGAAAGCGAGCCCTCGACGTACAACCTGCAGATCATCGAGGACTCGACCAACCCGAAGATGATGCCGAAGTACGACAAGTCGCTGCCGGCCGACGCGATCCTCTCCTCCGGCCTGACCACCGAGCAGATCAAGGCTCTCTACAAGTAGCCCCGCGGCAGCCCGGTCGGCGTCCAGGCCGTCTCGGCCGGACCACCGCCACGTTCACGGACGGAACCGGCCGCAACTCCGGCATTCCCAGCAGGTGCCCGGGCCTTCACACGTCCCTGAACGTCCGGGCATCTCGCCTCACCACTTTTCCCGACCGTTTTCCCGCACGAAACCCGAACGACGCAGCGACGCGGGGATATCCGAGGAGCATCCATGAACCGACTCGACGGCAAGGTCGGCATCGTCACCGGCGCCTCGCGAGGCATCGGCCACGCGATCGCCGACGCCCTGGCAGCCGAGGGCGCGGCCGTCATCGCGACCAGCCGCGCCGCCGCCGACGCCTCATTCGGCGCCGGCGTCACGTACACGCCCCTCGACGTGGCCAGCGAAGACGACTGGCAGCGTGTGGTCACCGAGGTCATCGACCGCCACGGGCGCATTGACTTCCTCGTCAACAACGCCGGCATCATCGCCTACGAAACCGTCCACGACCTCACCACCGAGGAGTGGAACCGGGTCGTCGCGGTCAACCAGACCGGCACCTGGCTCGGGATGCGCGAGGTGATCCCGCAGATGATCACCCAGGGCGGCGGCAGCATCATCAACGTCTCCTCGATCTGGGGCAACGCCGCTGTCGCCGGTGCACACGCCTACCACGCGACCAAGGGCGCGGTGCGCACCATGTCGAAGAGCGCCGCCGTCAGCTACGCCAAGGAACGCGTCCGCGTGAACTCGGTTCATCCCGGTTTCATCTGGACCCCGCTGACCGAGGCGCAGGCCCCGGAGGTGAACGAGTACGTCATCTCCCAGACCCCGATGGGTCGCGCCGGACGCCCCGAGGAGATCGCCGCCGGAGTCGTCTTCCTCGCCTCCGACGAGGCCAGCTTCGTGACCGGTTCCGAGCTCGTCATCGACGGCGGCTACCTCGCCCAGTAACGGACCCGGTAACGGGCCGAGGCGCCGGCCCGAACTGCTCGGGTCCACGCCCCTCAACTCTTCCAGGAGGTCCGACGTGACCAACTTCGGCAGCAACGGACCTGAGACTCGGGTCCGGCCACCGCAGCAGGGTGCGAGCCCCGACCCCACCCAGTCCAACCACGCGGCGCGTCGGGCAGCGAGCCAGGCGGCCGACCGTGTCGCGTCGGTGCTCTCCATGCAGGGCATCGGGAAGTCCTTCCCGGGCGTGCGCGCGCTGGACGAGGTGAGCTTCGACGTCCGCCCCGGCGAAGTCCACGCCCTGGTCGGCGAGAACGGCGCCGGCAAGTCCACCCTGATGGCCGTGGCCTCGGGCGCATTGGCGGCGGACGACGGCGCGGTCCTCATCGGCGGCGACCGGCTCACCCAAGCGCAACCCGAGCAGGCCCGCAGCCTCGGCCTCGGCATCGTGCGTCAGCATCCGGCACTTCTTCCGGACCTGACCGTGGCGGAGAACATGGCACTCGGCGTCGGGTACAAGCGCGTCGGCGGGCTTCGCCGGGCGGTCGCCTGGGCCCGCGAGACCCTCGCGCCGTGGGAGATGGACATCGACCCGCGCGCCCGCGTCGCCGATCTGTCGATGGAGAAGCGGTTCATCGTCGAGATCGCCAAGGCCCTCGCACTGAACCCGAAGGTTCTGATCCTCGACGAGCCCACCGAGCACCTCAGCGCCGAAGAAGTACAACGTCTCTTCGCAAAGGTCCGCGAGACCGTCGCAACGGGCGCCGGCGTCGTCTACATCTCCCACCGCATCCCCGAAGTCAAACAAATCGCCGACCGGATCACCGTCCTTCGCGACGGCCAGACCCGCGGAACCTTCGACGCCGACACCGTCACCGAGGAGCAGATCGTCGAGCGCGTCGTGGGCCGCAAACTCGAGACGGTGTTCCCCACCAAGGAACCCGTGCCCGCGGACGCGACCGAGCGACTCCTCGTGACCGGGTTCTCGGGTCCGGGCTTCGACGACATCTCCCTGACCGTCCGCTCCGGCGAGATCGTCGGCTTGGCCGGGGTCCAGGGCAACGGCCAGGCCGAGCTCGTCCGTGCCCTGGCCGGCCTCGCCTCGACTTCGGGCACGGTCGTCGTCGACGGGCAGCAGGTCCGCGGCGGAAATGCGGCGGCCGCGAACGCCGGTGTCGTCTACGTGCCTGCCGACCGGCACGGCGAAGGTGTCTTCCTGCCACTCGGCGTGAGCGAGAACATCGTGGCGCGCACCCTGAAGAAGGTCTCACGCCTCGGCCTCGTCAGCGACGTGTTGACCCGGGCCACCGCGAAGGAACAGATCCGCAACCTCGCGATCAAGACCCCGACCCCCGAGACGCCGATCAGCTCGCTCTCGGGAGGCAATCAGCAAAAGGCCGTCATGGCCCGCACGCTGCTGGCCGCACCGAAGGTCCTGGTGGTCGAGGAGCCCACTCAAGGTGTCGACGCCGGTGCACGCGTCGACCTGTACAAGATCCTGCGCACCGCGGCCGACGACGGTGCCGCCGTCGTCGTGCTCTCCTCCGACAACGTCGAACTCGAGGGCCTGTGCCACCGCGTGCTGATCATGTCCCGCGGAAGCGTCGTCGAGGAGCTCACCGGTGAGGAGATCACCGAAGCGGCCATCGCTCACGCCGCACTGACCTCGACGACCGTGCGCGGCCATGAGAAGACCCGCCCGGAGAAGCGTCGCCGACTGCGGGCCTGGCTGGCCGGCGACCAGGCCCCCGCGGCCGTGCTCGCCTTGATCGTGGTGCTCCTCGGTCTCGGGACCGGGCTGTACAACGGCGACTACCTCGGCCAGTTCAACCTCAACAACCTTCTGCTCATGATCGCGCCCTTGCTGCTGGTCGGTGCCGCACAACAGGTCGTCGTCATGGGCGCCGGGTTCGACCTCTCGGTCGGCCCCCTCATGGGTTTCCTGGTCGTCATCGCGTCGTACTGGATCGTGGACGGCGGAAACCTGGTCCTCGGTCTGGTCCTCATGGCCCTCGGTGCACTCGCGGTAGGCGTGATCAACGGCGTCATGGTGACCTGGTTCCGCATCAATCCGGTCGTCGCGACCCTCGCGGTCTACATGGCCCTCCAGGGCGTCTACCTGTCCCTGCGGGACACGCCGGGCGGCACGATCTTCCCGTCGGTGGTGGCCGACGTCCAGGCCCGCTTCGGCGCGGTTCCGCTGGTGACCGTCATCGCGGTGCTCCTCGTTCTGCTCCTTGAGCTGGCACTGCGTCGCACCAGGTGGGGCGTCGAGCTCCGGGCTCTCGGGTCCGAGCCGGACGCCGCGGAGCGTCTCGGGGTGAAGATCCGGCTGATCCAGTTCACCTCTTACGTGGTCTGCTCGGCACTGGTCCTGCCCGCCGGCATCATCCTGATGACCCAGATCGGCATCGGTGACGGTCGTCCCGGTCTCGCGTACACCCTCAACTCGGTGACCGTGGTCGTGCTCGCGGGAGCCAGCATCTTCGGTGGCCGCGGTTCATTCATCGGGGTCATCGCCGCCGCTGTCCTCGCTCAGCAACTGGTCAATGTCTCCCCGTTCCTCGACCTCTCCCCCGCCTGGGGCTACTGGCTCCCGGGCCTCATCACGATCGGCGCCGCGGTGATGTACGCGCAGCTGCGCCGTACCCGCGGGACGGGAGCGCACGCATGAGCACCCGGCCCACCAACGCCTTCCGCCGCAAGCCGAGTCATCGGGGAACCGCCATAAACGACTTCGACGCGGGCGCCACCTGGCGCCGTCTCCTTTCGGGCAGCTGGGTCGGGATCGTGGTTGCCACGCTCCTCCTCTTCGCCCTCAGCCCCGCCATCGCGCACGGCAGCGTCGGCTCGGCCCCTCTGCTCAGCATGCTGCCCTTCGCCGCCGTGCTCGCCATCGCGGCCGCCGGGCAGACCCTCGTCGTGCAGCAACGCGGCCTCGACCTGTCGGTGCCCGGCATGATCGCGCTCGCCGCGGCCCTCTGCACCTGCATGGTCCAGTACCACGGCTGGCCGACGTGGCTCGCCATCACCGTCGCCGTGGTCGCCCCCGGTCTCGTCGGCCTGGTCAACGGCGTCCTGGTCGCCGTCGCGGGCGTCATGCCGCTGGTCGTGACGCTCGGCATGAACGCGGTTCTGCTCGGCACGATCCTGAAGATCTCCGGCGGCTCGCCGGCCACAGCGCCCAACGGTCTGAGCCAGTTCTCCGTCGACCGGACCCTCGGTGTCCCGAACACCTTCATCATCGCGGTCGTCGTACTCGCCGTCGGCGGCGTCATCGCCAAGCGCTCCGCGGTCGGGCGCCGACTGACCTACATCGGTGTCAGCGTGCCCACCGCCTCGGCTCTGGGCATCCGAGTCACCCGGTACCAGGTCGTCGCCTACGGCTTCGCGGGCCTCGCCTACGGCGCCGCCGGTGTCCTCCTGGCCGGCTACACCCGGACTCCCGGGCTCTTCATCGGGGACAGCTACGTGCTTCCGACCGTCGCGGCCGTCGTCCTGGGGGGCACCGCGATGACCGGCGGTGTCGCGAGCATCGTGGCCAGCGGCATCGGGGCGCTGTTCCTGACACAGCTCGGACAGCTGCTTCGCTCGCTGGGCTGGAACGACGCTCAGCAGCTCATCGCGCAGGCAGCGGTCCTCGCCGCGGTGGTCCTGCTTCGCCAGGCCGCCCCCGCTCTTCGCGGGCTGGCACAACGTCGACGCCGACGGGCGTTGGCCGCGGTCGGCTGACGGCCGGTCCACCGGCATGCACGGTGTGGTCCGGGAGCGCTGCTCCCGGACCACGCTGTCGCGCTGCCGCACCTCCGAGGTGCCTGCGCGGCGGCCGTTGTGAAGTCACCCGTCACGCACCGGTGAGCTTGTAGGACTTCATCTTGCGATAGATTGTCGCTCGGGACAGGCCGAGCATCTCCGCGGCGCGGGAACGGTTTCCGTCGGTTTCCCGCAGCGCCCGGGAGATCGCCTCGAGTTCGGCGCGCTCGATCATGGTCAGCGCACGGGCGCCCTGGATGCGCTCCGGCAGGTCGCCGGGGAGGACGTATCCGCGTTTGCCGGCCAGCGCCAACCCCTCCACGACGTTGTGGAGCTCCTTGAGGTTGCGGGGCCACTCGTATCCGGTGAGCAGGTCGAGGGTCTCCGAACGTGGCTCCAGGCCGACACCCGGCATGGAACGGTCCGTGAAGTAGCGCCACAAAGCGGGCAAGTCGGCGGTGCGCTCCCTCAGCGGAGGAACCCACACGTGCGACGCCCCGAGACCCACCGCCGTCTCCTCGGCCTCCGCGGCCGAACGAAGCGTGGCGGTCAGCATCACAGGGCCCTTCGGAACGCTCATCTCCAACAACCCGGCCAACGCGAGCCTCGCCGCAGGGTCGAGGGCGTCGATCCCCTTGACGATCACGGGCGCTCCGCTCTGCAGCCGCTCCGCGATGCTGCGAAGCCATCGCTTCCCGCCGATCAGGGTCCGCTCCACCGTGTCGATCACGATGTGGGCACCTGGTCCGGACTCGCCCGGCCGGAACGGAAGCCCCAGGGCAAGCGACGTCTTCCCGACGCCTGCCTCGCCTGCGATCACCACCGGCCGTGGCGCCTCCCTTCTTCGTGCGACCGCGTGCAGAGCCGCCATCCAGTCCGGCGAGCGTCCGATCAGCTGCGACCGGGCCCGCCCCAGCGCGGTGCTCGTCGAGGTCCTGCCCCGCTGGAGGGACACGATCGCTCCGGCGCCTCCCTCCACGGGCGCCAGCCGGACCTCGGTGAGGCCGCCGGAGAGTTCGATGATGAACCGGCCGTCGGATCCCCGCTGGGCCAGATCTCCGAGCGCCGCGACATCCGCGCTGGACAGGCGGGAAGCACCCTGGCTCTGCATGATCAGTCCCTGCGGACCGAACCCGACCACCGCGCCGGCCTTCGCCTTCGAGGCGTCCAGGAATGCCTGGAAGACCGCCCGGGCCTTGGGGGAGGCCACATCGAGGAGATGCTGCTCCAACTGGTCGGCGACCGCCCTGACCATGGGCCGCAGCAGCGAACGGCCGTCGATGAGCCCGCTGGACAGCGTCACCACGGCAACGGTCTTCTGGGTCAGCGGATGCCGGACCGGCGTTCCGGTGCAGACGGCGTCGCTGTACATGTCCGCGTAGTGCTCCGCGCCCGTGATCTGGACGCTCTGCCCGGTCGCCAAGACCGTGCCGACACCGTTGGTGCCCACGAGCGACTCGTCCAGGACGGCTCCGCGGTCGGTTCCGACCCTGTCGAAGTGACGCGACGCGTCACGGTCCGCAGCCCAGCGTCCGAGAATACGGCCTTGGGCGTCGGCCAGCAGAAGGCCGACGCCCGTCCCTGACAAATCAGCGGAGAAACGTGACATCGGCGCCTGAAACAGATCCAGGAGATGCTGATCGAGCTCGTCTTCCGCCACATGCGGAACCTCGCGGACGTTGGCCGGCACGCCGAGCGCCTCCCGGGAGCGCTGCCAGGATCTCAGCAGCTCAGGCGCGACACCAATGCGGTCGGTGCTCCCTGTCAGCCATTCGTCTTTGAGCGTGTGGATTGGCGCGATCGACATGCTCTTCTCCTTCCTGAAGCAGAGCCGGAGCATAGTGCGACATGGCGCGTATAGTGCCACATCGCATCATCCTGTAATAGGAGAAGATCGACGAGCGTCGATCCCGGACCATGCGAGTCGTTCGACCTCAGGCCATACGACGGCGATGCTCGTCGACGGCCAGTACCGCCGCGCCGCGCACATGGTGCTCGCACGCGGCTCGCGCCGCAGCGGCATCACACGCGACAGCCGCGGCTTCGATGATGCGACCGAAGTGCTCAAAGGAGATCCGCGCCCGTTCGGCGTCCATGAACGCGTAGCGACGAAGGATCTGGACCCGAGCGTGAATGCGGGCGACCTCCTCGGCGAGGACCGGGTTGCCGGCGCCTTCGAGCAGGAGTCCGTAGAACCGCTCGTTCGCCTCCTCGCGCGTCTTGACGGTGCCTCTGAGGTAGGTCACCTCCATCTCGGTCAGGAGCTCGCGCAACTCGCTCTTCACCCGCTCCGACGCGTGCGTCACGAAGAGTTCGCCCACCAGGCCCTCGAGTGCGCGCCGCACCTCGTAGATCTTCTCGATGTCCTGCGGCGTCAACACGGTCACGACCGGACCGTGGTGGGCGACCACCGTCACCAGCCGCTCGGTCTCGAGTTGGCGCAGCGCTTCTCTGACCACGGTGCGCGAGACCCCGTAGGCCTCGCACAGGCCGCTCTCACGCAGGGCGTCGCCGGGCTGGAAGGCCCCGCTCAGGATGTCTTCACGAAGCAGACGCGTGATCTGCTGCCGCAGCGGTGCCGCATGTCGAGTCAGTCTCGAAGTGCTCATGACGGGTTCCTCGAACTCCAACCGTTGCTTGCCGGCCCCAGCGGTCGCTCGGACTCTTGGGGCGGCTGTCTCAAATCGATGCACCGGACCAGATCCAGCCCTTTGACGCATAGCGTATTACGAGATGACGGTCATACGTCATTGTGCGAACGCGCCGTGCGGCACCGGCGGCAGCCCTGCCCAGGTCGACCGGTTGCCGCCGTATCCGCTCCCGCCGAAAGAGGAGGACCCCTTCCATGACGACACCGACCGCGCCGGTCACAGCACAGGTCCGCGGACGGGAGATCCCCGTCGATCTGTACGTCGACGGTGCGTGGACACGTGCCGCCGAGACGTTCTCGGTCGTCAACCCCGCGAACGGCCAGACGATCGCCGAGATCGCCGACGGCACCGTCGACCAGGCACTCGCCGCGCTCGATGCGGCCGTCGCCGCCCAGGACGCCTGGCGTCACGTGCTTCCGCGCGAGCGCGCCGACCTGTTCCACCGCGCGCACCGGCTGCTCCTGCAGCGGGCCGACGAGATCGTCGAGACCATGACGCTGGAGAGCGGCAAGCCGTTGGGCGAGGCCCGGGGTGAGTTCCAACTCTCGGCCGACTTCTTCCTCTGGTACGCCGAGCAGACCGCGCACCTCCACGGCACCTACGCGCACGGCTCCCGAGGCGCCTACCGCGTCGTGACCACCCACCAGCCGGTGGGCCCGTGCCTGCTCATCACCCCGTGGAACTTCCCGTTGCTGATGATCGCCCGCAAGGCCGGCGCGGCGCTCGCCGCCGGTTGCACGGTCGTGGTGAAGTCCGCGAAGGAGACCCCGCTGACCTGCGCGCTGTTCGTGCAGACGCTGCACGATGCCGGCTTCCCGGCGGGTGTGGTCAACCTCGTCCACACGACGGCCTCGTCCAGGGTGTCGGCGGCGCTCATGGCGGACAGCCGGCTGCGCAAGGTGAGCTTCACCGGCTCGACCGGTGTGGGCAGTACCCTGCTGAGCCAGGCGGCTGCGAACATCACCAACGCTTCGATGGAACTCGGCGGCGACGGTCCGTTCATCGTGCTCGATGACGCCGACCTCGACCTGGCGGCCGAGCAGGCGATCGTGTGCAAGTTCCGCAACGCCGGTCAGGCGTGTGTGGCGGCCAACCGGATCATCGTCGACAGCCGCGTGGCGGAGGAGTTCACGGCCAAGTTCGTCGCGTTGACCGAGAAGCTGAAGGTCGGCGACGGGTTCGACCCGGCCACGGAGGTCGGCCCGATCATCTCGGCCCGGCAGCGCGCCACCGTCAAGGAGCTCGTCAACGGCTTCTCCCAGATCGGCGCGACCCTGCTGACCGGCGGCAAGGAGGTGCCGGGCGACGGATTCTTCTTCGAGCCGACCGTCTTCTCGGTGACGGAGGCGGATGACGACCTCTGCCACCAGGAGCTGTTCGCCCCCATCGCGACGATCTACACCGTGGACTCGGTCGCCGAAGCGGTCAAGATCGCCAATGACACCACCTACGGGCTCGCCGCGTACGTGTTCACCCGCAACGTGGACCGCGCCATTGCTGTGAGCGAGCGCCTCGATTTCGGGATGGTCGGCGTCAACCGCGGCATCATGGCCGACCCCGCAGCGGCGTTCGGCGGCATCAAGGCCTCCGGCCTGGGCCGCGAAGGCGGACACGAGGCGATCTACGAGTTCCTCGAACCCAAGTACCTTGCCATCACCGTGAACGAGACGGAGGCCGGCCTGTGACCTCCTGCGTCACCTCCATCGGTGTCCTGCGCCAGCCCAGGACCGTTCTTTTCGGCCCCGGCGAGCGGCGCCACCTGCCCCATCTCCTTGCCGAGATCGGACGGCACGTCCTCGTCGTCACCGATGCCCGTATGGCACAGGTGACCGAGTTCGAGGACATGGTGACCGCCATCGAAAGGCATGGGATCACGGTCTCGGTGTTCGCTGAGGCCGAGCCGGACCTGCCTCGCGAGAACGCACTCACCGTCGTCGACCGGTACGGCGACGCCGGCGTGGACGCGCTGCTCGCGGTCGGCGGCGGCTCCTGTCTCGACCTGGCGAAGGTGTCCGCCGTCGTCCTCGCGCACGGCGGCGATGTTCGGGACTACTACGGCGAGTTCCTCGTCCCGGGCCCCGGGCTTCCGGTCATCACCGTGCCCACCACCGCCGGTACCGGCGCCGAAGTCACCTGTATCTCCGTCGTCTTCGACCAGGAGAAGGGCATGAAGGTCGGTGTGGCCAGCCCGCACCTGGAGCCGTACGCCGCCGTCATCGACCCCGAGCTCACCCTCTCCTGCCCGCCGGCCCTCACCGCAGCCACGGCGGCCGACGCGCTGACTCACCTGGTCGAGACGTTCACCGACCGGGTCAAGGACGTGACGCCGGAGTTCCTGGCCCATCACCTCTACGTCGGGAAGAACCCGTTGACCGACATCTTCTGTCGCAGCGGCCTGACTCTGCTCAACTCGTCCATGGAAGGCGTGGTCGCCGACCCCTCCGACATCGAAGCACGCTCCGCGACGATGCTGGCCGCGTACAACGCCGGCATGGCCATCAACACCGCCGGTACCGCCGCGGCGCACGCGATCCAGTCCCCGATCGGTGCGCTGACCCACACCTCCCACGGGTTCGGTGTCGGAGCGCTTCTGCCGTACGTGATGCGCTTCAACCTGCCGACCCGGATCGCGGAATTCGCCGAGATCGGGGCGCTGCTCGGTGCCGCGGACCCCGAGTCGACCCCGTTGGACCAGGCGAAGGCCGGCATCTCCCGCGTTGAAGCGCTGCTGGAGACCGTCGGCTGCCCAACCGACCTGAAGACTCTCGGCCTGGACCCGAAGGACTTCTCCTACGTGGCCGACCAGGCGATGCTCGCGACCCGCCTGACGGCCAACAACCCACGCGATCTCACCCACGAGTCCGTTGTCGAGATCCTGCGGCGCGGCTACGACAACGACCGCACCTGGTGGTCGGTGTGACGAGCTCACCCGCGACACCGACACCGACACGCGGCCCGATAGAACCGATCGCCGTCGCCGGCGCCGGCTCCATCGGGGTCGCCTTCGCGATCGTCTTCGCACGAGCCGGGCACGCGGTCCGGGTGTGGGATCCGTTCCCGGACGCTCTGGAGCGCGCCCACGGGGAACTCTTTGATCGTCTTGAGCAGTTGTCCGCGCACGGCCTCGTCGAGAATCCGAGCACGGTCGGCGCGCGCGTCACGTTCGTTCGCGACATGGCGGAGGCAGTCGCGGGAGTGACCCTGGTACAGGAATGCGCCCCGGAGCAGGTGGGTATCAAGCAGGAACTGATCCGGCGTGCGGCCCGGAGCGCACCGGATCAAGCGGTGTTCGCCAGTTCGAGCTCGGCGATACGTCCCAGTCTCATCGCGGCCGACCTGCCCGAAGAGCTGCGGGACCGGATCCTGGTCGGTCACCCCGGCAACCCGCCGTACCTCATCCCGGTGATCGAGGTCGTTCCCTCCCCCAGCACTGCCACCTGGGCCGCCGAGCGCGCCTGTGCCCTGTACACCGGCGCGGGGCTACGCCCGATCACGGTCAACCATGAACCAGAAGGGTTCGTGTTCAACCGCCTTCAAGGTGCGGTACTGCGTGAGGCCTACTGCCTGGTCCGAGACGGGGTTGCCACCGTTGACGAGATCGACGAGGTCGTCCGCAGTGGTCTCGGGCGCCGGTGGAGTCTCATCGGCCCGTTCGAGACCGCCGATCTCAACAGCCGCGGCGGCCTTGAATCACACGCGGAGAAAATGGGACCCGCGTATGCCCGAATGGGCGCCGAGCGCGGTCAGAACGACCCATGGACGCCAGACCTCGTGTCGAGCGCAGTACGTCAGCGTCGCGCTCTTCTCCCACTCGACCGATGGGAAGAGCGGGTTCGCTGGCGGGACGAGCAGCTCATGCGGCTGACGCCGCTGTGGGAGGACATGCGCGGCACCTCCTGAGTTCCTCTCGGTCTTCACTCGCCTGCGCGAATGGCTGGTCGAGGCGCCCCGGATATGCGAACTGTCCGAGACACCTCGACCGGCCAACGCCTCCGACACGCCTTCCGCCCGCGTCGCCGTCCCACCGACGAGCGGGCGAACACGGCCCGCGCCACCGGCCACGAGCGCACGGCGCCGTCTCCCCGCCGGCCCCGGCGAGGCATCCGTCCGCCAGGCCGCCGCCCTGCCCACCTCGACTACGCCGAGGCCACCGCGGAACCGACCCTCCTCCGGTGGAAGACCAAGAAGGCCGCGAAGAAGGGCTGCCAGCCCCTCCGCTCACGCAAGCAAACCCGCGACGCCCAAGCAGCGTGCCACGCCTCGCCCAGGCAACAGAAAAGGCCAGGTCAGATGATGTCTGACCTGGCCTTTTTCTGAGCCGCCTTCGGGATTCGAACCCGAGACCTACGCATTACGAGTGCGTTGCTCTGGCCAACTGAGCTAAGGCGGCACACCCCGTCGCACTATGGTGCGATCAGCAGCGCCGCCAAGTCTACACAGTTTCCGGGGGTGCTCCGCACCATCCCGGCTGGTGACCGTCTCCGCAGGTCAGCGTCGGCGTTTGGGTGCCGACGAGCGTCAGTACGGGCGGAACGGATCAGGAGCAGCGCGTGCCGTCGGCCGGCGGGGTGCCTTCCAGGAGGTAGGTGTTGATCGCCGTGTCGATGCAGTCGCTGCCGCGGCTGTACGCGGTGTGGCCGTCGCCTTGGTAGGTGAGGAGCCTGCCCGAGGACAGCTGGTCGGCCAGGGACTCGGCCCACTTGTACGGGGTGGCCGGGTCACGGGTGGTGCCGACCACGACGATCGGGGCCGCGCCCCTGGCCTCGATGCGATGGGGGGTGCCCGTCGGCCGGACCGGCCAGTGGGCGCAGTTCAGGGCGGACCAGGCGAAGGGCCGGCCGAAGACCGGGGACGTCTTCTCGAAGTCGGGGAGTGCCCGGGTGACTGCTTGGGCGTCGGTGAAGGCGGGCGGCTGGTCCAGGCAGTTGACGGCGGCGTTGGCGGACATCAGGTTCGCGTACACGCCGTTGGGTTCGCGCTCGTAGTAGCGGTCCGACAGTGCGAGCAGAGCGGAGCCGTCGCCCTTCGCGGCGCTGGTGAGCGCGTCGCGGAGTTGGGGCCAGGACGATTCGTCGTACATGGCGGCGATGACCCCGATGGTGGCGAGGGACTCGGTGAGCTCCCGCGAGTCGCCTGTGGGGATCGGCTTGGCGTCGAGCGCGGCGAACAGCTGTTTGAGGCGCGCGGCCGCGTCTGCGGTGGACGTCGTGCCGAGCGGGCAGTCCGTCCTCTTCACGCAGTCGGCGGCGAAGGACTGGAACGCGGTCTCGAAACCCGCCGTCTGGTCGCGGTTCATGTCGAGGGCGGAGAGCGATGGGTCCATGGCGCCGTCGAGGACCATACGGCCGACCCGGGCGGGGAACAGTTCGGCGTACGTGGCGCCGAGGTAGGTGCCGTACGAGGCCCCGACGTAGTGCAGCCTCTCGTCGCCCAGCAGCGCCCGAAGCATGTCCATGTCCCGGGCGGTCTCGGCGGTGGAGACGTGCGGGAGGACGCGCGCCGAGTGCCGCTCGCAGCCGTCCGCGAACTGCTGGTACGCGGCGTTCAGCCGGTCGACCTCGGCCGCGTCATCAGGAGTCTGGTCGACCTGGGTGTACGCGTCCATCTCCGGGCCGGTGAGGCACTCGACGGGCTCGCTGTCGGCGACCCCGCGCGGGTCGACGGCGACCATGTCGTAGCGGGCCCTGATCTGGGCGGGGTAACCGAGGGCCGCGAAGTTCTGGAGGTAGCCGACGGCGGAGCCTCCCGGGCCGCCGGGATTCACCAGCAGCGAGCCGATCCGCTCTCCGGGGCCGGTGGCCCTGACGCGGGAGACAGCCAGGTCGATGTCATCGCCCTCCGGTTTCGCGTAGTCCAGGGGCGCCTTCATCTTCGCGCACTGGAAGCCCTCGACCCCGCAGTCCCGCCAGTCCAACCGCTGCTCGTAGTAGGGCCGGAGCGCGGCCGGGGTGACGGGGGCGGACGGTGACGGCGTCGCCGCCCCATCGCCGCTGCAGCCGGAGACGAGGAGGCCGGCAGTGCCGAGTGCGAGGGCGAGAATGCGGAGCGGGCGCCTGGTGTCCATCCCCGGAGCGTAGCCGCAGGGGGGCATCTTGCCCGCTTTGCCGCCCGTACGAGTGAAGAATCCATGACGATCCGTGACGGCCCATGATGAACGACAACGAACGGATGATGGCGGAGGCGGGGCAACGACGGTGGTCGAGGGCAGTGCCGCACGGCAGCCCCCGGGCCGCTGGCGGCGTACGGAGCATGGCGGACAGAGCGCGGGGAACGGAGCATGCGGCGGACAGAGCGCGGGGTACGGAGCGGGAACGGCCTCGGCGCGTCGGCGCGTCGGAGCAGTCAGCCCGCGCGCAGCGCCATCGTCATCGCCTCAACCGCGAGCAGCGGAGCGACGTTGCGGTCCAGCGCCCGCCGACACGCGATCACCGCCTCTATCCGGCGCAGGGTGCGCTCGGCCGTGGAGGAACCGGCCACGCGATCGAGGGCGTCCTGCGCGTCCGTGTTGGCGATGGCGATCCGTGAGCCCATCTGCATGGCCAGTACGTCACGGTAGAAGCCGGTCAGCTCGGTGAGCGCGAGATCGAGGCTGTCGCGCTGTGTACGGGTCTTGCGGCGCTTCTGCCGGTCCTCCAGCTCCTTCATCACGCCCGCCGTCCCACGCGGCATCCGCCCCCCGGCCGCGGCGCCCAGCGCGGCCTTCAGCTCTTCCGTCTCCTTGGCGTCGATCTCCTCCGAGACCTGCTTGGCGTCCTCCGTCGCGGTGTCGATCAGCTCCTGGGCGGCCTTGAAACAGCCGCCGATCTCCTCGATCCGCAGCGGCAGCTTCAGCACGGCGGCGCGGCGGGAGCGCGCCCGCTCGTCGGTGGCGAGGCGGCGTGCCCGGCCGATGTGCCCCTGGGTGGCGCGGGCGGCGGACGCGGCCCGCTCCGGGTCGACGCCGTCGCGCCGGACCAGTACGTCGGCCACCGCGTCGACCGGGGGTGTGCGCAGGGTGAGGTGACGGCAGCGGGAACGGATGGTGGGCAGCACGTCTTCGAGCGAGGGCGCACAGAGCAGCCAGACCGTGCGGGGGGCCGGCTCCTCGACCGCCTTCAGCAGGACGTTCCCCGCGCCCTCGGTGAGCCGGTCCGCGTCCTCCAGCACGATCGCCTGCCAGCGCCCTCCGGCCGGGGAGAGCTGCGCGCGGCGGACCAGCTCGCGGGTCTCCTTCACGCCGATGGACAGCAGGTCGGTCCGGACGACCTCGACATCGGCGTGCGTACCGATGAGGCTGGTGTGACAGCCGTCGCAGAAGCCGCACCCCGGCTCGCCGCCCAGGGCCCGGTCGGGGCTGACGCACTGGAGGGCGGCGGCGAAGGCGCGGGCGGCGGTGGAACGGCCGGAGCCGGGCGGTCCGGTGAACAGCCAGGCATGGGTCATCTTCGAGCCCGTCGGCACCGGCTTCCCGGCGGAGTGGGCGGTGACCAGCGTGTCGGCGTCCCGCGCGGCGGCGCTCAGCTGCTCTCGCACCCGGTCCTGCCCGACCAGGTCGTCCCATACGGTCATCGGTCACCGTCCTTCCGGTGTGTGCGGCCCCCGTGACCGCACCGTTGTCATGCGCCGTGCCGTCGCCCGGGTCCGGGCGACGCTCCTGCCCGGCCGGGCTTCTTCGGCCGGACTCCATTGTGGGGGACGGGTCCGACAATCCCGGCGGGACCGCGCTCCGGCTGCCCGCCGTCCCGCCGATCCGCGGGCCGGTCGCCTGACCGCTCCTGCCGCCTGGTGGACCGGCGGCCTTCACCGCCGCCCTCGAAGAGCCCCGGGCGAATCCGGGCGCGTCAGGGCATCCCCCTCATGGCTCCGGATGTCTCCGAACGGTTCCGTGCTGTTCCCCGCCCCGCGCCCCAGCGCGTCAGCGGCGCGGGCGGCGCCCCCGGCCCGAGGTCCCCGGACCCTCGTCGTCCCGGTGGTTGCCCAGCAGTTCGTCCGCCAGCGTCGGCAGATCGTCCAGCGGGGTCTCCTCGGCCCAGTCGGGGCGCGGGCGCCGGGCACGGTGTTCCTGTCCGTCCCGGTGGTCCTGCGGTTGCCGCGGCGCGGCGTCGTCCGCGTACGGGTCACCGATCTGCGGAAGCTCACGCGTGCGCTCGTTCTCGTTCTCCGCCACGGCCCCGGCCGACGGACGCTCGTCACGGAAGATGCCCCGCGGAACCCGGTTCACCGGATCCGCCGAACGTGCCTCCCCCGTGTCACGTGCGCCCCACGCATCCCTCGCGTCCCGGGCGCTCCCCGAGTGGCCGGGACGCTGCGCGTCCCGTATCGGCGGGAGCACCGCCGTCTCGTCCGCGGCGCCCGCAGCACCACCGGCACCGGGGCGTCCGGACCCGCCGGAGGGGCTGGAGGGGCTGGAGGGGCTGGAGTAACCGGAAGAACTGAAAGATCCGGAGGGCGAGGCATCGTCGTCCGACGGATCCCGGAACTTCGGCAGCATCGCCGTCTCCGCCTCGTCCGAGCGGGCGGGACGGGTCGTCGGCGACGGCACCTGCTGGGTCACGTCGTTCGGGTCGATGATCGGCGTCGGCACCGTGACCTCGTTGTCCGGCACGGACGCCGCCGCAGCCGCCTCGGCCCGGCGCCGGGCCTCCTCGGCGCGCAGCAGGGCCTCCTCGGCCGCGCGCTGCTTCGCCAGTCGCCGTTCCTCGGCCTCCTTGCGCTGACGGGCCTCCTCCGCGGCCCTCTTGCGCAGCCTCTCCTGTTCCGCCTCGCGGGCCGCCTCCTCGGCCACCCGCTTGGCCCGCTCCTCCTCGGCCTTGCGCCGGGCCTCCTCCTCGGCCTTCCTGCGGGCTTCCTCGGCGCGCTGCCGGGCCTCCTCCGCCTGGCGTTCGGCCTCGCGCCTGCGCGCCTCCTCCAGCTCGCGGCGCTTGCGTTCCTCCTCCTCGGCACGGAGCTTGGCGAGCTGCTCCTGCCGCTCGCGCTCAAGCCGCTCCTCCTCGGCCTTGCGGGCCGCCTCTTCCTCGGCCTTGCGCCGGGCCTCCTCCTCGGCCTTCCTGCGCGCCTCCTCCTGAGCCTTTATCTCGGCCTCGGAGAGCGGAAGGAGCTGGTCGAGACGGTGGCGTACGACCGTGCTGACCGTCTCCGGATCCTGGCCCGCGTCCACCACCAGGTAGCGGGTCGGGTCGGCGGCGGCCAGCGTCAGGAAGCCGGCCCGCACCCGGGCGTGGAACTCCGGCGGCTCGGACTCCAGCCGGTCGGGCGCCTCGGTGAACCGTTCCCTCGCGGTCTCGGGGTCGACGTCCAGCAGGACGGTCAGGTGCGGTACCAGCCCGCTCGTCGCCCAGCGCGAGATCCGGGCGATCTCCGTCGGGGAGAGATCGCGGCCCGCGCCCTGGTAGGCGACGGACGAGTCGATGTAGCGGTCGGAGATGACGATCGCGCCGCGCTCCAACGCCGGGCGGACCAGCGAGTCCACGTGCTCGGCGCGGTCGGCGGCGTACAGCAGTGCCTCGGCCCGGTGGGAGAGCCCGGCCGAGGACACGTCGAGCAGGATCGAGCGCAGCCGCTTGCCGATCGGGGTCGCGCCCGGCTCACGGGTGACGACGACCTCGTGCCCCTTGGCACGGATCCACTGGGCGAGCGCCTCGACCTGGGTGGACTTGCCCGCGCCGTCACCGCCCTCCAGGGCGAGGAAGAACCCGGTCTTCGCGGGCGCCACGTCCGGTTCTCCACCGCGCAGCGCCTCGCGCAGGTCGCGGCGGAGCGGTACGCCGGAGCGGTCGTCCGTCTTCGCGAGGACGATCACCGCGACGGGCAGCAGCAGCGCCCCGATCAGCATGAGGGCGAAGGCCGCTCCGCCGTGGTCGAAGACGAAGGAGCCGGAAGCCAGCCGGTGGGCGCCGATCGCGGCGGACAGCAGCGGGCCGGCGAGCGCGCCGCACCCGACGAGGACCCGCACGACGGCCTGGAGGTGCTCCGTGGTGCCGGCCCGCCGGGGCTCCTCGGTCTCCTGGTCGACCAGAACGTGACCGGTGCGGGCGGCGACCCCGGCTGCGTACCCGGCGAGCACCGCGATCATCACGACGGTCGCCGTGTCCGGCACCAGGCCCATGGCGAGGAGCGCGATACCGGTGACGGCGACGGCCAGCGCGAGCAGGCGGCGCCGCGACAGCGTGGGCAGCACCTTCCCCGCGGTACGGATGCCGACACCCGTGGCACCCGTCAGCCCGAGAATCAGCAGGGCGAACGTGACGGGCCCGCCACCCAGCTCCCCGGCGTGCAGCGCGGCGGCGGCAGCGGCGGCGGCGATGGCCCCGGCGACGGCGGCCGACGCGCCGATGATCACCGGCACGGCCCCGGTGCGGCCCCGGTCGGATGCGTTGCCGGCCGTCGGCCGGCGCAGACCCTCCAGCGGCGAGCGCGGGCGGGGTGTCCGCGAGTCGGGCAGCTCCAGGAAGTACAGCGTCGAGACCGAGGCCGCGAACAGGCCGGCCGCGACGTACGAGCCGAGCGCCGCCTGGTGGAGCGAGAACCACTCCAGGCCCGAGCCCAGCAGGTTGCCGACGAGTGTGGCGACCAGCAGGGTGGCCCCGGCGACCGGGATCGCGGCGAAGTCGGTACGGAGCGAGAGCCGGCGCAGCGCGTCGAGGTGGTCGGGCAGCGGACGCACCGCCGCACCCTCCGGCGGCGGAGCGGGCAGCAGCGCGGGCGCGGCACCGTCCTTGGCGATCGTCCACAGGCGCTCGGCCGTGCCGACGAGGAAGACGGTGATGAGGATCATCATGAGTGCCTGCTCGGGCATCCAGTCGATCCACAGCGGCGCGACGACCAGCAGCGCGAGCCGGAACCCGTCTGTCCCGATCATCAGCCAGCGCCGGTCCAGCGGCCCGCCCGGCGCGGTGAGCGTCGTGAGCGGCCCGAGGAGCACGGCCCCGAAGAGCAGGGTGGCGATGATCCGGGCGCCGAACACCGCGGCGACGGCGAACGCCGCCCCTCGGTACCCGGTTCCGAACGAGCCCTCCTGGACCGCCGCTTGCAGCGACATCAGCACCAGCACGAGAAGGGCGAGGGCATCGCCGATACTTCCGACGAACTGGGCGCCCCACAGCCGCTTCAGCGGCGGGACACGCAAAAGGGCTCGCACGGCGCGCTCGCGTGAGTCTGCGGCAAGTGCGTCGGAGGTGGGGCTCACGACCGTTGGCTGCTCGGCTCGCGTCATCCGCCCAGCCTATCCGGACCGAGCGGGTCCCCGGAGGCCGCGCCCGAACATGTGGACGCCGGGAAGCGCGGGGCGGCGCAGCCTCGGCGGCCCGCTCCCCCGTCCTCGCACGGAAAACCAGGCCGCCCCCTGCCCCGAAAAGCCGCCCTCACCCGAAAAAAGCGAGACGCACGGGGCACGCTCCATGCCGCGAGGCTCACGGGCGTGCGAGGCCCGATCCGCCCCGGCCTATCCCGATCCGGCCCGGTTCAGGCAGCGCGGGCCTGATCCGGCCCGGTCCAACTGATCCGACACGATCAGACCGGATCCAACGTGAACTGATCCGGTCCGGTCCGGTCCGGTCCGGTCAGCTCTCTGCGGACGCCGCGGTGCTCTTGGCGGCGGCCGTCTTCTTCGCCGCGGCCTTCTTCGCGGTCGTGGTCTTCGCCGCGGTCTTCTTCGCCGTGGCCTTCTTGGCGGTCGTGGTCTTCTTGGCCGTCGTCTTCTTGGCGGCGGCCTTCTTGGCCGGTGCCTTCTTCGCCGCCTTCTTCTTGGCGGGGCCCTTGGCCCGCTTCTCGGCGAGCAGCTCGTAGCCGCGCTCCGGCGTGATCGTCTCGACGCTGTCGCCGGTCCGCAGTGTGGCGTTGGTCTCACCGTCGGTGACGTACGGGCCGAACCGGCCGTCCTTGACCACGACCGGCGCGCCGCTGACCGGGTCGTTGCCCAGTTCCTTCAGCGGCGGCTTGGCGGCGGCGCGACCGCGCTGCTTGGGCTGGGCGTAGATCGCGAGGGCTTCTTCGAGGGTGATGTCGAAGAGCTGCTGCTCGGAGGCGAGCGAACGCGAGTCCGTGCCCTTCTTCAGATACGGACCGTAGCGGCCGTTCTGCGCGGTGATCTCGACGCCGTCGACGTCCTCGCCGACGACGCGCGGCAGCGACATCAGCCGGAGCGCGTCGGCCAGGGTCACCGTGTCCAGCGACATGGACTTGAAGAGCGAGGCCGTCCGCGGCTTGACCGCGTTCTTGCCGGTCTTCGGGGTGCCCTCGGGCAGCACCTCGGTGACGTACGGGCCGTAACGGCCGGCCTTGGCGACGATCTGGTGCCCGGTGACCGGGTCCGTACCGAGCTCGAAGTCGCCGCTCGGCTTGGCCAGCAGCTCCTCCGCGTACTCCACGGACAGCTCGTCGGGCGCCAGGTCCTCCGGCACGTCAGCCCGCTGATGCGCCTCGGAGTCCTTCTCGCCCCGCTCGATGTAGGGGCCGTAGCGGCCGACCCGGAGCTTGATGCCATTGCCGACGGAGAACGAGGAGATCTCTCGGGCGTCGATCGCGCCGAGGTCGGTGACGAGATCCTTCAGACCGCCGAGGTGGTCGCCGTCGCCGTTGCCCGCGTCGGAGGCCGCACCCGCGCCCGCCAGGTCGTCGCCGCCCGCGCCGAAGTAGAAACGCTTCAGCCACGGCACGGCCTGGGCCTCGCCCCGCGCGATGCGGTCGAGATCGTCCTCCATCCTCGCGGTGAAGTCGTAGTCGACGAGTCGGCCGAAGTGCTTCTCCAGCAGGTTGACCACGGCGAACGAGAGGAAGGACGGAACGAGCGCCGTGCCCTTCTTGAAGACGTACCCGCGGTCCAGGATCGTGCCGATGATCGAGGCGTACGTCGACGGGCGGCCGATCTCGCGCTCTTCGAGCTCCTTGACCAACGACGCCTCGGTGTAGCGGGCCGGGGGCTTGGTGGCGTGCCCGTCGGCCGAGATCTCCTCGGCGGACAGCGCGTCACCCTCGGTGACCTGCGGAAGGCGGCGCTCGCGGTCGTCGAGCTCGGCGTTCGGGTCGTCGGCGCCCTCGACGTACGCCTTCATGAAGCCGTGGAAGGTGATCGTCTTCCCGGACGCGGAGAATTCGGCGTCCCGCCCGTCGCTCGCCCGGCCGCCGATCTTGACGGTGACGGAGTTGCCGACCGCGTCCTTCATCTGGGAGGCGACGGTCCGCTTCCAGATCAGCTCGTAGAGCCGCAACTGGTCACCGGTGAGGCCGGTCTCGGCCGGGGTGCGGAAGCGGTCCCCGGACGGGCGGATCGCCTCGTGCGCCTCCTGCGCGTTCTTGACCTTCCCGGCGTACGTGCGCGGCTTGTCCGGGAGATAGCCGGCGCCGTACAGCTGCGTGACCTGGGCCCGGGCCGCGGCGACCGCCGTGTCCGAGAGCGTCGTGGAGTCGGTACGCATGTAGGTGATGAAGCCGTTCTCGTACAGCTTCTGCGCGACCTGCATGGTGGCCTTGGCCCCGAAGCCCAGCTTCCGGCTCGCCTCCTGCTGGAGGGTCGTCGTACGGAAGGGGGCGTACGGGGAACGGCGGTACGGCTTCGACTCGACGGACCGCACGGTGAACGCGGCGTCGGCGAGCACGGCGGCCAGGGCGCGGGCGTTCGCCTCGTCCAGGTGCAGCACCTGGGCCGATCCGGGCTTCAGCTGCCCGTTCGCGCCGAAGTCACGGCCCTGGGCGACGCGGCGGCCGTCGACGGTGACGAGACGGGCGGTGAAGGCCGAGGGGTCGGAGGCGTCCGCCCGCCCGGTGCCTCCGGCTCCGGCTCCGAACGGGGCCGTGCCCTTGCCTCCGTTCCCGGGGGAGAACGTTCCGGTCAGGTCCCAGTACTCGGCGGAGCGGAAGGCGATGCGCTCGCGTTCCCGCTCGACGACGAGGCGGGTCGCCACGGACTGCACACGCCCGGCCGACAGGCGCGGCATGACCTTCTTCCACAGGACCGGCGAGACCTCGTAGCCGTAGAGCCGGTCAAGGATGCGGCGGGTCTCCTGGGCGTCGACCATCCGCTGGTTGAGCTCGCGCGGGTTGGCGACAGCGGCCTGGATCGCGTCCTTGGTGATCTCGTGGAAGACCATCCGGTGGACCGGGACCTTGGGCTTCAGGACCTGCTGGAGGTGCCACGCGATGGCCTCGCCCTCGCGGTCCTCATCGGTGGCGAGGAAGAGTTCGTCGGACTCGGCGAGAAGCTGCTTGAGCTTCCTGACCTGGGCCTTCTTGTCCGCATTGATGACATAGACGGGCTGGAAGTCGTGTTCGACGTCGACGCCGAGCCGCCGGACCTCGCCGGTGTACTCCTCCGGAACCTCTGCGGCACCGTTCGGCAGGTCGCGGATGTGCCCGACACTCGCCTCGACGACGTATCCGCGGCCGAGGTAGCCCTTGATCGTCTTCGCCTTGGCGGGCGACTCGACGATGACAAGTCGGCGGCCGCCCTTTGCGGTCTCGCTGGTCGGGGACAACTTCGCTCTTCTCTCCGGTCGACGCTCGGTGGGCATCCGGACAGCGGCATGACGCCGCCGACGGTGCCGTCGCTGCGGAGTGTGACGGTACAACCCGCCCCCGTGTCAAACGGCAAAAGCCCGCAACGGCCACTCGAACGGTAACCCGAGTCCCGGCATTCCTGCCGCCCGGAGTGCCGGTCCACCGGACATACGGGCGGCGCCCGCCGGTTCCGGGCCGCTCCGGCGTCGTCGGCGGGTGCCGCCGGTGTCCGCCATGGGCTACGGGCTTCGGGCCTGTTCCTCACCGTGTCCCGCCGGGCGGAATCCGCGACGCCCATGGGGGTCCGCCATGCGTGGCGGGAACCCGGCCGAAACGCGAGGGTCCGGCAGGAAGTGGATCAGATGCGGGTGAAGCACCACACACCGAGAACGAGAAAAAGTACGCCGAACAGAGTGGCGAGCGCGGCGGAAGCGAGGGGGCTCGCTCCGTGCGCCACCGGCGCGCGGTGCATCACACGCGCCCCCGTCCACAGCAGCAATGCGGCGCCGAACAGCGCGAACACCGCTCCGGCCAGGACCGCGGGTCCGTTCTCCATGTCCGTCCGCCTCCCTGTCACCGTTCGGCCGGGTCCAATGCCGCCCGGTCAGGTGGAGGCTGTCACCCCAGGGCGTCGTGGACGCGAACCCCGGGTGAATGGCCGGATTCGCTCACCGGCCCGGAAGCGCGGACGCGGGCACCGGCTGCGGGTCCGGGCGGCTGGGCCAGCCCCGGGGTGTAGCGCCCCGGAGACGAGGCGCCGGCCCGGAAGCCATGAGCCGACTGGAAACGCGGGGCCGCCCCGGAACCTGGGACACCCCCGAGAACCCGAGGCCGGCGCGAGACTCCGGGGCTGACCAGGGCCTGGGGCCACCCCGGAAACGCGAGGCCGGCGCGGAACCCCGGGGCCGCCCCTGGATCCGGAAGAGCGAGATCGCGCCGGAAACGCGGGCCCCTGAAAACACGGGCCTTGAAGACGCGGAACCAGACACCACCGACGCCGGAACCGGACACCACCGATGCCGGACCATCGGAGCAACGGCAGATCGCGGGAGGGCGGGCACCGCGACACCGAAGAGGTGACATTCACCGCTTTACCGCGCTCTCCGGAACCGGGTCCACCGCAGACGGAGAGATGCCTTCCATCGCATGCGGAGGCACATCCCCGCACCGGAGCGGCTTCGAACCGGAACGGGACGGAAGGCCCCCTTCCAGAAACGACGCCACCCCCGGAGCGAAACCGAACGGAGCACAAGTCGACGCCAACGCCTTGAGGCCAGAACCCCAGATGCGACCCGGCCTCTAACCGGTCCCGCATCAAAACGGGACCCGGAACCCGAGTTAGAACCACCCCCGCACCGGAACCGGAACGCCGTCCAAGCAGCACCGGCACACAGCCCGCCCTGATGCGGCACACAGTCCGCCCCCTGAGGACGCCGACCGCGGCACCGGCAGCCGCCCGCCCCTCCGGGCCTCCGTCACCCCGTCAACCGGCCGACGGCACCGGCTCCAGGAACCCTTCCTCCACCAGCAACCGGATCGCCTGCGGAGTGCGGTCGCGGAGCAGCACGGGGTCCTCGTTCATCAACTGAGCGATCGCGTCCAGGATCCGGCCCGCCGGCAGCGTCCCGTCGCACACCCCGGCGAAGCCCGCACCCACGGTGTCGACCTTCGTCGCCCGCCGCATTCCGCGATTCTGACGGAGCACCACATGCTCGGGGTCCTCCGCACCCGGCAATCCGACCTGCTCCTGGACGACCTCGGCGGCAAGCGCGAACCGTCCGGCCAGCAGTCCGGCGTCGTCCTGTTCCCTCAGGTAGTCCTGGCGGGCGAAGTGGGCCTCGACGGCCGGCCCGAGCGGCTGCTCCACCGCGTGCGGCCACTCCTCGATCACGATGGACGGATTTCCGGCGGCGGCCACGGCGGACTTCCGCAGGGTGATCCAGCCGAAACCGACGCTCTTGGTCCTGCGGGCCTCGAACTCGTCCAGCCAGGCGTCGTATCGCGCCGCGTACTCGGCGGGGTCCGTACGGTGGTCGCCGCTGTCGCGCAGCCACAACTCCGCGTACTGCGTGACGTCCTGGACCTCGCGCTGCACGATCCACGCGTCGCAGCCGTACGGCACCCAGGAACTCAGCCGGTTCCGCCACTCCTCGCCCTCCACGTGCTGCCAGTTGGCGAGGAAGTGTGCGTATCCGCCCTCGTTGAGCCGGTCGCCCGTCTGCTGCACCAGGTTCCGGCACAGGTCGTCGCCGCCCATGCCGCCGTCGCGGTAGGTGAGGCGGGCACCGGGCGAGATGACGAAAGGCGGGTTGGAGACGATCAGGTCGTACGTCTCCGTGCCGACCGGCTCGTACAGCGAACCCAGGCGCAGATCCGCCGCGGGTGCGCCGGACAGGGCGAGCGTCAGTCGTGCGAACTCCAGTGCGCGCGGGTTGAGGTCCGTGGCCGTCACCCGGGTGGCGTGCTGGGAGGCGTGCAGCGCCTGGATGCCGGAGCCCGTGCCGATGTCGAGAGCGGAGGCGACCGGCGTGCGGACGGTGATCCCGGCGAGGGTGGTGGACGCCCCGCCGACCCCCAGGACCACGCCCTCCTCGCGCGAACCGATACCGCCCGCGCCGCCGACCGCGCAGCCCAGGTCGGAGACGATGTACCAGTCCTGCCCCTCGGGCCCGCTGTACGGACGCACGTCGACGACGGCCCGCACCTCGTCGCCCGCGTGGGTCACCCAGCCGTCCTCTATGCACTCCGCCAGCGGGAGCGCGGCGCGGGCGCGCGCGTGGGGGACGGGGTGCTGGAGCAGGAAGAGCCGCACCAGGGTGTCGAGCGGGGACTGCCCCCGGGTGGCGCGCAGCGCGGGAACCGTCTCACTGCGGGCGAGCGCGGCATAGGCGGGCGCGCCGAGCAGTTCGAGGAGCCCGTCGGCGGTGAAGGCGGCGGCGAGCAGGGCTTCGCGGAGCAGCGGCGAACGGTCGGACACGGGAAGGCGGGTCGTACTCACCCGACCATTGTGTCCGCTCCCACCGACAACGGCAGCGGCCCGGCGCCGACCGGACCGTCCGGCCCCTTCGCCGGACCGTCCGGAGCGGGCACCGGGCCACCCGGTCGCGCCCCTGCCGAGCGACGGTCACGCCTCCTTGCTGGGCGAACCGGACGGCGCCGGAGCGCCCGACTCCGGGGATGTGGTATGCAGCGGCACCGAGGCCGTCGGCTTCTGGCAGCCCTTCTGCTTCGACATCGCGGTGGCGACCTCCCCGGACTGCAGCCTCTTCAGCGCCTCGTCGCCGTTCGTGCTGATCTTCTTCAGCTCGTCCGCGATGTCCTTGAGTCCGTCGGCGAACTTCGCCTGGTCCTTCGTGTCGAGGGCGTCGACCTTCTTCTGCAGGTTCGCGTACGCCGCGGAGGAGGTGTTGAGCTCCTTCACCGCGTCCTTGTGCGTGGTCTCACCGTTCTCGACGGGCGGCGGGCCCGCAGAATCAACGGCCGTGCCCAGCGCCTTGTACGCCTGCGAGATCTGCTGGAAGGCGGCCGAGTCGGTCTTCTGGACGTCGGCGGGCTTGCTGTTGTCGGCGGTCTGCTGCTGGATGGCGGCGTTGGCGTCGGCGATCTTCTGCAACTGGGGCTGAACCTTGTCGCAGACCGTCTTGGCCCAGTTGTTCACCTTTTCGCTCTTGTCGTCGCCACCGCAGCCCGACAGCGTGAGTACCAGTACCGCACCGCCGGACAGTGCGGCCGCAAGCTTCTTGTTCACCGGATCGGTCCCTTCCAAGACTCTCGGCCCCGGAACTTACACGTCGGGCGACGCCCACCCGGGTGCCGGGCGTCCGTTGAGTCACCTTTTGCAGCCATTTGCACCAAGGGAAATGAGGGCGACGCAACTCACTCGCACAGCCCCCGAGAACGAGAACACCTGAACGAACAACGAAATGAACGCATGTTCACGCATGCACGCGTACGTGTGCACATACATCGGACAGCCGCGAACGCCCCGGCGTCGGCACCACAGCTCCCCCGCATCCCACCCCGCCATCTCGCCGCCTCGTCCCGCCACACGACCCCGTACCGCCACGTCCCCGCCCTGCCACACGCCCCCGAACCACCGCACCCCCGCACCCCCGCACCCCCGCATCGGCTACGAGCCCCGCAGCCGCCCCGCACCACCCGGTCCGAGCACCGCCGGCCGACCGGACGAGGCATCAGCCTCCCTCGTCCATCCGGCCGTTGCTCGGGGGTCGTGCGCACCTTCTCCCCGCCCCGCGGCTCGCGGAGGCCCTCACCGCCTCACGAGACGGCTGCCCGGCCGGGCCGGACCGGGCCGCCGTCTCCTCCGCCCCCGCCGCCGGGGCCCTGCTCGTCCCCGACGGCGACCCCTCGCCGCTTGGAGGCGTAGACCGCGCAGACGATGACGACGACGGCGAGCGCCGCCACCACCGCCCTGACCCCGGGGCTCGCGTTCCGTCCGTAGCTGAACTGCACCACTGCCGGAGCGATGAGCAGCGAGACCAGGTTCATCACCTTCAGCAGGGGGTTGATGGCGGGCCCCGCGGTGTCCTTGAACGGGTCGCCGACCGTGTCACCGATGACCGTCGCGGCGTGGGCCTCGCTGCCCTTGCCGCCGTGCCGCCCGTCCTCGACGAGTTTCTTGGCGTTGTCCCACGCACCGCCGGAATTGGCGAGGAACACCGCCATCAGCGTGCCCGCGCCGATCGCCCCCGCGAGATACGAACCGAGCGGTCCGACGCCAAGCGTGAACCCTACGGCGATCGGCGCCAGCACGGCCAGCAGCCCGGGCGTGGTGAGCTCGCGCAGGGCGTCCTTGGTGCAGATGTCGACGACACGTCCGTACTCCGGCCGCTCAACGCGGTCCATGATCCCGGGATGCTCGCGGAACTGCCGTCGCACCTCGTGCACCACGGCCCCCGCGGACCGGGACACCGCATTGATCGCCAGCCCGGAGAAGAGGAAGACGACCGCGGCGCCCAGCATCAGACCCACCAGGTTGTTGGGCCGCGAGATGTCCAGACTGAGCGACATCGCCCCGGCCCCCGCTCCCACGGTGTCGACCGCCCCGGCGATCGTGTCGCGGTACGAGCCGAACAGCGCCGACGCCGCCAGGACCGCGGTGGCGATGGCGATGCCCTTGGTGATGGCCTTCGTCGTGTTGCCGACGGCGTCCAGATCGGTGAGGACCTGCGCCCCCGCTCCCGTGACGTCACCGGACATCTCGGCGATGCCCTGTGCGTTGTCGGAGACCGGTCCGAACGTGTCCATGGCCACGATGACCCCGACGGTCGTGAGCAGCCCCGTCCCGGCCACGGCGACCGCGAAGAGCGCCAGCATGACCGACGCGCCGCCGAGCAGAAAGGCACCGTAGACGCCCAGGCCGATCAGCAGCGCCGCGTAGACGGCGGACTCCAGTCCGGTGGAGACGCCCGTGAGCACGACGGTGGCCGGGCCGGTCAACGAGGACTTGCCGATGTCCCGGACGGGACGGCGGTTCGTCTCGGTGAAGTAGCCGGTCAGCTGCTGGATCAGGGCGGCCAGCACGATCCCGATGGCGACGGCGGCCAGGGCGAAGACCCGCGGATCGCCGACGCGCGAGGTGATGGCGGTGTCGGTGACGCCGTCCAGTTCCGCGTACGAGGACGGCAGATAGAGGAAGACGCCCACGGCCACCAGCACCAGCGAGATCACGGCGGAGACGAAGAAGCCACGGTTGATGGCCGTCATTCCACTACGGTCGGCGCGCCGCGGAGCCACCGCGAAGATCCCGATCACCGCGGTGACCACGCCGATCGCCGGAACGATCAGCGGAAAGGCCAGCCCGAAGTCCCCGAAGGCGGCCTTCCCGAGGATGAGCGCGGCCACGAGCGTCACGGCGTACGACTCGAAGAGGTCGGCCGCCATGCCCGCGCAGTCGCCGACGTTGTCCCCCACGTTGTCGGCGATGGTGGCGGCGTTGCGCGGATCGTCCTCGGGGATGCCCTGCTCGACCTTGCCGACGAGGTCGGCACCGACATCCGCGGCCTTCGTGAAGATGCCGCCACCGACCCTCATGAACATGGCGATGAGCGCGGCGCCGAGCCCGAAGCCCTCCAGCACCTTCGGGGCGTCGGCGGCATAGACGAGTACGACGCACGAGGCCCCGAGCAGTCCGAGCCCCACGGTGATCATGCCGACCACACCGCCCGTGCGGAAAGCGACCTTCATCGCCTTGTGCGAAACGGCGGCGAGGTCCTTTTCCGGTTCACCTTCTCGCGGAGTCGCCTCACGCGCGGCGGCGGCCACACGCACATTGCTCCGTACGGCGAGGCGCATGCCGATATATCCGGTGGCCGCCGAGAAAAACGCACCCATCAGAAAGAAAAGGGAGCGGCCCGCACGCTGGGACCAGTTGTCGGCCGGCAGCAGAAGAAGCAGGAAGAAGACCACGACCGCGAAGACTCCGACGGTACGCAACTGCCGGGCCAGGTACGCGTTCGCGCCCTCCTGCACGGCGGTCGCGATCTCCTTCATCCGGTCCGTCCCTTCGCCCGCCGCCAGCACCTGCCGCAGCAGCAGTCGGGCGACGACCAGTGCGGCGACGGCCACGACCGCGACAGCAGCCACGATGACGCGGTTGCCATCGGTGAGCACCGCAGCCGCGAGGGAAGTCGGCCGGCCCGAGCACGCGGAAAGTGCGGAATCTTGCGCCGGACCTGCCAGTGGGATGAGGAAGATCTCCGCCATACGTCCTCCTTGACGCTCAGCGCTCAAGACGTGGACGGATTGTAAGGAGACCGGGCCGAATGAAACGGTGTGCTGCGCATACAACAGGCACCCACAACCGGATCGATGAAAAATCGAGGCCCCAGATCACTCCGAATGCAGTAACGCGACAGAGCTCTTTCCCCGACGGATCCCTGATGGCGAGAAAAGAAAAGGGCCCCGCTCAGCAGTGCTCGGCGGGGCCCGAAAGACAAATCCGGGAATCAGGGGAAGAGCTCCGAAGCGGTCGGGGCGGCGGACAGCCGCCCGTGACGGCTGGTGCGCCCGGTTCAGGGAAGCACGGGCGCGGGCGTCCTCGGCCAGCTCATGCGGATCACCCCGCCATTGATCCCGGTCCTGACCTCCACGTCGTCGACGAGGCCGCTGATGACCGCGAGGCCCATCTCGTCCTCGTCGTCGGCTTCTGCACCCGGCTCCGGCTCGTCGAGGCCCACGCCGGACTCGGCTCCGCGCACCCCGGGACCTCCGCCGGGGACGGGCTCCGCGCCCGGTCCGGGCACCTCGTCACCGACCTCGATGGAGAAGGTCTTCTCGTCATCGGTCAGCGCGACGGAAACGGGAGCGGTGATGCCATGACTGCGGTGCAGCCCGACGGCGCGGCTGCAGGCTTCACCGACGGCGAGTCGGACCTCGTCGAGCACGGCTTCATCGACCCCTGCGCGGCGCGCGACGGCGGCGGCCACGAGACGCGCCGTCCTGACGTGTTCGGGCTGGGCACTGAAGCGGAGTTCAACGGTGGCCATGCGATCCCCCTCAGACGTACGGGCGTGCCTCCGGGTCGCCGGACACCCTGCCCGCCGTCCCGGTTCTTCTTCCGGTCTTCTTCTGGTCTTCAACTCCGACCCTCGCCGGGTCGCCGTCCAACCTGCCAGCCGCCGGCCCCGCGCCCGCGCGTTTCCGCGTCCGGTTCCTTCATCCGGGTAGCCGCGTCCTCGCCCGGACCGGTCTCGAACCGTCGGCCGTTCTCCTTTACCCGTTTCCCGGCCAAAACCCTCAATCGGAGAGCGCGTCGCCGACCACCGTACGCACTCGGTCCGCAACGTACAGGCATACGACCGTCGGCCGTCCGAGCTACGACCACGGGCCGCGCGACGGATCGAACCGCAACCGACCGATCGACAAACGACTCGAAAAAACGTATTCCGTGCCGGAACGGTCGACCATCGACCGGCTGACCGGTCACTGACCGACCGATCGGCACAACCGACCGATCAACCCGACAAGCCGATCAGTCGAGCACGAACGCCGCTCGGCGGGGTGCCACCGCGGCGCCCGCCGGCCGACCGACCAACCGGACGCCGATACCCGACCGGCTCATCTCCGACAGGTGCCCGCCCCGTCGGCCGACAAACGTCATTTCGACGGGTTCGGCCGGTCGACCGACAACGCTCCGGCCGACCGTGACCGCCCGAACGCCGGCCCATGGGGCACTCGGCCCCCGATACCGACGGCCCGACCGGCCCCGAAACGACCGCCAGGGGCGTCGGCCATCGACGCACCCGGCAGTCGTCGGCCTGCCGCGGCTCCCGGCGCCACTGGCTTCCGGGGCACCCGACATACGGCCGATCGTCCACCTTGTCGGCACATGTCGGCATACGGCCGTCGCACGTGTCCGCACCGACCGCCTGTCGGGTCTCCCGGCACGCCGAAGCCAAGCCGTGAGCCGGACCATGTACCGGACCGGCAACTGCCGGCCGATCCGGTCACTGGAGCGGACACGGACGCGACGCACCGGCGACGCCCCCGACGCATCGGGGCGGACCGGGCCGTCAGTCGGTGGCCGCGACCGCCTCGTCGACGGTGGTGTGAATCGGGAACACCTTGGTCAGTCCGGTGATCCGGAAGATCTTGAGAATGCGCTCCTGGTTGCACACCAGACGCAGCGAGCCCTCATGCGCCCGGACACGCTTCAGGCCGCCCACGAGCACGCCGAGACCGGTGGAGTCGAGGAAGTCGACGCCTTCCATGTCGACGACCAGGTGGTAGCTGCCGTCGTTCACCAACTCGACCAACTGCTCGCGCAGCTTGGGCGCGGTATACACATCAATCTCGCCACCGACCTCGACGACCGTGCGGTCGCCGCCAGGGCCGGACACATTGCGAGTCGACAAGGACAGGTCCACGGATCCTCCAGCACCTTGCTATCGAGCGGTCGCCCCTCGGTCTCCCCGGCGGAGCCAGGGGACGGATCGCCAGCCGCGATGGCATTCAATCACTTACCAGCAGCCATGCACGACGCCTTGGGACCATTGTCCGTCACGCCGGTGACACACTCGGTGCCGATGGCCAAGAATCACCGCCCCAGTCGACCACCCGGGAACACGGACTCCGGCCCCTCACCCGCCATGGTCCTCAACCGGCTCGCCGCAGCGGCGGGCCGGTCCGCGCGCATCACTCATACGGAGCACTTGCCCCCGCGTACGGGAACCCATGCCATCTGGCCCGATCGCATCCGGCCAGAAGTGATCGCCGCGATCCAGCGAGCCGGAATCGACCACCCCTGGGTGCACCAGGCGGTGGCCGCCGAGCACGCCCTGGACGGCGAGTCCGTGATCATCGCCACGGGCACGTCGTCCGGGAAGTCGCTGGCCTATCTCGCCCCGGTGCTGACCGCCCTGCTCGACGGCTCCGAGGCCCCGAACGGGCGGGGCGCGACCGCCCTGTACGTCGCCCCCACCAAGGCCCTGGCCGCCGATCAGCGGCGTGTCGTGAAGGAGCTCGCGGCTCCCCTCGGCAACGCCATCAGGCCCGCGGTGTACGACGGCGACACCCCGGTCGAGGAACGCGAATGGGTGCGCCAGTACGCCAATCACGTCCTGACCAATCCCGACATGCTGCACCGCGGGATACTCCCGTCCCACCCCCGCTGGTCCTCCTTCCTGCGCGCCCTGCGCTATGTCGTCATCGACGAGTGCCACACCTACCGAGGTGTCTTCGGCTCCCACGTCGCCCAGGTCGTGCGGCGGCTGCGCCGCCTGTGCGCCCGTTACGGGGCGGATCCGGTCTTCCTCCTCGCGTCAGCCACCGCTGCCGAACCGGCCGTCGCGGCGGGCCGTCTCACCGGGCTACCGGTCAAGGAGGTCTCCGACGACTCCTCGCCCCGCGGCGAACTGGTCTTCGCCCTGTGGGAACCGCCCCTGACCGAACTGCACGGCGAAAAGGGCGCGCCCGTGCGCCGGACCGCCACCGCCGAGGCCGCCGACCTCCTCACCGACCTCACCGTCCAGGGCGTCCGCTCGGTCGCCTTCGTGCGTTCCCGCCGCGGCGCCGAACTGATCTCGGTCATCGCCAAGGAACGCCTCGCCGAGGTGGACCGTTCCCTGCCCGGCCGGGTCGCCGCCTACCGCGGGGGTTACCTCCCCGAGGAACGCCGCGCCCTGGAACGCGCCCTGCACTCCGGCCGACTTCTCGGTCTGGCCGCCACCACCGCTCTGGAGCTCGGGGTCGACGTCTCCGGCCTGGACGCCGTCGTCATCGCCGGCTACCCCGGCACCAGGGCATCGCTCTGGCAGCAGGCCGGCCGTGCCGGACGCTCCGGCCGGGGTGCCCTGGCCGTGTTGGTGGCCCGTGACGACCCCCTGGACACCTTTCTCGTCCACCACCCCGAGGCCCTGTTCCAGCAGCCTGTGGAGTCGACCGTCCTCGACCCGGACAACCCGTACGTCCTCGCTCCTCATCTGTGCGCCGCGGCCGCGGAACTTCCGCTGACCGAGCCGGACCTGGAGCTCTTCGGCTCGGCCGCGGCCGAGCTGCTGCCGCAGCTGGAGGCCGCGAAGCTGCTGCGCAGACGGGCATCGGGCTGGCACTGGACCCGTCGCGAACGCGCCGCCGACCTCACCGACATCCGGGGCGAGGGCGGCCGTCCCGTCCAGATCGTCGAGGAGGGCACCGGCCGACTACTGGGTACGGTCGACGAGGCCGCGGCGCACACCGCCGTCCACGAAGGTGCCGTCCACCTCCACCAGGGCCGCACCTATCTGGTCCGGAGGCTGGATCTGGAGGACTCGGTCGCTCTGATCGAGGAGGCATCGCCGCCGTACTCCACGACCGCCCGCGACACCACCGCCATCGCCGTGCTGGAAACCGACACCGAGATCCCGTGGGGCGACGGGCGGCTCTGCTACGGCTCCGTGGAGGTCACCAACCAGGTCGTCTCCTTCCTGCGCCGCAAACTGATCACCGGCGAAGTGCTCGGTGAGACGAGGCTGGATCTGCCGCCCCGCACCCTGCGCACGCGCGCCGTGTGGTGGACGGTCACCGAGGACCAGCTCGACACCGCCCGCATCAATCCGGAGATCCTCGGCGGCGCCCTGCACGCCGCCGAGCACGCCTCCATCGGAATGCTGCCGCTCTTCGCCACCTGCGACCGGTGGGACATCGGCGGCGTCTCCGTGCCGTTGCACCCGGACACCCTCCTGCCCACGGTCTTCGTGTACGACGGCCACCCGGGCGGTGCCGGATTCGCCGAGCGGGCCTTCCACACGGCCCGTGCATGGCTCACCGCGACCCGGGAGGCCATCGCGTCCTGCGAATGCGAGGCGGGCTGTCCCTCCTGCATCCAGTCCCCCAAGTGCGGCAACGGCAACGATCCCCTGCACAAGCGCGGTGCCGTACGTCTCCTCAGCGAACTCCTCCGGTCTGCTCCCCCGTACCCGGAGGAGCAGCCCCCTCCGTCGTCCCCGGATCGTCCGTCACCGCCGGAGGCGACGAGGCCGCATGTCCGGCAGGAGCCGTCGGAAGGGACGTCCGCGCCCAGGGGCCGGGAGAAGCCGTCGGAGGATCCGAAGGCCCGGGCCCCCGAGGTATCGGAGCCGGAAGGCCGGGAGGAGCCGTCGGAGGACCGGAAGAAGCCACCGGAGGACCGGCCCGGGACCTGACCGCCGATTCGTACGGCCCGAAACCCACCCGGGCCGTGACGTCGGCGATCTCCCCGAGCACCGTGCACCGCACCACGCTCGCCCCCTGCGCCACGGCCACCTCCTCGGCCGCCCCGCATGCGTGCTCGGCCCCGCGCAGGGCCCGGTCGGCGGCCGCCAGGGCCGCGAGATCCGCTGCCCCGCCGGCCCGGTGTCTGACGACCATCACCTGCCCCAGCGCCAGCACGGCGGCGAACACGGCGCACAGCGTCGCGGCCGTCATCGCCATCCACACCGTCGCCAACCCCGTGTCCCGGCCCGCTCGTCCCGGGGTGAGCGCTCGCTCAAAAGCCCCGCGCCCGTTCAGGCCCGTTCCACGGCCGGAGACCCGTTTACGCCCCCGCACGGGCTCACGGTTCCGAACCGTTTCACGGCCCGGGTCCGGACGACGGCCGGGGCCGCACCGGCGTCGAGTGGCGTCTTCCTCTCTCCCCTGAGGGCCCGGCCCGCCGCCCACCAGGGCCTTCCTCGCCCCGTCTTCCTCGGCCTGCCCCATCACGGCGCCACCCCCACCGTGTCCTCGGCCAGTGCCGCCGCCTCCGCGTGAAGTGTCAGGGCCAGCGGGCCGAGGCCAGGCATCGGCGCCGCCACCCGTACACGCCACAACTCGCCCGTCCGTTCCATCCCGACCTCGGCCCCTCCGGGGGCCGCCGCACGGGCGGCCTCCATCGCCTGAGCCTCCGGTTCCGAGCGGGCCGCCGCCCTCGCGCCGGCCCTGGCCGCGTCCACGCACCGGATCTGGGCCGAAGCGGCCATCAGCGCCCAGACCAGCGACAGTGCGAACACCACCAGCACCGGGATCGCCATGGCCGCCTCCGCCGTCACTGCTCCCCGGTCTCCGGTCCCGCCCGCGGTCCGGAAGCGGCCTCCGTCCCCGGTACCGCAGTCGCCTCTAGAACTTCGCATCGAGCGCGTCCTTCAACAGTGACTGCAGCGCGGACATGACCGGCTGGCTGGTGACCACCTTGTAGAGCACCGCCGCGAACGCACAGGCCGCGATCGTCCCCACCGCGTACTCGGATGTCGTCATTCCCTTGTCCGACCGGATGCGGCGCATCAAGTCCCTTACCCAGCCGTTGATTCGCTGTGCCATTCCAACTCCACACCATGCGTATTCGTGTCAGTTCGCATTAATCTGTCCCGAAAGGGGATTCATCGGCCGCTCCGCTTCAGCCGGTGTGCAGCAGACCGGTCGCCAGACCGATCACCACCGGTGCCACCCCGACGGCCAGGAAGGCGGGGAGAAAGCAGAGCCCCACCGGTGCGGTGATCAGCACACTCGCCCGTTGCGCACGCGCCACTCCGGCGCTCGCCCGCTCCGCACGCATCGCCTCGGCCAGCCGCGCCACCGGTTCCGCCGCCGGGGCCCCGGTCGCCCCCGCCCGGTCAAGGCATCGGGACAGGGCACGTGCACCGGGTATCTCGCCGAACCTCCGCCAGGCCGCGGCGGGTTCACCGCCCAGCCGGATCTCCGCGGCGGTCCATGCCAAGCACACACCCACCGGCCCGCCGAGCGACTCCCCCACCGCCTCCGCCGCCTCCCGCGGCCCAGCACCGGCGGAGATACAGGCGGCCAGGAGATCAGCCGCAAGCGGAAGTTGACGCTCTGTCTCGGCCACCTCCGCGGCGTTCACGGCGTCCGGTTCCCGGCGACGCCGATTCCGCTGCCACCGCCAGGTGCCGTACGCCGCCGCCAGTCCTGCCGCACCACCTGGCAGGCCACCGACCAGAACCCAGCCCGCCGCAGCGACTCCCAACAGTGCCGTCCAGTCCTTCGCCCAGACATCGGACCCGGTCCGCCGACGCTCTCGCTTCTCCGGGCCGATCCCCAGCAGCAGCCCGCCTCGGCGGCGCACCGCACGCTTCCGCCGCCGCCCGGTCAGCGCGAGTACCAGATAGGCGACCGTGCCGCCAGCGGCCGACACGACCGCCACCCCGTGGGCGACGCCGTCGGTCGCCCCGCTCATGCCGTCTCCCCCGCCCGCACGATCCGGCCCGCCCAGCAGAGTCCGGCTGTCTCCAGCACTCCGCCCATCACGAGACAGACCAGCCCGGCCGGGGTGTGGAGCAGCACTCTCAACGGTTCGGCTCCGAGGGCAGCCCCCAGGCCCAGCCCCAGCACGGGCAACAGCGCCAGCACGGCCACCGTCGACCAGGCTCCGGCCAGTCGGGCCCGTAGCTCCTCCCGTCCGTTCCGCTCCGCCCGTAGAGCGCCCTCCAGGCGGTCCAGCCCCGCCGCGAGACCTGCACCCCCGTCCACCGCCACGCGCCAGCAGGCCGCCACTCCGGCCAGTCCGTCCAGCCCCGGGATCCGCGCCGCCTGTCCGAGTGCCGCCGGCACATCACCGCCGAACCGTGCCGCAGCCGACACTCCTGCCTCCGCCGCCCCCAGCACACTGGTTCCGCGCACCGCGACGAGCAGCGCCCGCCCTGGTTCGTGTCCCGCCCTCAACTCGCTCGCGACAACTCCGCACAACGTGACCACGCCATCGGCCCGGAGTTCCCGTTCTCGTCTCAGAGCACGTCGCCTCAGCCACCGCCTCGCCAGGGGGACCGCCGCCAACCCGGCCGCCACCGGAAGCACCGACTGCCCCAGCACGGCGACGGTCAGCGCCGCCGGGAGGCAGATCCACTCCCGTCGTTCCCGCAGCCGGGCCCCGGTCCGCTCCCACCGCAGCCGCATCGGCGGCTCCAACGAGCCCTCGACGAACAGCACCCGGGCTCTGCGCCGCCCCCGGGCCCGCACCACCACCGACCAGGCCACCACTGCGAGGCACAGAACCGCCGCGCAATTCGTGCCCGCCGACAGTCCCTCCGTCACACCTCCGCTCACGGCACACCCCCGATCAGCGTCCGCAACCGTTCCCAACCCCGCTCCTGGACGAATCCGGTGGCGCTCCAGCGCAGCGCTGCTTCGGTCACGACCAGTCCGGCCGCGTCCCTGTCCAGGACGTGCACCTCCGCGATCCGCCGCTGTCCGGCCCGGTCCCGCACAAGGTGGACGACTACCGACAGCGCCGCCGCCAACTGACTGTGCAGGGCCGTCCGGTCCAGCCCGGCCGCCGTTCCCAGCGCCTCAAGACGGGCCGGAACATGCTCGGCGGCATTGGCATGAACCGTTCCGCAACCGCCCTCGTGCCCGGTGTTCAGCGCCGCCAGCAGTTCTGTGACCTCGGCACCCCGCACCTCCCCGACCACCAGCCGGTCGGGCCGCATACGCAGCGCCTGCCGCACCAGGTCGCGGAGGGTCACCCGCCCCGCTCCCTCCTGATTGGCGGGGCGCGACTCCAGCCGCACCACATGTGGGTGGTCCGGCCGCAGTTCCGCCGAGTCCTCGGCGAGCACGATCCGTTCCCGTTCCCCGACCGCCCCCAACAGGCTCGAAAGAAGCGTCGTCTTCCCGGCACCGGTCCCGCCGCTGATCAGGTACGACACCCGGGCCTCCACCAACGCCCTCAGCACCCGGTCACCGCCCGGCGGCACGGTCCCCGCCTCGATCAGCTCCGCCAGCGAGAAGGCCCTGGGCCGTACCACGCGCAGGGACAGGCATGTCGAACCGACGGACACCGGTGGCAGCACGGCGTGCATGCGCGTGCCGTCCGGAAGCCGGGCGTCCACCCAGGGCCGGGCATCGTCCAACCGGCGCCCCGCCACGGCCGCCAGCCGCTGGGCCAGCCTGCGCACCGCGGCGGCATCCCGGAACCTCACGCCGGTGAGTTCGAGTCCGCCGCCACGGTCCACCCACACCCGGTCCGGCGCGGAGACCAGCACGTCCGTCACCGCCGGATCGGCGAGGAGCGGCTCCAGCACCCCGGTCCCGACCAGCTCGCCGCGCAACTCGTCGGCCGCA
Organism: Streptomyces sp. NPDC052042; assembly: GCF_044548345.1. Classification (NCBI taxonomy): domain Bacteria; kingdom Bacillati; phylum Actinomycetota; class Actinomycetes; order Kitasatosporales; family Streptomycetaceae; genus Streptomyces; species Streptomyces sp. NPDC052042. The sequence goes on along the minus strand of NZ_JBIUBU010000026.1, from coordinate 32,773 downwards.
CTGAGCACTTCGGCATCCCCGAGCAACCGCCCTTGGGCTCGTAGCGCAGCTGCCACCCCGGCGGGGGTCGGCGCCGCGCCGCTCTGCGCCAGCCGCTGCCGCACGGCATCGAGCAGCATCTCGGTCATGACGCGCCTCCCACACCGTGCCCGGCCGCACCATCCGGAACCAACGCCCGTTCCCAGAACGCCGTACAGAACCTGGCCAGCGGGCCGCGCGCATCGCCGCCAGGAGGCGAGTCGCTCTCCTGAGCCGACGACAGCCCCGCGTCGACCGGGAGTTCACCTGCGAGCGGCAGGCCCAGCGCCCGTGCCACCCACCGCTCGTCGAGCCCTGCCGCGTATGGTCCGCGGGCCACCACGCGCAGGTCATCCAGGATCACCCCGGCCATCGACGCCACCCGCTTCGCCGCCGCGACCGCGCGGAGCTCCCCCGGGACCACCAGCAATCCGAGGTCCAGTTGGGCGAGCGTCTCGGCCACCGACTCGTCGACCCGACGTGGCAGGTCCACGACCACGACGCCGCCGAGCCTGCGTGCGGCGGACAGCACTGCCCGCATGGCCTGCGGCGGGATGACCACACAGTCGTCGCGGTCCCAGCTGAGCACCCGCAGTCCGTGCAGCGCCGGCAGCGACTCTTCCAGCGCATCAGCGCCGACCCGCCCTTTGGAATGAGCGAAATCCGGCCATCGCATGCCTTCGGCCCGCTCCCCGCCGAGCAGCACGTCAATGCCTCCGCCGAGGGGGTCTCCGTCGATCAGTACGGATCGCCGGCCCGCCCTGGCCGCGGACACCGCGAGGGCACAGGCCAGCGTGGATGCTCCGGAACCGCCCCGTCCGCCGATCACACCGACGGTGAGTGCGGGCCGCCCGACGCCTTCCGCCGCGTTGGCGATCTGGTCGACGAGCCAGCCCTCCGATTCGGGAAGCCTCAACACGTACTCGGCGCCGATCTCCACGGCGCTGCGCCAAACATCCGGAACGTCCTCGCCCCGCCCGACAAGCATCACCCCGCGCCTGCGCACCGCTCCGCGGCACCTCCGCGCGGCGTCGTCCCCCACAAGAACCATCGGGGCCTGTTCCCAGCCACCCCTGCGCTCGGGCAGCGAGTGATGAACTTCCGGTTCCGCTCCGGCGGCCGCACACAGCCGCAGCAGATCGTCGAGAAGTTCCACGTCCTCGGTCACGATCAGCGGTCCGCCCAACCGCGTTCCGCCAGCCGGCAGACGATCCCGAGCGATCGATTCGGCCACGATCTCCACCCCCTTCTCACTGCATGTTCATCGCGGTTCGCGCCGCTCTCGGGACGTTCCGAGAGCGGCGATTCCGCAGCCCGCGGACTTCGCGGCTGGATTCACGGTGCAGCGCTTCCGGAAATCTTGTGGATCTTGCTCGAAATCTGTGGACAACTCCGGCCCTGTGAATAACTCCGTCACCCACACCGACGACTTCCGGAGAGCAGCCCTTCCATCACTCAACGTGACGGCTCAAGATGGAGGGGACGAAGCAGGAAGTGAACTTGCTCACCCGAAGTGGAGGCGGAATGTTAGATTCCGTGCGACAGAAACGCACCTGGACATGCGACGACCCCCGCCGGGGGGGAGAGCGGGGGTCGTCTCCACGGCCGACTCGGGGGGGGAGGAGCCGGACCGGGTTAGCACGGTCGCGAACGATCCGTGACTTCCATGGTGTACCCGAGAGCCTTCTCAGGCAAACCCACGCGCCGGAGTTTACGCCGAATGGTGGGCCCCTATGCTCTGCCTCGTGGAAAACCGCTTCTTGCCGCGCACAGCAGCCTTCTTCGACCTGGACAAGACGGTCATTGCGAAGTCTTCGACGCTGACCTTCAGCAAGTCCTTCTACCATGGCGGACTGATCAACCGCCGCGCTGTGCTGCGCACCGCGTACGCACAGTTCGTGTTCCTTGCCGGAGGTGCAGATCACGACCAGATGGAACGGATGCGGGAATATCTCTCCGCGCTATGCAAGGGCTGGAACGTCCGGCAAGTGAAGGAAATCGTCGCCGAGACGCTGCACGACCTGATCGACCCGATCATCTACGACGAGGCGGCGACGCTCATCGAGGAGCACCACACCGCGGGACGCGATGTGGTGATCGTCTCCACCTCGGGTGCCGAGGTCGTCGAACCGATCGGTGAGCTGCTCGGCGCCGACCGCGTCGTCGCCACTCGAATGGTCGTCGGTGACGACGGCTGCTTCACCGGAGAAGTCGAGTACTACGCCTACGGGCCGACAAAGGCCGAGGCGATCAGGGCGCTCGCGGAGTCGGAGGGCTACGACCTCACGCGCTGCTACGCGTACAGCGACTCGGTGACGGACGTACCGATGCTGGAGTCGGTCGGGCATCCTCACGCGGTGAATCCGGACCGTGCCCTACGACGCGAAGCGACCCTTCGCGAGTGGCCGATTCTCGTCTTCGACCGTCCAGTCCGCCTCAAGCAGCGACTGCCCGCCTTCACGATGCCGCCACGTCCGGCACTGGTTGCGGCCGCAGCGGTGGGAGCGGCCGCGTTCACGGCGGGGCTGGTCTGGTACGCCTCCCGCCGTCGAAGCGCCGCGACATCCCTCTGACGTCCGGCACGAGGCCCTGACAACCAGCACGAGGCCCCCACGAACCAAACGACACACGAACCAAACAACACGAGACGAGCCACGCAGCGCCGAGCCGCGGAACCCAGCCACAGAATCGGCGATACGGGCCGGGCGGCTCCCGCCGACCACTCCTCACAGAGCCGCCCGGCCCACCCACTAGGCCTGACGAACGGCCAACCGAACCGCCGATCCCGGGAAATCACCCCCAGGAGCACTCGCATTCCGCCCTCGGGAACAGGAACGACGGCCGTTCACCCTCTATGGGCAACTCACCCGTAATTGAACCCAAAAGTAAAGAACTGCGGCCGCCACTACCACTCAACCCGGCTCTGGAGTACAAAGGAGTCAACGGCCCGCGAGACCAAGGACGTCCGAGAGGATCACCTGTTACGCATAAACGGCCCCACGGACCGAGCATGGAAGCCGAGCACCCACGCGACGTCGACCCGTCGATTACGGGCCAGCCGCACCAGGAAACGGGCCAAGCCCCGGCCTGATGGGCATATATCGAGGACGCATGGTAACTGGGTAGACATGCCAGCGGCGGTACCGAGGGCGGTACCGCCGCAACCCTTTCCCGAGGGGGGCTCCCTTCCTGCCGCAGAGTGCAACCAGGGCTGCGCCGCAACCGCCGCGAAGTTGCGCGGAGGAGGTCCCGGGGAAACGGAAGACGCCTGCTCGTTGCGGCATCGCGTTGCCGAGCCCGACCTTCCTGGGCCGGCCCCGATGCCGTACAGCCTCGGCTGACGGATCAGGCGGCGCCGCGCTGCAGCGCCTCGCAGACCGCTGTCGTCTCCCTGACTCCCAGCTCCACGGCCCTGCCGCAGTGCGCGATCCAGGCCGCCATCCCGGCCGGTGTGCCTGACAGGTATCCCTCGAATGCTGCCGCGTATGCCGCCCGTCCCTGCTCGGCATGACCCACCTCTGCAGGGCAGATCGACTTGGGATCGAGGCCGCTTCCGATCAGGACGATCCGCTCGGCGGTCCTGGCGACGAGGCCGTTATGCGAACAGAAAGGGCGCAGGGCCAGGAGTTCACCGTGTACGACCGCCGCCGTCAGAAGCGCGGGTGCGGCAGTCCCCGAAAGGACCAATCCGCAGAGCCCGTCGAGCCGCCCGGCCACTTCGTCGGCGTCGGGCAGCGCCGCGTCGATCAACGGCTCGTCGACGCGTTCGCCGTCCCGCCTCGGTCGGCCGACGGCGTCCTCGGGCTCCGCACCGCCGGCCGCCACCAGGTGCAGCCGTGCCAGCACCTGCACCGGCGATTGCCGCCAGACGGAAAGGAGTTGCCCCGCCTCGGCGGTGAGCCTCAGAGCCGCGCCGACCACACGCGCCTCGTCGTCACCACTGAAGTCGCTGCGTCGGCGCACCTCTTCCAGGTTCCAGTCGGCGCCGGCCAGCGCCGCCGAGCCGCGAGCGCCGCGCAGCGCCGCTTCGGCGGTGACCTCGTTGCTGCGACGCCGCATGATGCGATGACCGTAGGCCCGGTCCACGGCCTTGCGCACGGAGTCCACCGCCTCGGCGACTCCCGGCAGGGCACTCAGAGCTGCGAGCGGATCGGGGGCTGTCGTACTCATAAGTAACGAGGCTACGCGCCTGCCCCACCGATAGCACCTGGGAGTGGGCTTCTTCACGAGAGTGACAGCGGACCGCGATCATGGCACTACCCTAGGTGAACATGAAGATCGCTTTCGTAGGCAAGGGCGGCAGCGGAAAGACCACACTGTCCTCGCTCTTCATCCGCCATCTCGCAGCCAGTGAAGCCCATGTCGTCGCGGTGGACGCCGACATCAACCAGCACCTCGGGGCCGCTCTCGGCCTCGACGACCAGGAAGCCGCGGCACTGCCTGCCATGGGAGCCCATCTCCCCCTGATCAAGGAGTACTTGCGCGGCAGCAATCCCCGTATCGCCTCCGCGGAGACGATGATCAAGACGACTCCGCCGGGCGAGGGTTCGCGGCTGCTGCGAATCCGGGAGGACAACCCGATCTACGAGGCGTGCGCGCGCAGGGTCCGGCTCGGCCGCGGGGAAATCCGGCTGATGGCCACTGGGCCGTTCACCGAGTCGGATCTGGGCGTGGCCTGCTATCACTCCAAGGTCGGCGCGGTCGAACTCTGCCTCAACCATCTGGTCGACGGCTCGGACGACTATCTCGTCGTCGACATGACGGCTGGATCGGACTCGTTCGCCTCCGGAATGTTCACCCGCTTCGACATGACGTTCCTGGTCGCCGAACCGACCCGAAAGGGTGTCTCGGTCTATCGCCAGTACAAGGAGTACGCCCGGGACTACGGGGTCGCGCTGAAGGTTGTCGGCAACAAGGTGCAGGGCAAGGACGATCTGGAATATCTGCGTGCCGAGGTCGGTGACGACCTGCTGGTGACCGTCGGGCACTCCGACTGGGTCCGGGCGATGGAAAAGGGTCGGCCGGCCTGCTTCGAGCAGTTGGAGACGGACAATCGGGCGGCCTTGCAGGCACTGCGGAACGCAGCCGACGGCTCGTACGGGCAACGCGACTGGGAGCGCTACACCCGGCAGATGGTGCACTTCCACCTGAAGAACGCCGAGAGCTGGGGCAACGAGAAGACGGGCGCCGACCTGGCTGCCCAGGTCGACCCCTCCTTCGTACTCGACGAGCGGTATGCACGGGAGGATGCCGCGCAGCCGGTCTGATCGGACGTCGCCCAGGCCGTGGCGGTGGCGAGACGGGCCCACGAAGAGGCGATTCATCGCGCCCCCGAGTCATCGCGCCCCCGAGCACGATGCGGGCCGGAGGCATCGGGGCGGGTGGCGGCCGGCGCTCGGGAACCGGTCGCGGACTCGGGCGCGTGACCAGTGACCACCGGGCCATGCCTCCGGTTTCGCCACCCTCCACGGTCAGCGGTCAGCAGGGCGGCGTCCACGTCAGCACGCGCGCGTTCCCCCGCGGTCCGCTCGCCGCCCCCGAGTCTCCGTTGGCGTGCGCGCTCGCGCCGGCCTCTCTCCTTCGGCCGCCCGGCCTCACCGTGGAATTTTGGCCAAGCCCCGGCCAGGGCTTGGCCGACGTCGAGGGTGGCGGGCCTCGCCGACGTCGCCGACTTCTGCGCGTCCAACCAGTCGGCCAACTGCCGGAAGGAGACACACCGGACGTCTCGCTCGGTACAGATCCTGGCAAGGGGCTGCTCGACGGCCCACGTGTACGCACCACCGCTCCAGGACTCACGCTTGGCTTCCGCTTCCGGCGTCGCGGCGCCGGCATCCGGCAGCCCCGCCCCTCGTGTCCGCCCGGGAGGCGCAACCAGCCAACCCCGCGGCCGACGCCACAGCCGCCGTATACAAGCGACTCCTGCCGGAGCTTCCTCGCGCCGGGCCCCTCTCTTCGTGACACCAATCTTCTCCGGGCCGCCCGTCGCGGCACCGCCCTTGTAGGCAGCCAGCACCCGGACAACCTCCCCCTTTCAGCAAGTTCACATCGGACGCGTCGCTATGGAGCGGAAACAGAACGCCTGTACGCAAGGAGGCAGTGGACTGACAAGTCAGATAAAGAATTCTCATTCACCGGAATGAGTGAATAGACAGGTCACTTACTCCCAAGCATGGACACGATTCTTTACCCTCCATTACGATCTATTTACCAAGACTTGGGAATGCTCGCCATGTGTCGTTTCGCATGGTCGCTTCCCCCATATTTCGCGCCCACGTTGCCCAGAGGAGACGGAAGCATGTCCGCTTGCGTACCCGCACGTCATGACCGCGCGTCCCGCAGTTCACGTCCTTCCCGTTCGTCGGGGGTCAAGCGACCCCACGGCCCGCCGCAGTCGCCGCCGGGCGGTCCACGCTTTCGCGTTACAGGCGCTGATCTCTCCGCCTCGATCACGGTCTTCCTGCTCGCCGTTCCCATATCGCTCGGTCTCGCCGTCGCCATGGACGCTCCTCTGACGGCCGGACTGATCTCCGCCGCGATCGGCGGCATCGTCGCCGGACTGCTCGGCGGCACCCCTCTTCAGGTCAGCGGCCCATCTGCCGGACTGACCGTGGTCACAGCCGAGTTGATCCAGATCTACGGCTGGCGCACCACCTGCGCGATCACCATCGGCGCCGGGCTGCTGCAGATCGTGCTGGGGTCGCTGCGCGCGGCACGCAGCGCTCTCGCGGTCAGTCCCGCCATCGTGCACGGCACGCTCGCCGGTATCGGCGTGGCCATCGCTCTCGCTCAACTGCACATCGTGCTCGGCGGCTCGCCTCAAAGTTCCGCTGTTTCCAACGTCCTTGCCCTTCCGTACCAGTTGGAGCGGGTAAGCCTGTCCGCCCCACTGATCGGCGTACTGACCATCAGCGTCCTGGTGCTGTGGCCACGGGCTCCGGGCCGGTTCGGCCGGGCAGTGCGGCGAATCCCGGCAGCGCTCGCCGCCGCGCTGATCGCGACGGTGGTAGCCGGCGTCGCGACGCCCGGAATCACCCGAGTCGATCTGCCGTCGTGGCGTTCGCATGCTCTGCCGGAACTGCCGCATGGTCCGGTACTCGCGCTCGCCACCGCCGTCTTCACGGTAATGCTGGTGGCCAGTCTGGAATCCCTTCTCGCGTCGGTCGCCGTGGACAAACTGACAGCCGACCATGTCGGGAGACGTGCCACCGCCCCAAGCAGGGACGGATCCACCTCTCCGCGGACGACGTCAGCAGCGGGCACGGCCCCGGACCGCTCTCCTCCCCCCACCGCGTCTACGCCTACGTCCTCATTCTCCGGTGCGGAGTCCGCTCCCTCCTCGGGAGGCGACATCAACGCCATCTCTCCCTCTCAATCCCCTCCCCCCGCACCCAAACCGCCTGCGTATCCCGGAAGTTCAGCAACCCCGACTGCCTCCGCTCCATCTGTCGCCCTTTCCCGGCCCGCCTCCCGGGCCTCGCGCAGCCCATCGGTCGGGCGCTCCGACCTCGACCGCGAACTCCGTGCGCAGGGCATCGCCAACACCCTGTCCGGACTGGTGGGCGGACTGGCGGTGTCCGGAGGCGCGGTACGCAGTTCGGCGAACGTACGGGCCGGGGCCACGAGCCGCGCCTCCACCGTGCTGCACGGCGTCTGGGTGGTCCTCGCCGCCGGGTGCTTGGTCACGGTCCTGGAACTGATCCCACTGGCCGCGCTCGCCGCGCTGGTCCTGATGATCGGCATTCAGATGGTGAGTTTCGCCCACATCCGCAATGCCCATAGGCACCGGGAGTTCCTGGTGTATTGCGCGACGATCACCGGTGTGATTCTTCTCGGCGTCCTCAAGGGAGTGGCAATCGGCATCGCGGTGGCAGTCGCCGTCGCCCTCCACCGGCTGGCCCGCACCGGGATCACCGTCGCGGATCAGGATGGACATCACCTGGTCGTCGTGCGAGGACAGTTGACGTTCCTCGCGGTCCCCCGGCTCAGCCAGACCCTCAGGCAGTTGCCGCAGGACGGGAATGTGGTCGTCGAGTTGGACGGCTTCCTCATGGACCACGCGGCATACGAGACGATCCAGGACTGGAGCACCGCTCAGCGAGCCCACGGCGGCCAGGTCGTCTTCACCGGCCGGTCCCGGACCATGCTCGCGAAGCCCACCTCAGCAGAGCACTCCTGCTGCGGCTCCTGGGCGCCGTGGCGCAACCATGGCTGCCGTGATCACTACGCGCGGGCACGCGATCCCCACGAGAGCGACAACGCCCCCTCCCGCGACGTCCCCGAAGCGCTCCGCTCGCCCGCCTCGCGCTCCGGTAGAGCGCAGAGCCCAGGTGCGAAGCCGGCCTCCGACACAGATCTCGCCACCATGTCGGCCCCCGGCTCCGGCGCTTCTCCCCCGGACGGCTCCAGGCCGGACGTCGTCACCGGTTCTGTGGTCGGCTCCGACGCCCCCGACACCTGCCATGGGTCCGACCCCGTGGCCGGAGTCCACGCGGGTCACGACGGATCCGGCACAGACACCGCCGCTCGCCCTGGTCCTCACCAAGGAGATCGGGAAGACCCGAACCATCCGGGGCGCCGGGAATCCCCGTAGCGACCGGCATCCCCGGAAAACGGGCCCTTCTTCCGGCCCGGACGCCCTGGAGCACGCCGACGTCTGAGCGGGCCCGTGCCGGACCCACCACGCCCCGGACACGGTGGGTCCGGAGCACTGCGCCCAGAAACCGGGTGCCCGGAAACCTCGGCCCCGGTCAGGGGGCGGCGGATCCGCCGTAACGTTGCGGGCTTCCGGAGCACCTCGACGCTGCGGACTTCCAAAGCACCTCGGATGTACAGACCCCTCGTGCGCCTGGTGCTCCCGGGAGCACCAGGGCCGGGCTCAGGACCACGAGCGGGCGAGCACTGAACCGGACACGTCCCGGGTCCGTGGGAAATTCCGTGAGCCCCCGTGCCCCCGCCTTCACGCCGGTACCCGAAGCGCACATCGAGTCGCACCGCGTCGCATCGCGGTCGCACCATGTCGCATCGCGCAGTGCCGTGTCGTGTCACTCCGCGCCGCATCGCCCAGGGCCGCGCAGCATGGAGAGGCGGGGCATGTCACCCTGTATCCAAGCACAGGTCTAAACCAATTTCCTGCAAACCCTTGTCACCCGGCCCCCCGGCCTGATGAGCTATGCACGGGACACAACGGACACCCTGGGAATGGGAGATGTCGTGAGTAATGACAGCCTGGCCAATCTGCTTCGTGAGGAGCGCCGATTCGCGCCGCCTGCCGATCTGGCCGCGAACGCCAACGTCACAGCGGAGGCGTACGAGCGGGCCGAGGCTGACCGGCTGGGCTTCTGGGCCGAGCAGGCCCGCCGTCTGACCTGGGCCACGGAGCCGACCGAGACGCTCGACTGGAGCAACCCGCCCTTCGCGAAGTGGTTCGCGGACGGCAAGCTCAACGTCGCGTACAACTGCGTGGACCGCCACGTCGAGGCCGGTCACGGTGACCGGGTCGCCATCCACTTCGAGGGCGAACCCGGCGACAGCCGCGCCCTCACGTACGCCGACCTGAAGGACGAGGTCTCCCGCGCCGCGAACGCCCTCACCGAGCTCGGTGTCGGCAAGGGCGACCGGGTCGCCGTCTACCTCCCGATGATCCCCGAGGCCGCCATCGCGATGCTGGCCTGTGCCCGCATCGGCGCCGCCCATTCGGTGGTGTTCGGCGGCTTCTCCGCCGACGCCATCGCCGCCCGTATCCAGGACGCGGACGCCAGGGTCGTCATCACCGCCGACGGTGGCTACCGCCGCGGCAAGCCGTCCGCGCTCAAGCCGGCCGTGGACGAGGCCGTCTCCCGCATCGACGGCGTCGAGCACGTGCTCGTGATCCGGCGCACCGGCCAGGACACCGCGTGGACCGAGGGCCGTGACATCTGGTGGCACGAGATCACCGGCCGCCAGTCCGCCGAGCACACCCCCGAGGCCTTCGAGGCGGAGCAGCCGCTCTTCATCCTGTACACCTCCGGCACGACGGGTAAGCCGAAGGGCATCCTGCACACCTCCGGCGGTTACCTCACCCAGGCCGCGTACACCCACCACGCGGTCTTCGACCTCAAGCCCGAGACGGATGTCTTCTGGTGCACCGCCGACATCGGCTGGGTGACCGGACACTCGTACATCGTCTACGGCCCGCTGGCCAACGGCGCGACGCAGGTCATGTACGAGGGCACGCCCGACACGCCGCACCAGGGCCGTTTCTGGGAGATCGTGCAGAAGTACGGCGTAACGATCCTCTACACCGCGCCGACCGCGATCCGTACGTTCATGAAGTGGGGAGACGACATCCCCGCCAAGTTCGACCTGAGCAGTCTCCGGATCCTGGGTTCGGTCGGTGAGCCGATCAACCCCGAGGCGTGGATGTGGTACCGCAAGCACATCGGCGCCGACACGTGCCCGGTCGTGGACACCTGGTGGCAGACCGAGACGGGCGCGATGATGATCTCGCCGCTTCCGGGCGTCACGGAGACCAAGCCGGGCAGCGCCCAGCGCGCCCTGCCCGGCATCAGCGCCACGGTGGTCGACGACGAGGCCAACGAGGTGTCGAACGGCGGTGGCGGCTACCTCGTCCTCACCGAGCCGTGGCCCGCGATGCTCCGCACCGTCTGGGGTGACGACCAGCGCTTCATCGACACCTACTGGTCGCGGTTCGAGGGCAAGTACTTCGCCGGCGACGGCGCCAAGAGGGATGAGGACGGCGACATCTGGCTGCTCGGCCGGGTCGACGACGTGATGCTCGTCTCCGGGCACAACATCTCGACCACCGAGGTCGAGTCGGCGCTCGTGTCGCACCCCTCGGTGGCCGAGGCCGCCGTGGTCGGCGCCGCCGACGAGACAACCGGACAGGCCATTGTCGCGTTCGTGATACTGCGCAGTTCGGCCACCGCGTCCGACGAATTGGTCGCGGAGCTGCGCAACCACGTCGGCGCCACGCTCGGCCCGATCGCCAAGCCGAAGCGGATTCTGCCGGTCGCCGAGCTGCCGAAGACCCGCTCCGGAAAGATCATGAGGCGACTGCTGCGGGATGTCGCCGAGAACCGTGAGCTGGGCGATGTCACGACGCTCACCGACTCCTCGGTCATGAACCTCATCCAGAGCCAGCTGCCGTCCTCCTCCGGTTCTTCCGAGGACTGAGCACGGCCTTTCGGCGAGGCACCACCCGGGCGCCCTGCTCCAAGGCGCCCGGGTGCCTCGATGCATCGAGGCACCCGGGCGTCGGGACAGCTGGGCCCCGGACAGGACCGCGCAACAAGGCATCGGGACACCACCAGAGCCCCAGTCATCCGGGGCCCGGTACCCGGCAACGGATGTCCAGCGCTCGGTGTCCGGGGCCGGGCACCCGGGTGACCACGCCGGGTGCCGCGGTGCCGAGGTATCACAGTGCCGAGGACCGAAACGCGGTGAACGCCCCGAGGGGCATCCGGCAGCGCGCCGGATGCCCCTCGGGGCGTTCAAGGCAGAGATCAGCGAGGATCACTGCATACACCCGGTCATCCCGGGTACAGTGGCAAACGCGTTAACACGAGAACAAGAAATCTCCACAGGGTGTGCCGGGAAGTCTGGTCGGCAAGTGCAACAACCATGCCATCGCCGCCTTACCGACCCGGAGGTCTCCCCTCATGGCCGCGCCCGCTCCCACACCTTCGCCCCGTCGTACCGTCCTGGGACGGTTGCCCCTTCCCGAGCGGAACTACCTCACGGACGCGCTGCGCACCGAAACGGTCGGCGGGATGATCCTGCTGGTCGCGGCCGTGGCTGCGCTGGTGTGGGCGAACGCCTTCGGCTCCCATTACGCGGCCGTCAGCGACTTCCACTTCGGCCCCTCCTCGCTGGGCCTCAATCTCTCCGTCGGGCACTGGGCGGCGGACGGACTGCTGGCGATCTTCTTCTTCGTCGCGGGCGTCGAACTCAAGCGGGAACTCGTCGCGGGCGAACTGCGCGATCCCAAGGCAGCCGCCCTCCCGGTCGTCGCGGCGCTGTGCGGCATGGCCGTCCCGGCCGTCGTCTACACGGTCGTGGCCCTGACCGGCGGGGGTTCCACCGACGGCTGGGCCGTCCCCACAGCCACCGACATCGCCTTCGCGCTCGCCGTCCTCGCGGTCATCGGCACCTCGCTGCCGAACGCGCTGCGCGCCTTCCTGCTGACGCTCGCCGTCGTCGACGACCTCCTCGCGATCCTGATCATCGCCGTCTTCTTCACCGAGAAGATCAACTTCATGGCGCTGACCGGCGCCTTCGTCGGCCTCGCCGTGTTCTACCTGCTGCTGCGCGCCAAGGTGCGCGGCTGGTACGTCTACGTACCGCTCGCCGTGGCCATCTGGGGCCTGATGTACAACAGCGGGATCCACGCGACCATCGCCGGCGTCGCCATGGGGCTGATGCTGCGCTGCACCCGGCACGACGACGAGTCGCACTCCCCCGGCGAGCGCATCGAACATTTGATACGCCCCATTTCGGCCGGTGTCGCCGTCCCGCTGTTCGCCCTCTTCTCCGCAGGGGTGTCCCTCTCCGGCGGGGCGCTGGCGAACGTCTTCACCCGCCCCGAGACGCTCGGGGTCGTCCTCGGGCTCGTCGTCGGCAAGACGATCGGCATCTTCGGCGGCACATGGCTGGTCACCCGCTTCACCCGGGCGGAACTGAACAAGGACCTGGCCTGGGCGGACATCTTCGCGGTCGCGTCACTCGCCGGCATCGGCTTCACCGTCTCTCTGCTCATCGGCGAACTGGCCTTCGTCGGCGACGACGGCACGATCAACGAGGTCAAGGCCGCCGTGCTGATCGGCTCCCTGACCGCCGCGGTGTTCTCCGGAATCCTGCTCAGGCTCCGTGTACGCAAGTACCGCATGCTGCACGAGGCCGAGGAACTCGACGAGGACGCGAACGGCGTGCCCGACGTCTACGAGCAGGACGATCCGGAGTACCACCTGCGAATGGCCGCGATCCATGAGACGAAGGCGGCCGAACATCGACGTCTTGCCCGACTGGCGGGGGCAGCGAGCAGCAAGCCGGACAGTCCGGCATGATCTGACACCAGATGTGTTGCGCAGGAGAGCAGAAGTAGGGAGTCAGGGATGAGCGACCCAGGCAACATCGCGGACAACGCCGACCGCAGTCTCGGACAGCTGGTCGCCACGGCGACGGCCGAGATGTCCGCACTGGTGCACGACGAGATCGCCCTGGCCAAGGCAGAGGTACGCCAGGACGTCAAGCGTGGGGTCACCGGAAGTCTGGTGATCATCATCGCGGGAGTGCTGGTTCTGTTCGCGTTCCCGGTATTGAGCTTCGCTGCGGCGTACGGAATCCACAACCTGGGGCTCGGGCTGGCCTGGTCATTCCTGATCGTGGGGGTCGCGTTCGTGGTCCTGGGCGGGCTGCTCGCGTGGTTCGCCGTCGCCAAGTTCAAGCAGGTGAAGCCGCCGGAGAAGTCCATCGCCTCGGCCAAGCAGACGGCGGCGGTGCTACAGGGCGTCAAGCCGCATCCGCGCCCCAGCGTCCCGGGAGCGTCTCATCCGGCCGTCACGGGCAGCACCCGGGCCGACAAGGCTCTGGAAGCGGCTCCGGCACAGGACGAGGCGTCACCTGTGGCACGCTCGACCACATGATGGTCCCTGATTCCAGTGCGCCCGACCCGATGGGCCCGAAGAGCCCGACAGGCCAGGACGGCACCCCCGGCATGTCCGGTCGGCCCGACCCGGCCGGTGCCGGGGGGCCCGTGCGCCTCGACGGACCGTGGACCCACCGTGATGTAGCGGCCAACGGCGCTCGCTTCCATATCGCCGAACTCGGCGAGGGGCCGCTCGTGCTGCTGCTGCACGGCTTCCCGCAGTTCTGGTGGACCTGGCGGCATCAGCTCACCGCGCTGGCCGACGCCGGATATCGCGCCGTGGCGATGGATCTGCGGGGCGTCGGTGGCAGTGACCGCACGCCCCGGGGGTACGACCCCGCCAATCTCGCGCTCGACGTCACCGGGGTGATCCGCTCGCTCGGTGAGCCGGACGCGGCGCTGGTCGGCCATGACCTGGGCGGCTACCTCGCGTGGACGGCCGCCGTGATGCGGCCGAAGCTGGTGCGCCGTCTCGCGGTCTCCTCGATGCCGCATCCGCGCCGCTGGCGCTCCTCGATGCTCTCGGACTTCGCACAGTCGCGCGCGGGCTCGTACGTGTGGGGTTTTCAGCGTCCGTGGGTGCCGGAACGTCAGCTCGCCGCAGATGACGCGGCGTTGGTGGGCAGGCTGATCCGCGACTGGACCGGCCCCCGCACCCCGGGCTTCCCCGACGACGCGACGCTCGATGTCTACCGGCGCGCGATGTGCATCCCGTCGACCGCGCACTGCTCGATCGAGCCGTACCGGTGGATGGTGCGTTCTCTGGCTCGCCCGGACGGGATCCAGTTCAACCGGCGCATGAAACTGCCGGTGCGCGTCCCCACTCTGCATCTGCACGGCTCACTCGATCCGGCGATCCGTACGCGGAGCGCGGCGGGGTCCGGCGAGTACGTCGAAGCGCCGTACCGCTGGCGACTTTTCGACGGTCTGGGGCACTTCCCGCACGAGGAGGACCCGGACGGGTTCTCAGCCGAACTCATCAACTGGCTCAAGGACTCCGAGCCCGACCGGTAGCCGCACGCGCACGCTTGTCCGACGAACAGCCAAATGCCCGGTGCATAGGCCGATTGGCTGACGGACAGGCGGTTACCGACCATGAGGCACGGGCAGACGTCGAGGTATGGGCTGGACGCACGACTTCGGTGACGCAGCACGCAACCGTCGCTCGACCGCCACGGCGGATCCGGGCAATCACGAGAGGGGCGGCCCCCAGGGCCGGGTGCACGACAGGCGTGTGGTGCACGATCCCCGGCTCGGCATTCCGCGTATCCTGCGCCGCCGGGCCCGCTGGGTTTCGGCGCGACTGCGCCATCCCCGCGGATGACACCCGGCCGTATGGACGACACCCTCGCGCCCGGCCGATGGCCTGCCACGCGGATGACGTGTCTCCGAACGGATGGCGCGCTGTCCCGTGACGGACGCACCCCCTTCACGGGTGGTCCAAGCCCGCGCAGATGATGCCTGCCCCCACGGGTACTGTACGCCTCCGCAGATGACGGACGTCCGCGCGGTGGCGTGCCGTCGCGCGGACGACGCGAGCCGGTGAGCGCTTCCGGTCACAGCTCTCGCCGGTACCCCTCCCGGCCCATGCCCCTCCAGCACCAGTGCCGTGACCGGCGCTGATGGCCCGGAAGGAACGTCGTCCGGTGCGTGCGATCGCAAGGCGGCCTGAGGCGCTCGGACGGGGTCTCCCACGCTCGAACGAAGCCGAGAGCCCGGGGAAGGGCTACGTGGGCTTTTGGCCAACGCGCCGAGCCACGAGGTCCCCCTGCCCGAGTGGAGCCGAGAGCCCGGGAAGTGCCGGGCGGCGCGACGGGGCAGACGTCACCGGGACAGCCCTTAGAGAGCGCAGCCCTGACTGTCGACCTGCTGGTTGGCGGAGCGGCCGTGCTCGATGTCCTGGCGGATCTCGTCGGCGGTCAGCGCGTACCCCGTGTCGGGGTCGTCGAGCGACTTCGCGAACACGACTCCGTACACCTTGCCGTCGGGCGTCAGCAGCGGTCCGCCCGAGTTGCCCTGCCGGACGGTCGCGTAGAGCGAGTAGACGTCGCGGCGGACGGTGCCGCGGCGGTAGATGTCCGGGCCGTTGGCGTCGATACGGCCCCGGACCCGTGCGGCGCGTACGTCGTACGAGCCGTTCTCCGGGAAGCCCGCGACAATGGCGCTGTCCCCGCTCCGGGCGTCGTGGCCGACGTCGGTGAACTGCAACGGCTTCGCGTCGAGGTCCGGTACGTCGAGCACGGCGATATCGCGCCGCCAGTCGTAGAGGACGACCTTCGCGTCGTACAGCCGGCCCTGGCCGCCGATCTGCACGGTCGGCTCCCCGACACCGCCGACGACGTGGGCGTTGGTCATCACACGACGGTCGGCGAAGACGAACCCGGTGCCTTCGAGGACCTTGCCGCAGCTCGGGGCCGTACCGACGACCTTGACGATGGAGCGCTGGGCGCGGACCGCGACGGGACTGTTACTGAGCGCCGGGTCCGGGGCCTTGACCTCCGTGATCGGCTCGTTGGCGAAGGGGCTGAAGACCTGCGGGAAGCCGTTCTGGGCGAGCACCGAGGAGAAGTCCGCGAACCAGGTGGAGGCCTGCACGGGCATCACCCGCGAGATGCCGAGCAGGACCGATGAGCTCCGGACCTCCTTGCCCAGGGTCGGCAGGGTGGTACCGGCCAGCGCCGAACCGATCAGCCAGGCGACCAGCAGCATCGCGACCACGTTGACCAGGGCGCCTCCGGTGGCGTCGAGGGCGCGCGCCGGTGACCACGTGATGTACCGGCGGAGCCTGTTCCCGAGGTGGGTGGTAAACGCCTGTCCCACCGAGGCACACACGATCACGATGACGACCGCGACGACCGCCGCCGTCGAGGAGACCTCGGAGCCGTCCGTCAACTGGTCCCACAGGATCGGCAGCAGATAGACGGCGACGAGACCGCCGCCCAGAAACCCGATCACCGACAGGATGCCGACGACGAACCCCTGTCGATAGCCGATGACAGCGAACCACACGGCGCCGGCCAGCAGCAGGATGTCCAGCACGTTCACCGTCTATAGCCTCACAGATTCGTCACCGGGCCCGTTCGTTCGGCTGGATCCGGCCGGGACCGGACAGCACAGCACGGAGTCAGCCTGTCATGCGCGCCAGTCGAGCGGCACCTGCTTGGCCGTGTCCCACGGCCGCTCCCAGCCCGCGAAGTGGAGGATCCGGTCGATCACTCCCGCCGTGAAGCCCCACACCAGGGCGGATTCGACCAGGAATGCCGGACCGAAGTGGCCGCTCGGATGCACCGACGTCGCGCGATTGGCCGGATCAGTGAGATCCGACACGGGGACGGTGAAGACCCGGGCGGTCTCACCTGGATCGACGACCCCGACCGGGCTCGGCGACCGCCACCAGCCCAGGACCGGCGTCACGACGAAGCGGCTCACGGGAATGTAGAGCCGGGGCAGCACACCGAAGAGCTGCACCCCGCACGGATCGAGACCGGTCTCCTCCTGTGCCTCCCGCAACGCCGCCCTGAGCGGCCCGGCCGTCGCCGGGTCGCCGTCCTCCGGGTCCAGGGAGCCGCCGGGGAAGGAGGGCTGCCCGGCATGGGAGCGCAGGCTTCCGGCTCGCTCCATGAGAAGCAGCTCGGGCCCGCGCTCGCCCTCGCCGAACAGTACGAGGACGGCGGACTGGCGCCCGTCGCCGTTCTCGGGCGGCAGGAAGCGGCTGAGCTGGCGCGGCTCGACGGCCCGCGCGGCATGGGCCACCGGTGCGAGCCACTCGGGCAGGCCCTCCGCCGTCACGGTGAGGGACTCGGGCAGGCCCTCCGCCGCCATGGTGAAGGAGGAGACCTGCCCCGCACCCGCCGCGGTCGTGGCGGGTGCGGCCCGGCTGCTCGCCACGCCGTTCGCCGCAGCGGGCCGTCCGCCATCCACGCTGCGCCGCTGGTCCGTACTCCGCTGCCGGTCCGGACTCTGCCGGTCCGGACTCTGCCAGTGATCCGTGCTCTGCTCTCGCGTCTTCATGGGCACCCCTCGTCTCACAACGCCTGGCGTCACGCATTTCGTTCCGGGACGAACGCCGGTACGTCAGCGGGCCCCCGGGCCGGGAGCGGGTTTGCCCGGGTAGTCCGCCGGAGGGCGCAGCCGCTGACCAGGCTGGCCGCCCATCTCGTACTTGAGCAACTTCCTGGCCTTTTCCGGATCCGTCTCGCCCTCTCCGTACGCGGGGCAGAGCGGGGCGATCGGGCAGGCTCCACAGGCAGGCTTGCGGGCGTGGCAGATGCGCCGGCCGTGGAAGATGACCCGGTGCGAGAGCATGGTCCACTCGCTCTTCGGGAAGATCGCGCCGATCTCGGCCTCCACCTTCTCCGGGTCCTCCTGGTCCGTCCACTTCCAGCGACGGACCAGGCGGCCGAAGTGCGTGTCGACGGTGATGCCCGGTACGCCGAACGCGTTCCCCAGGACGACGTTGGCGGTCTTGCGGCCGACCCCGGGCAGCGTGACCAGGTCGGACAGGCGCCCCGGCACCTCGCCTCCGTAGTTGTCCCGGATCGCCGCGGAAAGCCCTATGAGCGACTTGGCCTTGGCCCGGAAGAAACCGGTCGGCCGGACGATCTCCTCCAGTTCCTCCGGAACAGCCGCGGCCATGTCCTCCGGCGTGGGGTAGGCGGCGAAGACCGCAGGGGTGGTCTGGTTGACCCTCAGGTCGGTGGTCTGGGCGGAGAGGACCGTGGCGACAAGGAGCTCGAACGGGTTCGTGAAGTCCAGCTCGGGGTGGGCGTAAGGGTAGAGCTCGGCGAGTTCGCGGTTGATCCTGCGGGCGCGGCGGACCATCGCGAGGCGTGATTCGGGTTTCGCGGCGGCCTTCGTGCCGGTCCTCGCACCGGCCTTCGCACGGTCCTTCACGTCGGCCCTCGCACCGTCCTTCGCGCTCTTCGCGGCTTCCGACGCCTTCGCGGGCTTCACGGCTTGCGCACTCTTCGCGCCCTTCACAGGTTCCGAGCCCCTCGCCCCCTTGGCTGCTTTGGCACTCTTGGTGACCTTCACACCCTCTGCGCCCTTCACGCCCTTCACGCTGACACTCCCCGACTGCGCGACTTCTGAGCCTTTTGTTCCGTTTTGCGAGCGGCTCCAAGCTTGTTCGCCCATAGCGGAATCACGGTCTTCCGACATCCCACCAGCCCCCTTGGCCTGCGCTCTCACCGGCGATTTGGACACCCGGCCAGCCTAGAGCCACGCGACGGCATACGCCCCGGTCATTGCGTACACACCCCCGATCAGCCCCCTGCCGCACTGTTCGGCACGCCCGTGCGTCAAACTGGTTTGTGATTGATCGCACTGTTTTGCCGTCCGGCATGATGGGGACCAGGGTTTCCTGAACAGGCCGACAAGGAGAGAACTCGTGGACGATGTTCTGCGGCGCGCCCCGCTTTTCGCGGCGCTCGATGACGAGCAGGCCGCGGAGCTCCGCGCCTCGATGAGTGAGGTGACCCTCGCACGCGGCGACGCGCTCTTCCACGAGGGTGATCCGGGCGACCGCCTCTACGTGGTCACCGAGGGCAAGGTGAAGCTCCACCGCACCTCCCCGGACGGGCGCGAGAACATGCTGGCCGTCCTCGGCCCCGGAGAGCTCATCGGCGAGCTCTCCCTCTTCGACCCGGGCCCGCGCACCGCGACCGCGACCGCGCTGACCGAGGTCAAGCTCCTCGGCCTCGGACACAGTGACCTCCAGCCCTGGCTGAACGCCCGCCCCGAGGTGGCCTCCGCCCTGCTGCGTGCCGTGGCACGCCGACTCCGCAAGACCAACGACCAGATGTCCGACCTGGTCTTCTCGGACGTGCCCGGCCGTGTCGCCCGTGCGCTCCTGGACCTCTCGCGGCGCTTCGGTGTGCAGTCCGAGGAAGGCATCCACGTCGTCCACGACCTGACCCAGGAAGAGCTGGCCCAGCTGGTCGGCGCCTCCCGCGAGACGGTCAACAAGGCGCTCGCGGACTTCGCGGGACGCGGCTGGCTGCGTCTGGAGGCGCGCGCCGTGATCCTGCTCGACGTGGAGCGCCTGGCGAAGCGCTCCCGCTGAGCGCGCCCCGACTTCACAACGCCGTGCGCCGACGGCACCACCGACCACGCACGGGGAACTGAGCACACGGGCGGCTGAGCACGCGAGCCGCGGAGAGCGAGAGCCCGGCCGCCTGGCCGAAGGAGCGGCCTACCGCACGGCCGGCTGACCGCTGCCGCGGCTGCGCCCACCGCCAAGGGCGGGGGTCGTCTCGGGTGCCGGTCGGCAGATCGGTATCCCAGTGCCGGTCGGCAGATCGGTATCCCGGCATGCCTTCCGACGCACCGTCCGGGCATCCCGCCGCCGTACGCGCGCCTACAGCAATCCGCGTTCGTCCAGGTATTCCAGTTGCGCCCTCACGGAGAGTTCCGCCGCGGGCCACAGGGAGCGGTCCACGTCCGCGTACACGTGCGCCACCAGTTCGGCCGGCGCCCGGTACCCGGCTTCGACCGCCGTCTCCACCTGGGCCAGCCGGTGCACACGGTGCGCAAGGTAGAAGTCGATCGCGCCCTGCGCGTCCTCCAGCACCGGACCGTGCCCCGGCAGCACGGTGTGGACGCCGTCGTCGACGGTCAGCGAGCGCAGTCTGCGCAGCGAGTCGAGGTAGTCACCGAGCCTTCCGTCGGGGTGCGCGACGACTGTGGTGCCGCGCCCGAGCACCGTGTCCCCGGTCAGGACCGCCCGGTCGGCGGGCAGGTGGAAGGAGAGCGAGTCCGCGGTGTGCCCGGGCGTCGGTACGACGCGCAGTTCCAGGCCCCCGGTGGTGATCACGCCTCCCGCCGTGAGGCCCTCGCCGCCGAGGCGGAGCGCCGGGTCCAGGGCACGCACCTCGGTACGGGTCAGCTCGGCGAAGCGTGCCGCACCCTCCGCGTGGTCGGGGTGTCCGTGGGTGAGCAGGGTGAGTGCGATGCGGCGGCCGGCCCGTTCGGCGGCGTCGATGACCGCCCGCAGGTGCGTGTCGTCCAGCGGCCCGGGGTCGATGACGACGGCGAGGTCGGAGTCGGGCTCCGCGACGATCCAGGTGTTGGTGCCGTCCAGCGTCATGGGCGAGGCGTTGGGGGCGAGGACGTTGACGGCGCGGGAGGTCGCGGGCCCGGAGACGACCCCGCCCCGTGGCTGCCCGGGCAGCGCTGCCGCGTCGCTCATGCCGGCTCACCTCCCGTACGGCCACCCGTGGCGTCCCCCGAGCCGCCTGCCGTGCCGCCTGTTTCGTTCCCCGAACCGCTTACCGTACCGCCCGCGGCTGCCGGCCCGCTGATGGCCGGCCCGCTGGTGGCCGACCCGCTCGGGATGTGCTTCGTGAACTCGCCGTGGCCCGGCCAGCTCAGCACCAGTGCGTCGTCCTCCAGCTCCGCCCGTGCGAGGACGGGCGTGAGGTCCTGGGCATCCGCGGCTTTCAGGGCCTCGGCAGCCGTGTCGTACAGCCTGAGTGCCCGCAGCGTGGACACGGTCGGCGGCATCATCAGCAGCTCGCCCCTGTCGTAGCCGTCGGCCGCGTCGCCGGGGCGGATCCACACCGCGCGGTCGGCCTCCGTGGAGACGTTGCGGGTGCGCTGGCCTTCGGGCAGCGCGGCGACGAAGAACCAGGTGTCGTAGCGGCGGGGCTCGAACTCGGGAGTGATCCAGCGCGCCCAGGCGCCCAGCAGATCGGAGCGCAGCACGAGTCCACGCCGGTCCAGGAACTCCGCGAAGGACAGTTCGCGGGCGACCAGCGCCGCACGGTCGGTCTCCCAGTCGGCGCCCGTGGTGTCGGCGACGACGGTGTCGGCGGTCGGGCCCGCGAGGAGGACGCCCGCCTCCTCGTACGTCTCGCGGACCGCCGCGCAGACGATGGCCCGGGCCTCGGCCGGGGTCGCGATGCCGAGCCGCTCGGCCCAGCTCTCCAGCGACGGTCCCGCCCAGCCGACGAGCCGGTCGTCGTCCCGCGGGTCGACGCCTCCGCCCGGATAGGCGTACGCGCCGCCGGCGAAGGCCATGGAGGCCGGGCGGCGCAGCATGTGGACGGCAAGCCCCTCCCGGGGACCGGCGTCAGGACCTTCCCGACCGCCGACGGCGGGATCCACACGGTCGGAACGGTCCGTACCGCCGACGGGGTCCGTACCGCGAGCAGTCGCTGTGCCGCCGGTAGTCGCCGTGCCATCAGCGGTCACCGTGCCACCGACAGGGGTGGTGGCGACGACAGGGGCCGTACCGATGACAGGGTCCCGGAGCAGCATCACGGTCGCGGCCCGCCTCGGCGTCGCCGGCGTCAGTTCACCTGCGGCGAGCGCCCGGATCCGGTCGGGCCATTCCGGTGGATACCACTGACCATTCGACATGGCCGGAGGCTATCCGGAACCGCGCCGATGTTCGAGAGCCGACCTGATCCGTACATGCCGTATACATACATACCTCGCACCGGCCCGGACACGGTCCGCGACCGCTCCGTACGCGCCTTCCGCCACGGGGTCCCCACGTGATGCCCGTACATGTGATCCCGTCCGGTCGTGTCGACCGGACGGGATCAGGGACTGCGACGGCGAACGCCGGCGGAACGTACGCACGGGCGTACGTGGACCCCGCCGCGCACCGCACGGGTGGGACGGGCCGGCGCCTCAGCCCTCGGCCAGTTCGACCTGGACCTCGACCTCCACCGGCGCGTCCAACGGCAGCACCGCGACGCCCACCGCGCTGCGCGCATGCACGCCCTTGTCACCGAGGACCTCGCCCAGCAGCTCGCTGGCCCCGTTGATCACGGCGGGCTGCCCGGTGAAGTCGGACGCCGAGGCGACGAAGCCCACGACCTTCACCACCCGGGCGATCCGGTCCAGATCACCGGCGACGGACTTCACGGCGGCCAGCGCGTTGAGCGCACAGGTCCTGGCCAGCTCCTTGGCCTCGTCGGGCGTGACCTCCGCACCCACCTTGCCGGTGACCGCGAGCTTGCCGTCCACCATCGGCAGCTGGCCGGACGTGTACACATACACCCCCGACCTCACAGCCGGCTGGTACGAGGCCAGCGGCGGCACCACGTCCGGCAGGGTGAGCCCGAGCTCGGCGAGCTTCGCTTCGACGACGCCCGCCACTACGCCTTCTCCCGCTTCAGGTAGGCCACGAGCTGCTCGGGGTTGTTCGGTCCGGGAACAACCTGGACCAGCTCCCAGCCGTCCTCGCCCCAGGTGTCCAGAATCTGCTTGGTCGCGTGCACGAGCAGAGGCACGGTCGCGTATTCCCACTTGGTCATGGCCCGACTGTAATGCCTGTGTAATCCCTGGCACGCGCAGCCTCGTGCGTAGCCTGCGACCCGACTGGTTAGGCTCGAATACGTGAGCAGGTTCCAGGTCGTCAGCGGCAAGGGTGGTACCGGCAAGACCACGGTCGCCGCCGCCCTCGCGCTCGCCCTCGCGGCCGAGGGCAGGCGCACCCTCCTCGTCGAGGTCGAGGGCAGGCAGGGCATTGCCCAGCTCTTCGAGACGGAGTCGCTTCCGTACGAGGAGCGCAAAATCGCCGTCGCCCCAGGCGGCGGCGAGGTGTACGCCCTGGCGATCGACGCGGAACGCGCCCTGCTCGACTACCTCCAGATGTTCTACAAGCTCGGCAGCGCCGGCCGGGCGCTCAAGAAGCTCGGGGCGATCGACTTCGCCACCACGATCGCGCCCGGCGTGCGCGATGTGCTGCTGACCGGCAAGGCGTGCGAGGCCGTACGCCGCAAGGACAAGCAGAACCGGTACGTCTACGACTACGTGGTCATGGACGCCCCGCCCACCGGGCGCGTCACCCGCTTCCTCAACGTGAACGACGAGGTGGCCGGGCTGGCCCGGATCGGCCCGATACACAACCAGGCACAAGCCGTGATGCGGGTGCTGAAGTCCCCCGAGACCGCGGTCCACCTGGTGACGCTCCTGGAGGAGATGCCGGTCCAGGAGACCGCGGACGGCATCGCCGAGCTGCGGGCCGCCGAACTCCCGGTCGGCCGGGTCATCGTGAACATGGTGCGACCCCACCTGCTGGACGAGGACGCGCTGCGCACAGCCGCGCGCGGCCGCCGCAAGGAGATCGCCAAGACACTGACCCGCGCGGGTGTGACGGGTTCCGCCGGGCTCGTGCGCCCCTTGGTGGAGCAGGCCGCCGAACACGCCCAGCGGGTCGAGCTGGAGCGCGAGCAGCGCGCGGTGCTCGCGGGGCTGGGACTTCCGAAGTACGAACTCCCCTTGATCGGTGAGGGAATGGATCCGGCGGGGCTCTACGACCTGGCTGCCGCACTCTGCGAGCAGGGCGCGGCCGACGAAACGATCGAAGAGCCGGGAGCCGGACCCGGACATCGGGCCGGGCGAGGGACGGGCGCATGAGACAGGTCACAGACGCGGACACGGCCACCCCCGCACACGGCACCCGGGCCGGCGCACACGGCTCCCCGGCTCGCAGGCACAGCGCCCCCAAGCGCACCCAGGGCACGCCCTCGGGCGCCTCGTCGGCAGACGATGCGCCGTCCCCGGACGCCGCATCGGCGGACACGTGGTCCACGGGCTCCTCTCCCGTGCATCCACCTGTCCCCGCCCCCGTGCTGGACACCGACGCGCTGCTCGACGACCCCGGCATCCGGATCATCGTGTGCTGCGGATCGGGCGGGGTCGGCAAGACCACCACCGCCGCGGCCCTCGGCGTACGGGCGGCCGAACACGGCCGCAAGGTCGTCGTCCTCACCATCGACCCCGCCCGCAGACTCGCCCAGTCCATGGGCATCGACTCGCTGGACAACGTCCCGCGCCGGGTCCCCGGCATCGAAGGCGAGGGCGCCGGCGAACTGCACGCCATGATGCTCGACATGAAGCGGACCTTCGACGAGATCGTGGAGGCCCACGCCGACCCCGAACGGGCCCGCGCGATCCTGGAGAACCCCTTCTACCAGTCCCTGTCGGCCGGCTTCGCGGGCACGCAGGAGTACATGGCGATGGAGAAGCTCGGCCAGTTGCGCGCGCGCGACGAGTGGGACCTGATCATCGTCGACACCCCGCCGTCCCGCTCCGCACTGGACTTCCTGGACGCGCCGAAGCGGCTCGGCTCGTTCCTGGACGGAAAGTTCATCAAACTGCTGATGGCCCCGGCGAAGGTGGGCGGCCGGGCCGGGATGAAGTTCCTCAACGTCGGTATGTCGATGATGACCGGCACCCTCGGCAAGCTGCTCGGCGGCCAGTTCCTGCGCGACGTACAGACCTTCGTCGCGGCGATGGACACCATGTTCGGCGGATTCCGTACCCGGGCCGACGCCACGTACAAGCTGCTGCAGGCGCCCGGTACGGCGTTTCTCGTCGTCGCGACGCCGGAGCGGGACGCACTGCGTGAGGCCGCGTACTTCGTGGAACGGCTGGCCGCGGAGGACATGCCGCTGGCCGGTCTGGTGCTCAACCGCGTCCACGACAGCGAGGCCGCCCGGCTCTCCGCCGAACACGCCCTGGCGGCTGCGGAAAATCTCGACGCGATCGGCATTGTGGATCAGAAGGAAGGGAAGGCTGCACTTCGTGACCCGGCCAACTGGTCGGTCGTCGCCTCTCCCGAGACCACCCCCGCGGCCGATCCCAGCGAGCACGAGAAAACCGAAGCCCAGGATCCACAGGACTCAGCCGAACACGGCGGGCTGGGAACAGCCTCGACGCCCCCGGCCTCACCCAAAACCCCGACCTCACGGGAAACCCCGACCTCATCGGACGCGGGTCCGAACGACCCAGGCCCGGACGACCTAGACCCGGACGATCCGGTTCCGGACGGCGCGTCAGGCCCGGACGGCGGGAATCCGCGCCACGCGGACGCGGAAGGCTCAGATCCGGAGTCGGCCCCCGAGCTCGCGCCCTCGGCCGCACTCGCTTCCGCGCCCCCGCACACCCTCGCGCCCCCGGACGCCGCGACACCTCGGGACGGCTCCATGACCCCGAACGCGCCGACAAGCCCCGAGACGCACGACGCCACGTCCATCTCCGCCTCCGCCTCCGCCTCCGCCTCCATCGAGCAGCTGACGGCGGCCCTGCTGCGGTTGCACGCGGAGCGCATGCAGGTGGTAGCGCGCGAGCAGCGCACGCGCGACAGCTTCACCGTCTTGCATCCCGAGGTGGCCGTGACCGAAGTGACCGCGCTGCCCGGTGATGTGCACGACCTCGCGGGCCTCCGCTCCATCGGGGACCGGCTCGCAGCCGGACCGGCCGGAGATCTCGCGGCCGAATCGGCCGGGGGCGGAGCTGCTTGACCGGCCGAGAGGCAGGGGCACGCAATAATCCGGAGCCACGCGGCCGCACAACGTCGCACGGCCGTACAAAGCTCGTTTGACCGTCCAGAGCCGCAAGGCCATCAGAGGCACGCGAGCGCCCAAAAGGCACATGACCATCAAAGGCACATGCCGTCCAAGCCCGTGTAACCGTCCTGGCCCGAGCAACGGCCCGGAGCCCGTGAACATCCAGGCCCGCAGCCGTCCGGAGCCCGGGCCCCCTCCGGAGCCGGGGCCGATCGCGGCCGGGCTGCGTGTTTAACCGGGCGGGGCATCAGATAGGCCGCCCGTCGCCCGTGGGCGGTCCGCTTCACCGCCTCTTCCCGCCTCACCCCACTGCGGCGTACCTCTCGTGCAGTTCGTCGTCGTCCAGACCGATCGCCACGGGAAGGATGCCTCCCGTGGACTGCTCGTACTCGCTGCGCGCGGTCTCCAGCAGCCGACGCCAGGACGTGACGGTGGGCCGCCTGCGCAGCAACGCGCGGCGCTCCCGCTCCGTCATCCCGCCCCACACGCCGAATTCGACGCGGTTGTCCAGCGCGTCGGCCAGGCATTCGGTCCGCACCGGGCATCCGGTGCACACCGCCTTGGCCCTGTTCTGCGCTGCTCCTTGTACGAACAGTTCATCCGGATCGGTAGTGCGGCAGGCTGCCTGCGCACTCCAGTCGGTTACCCAGCCCATCACGGCGCCGTCCTCTCCCGAATCGAGGCTCCCCCACGGCGGTAGCGGCATATTCACCGCTGCCAGTTGAGGACGTTACGGAAGGTGGCGACAGCACAACACCCCCTTCGGGCCCAATCTTGAATGGCCCGAACGGACTATGCGTATGCGGCAGATCACCCAGGGGAGTGAGGTGAAGACATACGCCAATAACCCCTAAGAATCAGGACAGTTCTCCCAGATCGCAACGGACTTTCAATGACACACGCGGCTAATTCGGAAGCGCCCTGGCTCTTGGCCGGATCTCGCACGGGGGTTGATGCGGAACCGGTCTGCTGTGACAGTTGAGTGCAGCTTAGGCCAAGGCATATACGCGTGTCCGGCGAATGAGAACGTAGGCTGCCCCCATGCCAAAGAAGCGCTCGGGCGGGGGTCTCTCGACGACCCAGCAGGCCGCCAAGTTCCTCGGTGTCGCCGCGCTCTCCGGAGTCGTGCTCGCGGGCATCACGCTGCCGGCCGCCGGAGCCCTGGGGCTCGCCACCAAGGGCACGGTCGAGGGATTCGACGAGATCCCGGCCAATCTCCAGACCCCGCCGCTGAGTCAGCGCACCACGATCCTGGACAGCAAGGGCGGACTGATCGCCTCCGTGTACTCGCGCGACCGCACGGTGGTGAAGCTGAAGGACATCTCGCCGTACATGCAACAGGCGATCGTGGCGATCGAGGACGCCCGCTTCTACGAGCACGGGGCGATCGACCTCAAGGGCATTCTGCGCGCGCTGAACCGCAACGTGCAGAGCGGCGGAACGGCGGAGGGCGCCTCGACTCTCACCCAGCAGTACGTGAAGAACGTCTTCGTCGAGGAGGCGGGCGACGACCCGGACAAGGTCGCGCAGGCCACGCAGCAGACCTTGGGCCGCAAGATCCAGGAGTTGAAGTACGCGATCCAGGTCGAGGAGAAGCTCGGCAAGAAGCGGATCCTGGCGAACTACCTCAACATCACCTTCTTCGGGCAGCAGGCGTACGGCGTCGAGGCCGCCTCCCAGCGGTACTTCTCCAAGTCGGCCAAGGACCTGACGCTGGAGGAGTCCGCGCTGCTGGCCGGGCTCGTGCAGTCGCCGAGCTACTTCGCCCCGGTCAACAACCCGGAGAGGGCGACGAAGCGCCGCAACATCGTGCTCCAGCGGATGGCCGACGTCGGGTCCATCACGCAGGCCGAGGCCGACAAGGCGAAGGCGAACCCGATCAAGCTGAGGGTGAAGAAGCCGAAGAACGGCTGCATCACGGCCGTCAGCGGCGCCGGCTTCTTCTGCGACTACGTGCGCAACGTCTTCCTCACCGACCCGGCCTTCGGCAAGACCAAGGAGGACCGGGCCAAGATCTGGAACCAGGGCGGTCTGACGATCCGCACGACGCTCGACCCGCAGGCCCAGCAGTCGACGCAGAACTCGATCAAGAGCCACGTCTACAAGACGGACAAGGTCGCGACGGCCGTGACGCTGGTCCAGCCCGGCACGGGCAAGATCATGGCGATGGGCCAGTCCAGGCCGTACGGCTTCGGCCCCAACGAGACCCAGTACAACTACTCGGTCGACAAGGCCATGGGCGGCTCGAACTTCGGTTTCCCGACCGGTTCGACGTTCAAGCCGTTCGTAGCCGCAGCCGCCATAGCGCAGGGCAAGCCCGCCACCCAGGTCTACTCGTCGCCGTACGAGATGCCCTACCCCGGGGTACAGACGTGCGACAGGCCGTACGTGAACGTGAACGGCGAGCGGGTGCCGAACGAGAACAAGTCGGAGGTCGGCCCCTATGCCCTGAAGGAGGCCATGGCGAAGTCGGTCAACACCTACTTCATCCAGATGGTGGAGGACATCGGCCTCTGCCCCGTGACCCAGCTGACCGACAAGCTCGGCGTGGCTCAGGGCAACGGTGAAAAGCTCCCACAGACCCCCGCCATCGCCCTCGGCTCGGAGGGGGTCTCGCCGCTGACCATGGCCAGCGCCTACGCCGCCTTCGCCAACCGCGGCACGTTCTGCACGCCGATCGCCATCGAGTCGGTGACGAAGGCGAACGGCGCCTCGCTGCGGGTACCGAAGTCCAGCTGCACCCAGGCCTTGGCCCCGAACGTGGCCGACACCGTCAACTCCCTGCTGCGCGGCGTGATCGACTCCGGTACGGGCCAGCAGGCGGGCCTCGGCAGCCGCGACAGCGCGGGCAAGACCGGTACGACCGACGCCCGCAAGAACGCCTGGTTCGTCGGTTACACCCCGAACATGTCCGGCGCGGTCTGGGTCGGCGGCCCGTCCCAGGACATCGAGATGGTGAACATCAACATCGGCGGCGTGTACCAGGCCAAGGTGTACGGCGGACAGGTCCCCGGACCGATCTGGCGTGACGCGATGACGGGCGCCCTCAACGGACTGCCCTCCCCCTCCTTCAACACCGTCGACATCCCGGACCCGGCGAAGGAAGACGACCGGGACCACAACGCGGACCGGCCGGACACCGGGAAGGACCGGCCCGACCGGCCCGGCCGGCCAGACCACCGTGGAAGGCCCGGCGGACGGCCCGACGGCGGGAACCCGTTCCCCGGCATCAGCATCCCGCCGGGCCCAGGCAACGGGGACGAAGGCAACCACAACGGCAGGACGCAGGGGCACTGATCCCGCACACGACGAAGGTGGGGCTCCCCGACCGCGACCGGTCGGGAAGCTCCACCTTCATCCGTCGTGCCGCCCTCCACACGTACGGCGCGATGCGGCGTACTGCGCGGACCCGCGCCCCGCCCACACCTGCCGGTACCTGCACCTGCCTGCCATGCCGACCCGCCGGCCGTACGGATTCGCCCCACGGTCCCGCGCCGTGCGTCCGCCCGGACGCCGTACCGTACGCAGCCCGCACGGGGACACCTGGCCGCGTGCCGTATTCCCTACGGGGCGCCTCGTCGCGTGCCGCACTCCGCACCGGGGCCCTCGCCTCATGTCGCGCACCCGCAGGCACCCACTGTCGGGGGCGGCACCGCTGACGCGCTCCGTGCCGGGCACCTCGCTGCTGCCGGACGCAGCCGGACTCCGCTGCCGGACGCCGCGCTCCCGCCCTACGGTTGCCGTCGGGGCTCGCCCGCTGCCGCGCGCTCAGCGCGGCGGGGACTCAGCCCGCCAGGAGCTTCTTCACCGCGGCAGCCACCCGGCCGCCGTCCGCCCGCCCCGCGACCTCGGGGGTCACGATCTTCATCACGGCACCCATGGCCCGCGGCCCCTCGGCCCCGGCCGCCTTCGCCTCCTCGACACCGGACGCCACGATCGCGGCCAGCTCATCGTCGCTCAGTTGCTTCGGCAGGTAGGCGTCGAGGACCTCGCCCTCCGCCCTCTCGCGCTCGGCCTGCTCGGTCCGGCCGCCCTGGGCGAACGCCTCGGCTGCCTCACGGCGCTTCTTCGCCTCCTTGGCGATCACCTTCTGCACCTCGTCGTCGGAGAGTTCGCGCGCCGACTCGCCGCTGACCTCCTCCTTCGCGATGGCGGTGAGGGTCAGCCGAAGGGTGGACGAGGTCAGCTCGTCACGCGCCTTGATGGCCGTGGTGAGGTCTTCCTTGAGCTTGGACTTGAGCGTGGTCATGTGCTGATTGTGGCAGGTACACGGCCTCCGACGCCCGCTGGTTTCTCCCGGATTCCCGCAGGTTCCCCCGAGCCGCCGCATTCCCGCGCCTGCTCCTGTCCCACTGCCGTCGCCCTCTCTCGCCGCACCCGTGCCCCGCTGCCGCCCCCTCTACCCCACAGGCGTACCCCGCCGCTGTCGCCCCTCCCGCCACGCCCCTGCCCCGCTGCCGCCGCCTTCCCGAGCGCGGCATCATGTCTGCGACGATGGACCCATGCGTGCACGCTACGGACTCCCCCTGAAAATCACGGCAGTCGGCGCGGCGATCGGGGTGACCGGCCTCGCCTACGCCGCGGGATTCGAGGCCCGCTCGTTCCGCCTGCGGCGGGTCACCATCCCCGTACTCCCCGCCGGCGCACGCCCGTTGCGTGTACTGCAGGTCTCCGACATCCACATGGTCAGCGGCCAGCGCAAGAAGCGCGCCTGGCTGCAGTCGCTCGCCGGGCTGCGTCCCGACTTCGTCGTCAACACCGGCGACAATCTCTCCGACCCCGAGGCCGTGCCCGAGCTGCTCGACGCCCTCGGCCCGCTGATGGGCTTCCCGGGCGTGTACGTCTTCGGCTCCAACGACTACTACGGCCCCAAGCTCCGCAACCCTGCCCGCTACCTCGTGGAAAAGGTCCAGGGCAGGCACGGTCTCAACGGGAACGCCCCCGCGGTCGGCGTCGTCCACAACCCGTGGGAGCCCATGCGCGACGCCTTCGACGAGGCGGGCTGGCTCGGCCTGTCCAACACCCGCGGCCGACTCAAGATCGACGG
This sequence comes from Streptomyces sp. NPDC052042, assembly GCF_044548345.1. NCBI lineage: Bacteria > Bacillati > Actinomycetota > Actinomycetes > Kitasatosporales > Streptomycetaceae > Streptomyces > Streptomyces sp. NPDC052042. The sequence goes on along the minus strand of NZ_JBIUBU010000026.1, from coordinate 1,761 downwards.
CCTGGACATCGCCTTCACCGGCCTCGACGACCCGCACATCAAGCGCGACCGCTACGCGGAGGTGGCGGGCGGCCCCGAAACGGGCGCCGACCTCTCCATCGGCGTCGTCCACGCCCCCTACCTGCGCTCCCTGGACGCCTTCACCCGGGACGGTTACCCCCTGGTCCTCGCCGGTCACACCCATGGCGGTCAGCTCTGCATCCCGTTCTACGGCGCCCTGGTCACCAACTGCGACCTGGACACGGACCGGGTCAAGGGCCTCTCCTCCCACTCCGCCGGGGGCCACCGCTCCTACCTCCATGTCTCCGCGGGCTGCGGCACCAACCGCTACACCCCGGTCCGCTTCGCCTGCCCCCCGGAGGCCACCCTCCTGACCCTGACCCCCCGTGCCTGACCCCCGGCTCCCCGGGCCCGGAACCCGCTGTCAGCCCCGGGCCCGGCTGCGTCGACGCCCCGGCCCCGTGAGCAGCACATAAACCGGATTTCGTCTGCGGGCTCGGGTGGGCTAAAGTAATCGATGTCGCCGGGCGATCGGAGACAATCGGGGTGTAGCGCAGCTTGGCAGCGCGCTTCGTTCGGGACGAAGAGGTCGTGGGTTCAAATCCCGCCACCCCGACAGCCGAAACACCAGGTCAGGGGCCTGATCCGCTTAGCGGGTCAGGCCCCTGACTCGTTTCTGGGGCCGTCTTGGGAGCCGAGTTCAGAATCTGGCTCCCATCCCTCCCCACTGCGGCGCCGGCACACCGCAAGAAAGCCGCCGAGCACGAGAGGAAATGAAGTGCGCCACGGCCTGAGCCAGCAGCGAGATCACTCGCGGACAGGGCCTTGATGACTGACCGACGCCGTGACGTTCTTCGCTCCAGCTCCTTGGCAGCGCTCGGCCTCATACGAGCAGGAGGTCGGCGGTACCCGCTGCTCGGAACTTCCTCCGTCCTGTCCCTGCAACAGGAGCACGAGAAGTGTCACGACGACGGCCCTCACGGTGACGGGCGTCGCCAGTCCCTTCCACTTGTAGACCGCGTAAGCGGCCAGCAGACCGACCAAGAGCAAGAGAACACCGACCAAGAGCAAGAGAACGAGGTCCAGGTCGACGTGCCGGGTATCCATCCCTGTGCCCTTCGGCTTGGGCCTTCTCGCCGCACTTTCCAAACGGGGGCGATCAGGCTCTGCTCGTAGGCCCCTGAGCGGAAATGCTAGGAGCCCCGCACCCCAAAGGCTCGCGAAGTTCACCGCCGCATCCTGGCCGACATGATCGGGTGTCTTTCGCAGGCGGCAGGAGCCTGTCGGCGACCGGCGCTTGCGACAGTGGTCGTGTGGTGTCTGCAGATTTGACCGAGCACGGCGTCGTCCTGAGAGATGTCTACGGGTGGCCAGGGTGGGTGATCGAGGTTGATATCGATTGGCGAACGCGGAGCGCCAGGAAGGTTCGAGACATCGCGCCACCGCGCACCCGGCGCCATGCCCGGCGTCCATGCGACGACCCTGAGCTGGTAGAGCGGATCAAGAAAACCGCCGAGGCGTCTTTTGAGGCACCCCGCAGTGGAATCTGGCTTGTCTCACTGGGCCTTCCCTCACCCCACGGGAAGAGGAAGGGCGGGGTGAGACTGCGTGCCGAGATCATCGCAACGCTGTACGGGTGCGCGCTGCGCCTAGGGCTCTCTCCTAGTACTCCAGTGCGGTTTCGTGATCTATTCAGCGGTTTCGTCGGCGGTTCGCCGTCGGTAGTGGCTGTGTCTGGCTGTTGCCTGGTGGCGTCTGCGC
>NZ_JBIUBU010000025.1:0-100503 GCF_044548345.1 Streptomyces sp. NPDC052042 | reverse complement strand
CCGCGTCGGGACGATGACCGTGGCGGGTTCCGTCGGGATGACCGTCGGGATGACCGGGACCGGGACCGTGGTCCGCGCCGGGACGATGACCGTGGTGGGTTCCGTGGTCCGCGCCGCGATGATGATCGTGGCGGGTTCCGTGGTCCGCGTCGGGACGATGACCGTGGCGGGTTCCGTCGGGATGACCGTCGGGATGACCGGGACCGGGACCGTGGTCCGCGCCGGGACGATGACCGTGGCGGGTTCCGTGGTCCGCGCCGGGACGATGACCGTGGCGGGTTCCGTCGGGATGACCGTCGGGATGACCGGGACCGTGGGTTCCGCCGCGATGACCGCGACCGGGACCGGGACCGTGGTCCGCGCCGGGACGACGATCGTGGCGGGTTCCGTGGTCCGCGCCGGGACGACGACCGCAGTGGCGGCGGCTACCGTCGCGACGACAGCCGCGGCGGGGGTTACCGCGGGCAGCGTGATGACCGGGGTGGCCGAGGCGGTTACCGGGGGCGTGACGACAGGGGCGGATACGGCCGACGCGACGACCGCGACCGCGACCGTGACCGCGAGCCCATCAAGCGGCTGCCCATCCCGGAGGACGTCACCGGTGACGAGATCGACAAGGACGTGCGGCAGGAACTGATGAGCCTGCCGAAGACCCTCGCCGTGGACGTGGCCAGGAACCTCGTCATGGTGGCCCGGCTGATCGACGAGGATCCCGAGCAGGCGTACACGTACTCCAAGGTCGCTCTGCGGCTGGCCTCGCGCGTCGCCGCGGTACGCGAGGCGGCCGGGTTCGCCGCGTACTCGACGCAGAGGTACGCGGAGGCGCTCGCGGAATTCCGGGCGGCCAGGCGGATGACCGGTTCCGTCGATCTGTGGCCCGTCATGGCCGACTGCGAGCGTGGACTCGAACGGCCCGAGCGGGCATTGGCCATGGCCGGCGAGCCCGAGGTGCGGAAGCTGGACAAGGCCGGCCAGGTCGAGATGCGTCTGGTGGCTGCCGGTGCCCGCAGGGACATGGGACAGCTGGACGCGGCCATCGTCACGCTGCAGAGCCCCGAGCTCGCTTCGAGTGCCGTGCATGCGTGGACGCCGCGGCTCCGGTACGCGTACGCGGACGCCCTGCTGGCGGCCGGGCGCGAGGACGAGGCACGCGAGTGGTTCGGCAAGGCGCTGGAGGCCGACAAGGACGGCGTCACCGACGCGTCGGACCGGCTGGCCGAACTGGACGGAGTCGAGTTCGTGGACGCCCTCGCCGAGGACCAGGGCGAGGACCAGGACCAGGACCCGGGCGAGGAGCGGGGCCGGGAGGAACGGGGTGAGGAGGCCGCCGCCCCCGCGCGTGAGCCGCTCGCCGCCCAGGCCGAGGACGAGCACGACGCCGACGAGCGCGAGGCCGAGGAAGAGGCCGAGGAAAAGAGTGACGCCAAGGGTGAGGACGGCCCGTCGCAGGCGTAACACAGAAGGTGTGACACAGAAGGTGTGACACAGAAGGTGTGACACAAGGAAGAGGGGCGGCACCCAACGCGGGGTGCCGCCCCTCTTCTTTTGTCCGGATTCAGCCGAGCGCGAGGCTCCGCAGCACCAGACCGGAGGCCGGCTTGGGACCGAAGGACGTGGACTTGCGCGGCATGGTGACACCCTGCCGCGCGAGGTCACGCACCACGTCCTCGCGCACCGGATGCATCAGGACCGCCGTCGCGTCGCGGCGTTCGGCCTGCTCCACCGCGGCGTTCGTGTCATGGATGTAGGCGATGTGCTCGGGGGAGTCCGGAATCCGCCAGACGTGATCCAACAGGGCCGCGTGCAGCACCGTCGCGTCGAGGGACCGCCAGGCAGCCGGGCGGTCGGTCGGAACGGTACGGTGCAGCAGCGCGGGGTCCGGGCGGTCGACAAGGTGGAAGCCGCCGTCGCCGGCGAGCAGGAAGGCGTTGCCCTCTTCGGCAGCCAAGGCGAGCGCGTCCATGGCATGGGGCAGTGGGCCCTCGATAGCGCGCACGCGGAAGAGCCCGGTCAGTGCGGCGAGCGCGTCGGCGACCGGAAGCCGGTGCAGCAGGCGGTGGATGGCCCGGACCCGCAGCGGATAGCGGTGGGTGTCGACGAGCAGGACCAGACCGAAGTCCCAGGGACCGGGCACGGTGTGCTCCCGCTGGAGGCGCAGATAGGTGGCCCAGCGGTGGTGGCCGTCGGCGATCAGCGCCTGGTGACGGGCGAGATCCGTCTCGATCTCGGCCCGGTCCGCCGGGTCGGTGACCGCCCAGAGCCGGTGTCGGAAACCGTCCTCCGTGGTCGTCGCGAGCAGCGGCGGGCGGTCGACGGTCCGCTCGACCACGCCGGTCGCGCCCGAGGCGTCGTCGTCGCCGCGGTAGGTGAGCAGCAGGGGTTCGAGATGGGCGGCCGTGGTGCGCATCAGGTCGGCCCGGTCCTCGACGACGTGCGCCATCACGTCCTCGTGCGGCAGCACGACGCCGTCGGCGGGGGAGGAGAGCGCCAGCGCGCCGACGATGCCGCGTTGCAGGATCTCCGCGTTCCGCTGCTCGTACACGTACAGCGCGGGCTCGGGGTCGGGGGCGAGTATCCCCTCGGCCAGCCAGTGGTTCAGGGTCTCGGCGGCCTGCTTGTTGCGGGCCGCGGCCGTGTCCGCCTGCGGCAGGATCAGCCGGACGATGTTGTGAGGGTCGGCCGATTCCAAGTGGTGCAGCCCGTCGGGGCGCACGACGACGTCGTACGGCGGAGAGGTCACCGCGGCGAGACTACCGACCCGCTCGGGGACGTAGCGCAGCCCGCGGAACGGGACCAGACGCAGTCCCCGGCCGGCCGGACCTGATGTGTTCATTACTGCATCGTAAGTATGCATGGCCGTGATGCGCGATGATCGGGGCAGAAGCACGTACCGAGGAGCGCAAAGAATGAGTCAGGAGAGCAGGACCAGGCCGAGCGGGAGCGACGCAGTCCTGAGCGAGGCGTACGACACGGCGCTGCTGGACCTCGACGGGGTGGTGTACGCGGGCGGTCGCGCCGTCGCCCACGCCGTCGACTCCCTGAGCGCGGCGCGCGACGGCGGAATGCACCTCGCGTACGTCACCAACAACGCGCTGCGCACGCCGGCCGCCGTCGCCGAGCACCTGACCGGACTCGGGATTCCGGCCGAGGCCGCCGATGTGATCACCTCCGCACAGGCCGTGGCCCGGCTGATGGCCGATCAGCTTGCGGCCGGGGCGCGGGTGCTCGTGGTGGGGGGCGAGGGGCTGCGCGTCGCGCTGCGGGAGCGTGGTCTGGTGCCGGTGGAGTCGGCGGACGACGAACCGGCCGCGGTGGCACAGGGGTACGGCGGGCCCGACATGACCTGGGGCCGGTTCGCCGAGGCCGCGTACGCGATCAGGCGCGGGGTGCCGTGGTTCGCGTCCAACACGGATCTGACGATTCCGAGCGCCCGGGGGATCGCGCCGGGGAACGGGGCCGCGGTCGAGGTGGTGCGTATCGCGACCGGGGCCGAACCGCAGATCGCCGGGAAGCCGCTGCCCCCGATGCACCGGGAGACGGTGCTGCGGACCGGGGCCCGGCGCCCGCTGGTCGTCGGGGACCGGCTGGACACCGACATCGAGGGCGCGTTCAACGGGGGCGTGGACTCCCTCCTCGTGCTCACCGGCGTGACGGACGCGGCCCGGCTGCTGGCCGCCGAGCCGAGGCACCGGCCCACCTACGTCGACGCGGATCTGCGCGGCCTGCTGAGGCCGCAGCCCGGGGTCGCACGGACGGGCGAGCGGTTCGACTGCGGGGGCTGGAGCGCCTCGGCGCGCGGCGGGGACCTGGTGCTGGAGGGAGACGGTGACGAGGCGCTCGACGGGCTGCGGGCGCTCTGCGGAGCCGCGTGGTCGTACGCAGGGGACGGCTCGTGCGGCCTGGACGCGGGCAAGGCGCTCGCCCGGTTGGGTCTGTAGACCCTGGGGCGGCTCCCGGCGATCGGCTGGCGGGCGAGGGCGGGCAGGTCCGGCTTTGCTGTGCCGGGCAGTGCGCCGCCCGGACGGCCGCCCGTACGGCGAGGCGGTGCGGGCCCGGCGCCGGCCCGATGTCCCCGACCGCCGTGCGGCACCGCATGGGACGCGGGGCGCACGCCGGTCGCCGTGCGGTGCGATCCCAACCACGCCGCCCGGTACGTCACCCGCCTCATCGCGAGGCGGGACGGCGCGTGATCGCCGAGGGCACGCCGGGGGACGTCGTCATCGCGGAGCCGGCGCGGCGGGTGTTCGGGCCGCGCTCTCGGGTCATCGACGCCGCTGGGGCGGCAACGTCCCTGGTAACCCCGGCCGTGCGCAGGCCGTGGGACAGCGGGGTGGGCAGGGCGCCGCCGGGCGCGTCGGCGAAGGGCTGACCGGCAGCGCGTACGGTCCCGGCGGGTCGGAATCGCGTCCGCCCCGCCGGGACCGTACGACCACCGAAGCCGTATCCGTACCAGCCGGGCCCGTACGGTCACCACGGCCGGGCGCGCCCCGCGACCGCTACGACAGCAGCGATCTGAGCCTCAGCAGATCACGGAAGCCGGCCTCCAGGCGGACCCGGCCCGATCCCCACGCCCTCGCGAAGTCCAGCTGGCCGTCCACCATCGCGACCAGGTCGTCACCGTTCATCGCGAGCCGGATCTCGGCCCTTTCCCGGGGCGGCCCGTCCGCCGTGTCCAACACCTGGATCCGGCCATCGACCAACCGCCCGGTGAAGGTGACATCGAGGTCCTTGACGTGGCAGCTCAGCGAACGGTCCAGCGTGGCCGCGCTGCGCACGTCGCCGGAGGCCTCCGCGAGGTTGTCGGAAAGTTTGTCGAGTGCGCTGCGGCACTCAGCCATGGTCGCCATCGTGACCGACGGTACCGCAGCCCTTCGCGGTAGCGTTTCCCGCATGAGCGACTCGATGCAGGGGCCCGGCGCGGCGGCCGGTGCGGCGCCCTCGACGGCGTCCGCGGAGACGGCCGGCGCCCCGTCGGGCGACGGCGTGCCCCCGGCCCCCGCTCCCGACCCCTCAGCCCCCGCGCCGCTCGGCGTCGCCCGCACCCCCACCGGGGACGCCGGGGTCGACGCCTGGCTGGAGCGTCTCGCCGACGCCGACCACCTCGCGGCGGAGGGACACCTCGCGGTGTACGAGGATGTACACGGTGGCCTGCGCTCCACGCTGACCGCGCTGGACGCCGGGCCCGCACCCGCACCGGTACCCGCACCGATGCCCTCGTACGACGACAGGAGCTGAACCGAACGTGGCAGGAGTGGCACGTCGCCGCCTCGACGCCGAACTGGTGCGCCGTGAGCTGGCCCGCTCGCGCGAGCACGCGAGCCAGCTGATCGCCGCGGGGCGGGTGACCGTCGGGGGGGTGACCGCGACCAAACCCGCTACCCAGGTGGAGACCAGCGCGGCGGTCGTCGTGACCAAGGACGACAGCGACCCGGAGTACGTCTCGCGCGGCGGGCACAAGCTGGCGGGCGCCCTCGCCGCCTTCGTGCCCCTCGGGCTGGAGATCGAGGGGCGGCGGGCCCTGGACGCGGGCGCGTCGACCGGCGGCTTCACCGACGTGCTGCTGCGGGCCGGCGCCGGACACGTCGTCGCCGTCGACGTCGGCTACGGGCAGCTCGCCTGGTCGCTCCAGTCCGACGATCGCGTCACCGTCAAGGACCGCACCAACGTGCGGGAACTGGCGATCGAGGACATCGACGGGCAGCCGGTGGACCTGGTCGTCGGCGACCTGTCGTTCATCCCGCTGGGCCTCGTCCTGCCCGCCCTGGTGCGCTGCGCCGCCCCCGACGCCGATCTGGTCCTCATGGTCAAGCCGCAGTTCGAGGTCGGCAAGGAACGGCTCGGCAGCGGCGGTGTGGTGCGCAGCTCCGCGCTGCGGGCACAGGCGGTGCGCGCGGTGGCGCAGCGGGCCTGGGAACTGGGTCTCGGGGTACGCGGCGTGACGGCGAGCCCGCTGCCGGGGCCCGCGGGGAACGTCGAGTATTTTCTGTGGCTGCGGGCCGGAGCACCGGAGCTGGACCCCACAGATGTCGACCGTGCAGTGGCGGAGGGGCCTCGTTGACGACGCATGCGGCACGAACTGTCTTTCTCATGGCCCACACGGGCCGCCCGGCCGCGATCCGCAGCGCCGAACTCGTCGTACAGGGACTGCTGCACAACGGCCTCGGCGTGCGGGTGCTGGCCATCGAGGCGGCCGATCTGCCGCTGCCGCCGTCCGTCGAGATGGTCACGGACATCACCCCCGGGGCCATGGACGGCTGCGAACTGCTGATCGTGCTCGGTGGGGACGGGACGCTGCTGCGCGGCGCGGAACTGTCCCGCGCCTCCGGGGTGCCGATGCTCGGCGTCAACCTCGGCCGGGTCGGCTTCCTTGCCGAGGCCGAACGCGACGACCTGGACAAGGTCGTCGACCGGGTCGTCAGCCGGGAGTACCAGGTCGAGGAGCGGATGACGCTCGATGTCGTGGTGCGCAGCAACGGCGACGTCGTCCACACCGACTGGGCGCTCAACGAGGCGGCCGTGCAGAAGGTGTCGCCCGAACGGATGCTGGAGGTCGTCCTGGAGATCGACGGCCGTCCGGTGTCCGGGTTCGGCTGCGACGGGATCGTCTGCGCGACCCCGACCGGATCGACCGCCTACGCCTTCTCGTCGGGCGGCCCCGTCGTCTGGCCCGAGGTGGAGGCGCTGCTCATGGTCCCCATCAGCGCCCACGCGCTGTTCGCCAGGCCGCTGGTGACCTCGCCGGACTCGGTGCTCGCCGTCGAGGTCCAGCAGCAGGCCCCGCACGGGGTGCTGTGGTGCGACGGACGCCGGACCGTGGCGCTGCCCGCCGGCGCGCGGGTCGAGGTGCGGCGTGGCACGGTGCCGGTACGGCTGGCGCGGCTGCACCACGCCTCGTTCACGGACCGGCTCGTGGCGAAGTTCGCCCTGCCCGTCTCGGGATGGCGGGGCGCCCCGCACTGACCTGCGGACGGGTCCCCCGCAGCGGTACGGGAAGCTCCAGGTGCACACGGGAGAGTGAACCGCGGGGGCGGGGTCCGTCGCACTCGGGGCCCCGGACCTCGTAAGGTCATGTCCGTGTTGGAGGAGATGCGGATACGGTCGCTCGGAGTCATCGACGACGCGGTGGTCGAGCTGTCGCCCGGGTTCACCGCCGTGACGGGTGAGACCGGCGCGGGCAAGACCATGGTCGTCACCAGTCTGGGGCTGCTGCTCGGCGGACGAGCCGATCCCGCCCTGGTACGGATCGGGTCCAAGGCGGCGGTCGTGGAGGGGCGGATCACGGTGGCCGAGGGCGACGCGGTGGCGTCGCGGGCCGAGGAGGCCGGGGCAGAGTTCGACGACGGGGCCCTGCTGATCAGCCGCACCGTCTCCGCGGAGGGGCGCTCCCGGGCGCACCTCGGCGGCAGGTCCGTGCCGGTCGGGGTGCTCGCCGAACTCGCCGACGAACTCGTCGCCGTCCACGGCCAGACCGACCAGCAGGGGCTGCTCAAGCCCGCCCGGCAGCGGCAGGCACTCGACCGGTACGCGGGCGACGGCGTCGCCGTGCCGCTGGTCCGCTACACGACGGCGTACCGGCGGCTGCGGGCCGTGCTCATGGAACTCGACGAGCTGACCACGCGTGCCCGCGAACGCGCCCAGGAAGCGGATTTGCTGCGCTTCGGTCTCGACGAGATCGCCGCGGTCGAACCGGTCGCGGGCGAGGACGCCGACCTGGCCGCCGAGGCCGAGCGGCTCGGGCACGCCGAGGCGCTCGCCTCCGCGGCGGCCCTCGCCCACACCGCGCTCGCCGGCGACCCGGAGAACCCGGAGAGCGTCGACGCGACCACCGTGGTCTCGGCCGCCGGGCGCGCACTGGACGCCGTGCGCGCCCACGACCCGGCCCTGGCCGCCCTCGCCGACCGGATCGGCGAGATCTCGATCCTGCTGGCCGACGTGGCCGGTGAACTGGCCGGGTACGCCGACCGGCTGGACGCCGACCCGCTGCGGCTCGCCGCGGTGGAGGAGCGGCGTGCCGCGCTCGCCGCGCTCACCCGCAAGTACGGCGAGGACATCTCCGCCGTGCTCGCCTGGGCCGAGGAGGGAGCCGCCCGGCTCACCGAACTGGAGGGCGACGACGACCGGATCGGTGAGCTGACGGCCGAACGGGACGCCCTGCGCACCGAACTCTCCATCCTGGGGCAGCAGTTGACCGATGCGCGGACGGAGGCGGCGGCACGCTTCGCCGAGGCGGTGACCGAGGAGCTCGCCTCCCTTGCCATGCCGCACGCCCGGGTCTCCTTCGCCATCCGGCAGACCGAGGCGGCCGACGAGGCGTCCGGCATCGACATCGGCGGGCGCAGTGTGGTGTACGGGCCGTCCGGCGCCGACGAGGTCGAGCTGCTGCTGGCGCCGCACCCCGGCGCCCAGCCGAGGCCGATCGCCAAGGGGGCGTCGGGCGGTGAGCTGTCCCGGGTGATGCTCGCGGTCGAGGTGGTCTTCGCCGGCTCCGACCCCGTGCCGACGTACCTCTTCGACGAGGTCGACGCGGGCGTCGGGGGCAAGGCCGCCGTCGAGGTCGGGCGGCGGCTGGCGAAGCTCGCCAAGTCCGCCCAGGTCGTCGTCGTCACGCACCTGCCGCAGGTGGCGGCCTTCGCGGACCGGCAGCTGCTGGTGGAGAAGACGGTCGACGGGGCGGTGACGAGCAGCGGGGTCACGGTCCTGGAAGGCGAGGACCGGGTGCGGGAACTCTCTCGGATGCTCGCGGGCCAGGAGGACTCGCAGACGGCGCGCGCCCACGCGGAGGAGCTGCTGGCCGCGGCACGGGCGGACGCTTAGCGCCGCGCGCACCATGATCGGCGACACCGGCGCCCACGCCCTGGGCGCGGCGCTGGGTGTCGCCGTCGCGGGACGCGGCCGGGCCGGGTTCCTCGCCCATGCGGCGGGGCTCGTCGCCGCCACGGCGTACGGGGAACGGGTGAGCGGACGCATTCGGTCACTGTGGGACCGGGTGGCGCCGGGCGCCGGGCGGGGCTGACCCCCGAAGGCGGTCCGGCGATCCGGGGCACGGCACCGGACTTACCCCGCCGCGGGTACCGGACCCCGGGTCACCGGCCCCGGCGCACCGGTCGGCAACCTCGCGCCGCTCGTTCACCCGTGCGAGTGGTGCGTCGCGGGCGGTCGTCGGTGTACGCCCGGGACCTTGGCTTGACTGTGCCGGAACGTGCGTACGGGCTGGCATCCTTGGCGATGCCCTTTTTTCGCCGACTCGGGAGCCCCGGGAGCCATCCAACGTGTCACAGCTGCGTACGGTCCACGTCCTGGGCGGCGGCAGCGTGGGCAGCAGCGCCCACGTCAGCTCGCTGGCCGCCGGACTGGTGGCGAGGGGCGTGCAGGTCACCGTCTGCGCCCCGGCCGGACTGGGCCACGCCCATCGCTTCGCCGACACGGGAGCCCGTTTCGCATCCGTGCCGCGCCGGAGCGACCCCGCCGCCGTCGCCGCCCTGCGGACCGTCTGCGCGGCGGCGGACGTGGTTCACGCGCACGGCCCGCACGCCGCGGTGCGCGCCGCCCTCGCCCTCGGCGGGCTCCGGATCCCGCTGGTCGTGACCTGGCACGCCCGTGCCCATGCCGAGGGTGCGCGGGCACGCCTGCTCCGCCTCATGGAGCGACGGGCCGCGCGGGCGGCGTCGGTCGTGCTCGGCACGACATCCGAACTGGTCGACCGGGCACGGATGCGCGGTGCGCGCGACGCCCGGCTCGCTCCGGTCTCGGCGCCCGTCCCGCGTCCGGCCGACCAGGTCGACCCGGCCAAGACGCGCGCCGAACTCGGGGCGGTGGAAAGGCCGTTGGTCTTCTCGCACGGGAGCCTCGTGCCGCATCACGGATACGATCTGCTGCTCGACGCCGCTCGGGCATGGCGTGATCCCGGCACCGCGCCGCTGCTGATCATCGCGGGGGAGGGGCGGCAACGGGCCGCTCTGCAACGCCGGATCAGGGAGGAGGACCTGCCCGTCCGGCTCATCGGCGAGCGCGACGACCTCGCGGAACTGCTCACCGCTGCCGACCTGGCCGTGCTGCCCAGTCGGTGGGAGGCGCGCTCGGTGCTGGCCCAGCAGGCGCTGCGGCTGGGTGTCCCCCTGGTCGCCACCGCGGTCGGGGGAGTGCCCGAACTCGTCGGGGACGGGGCGGAACTCGTGCCGTACGGGAACGCGGAGGCGCTCGCGCGCACGGTGGCCGGACTGCTCGGTGACCCGGAGCGACGCGCGCGCCTGGTGGCCGCCGGACGGGCGCAGGCCGCGAGTTGGCCCACGGAGGACGACACGGTCGTCCAGGTGCTCAGCATCTACGACGAGTTGACGCAGCCCGTCGTCATGCCGCGGACGCGGTGAGCCGGACACCCGCCTGTCCCGGCCGTCACCGGGGTGTGTGACGGCGGGCCCGAAGCGCGAGGCTCAGGGCCAGCACCGTCTGCGGGTCGTCCAGATCGGTGCCCAGCAGCTCTCCGATGCGGGCCAGACGGTTGTACAACGTCTGGCGGTTCAGGTGCAGTTCGCGAGCCGTCTCCGCCTTGCGGCCCGCATGGGCCAGATACGTCTCCAGCGTCGGGAGCAGCGGGGGCCGGGAGGTCCGGTCGTGATCGCGCAGCGGGCCGATCGCCCGTTCCACGAACGCCGCCAGATCGGGGTGCTCCCTCAGCCGCCACAGCAGCAGATCGATGTCCAGGCGCCGGGCGTCGTACCAGGGGCGGTCGTCGAGACCGTGCGCCGCCGTCGCGGTCTCCGCGGCATGCCGCAGTCCCGTACCGGCCGCGGCCCAGCCGCCCGCGACGCCCACCACCACGACCGGCGGATGCGATCCGGCCAGTTCCAGACCGGCGCGCTCCACACCGGCTCGCAGGGCCACGGCGACCCGGTCCGCGACCGCCGTGCGCTCCGACTCGGCCCGCAGCCCCAGCAGCACCGGCACCCGGCCCTCCACCGGCCGTACCCCCAGCAGCACCGGCACCCCCACCGACGACAGCTCCTCCAGCACCGCCCGCGCCAGCAGCGCCCAGTTCCCGGAGCCGGACAGTTCGGGCGCCAGCCGCATCACCACCGGCAGCAGCGGCGACGCACCCGGCTTGAAGCCCAGCACACGGGCCTGGGCCGGTGCGTCCTCCGGCATGATCCGGCCCTCCGCGAGATCCGTCAGGAAGTCGCCGCGGCCACGTGCGGCGAGCTCCTCCTCCTGACGCGCCTGCATCAGCACGACGGCGAGGATCCCGGCCGCCCGCTCCGCCGCCATCCGGTGCACCGGCAGCAGCGGCCCCGACACGGCCGGAAGCACCAGCCTGGCCCGTACCGAACCGCTGCCCGGACCGCCGCCCGGCACGTCCACCAGCACCGACCCGGTGGGCGGCGCCTCACGGGCCACCCGGCCGCCGCGCAGCCCGTCCCACACCTGGAGCGGATCCGCGCAGACCGGACCGGAGCCGGGGCCCGCCGCGTACAGCAGCTGTCCCTCCGCCGTCTCCAGGAAGACCGGACTGGCCGCGAAGTCCGCCAGGATGCCCAGCACCTGGGGCACCCCACCGCCGCCGAGCAGCGCCTGGGTGCACCGCCGGTGCACGTCCTCGGCCTGCCGCAGCAGGGCGTAGTGGCCATTGACGATCTCGGTGTGGATCTCCTCGGTCACCGTCACGAACGGCACCTCGCGGTGCAGCTGCACCAGCGGCAGCCCGGCCGTGCGGGCGGCGTCCACGAGCGCGGCGGGCAGCCTGTCGAACCGCGGCCCGAGCTCCACCACCAGGGCGGCGATCCCCCGGTCGGCGAGCCTGCGGACGAAGGCCCGCTGCTCGGCGGGGCGGGTGCCGAGCCCCAGGCCGGTGGTGAGCAACAGCTCACCGCCCTTGAGCAGCGAGGCGATGTTCGGCACCTCGCCCGCGTGCACCCAGCGCACCGTACGGCTCAGCCGGTCCGCGCCGGCCACCACCTCGGGGAGTCCGCTGCGCAGCCCGGGCAGTTCGAGGGCCCGCTGCACGGTGATCCCGCCTTGCGTCTCCACTGGCTCTGGCCTCGCGTTTCCACTCGGGTCCTACGGGCGGTCGCCCCCGGCCGGGTCGTCGCACCGCCGACCGCCGTGCGACGCCTGGTGCGTCCCTCCCCGGCTCTCGGTTCCGTGCGAGCGGGGGAGGCCCCGTCGTGCGCCGCGTCGCCGGAGACGGTCCTCGTTCGTCCGGTACGAGGACCATCCTCCGCCTTTCGAACGCATGCGTCAGACGTCGCGCAGCCCGGCCTCCGGCCGGACGACGCCGGTTCGAAGACATGGCCTGGTCCGGACGGTACCGGTCGGGGCGCCGACGGTGCCGCCGGGGGCCCGAGGCGGAGTCCGCCCACCGGGCAGGCCACGGGAAGGGGCGGGCGCCGCCCCGGTCGGCGGGGGCAGAAGCGGCCCGCGCCCCGTCCGCCGCGCCCGCACCTGCCCGGAGTTCCGGCGTCTTTTCCCGGAGTGCGGGAAGAGGGCCGGGTCAGCCGACGTACGCCCCGCTCGCCGTCAGGCGCAGCGCGGTGTCGATCAGCGGGACATGGCTGAACGCCTGCGGGAAGTTGCCCACCTGGCGCTGGAGCCGGGGATCCCATTCCTCGGCGAGCAGCCCCAGGTCGTTGCGCAGGGACAGCAGCCTCTCGAAGAGCTGGCGGGCCTCGTCGACCCGGCCGATCATCGCCAGGTCGTCCGCCAGCCAGAACGAGCAGGCCAGGAACGCGCCCTCGTCGCCCTCCAGCCCGTCCACGCCCGCGTCCTCGCCGTGGGTGGGGTAGCGCAGCACGAAGCCGTCCTCCGTGGACAGCTCGCGCTGGATCGCCTCGATCGTGCCGATCACGCGCTTGTCGTCCGGCGGCAGGAAGCCCACCTGGGGGATCAGCAGGAGGGAGGCGTCCAGTTCCTTCGAGCCGTAGGACTGGGTGAAGGTGTTGCGTTCCTCGTCGTAGCCCCGCTCGCAGACGTCGCGGTGGATCTCGTCGCGCAGCTCACGCAGCTGCTCCACCGGTCCCTCCGCGTCACCGGACTCGATCAGCTTGATGGTGCGGTCGACGGCAACCCAGGCCATCACCTTCGAGTGCACGAAGTGGCGGCGCGGGCCGCGCACCTCCCAGATGCCCTCGTCCGGCTCGTCCCAGTGCTTCTCCAGGTACTCGATCAGCTTGAGCTGGAGGCCCGTCGCGTAGTCGTTGCGGGTCAGCCCCGTCATGTGGGCGAGGTGCAGCGCCTCGGTGACCTCGCCGTACACGTCCAGCTGGAGCTGCCCCGCCGCGCCGTTGCCGACCCGGACCGGGGCGGAGTTCTCATAGCCGGGCAGCCAGTCCAGCTCGGCCTCGCCCAGCTCGCGCTCGCCCGCGATGCCGTACATGATCTGCAGGTTCTCCGGGTCGCCGGCGACCGCCCGCAGCAGCCACTCCCGCCAGGCGCGGGCCTCTTCGCGGTAGCCGGTGCGCAGCAGGGAGGACAGGGTGATCGCGGCGTCGCGCAGCCAGGTGTAGCGGTAGTCCCAGTTCCGGGAGCCGCCGATGTCCTCGGGCAGCGAGGTGGTCGGGGCGGCGACGATGCCGCCGGTCGGCGCGTACGTGAGGGCCTTGAGGACGATCAGCGAGCGGACCACGGCCTCCCGGTAGGGCCCGTGGTACGTGCAGTGCTCGACCCACTCGCGCCAGAACTCCTCGGTCGCCTCCAGCGAGCCCTCCGGGTCCGGCAGTCCGGGTGGTTCATGGTGCGAGGGCTGCCAGCTGATCGTGAACGCGATCCGGTCACCCGGCGCGACCGTGAAGTCGGAGTACGTGGTCAGGTTCTCGCCATAGGTCTCCGCGGGGGTGTCCAACCAGACCGAGTCCGGCCCGGCGACGGCGACCGTACGGCCGTCGACCTTGTGCACCCACGGCGTCACGCGGCCGTAGCTGAACCGCATCCGCAGCTCCGAACGCATCGGCACCCGGCCGCTGATCCCCTCCACGATCCGGATCACCTGCGGGGCGCCGTCACGCGGCGGCATGAAATCGGTCACCCTGACCGTTCCGCGCGGGGTGTCCCATTCCGATTCCAGGACCAGGGAGTCGCCCCGGTACCGGCGGCGAGCCGCGGACGGGGGCTGTTCCTCGTCCTCCCACGCCGGCCCCAGGCGCCAGAAGCCATGCTCCTCGGTGCCCAGCAGTCCCGCGAAAACGGCGTGAGAATCGAAGCGGGGAAGGCACAGCCAATCCACTGTGCCGTCCCGGCAGACCAGGGCGGCGGTCTGCATGTCTCCGATGAGTGCGTAATCCTCGATGCGCCCGGCCACGTGCATCTCCAGTCGAACGGCCATGTCACCCCGTAGGGCATTAATGCGGGTCAGGAGGCCACCACAAGCGATTGTCGTGGGAGAAGGATGTGAGGGAAAACCTGCGAACCCGATACCTCGCCCGCAGCGAGTGTCCGAGCAGGATACGACGCACCCGGGTGATGCGCGCGACCGTCTTGACAACCAGTCTGCGCCGAACGGGTAGGGCGTGAACAACTCGCGATGATCTTGTGTGGCGAATGTGCGGGGTGTGGCCGGAAGCAGGCCCCCTTTGTCGCTGATACCCTGGTAGCCCGTGGACCGGTGGTCGTCGGCGACAGCAGACGCGGCCCCCGAACCGCAGCGACGGCAACGCCGGAACCTCCGGACGGCGACGCCGGAACGCCCCTCATGACCGCGACCACGGGAGTCCCCTTTGGCTAAGCAGCCCACATCCACGACGACCAAGCACATCTTCGTCACCGGGGGGGTCGCCTCGTCCCTCGGCAAGGGTCTGACTGCCTCCAGCCTCGGCGCCCTGCTCAAGGCGCGCGGACTTCGGGTCACCATGCAGAAGCTCGACCCGTACCTGAACGTCGACCCGGGCACGATGAACCCCTTCCAGCACGGTGAGGTGTTCGTCACCAACGACGGCGCCGAGACCGACCTGGACATCGGCCACTACGAGCGCTTCCTCGACGTCGACCTCGACGGTTCCGCCAACGTCACCACCGGCCAGGTCTACTCGCAGGTGATCGCCAAGGAGCGGCGCGGCGAGTACCTCGGCGACACCGTGCAGGTGATCCCGCACATCACCAACGAGATCAAGCACCGCATCCGCCGCATGGCCACCGACGACGTCGACGTCGTGATCACCGAGGTCGGCGGCACGGTCGGCGACATCGAGTCGCTGCCGTTCCTGGAGACCGTCCGCCAGGTCCGCCACGAGGTGGGCCGGGACAACGTCTTCGTCGTGCACATCTCGCTGCTGCCCTACATCGGCCCGTCCGGCGAGCTGAAGACCAAGCCCACCCAGCACTCCGTCGCCGCGCTGCGCAACATCGGCATCCAGCCCGATGCCATCGTGCTGCGCGCCGACCGCGACGTGCCGACCGCCATCAAGCGCAAGATCTCGCTGATGTGCGACGTCGACGAGGCCGCCGTGGTGGCCTGCGTGGACGCCAAGTCGATCTACGACATCCCGAAGGTGCTGCACACCGAGGGCCTGGACGCCTACGTCGTGCGCAAGCTCGACCTGCCGTTCCGCGACGTCGACTGGACCACGTGGGACGACCTGCTGGACCGCGTCCACAACCCCGACCACGAGGTCACCGTGGCGCTCGTCGGCAAGTACGTCGACCTGCCCGACGCCTACCTCTCGGTCACCGAGGCCATCCGGGCCGGCGGTTTCGCCAACAAGGCCCGGGTCAAGGTCAAGTGGGTCGCCTCCGACGACTGCAAGACCCCGGCCGGTGCCGCCAGGCAGCTCTCGGACGTCGACGCGGTCTGCGTTCCCGGCGGTTTCGGCGACCGCGGTGTCAACGGCAAGATCGGCGCCATCCAGTACGCCCGCGAGCACAAGGTGCCGCTGCTCGGCCTCTGCCTCGGCCTCCAGTGCATCGTGATCGAGGCGGCGCGCAACCTCGCCGAGATCCCCGACGCCAACTCCACCGAGTTCGACCCGGCCACCGCGCACCCCGTCATCTCGACGATGGAGGAGCAGCTGGCCTACGTCGAGGGCGCCGGAGACATGGGCGGCACCATGCGGCTCGGCCTGTACCCGGCGAAGCTCGCCGAGGGCTCGCTGGTGCGCGAGGCCTACGAGGGCGAGCCGTACGTGGAGGAGCGTCACCGCCACCGCTACGAGGTCAACAACACCTACCGCGCCGAACTGGAGAAGAAGGCCGGACTGGTCTTCTCCGGCACCTCCCCGGACAACAAGCTCGTCGAGTACGTCGAGTACCCGCGCGAGGTCCACCCGTACCTGGTCGCCACCCAGGCGCACCCGGAGCTCCGCTCCCGTCCGACCCGCCCACACCCGCTCTTCGCCGGCCTGGTGAAGGCGGCCGTCGAGCGCAAGACCGGTGCGAAAGCCGACGGCGGGCAGGGTGCCCCGTCGGGCGAGTAGTCCGGCGGTGGGCAGGCATTAACGTTGACCGGGGCACGGGTCCGACGAGGACGCGTGCCCCGGTTTCCCCTTTTCTGTGGAAGGACGTAGATGGGTATCCAGGACACGCCGGAGGAATGGCGGGTCACCGCCACCGAGACGCCCTTCACCGGCAACAAGACCAGTGTCCGCACCGACGAGGTGGTGATGCCCGACGGCACGGTCGTGCGCCGTGACTACCAGGTCCACCCCGGCTCGGTCGCCGTCCTCGCCCTCGACGAGGAGGGCCGGGTCCTGGTGCTCCGGCAGTACCGCCACCCCGTGCGCCACAAGCTCTGGGAGATCCCGGCCGGACTGCTCGACGTCCCCGGGGAGAACCCGCTGCACGCCGCGCAGCGCGAGCTCTACGAGGAGGCGCACGCCAAGGCCGAGGACTGGCGGGTGCTGACCGATGTCTACACCACGCCCGGCGGCTGCGACGAGGCCGTACGGATCTTCCTCGCCCGCGGGCTCTCCGAGGCGGACGGAGAGCGCTACGAGGTCTCCGAGGAAGAGGCCGACATGGAGCTGGCCCGGGTGCCGCTCCAGGAGCTGGTGCGGGGCGTCCTCGCCGGGGACCTGCACAACAACTGCCTCGTGGTGGGCGTCCTCTCGCTCGCGGCGGTGCTCTCGGGCGACGGGGCCGACGCGCTGCGCCCGGCCGTGGCGCCGTGGCCGGCCCGCCCGTTCGAGGCCTGAAGGCCGTCGGCTCCGGCGGCACGGTCGGATCCCATCCGCCGACCGGATGGATCCCCCTCTGATCGGACAAGGCGATGATCCGAATGGGGGACCTCCGCGCCACGCTCCACACGGATCGTCCATACGTCTGAACTACGCTCGGAACGCCCTGACCGGACACTCGGCGGGCGATGCGTGCGGCGGAAGTGGAGCGTGACCCGTGACGGATCAGGCGGTGGACACCGGCAGCCCGGCCGAGACGGCGGGGAGCGAAGGGCCGTCCGACGCCACACCGCCCCGATTCCTCGGCCGGGCCCGCGAGTTGAGGCAACTGCACGCCGACATCGAGCATGTCGGACTGGACACCCTGGCCGGCCGCGGACCCGCCCGCGCCCGGGTCCTGCTGATCGCCGGACGCCCCGGCTCCGGACGCACCGCGCTCGCCGCGGAACTCGTCCGCCGGCTGCGCGCCGCCGACGACCGCCGCGACGGCCCGTTCCGCGCCCGGCTCACCGAACCCGGCGGCGCCCGGGTGCCCACCGAGCGCACCGCCCGCGAACTGCTCGACCAGATGGGCGTGACCGGGCCGCCCGGCGCCGACGCGGACGAACTCTCCGAGATGGTCCGCGAGGCGCTGGCCGGACGCCGTGCCCTGCTGCTGCTCGACGACGCCGCGGACGCCGAGCAGGTCGACCCGCTCCTCCCGGACGACTCCGACTGCCTCGTCGTCGCCACTTCCGAAGGCCCGCTGACCGGCATCCCGGACGTCCGGCCCTGCACACTCGGCGGCCTGGACGCGAAGTCCGCCGTCCGGCTCCTCGCCGGACTCATCGGCGACGTGAGGATCACCGTCGACCCGCGCACCGCGGAATCCCTCGCCGAGGAGTGCGGCGGGCTGCCCGCCGCCCTGATACTGGCGGGCGGCTGGCTCGCCGCCCACCCCATGGCCTCGGTCTCCGACCTCACCAGGCGGCTGCGCGAGCAGCCGGACGACCGCGAGCAGTCCACCGGCGCCCGCCCGCTGGCCCGCGTCCTCGGGCTGGTCCACGACTCCCTGCCGCCCGCCGCCGCCCGGACGCTGCGCCTGCTCGTCCTCGCCCCCGGCGGAACGGCCGACGTCCACACCGCCTCCGCGCTGGCGGGCTGCTCCGTCCACACCGCCCGGACGGTCCTCGACGATTTCGTGGACCTGGGGCTGCTGCGCACCGACGCCGCGGACCAGCCGCAGTACGAGGTGCCCGGCTGCCTCGTACCGCTGCTGTGGGCGCTGCTGGACGCCAGGGACCGGCCCGCGGAGGTCCAGCTCGCCAGGGCCCGGATGCTGGAGCGGACCGTACGGCTGCTGCAGTCCTGCCGGGCGGTCACCGAGCCCGAGGACTCCCCGGCCCGCGGCGGCTTCGCCGCGCTGCCGCACTCCCTGCGCTTCCCCGATCCCGAGGCCGCCGCCGCGTGGCTGCGGAGCCGGCGGCCGGCCCTGCTGGCGTCGGCCCGGCTCGCCGTGGCGGACGGCGGACTCGACACCCTGGCAAGGCGGTTGGTGTCCGCGCTGGTGCGGGTGATGGCCGTGCACCAGGGCACCGAGGCCGCCGCGGCCGACCTGTACGGACTGCACGGTCTGGTCCTGGCCGTCGCCGAGCGGCGCGAGCTGCCGCGGGAGCGGGCCGCGGCGCTGCTCAACCTCGCCGATCTCGACGTCGGGACCGGCCGCACGCGGGAGGCGCTCGCCCGCTACCGGGCGGCGCTGGACGCCGGACGGGCCGCGAAGGATCCCTACGCCACCGGCCGTGCGATGGAATCCGTAGGCGGTGCCTACGCCGAGCTGGGCGACTACCAACGGGCCGCCGACTGGTACGGGAGGGCCCTGGCCCAGCGCCTCACCCGGGGCGAGCGGGCCGACGAGGCGCGGCTGTACGGGCGGCTGGGCACCGTCCACACCTACGCCGGGCGGTACGGCGAGGCCCTGCGGCACTGGCGGGCCGCCGTGGCCGGGTACCGCAGGCTGGGCGACGTACCGGGCCAGGCGCGGGCGTTGAGCGAGGCGGCCCGGGTGCAGGAGTACGCGGGCCGGCCGCGCGAATCGCTGCAGACCTGCCAGGAGGCCGTCCACTGGGCCGGCCAGGCCGGGGACATGCGGCTCCAGGCCGCATTGCAGCTGAGGCTGGCCGACACGTTCGAGCGGCTCGGCGACCCGGCCGCGGCCCGCCTGCACCGGGGACTGGCCCACAGCCTGCTCCGGGACGAGGGTGACACCTGCGAAATCCGTAGTGCGGTGACAGAAAATTAGTGCTTTGTAAGGCTAGACAGTCAGAAATCCTTCATTAGACTGGCTGTACCGCGTGTGTTCGCGGTGTCTCTCATTACGCAGTTTCTATCCGGGTATGGGTAGCCATGTCCGGGTGACCCCTCTGAGCCAAGGACCGTGATCGACGTGAAGGTCGGCATCCCCCGCGAAGTCAAGAACAACGAGTTCCGCGTGGCGATCACGCCCGCCGGTGTGAACGAGCTCGTGCGCAACGGCCACCAGGTCGTCGTCGAGAAGGACGCGGGGGCCGGCTCCTCCATCACGGACGGGGAGTACATCGCCGCCGGAGCGCAGATTCTCGACACCGCCGACGAGGTCTGGGCCGCCGCGGACCTCGTGCTCAAGGTCAAGGAGCCGGTCGCCGAGGAGTACCACCGCCTCCGCAAGGACCAGACGCTCTTCACCTACCTGCACCTCGCCGCCTCCCGCGAGTGCACGGACGCGCTCCTGAAGTCGGGCACGACGGCGATAGCGTACGAGACCGTCGAGGCCGCGAACCGCGCCCTGCCGCTGCTCGCGCCCATGTCCGAGGTGGCGGGCCGGCTGGCCCCGCAGGTGGGGGCCTACCACCTGATGCGCTCGGCCGGCGGCCGCGGCGTGCTGCCCGCCGGCGTCCCGGGTACGGCGGCCGGCAAGGCCGTCGTCATCGGCGGTGGCGTCTCCGGCTGGAACGCCACGCAGATCGCCGTGGGTCTCGGCTTCCACGTCACGCTGCTCGACAAGGACATCAACAAGCTGCGCGAGGCCGACAAGATCTTCGGCACCAAGGTGCAGACCGTCGTGTCCAACGCCTTCGAGCTGGAGAAGGCCGTCCTCCAGGCCGACCTCGTCGTCGGCGCCGTGCTCATCCCGGGCGCCAAGGCCCCGAAGCTGGTCACCAACGAGCTCGTCTCCCGGATGAAGCCCGGAAGCGTACTTGTCGACATTGCGATCGATCAGGGTGGCTGCTTCGAGGACTCCCACCCGACCACGCACGCCGAGCCGACCTTCAAGGTCCACGAGTCGGTCTTCTACTGCGTCGCGAACATGCCGGGCGCGGTGCCGAACACCTCCACCTACGCCCTCACCAACGCCACGCTGCCGTACATCGTGGAGCTGGCCAACCGCGGCTGGGTCGAGGCGCTGCGCCGTGACCCCGCCCTCGCCAAGGGCCTCAACACCCATGACGGCAAGGTCGTCTACCGTCAGGTGGCCGAGGCGCACGGCCTGGAGCACGTCGAGCTGAGCACGCTCCTCGGCTGACGCTCCCCGCAGTCCGAGCGGTGCGCGAGGGGGTGCCTCCCCGCCCCCGTCAACCTCATACGTCGGGCCGGACCCTGCCGAGCAGGGTCCGGCCCGACGGCGTGCCGGGAGCCGGCCGGCCGTCGCGCAACTCGTCGCGAACGCCGCCCTTCGACCGATTCGCACACCCGATAACGGCGCGTCTCGGTGGCCACGCACCCTTGACAGGGAGCTGTTCGATTGCCGACACAACCGGCCGGGTCCGGCGCATTGTGTTGCTGCGAAGCGGTGACACGCCATAGAGTCACCAAACGTCGGCATGGTGCCACGCTGACCTATCGATAAGTTTCCTGGTCACTTCCAAGGAGGTAAGACGACTTGTGAATGAGTCGACATTTACTCCCGGGGGTGTGCGTCCAGGGACGCTCGCACGGGGCCGGGGCCCGCACGGGCCGCAGGCTGTCGGCTCCGTCGCTGTCCGCACCTTCGCCACTAATCAGCACATGACGACAGCCCCCCAGATGATGGACGGCCTACACGTGAACGCCATGGCCGGCAACGAGAGTGGCCGAGAGACCGCCCGCTTCGCCGACTTCGACGAGGTGTCCAACGGGCACTTCCACGACCCCGATGCCGAGTACGAACCCGATCCGGAGTACGCGGCCACCCTCGCGCCCGACGCTGCCCGCCAGCGCCGCGAGCGGATCGGCCCGACCGGTCGGCCCCTGCCCTACTTCCCGATCCCGGGCCCGCTGACCGACCACGGTCCCGCGAAGATCATCGCGATGTGCAACCAGAAGGGCGGCGTCGGCAAGACCACGTCGACCATCAACCTGGGTGCCGCGCTGGCCGAGTACGGGCGCCGGGTGCTGCTCGTCGACTTCGACCCGCAGGGCGCCCTGTCGGTCGGGCTCGGCGTCAACCCGATGGAGCTCGACCTCACGGTCTACAACCTGCTCATGGAGCGGGGGATGTCGGCCGACGAGGTCCTGCTGAAGACCGCGGTCCCGAACATGGACCTGCTGCCGAGCAACATCGACCTGTCGGCCGCCGAGGTGCAGCTGGTCAGCGAGGTGGCCCGGGAGTCCACGCTGCAGCGCGCCCTGAAGCCGCTGATGGCCGACTACGACTACATCGTGATCGACTGCCAGCCCTCGCTCGGCCTGCTCACGGTGAACGCGCTGACGGCCGCGCACAAGGTCATAGTGCCGCTGGAGTGCGAGTTCTTCGCCCTGCGAGGAGTGGCGCTGCTCACCGAGACCATCGAGAAGGTCCAGGAGCGGCTCAACCCCGAGCTGGAGCTCGACGGCATCCTCGCGACCATGTACGACTCCCGTACGGTGCACAGCCGCGAGGTGCTCGCGCGCGTCGTCGAGGCGTTCGACGACCACGTCTACCACACCGTCATCGGGCGCACCGTGCGTTTCCCCGAGACCACGGTCGCCGGTGAGCCCATCACCACGTACGCCTCCAACTCGGTCGGTGCCGCCGCCTATCGCCAGCTCGCCAGGGAGGTGCTCGCCCGGTGTCACGCCGAGTGAGTCTGCCTGGAGCCGACGAACTGTTCCGTACCACCGGGGGGACGGGGCTGCAGCCCTCGTCCCCGGTGGACCGGCGGCGCAAGGCGAACGGCGGGGCCCGGGTGCCGGGCCCCGCCGGTGAGAACGATCCCGGGGCCGAGGGGACCGGGGCGGACGCGGCCGAGGAGGCCGACGGCCGGGAAGAGGGAGCGGCGGCGGACGCCGGTACCGGGGAACCGCGTGGGCGCGACGCAGACGGGGACCAGGGGACGGCGGCCCGGCAGCCGGCGCGCAGGTCCCGGCCGGCCTCGTCCCCGGCCCGGGAGACGGCGCCCGTCTCCGCCGTGCAGCAGCAGCAGCGCAGGCGCGGCAGCGGGCGCGGGGCGAACCGGCGGCCCAGCGGGCGGGAGCGCCACGACGAGAAGATCACGGTCTATGTCTCCGCCGAGGAACTGATGGACCTCGAACACGCCCGTCTCGTGCTGCGCGGGGAGCACGGGCTCGCGGTCGACCGGGGGCGGATCGTCCGGGAGGCGGTCGCGGTGGTGCTCGCCGACCTGGAATCGCGGGGCGACGCGAGCATCCTCGTACGGCGGCTGCGCGGTCGCTGACCGGAGCGCCGGTAGCCTGCCGGGAGTGCCGACGCGGCCGGCCGCCTGCCGAGGACGCCGCCGCAGGCCGATCGGCCGGACCGCTCCGTACGGGCCACGGCCCGCCGTCCGTATCCCCATGCCCCAGGACCCCCATGCCGACGACCGACGAGCCCGCCCGTACCCCTCGCCGCCCCCTGGGGCGCGGTCCGGGCGGCCGGGCCGCGCCGGCGCCGGGTGAGGGAGAGGGCGGAGGGGCCGGGCGCGAGCCGGTCGCCGTGCCGCGGACCGGGAACGGCCAGGCACCCTCGGGCCCGGGGGAACCCGGCCCGGTTCGGCCCGGAGCCTGCGCGCCCGGATCCGACGCGTCCGGACCCGCTGCGTCCGGCCGCGCCGAGGCGGCACCCGATCCGTCCCCCGAGCCCGCGGGTCCGCCCGGGAACGCCGCGACCGGGCCCGTACCGGAGCCGTCCGCCACGACCGTGCCCGGTCCGGCCGCGTCCGGTTCCGGAACAGCGGTATCCGGCCGGTTCCCCGTCCCGGGCGACGGCGGGTCGTCCGACCACGGGCCGTCCGACGGCGAGCAGCCCGGTGAGGCACAGCCGGGCGAGGGGCGGTTCACCGTTCGGCTGGCCAACTTCGAGGGACCGTTCGACCTGCTCCTCCAGCTCATCTCCAAGCACAAGCTGGATGTGACCGAAGTCGCGCTGTCCAGGGTCACCGACGAGTTCATGGCGCACATCCACGCGATGGGACCGGACTGGGACCTGGACCAGACCACGGAGTTCCTCGTCGTCGCCGCGACCCTGCTGGACCTCAAGGCCGCCCGGCTGCTGCCCGCCGCCGAGGTGGAGGACGAGGCCGACCTGGCGCTGCTCGAGGCACGGGACCTGCTCTTCGCCCGGCTGCTCCAGTACCGCGCGTACAAACGCATCGCGGAGATCTTCGACGGCCGGCTCGACTCGGAGGGGCGGCGCTTCCCACGCACCGTGGGGCTGGAGCCGCACCACGCCGAACTGCTGCCCGAGGTCGTCATCAGCATCGGGGCCGAGGGCTTCGCCCGGCTCGCCGTGAAGGCGATGCGGCCGAAGCCCGAGCCACGGGTGTACGTCGAGCACATCCACGCACCGCTGGTCAGCGTGCGGGAGCAGGCCGAGGTGGTGGTGGCGCGGCTGCGCGAGGCGGGGGAAATCAGCTTCCGGGAGCTGACCCGGGACGCCCCGGACACCCTCACCGTCGTGGCCCGCTTCCTCGCGCTGCTGGAGCTCTACCGGGAGAAGGCCGTCGCGCTCGACCAGGACGAGGCCCTCGGGGAACTCCTGGTGCGCTGGGCCGGGGGAGAGGGGACCGAGCCCGTCGTCACCG
Organism: Streptomyces sp. NPDC052042; assembly: GCF_044548345.1. NCBI lineage: Bacteria > Bacillati > Actinomycetota > Actinomycetes > Kitasatosporales > Streptomycetaceae > Streptomyces > Streptomyces sp. NPDC052042. The sequence continues at coordinate 76,415 of NZ_JBIUBU010000025.1, read as the reverse complement.
ACGAGTTCGACGCGGAGGCGGGCAGCGGGACCGGGGACGAGGACGGCAACGAGACCGAGGCCGGGAACGGCACCGGGGAGCGCGACGCGCGGAGGAACGAGGCCGGGGCGGAGGCGTCCGCCGCACACTCCCGGAAGGGCGGTAGCGGCAACGGCGGTCGCACCGGCACCGGCGGCGAGGCCCGGGAAGCCCAGGAGGATGGGAAGGCATGACGCAGCAGCACATCACCGGCCCCGCCGTCGCGGAGCTCGCGCTGAAGCCCGCTCTGGAGGCCGTCCTCATGGTCGTCGACGAGCCCGCCACCGAGGAACACCTCGCCAAGGTGCTCCAGCGGCCCCGTGCGGCCGTCGCCGACGCGCTGCGCGAGCTGGCCGACGACTACACCGCCCAGCGCCGGGGATTCGAGCTGCGGCTGGTGGCCGGAGGGTGGCGCTTCTACACCCGCCCCGAGTACGCGGCGGCCGTCGAGGGCTTCGTACTGGACGGCCAGCAGGCCCGGCTCACCCAGGCGGCGCTGGAGACCCTGGCGGTGGTCGCGTACCGCCAGCCCGTCAGCCGGTCGAGGGTCTCCGCGGTCCGCGGCGTGAACTGCGACGGGGTCATGCGGACCCTCCTCCAGCGGGGACTCGTCGAGGAGGCGGGCGCGGAACCCGAAACAGGTGCGATCCTGTACGGGACGACGAACTACTTTCTGGAGCGGATGGGCCTGCGCGGCCTGGACGAGCTCCCGGAGCTCGCGCCCTTCCTCCCCGAGGCGGACGCGATCGAGGCCGAGACGGGAGAGGGTGTGCCGTCGTTCGATCCGGACGCACCGGACACCCTCGAAACCCACGCAGACGACAAGACGGAATTTTGATGCGAAGCAGTGGCAGGAACAGCGGAAGCGGCGGCGGCCGGAGCGGCGGCAACCGGAATCCCCGGGGTGCCGGTGCCGGGCGCGACGGCGGGCAGGGACAGCGTCCCCGCAGGCCACGGCCGGAGGAGCGACGCTACGACGCGGGCGCTCCGGGAGGCCAGGACGGCGACGGCCCCCGCAAGGGCCGGGGCACGGCGGCCCGCGGCGGCGCCAAGGGCGGCCCCAGGGCCCCGCAGTCCCGTGACGGCCGGACCGGCGGACAGCGTCGGCAGGATGCCCCGTCCCGTCCGCGCGAGCTCGACGCCAAGATCGAGCAGCGCAACCGGGACCGGTACGCGAACCGGCCCGAGCGCAGGACGCCCAAGACCTTCCCGGGAGCGGAGCAGGAGGGCGAGCGGCTGCAGAAGGTCCTCGCCCGGGCCGGGCTGGGTTCGCGCCGTGCCTGCGAGGAGCTGATCGACCAGGGGCGCGTCGAGGTCAACGGCGAGATCGTCCTGGAGCAGGGCCGCCGCGTGGACGTGCACAAGGACGAGATCAAGGTCGACGGGCTGACCGTCGCCGCCCAGTCGTACCTCTTCTTCGCACTGAACAAGCCCGCCGGCGTCGTCTCCTCCATGGAGGACCCGGACGGCCGTCAGTGCCTCGGCGACTATGTCACCAACCGCGAGACACGGCTCTTCCACGTCGGCCGGCTCGACACCGAGACCGAGGGCGTCCTCCTGCTCACCAACCACGGGGAGCTGGCCCACCGTCTGACCCACCCCAAGTACGGGGTGAAGAAGACCTACCTGGCCGCCATCCAGGGACCGCTCCCGCGCGACCTGGGCAAGCGGCTCAAGGACGGCATCCAGCTGGAGGACGGCTACGCCCGCGCCGACCATTTCCGGGTCGTCGAGAACACCGGCAAGAACTACCTGGTCGAGGTGACCCTGCACGAGGGCCGCAAGCACATCGTCCGCCGGATGCTGGCCGAGGCCGGCTTCCCGGTCGAACGGCTCGTCCGCACGTCCTTCGGGCCGATCCCGCTGGGCGACCAGAAGTCGGGCTGGCTGCGCCGTCTCACCAACACCGAGGTGGGCATGCTGATGCACGAGGTCGGTCTGTAGCCCCGTCCCCGTCCCCGTCCGCGGTGACGGGGCGGGCACGTGTTCCGGTGCCTCGCGCCCGCGGCGCTCCGGTTTCGCCCGTATCCAAGGCCCGCGGCCGGTTCCTGTCGTCGAAAGTCGGACAGGAACCAGCCGCGGGCCTTTCGTCGTGTGGGTTCCTCCTTTATAGTCAGGATGACTATAAAGGAGGCGGAGTGAGTCCCGCGGACGTCCTTGATCCCCTGCAGCAACCCCTGGTCACGGTCCTCGGCACCCCGGTCAGCTGGACCGAGGTGCTCGGATTCGGCAGCGGGGCGCTGTGCGTGTGGCTCGTGGCCCGCCAGCACATCGCCAACTGGCCGATCGGCATCGCCAACAACCTCTTCTTCATCGTGTTGTTCGCCCAGTCCGGCCTGTACGCCGATGCCGGCCTCCAACTCGTCTTCATCGCCCTCGCCGCGTACGGCTGGTGGACCTGGACCCACGGGGGTGGACCAGGTGCGCCCGACCTGCCGGTGCGTCGCACCACACGCACCGAATGGGTCCTGCTGCTCGCGGCGGGGGCGGTGGGGACGCTCGCCCTCACCGTCCTGCTGGACCGGGCCACCGACTCCACCGTGCCCTTCTGGGACGCCCTGACGACCGCGCTGTCCCTGACGGCCACGTACGGGCAGTGCCGCAAGCTCGTCGAGTCGTGGTGGCTCTGGATCGCCGCCGACCTGGTGTACATCCCGCTCTACGCGCACAAGGAGCTCTATCTGACCTCCCTGCTGTACATCGGCTTCCTGATGCTGTGCCTGATCGGCCTGCGCGGCTGGCGGCGCGACCTCGCCACGCCGCAGCGGCGGCGACCGGTGGAGGTGGCGGCGTGAAGCGCTTCGGACACGGGCTCGTCCTCGGCAAGTTCTATCCGCCGCACGCCGGCCACCACCACCTCGTCCGCACCGCGCAGGACCGGTGCGAGCGGCTGACCGTCCTGGTCTGCGCCGCCTCGGTCGAGTCCGTGCCGCTCGCCGACCGGGTGGCATGGATGCGGGAGACGCACCCGGACGTGCGGGTCGTGGGCGCCGTCGACGACATCCCCATGGACCTCCACGACCCCGCCGTCTGGGACGCGCACATGGCCGTCTTCACCCGGGCCGTGCCGGAGCCGGTGGACGCCGTCTTCACCTCCGAGCCGTACGGGGACGAGCTGGCCCGCCGGTTCGGCGCCGCCTCCGCCTCCGTCTGCGTCGACCCCGACCGCACGGTCTTCCCGGTCTCCGGCACCGCCGTCCGCAAGGACCCGGTCGGCTGCTGGGACTTCCTCGAACCGCCCGTACGGGCCGCCCTCACCCGCCGGGTCGTCGTCCTCGGCGCGGAATCCACCGGCACCACGACGATGGCCCGCGCGCTCACCGACCACTACCGAAGGCGCGGCGGGGTCTGGGCGCGGACCGGGTATGTCGCCGAGTACGGACGGGAGTTCAGCGAACGGAAGCTGGCCGCGCTGCGCGCCCGCCGGCCCGACGCCCGGTGGGCGGACGTCACCTTCGGCACCGAGGACTTCCCACTGATCGCCCGGGCGCAGAACGACGCGGAGGACGCCGCCGCGCGCGCTGGTTCGCCGGTGCTCTTCTGCGACACCGACTCCTTCGCCACCACCGTCTGGCACGAGCGCTACGTCGGCGGCCGCAACCCCCTCGTCGAGGAGATCGCCGACCGGGTCCCGCACCACCTGTGGCTGCTCACCGACCACGAGGGCGTGGGGTTCGAGGACGACGGGCTGCGCGACGGGGAGGAACTGCGGCCCTGGACGACCGACCGGTTCCGGGCCGAACTCACCCGCACCGGAAGGCGGTTCGTCGAACTCACCGGGCCCCACCCGAAACGCCTGGCCACCGCCGTCGCGGCCGTCGACGCCCTGCTCACCGCCGGCTGGGACTTCGCCCCGCCCCTCCCGGAGCACCGATGAGCACCGGTGTCCCCGCGGGTTACGACCCGTACGCCTTCGAACCGTTCGCGGTCACCGTGGACCTCGCCGTCTTCACGGTCCGCGACGCCCGACTGAACGTCCTGCTCGTCGAGCGGGGCGAGGAGCCGTACCGGGGCTGCTGGGCGCTGCCCGGCGGTTTCGTCCGGCCCCGGGAGTCCGCCGAGGAAGCCGCCCGCCGGGAACTCGCCGAGGAGACCGGGCTGGCCGCGCACACGGCCTCGGCCCTCCACCTGGAACAACTGCGGACCTACAGCGACCCGGACCGCGACCCGCGGATGCGGGTCGTCTCCGTCGCCTACGCCGCGCTCGTCCCCGACCTGCCCGAACCGCGCGGGGGCGGAGACGCCGCCGGCGCCCGCTGGTGGGACACCGGGGCCACCGGACCGCTCGCCTTCGATCACGACCGGATCCTCGCCGACGCGTACGACCGCGTCTGCGCCAAGCTCGAATACACCTGCCTGGCCACCGCGTTCTGCCCGCCCGAATTCACCCTGGGGGAACTCCAGCAGGTGTACGAGACGGTCTGGGGCGTCACGCTGGACCGGCCCAACTTCCGGCGCAAGGTCCTCACCACACCCGGCTTCGTGCAGGCCGTGGAGGGAGCGCCGCGCCGCACCGGCGGACGGGGCAAGCCCGCGGCGCTCTACCGGGCCGGTGCCGCCACCGCCCTGCACCCTCCGCTCCTGAGACCGGAGGACCACCACTGAGAGCGCTCGCCCACCGCTGAGGCCCGGGGAGCACCCCGAGGCCGCGGAATCCCCTCCGACCACAGCCCCCCGCCTCCGGAAGCCCGCTCCCGTCCCCGAAGGCCGCCCTGCCTCCGGACGGCCACCCCGGAAGGCCGCCCCCGACATCGAAAGGCCGTTTCTCACCCCGGAAGGAAGAACCCCGTGACCATGACCAGGACCACCACCAAACAGGCCGCCACCGGCGCGCTGACCGGGCTGGCGCTCGGCGACGCCCTGGGCTTCCCCACCGAGTTCAACAACGTGCCGTCGATCCTCGCCAAGTGCGGGCCGTGGCGGCAGATGCGGCTGCCGAAGCCGGCGTACGTCTCCGACGACACCCAGATGACGCTGGCCCTGGCGCGGGGCATACGCACCGCGATGGACCGCGGGCTGCTCACCCCGCTGCGACTGGTCCGCCCGGTGCGCGAGGAGTTCGTCGACTGGTACCACTCGCCCGACAACAACCGCGCCCCCGGCCGCACCTGCATGACCGCCTGCCGGCTGCTCGACAGCGACCGGCTGTGGCAGGAGGCCAGCCAGACCGGGTCCAAGGGCTGCGGCGCCAACATGCGGGTCGTGCCGGTCGGACTCGCCCCCGGTCTGAGCGACGAGCAGCGTGCCGGAGCCGCCCAGTTGCAGGCGGCCCTCACCCACGGCCACCCGACCGCGCTCGCCGCGTCCGACCTGACCGCCCGCGCGGTGTACCTGCTGGCGAGGGGCGCCGAGCCGAAGGGCCTGATCGGGCAGTTGCGCAGCTACGCGTACGAGAACAGCGGCCGCTACCTCACGCGCTGGCTCGGCGACCTCTGGCGCCACGCGGGCGACTCCTCCCCGGAGCAGTACATCCGGCGCGGCTGGGAGGAATGCCTCACCGCCCTGGCCCGCGTCCAGGACGCGCTGCGCGACCCGTCCCCGGAGACCGACCCCTGCGAGGCCACCGGCGACGGCTGGGTCGCCGAGGAGGCACTGGCCACGGCCCTGCACTGCTTCCTGCTCTTCCCCGAGGACCCCGTCACCGCCCTGCGCCGGGCCGCCTGCACCCGCGGCGACTCGGACTCCCTCGGCTGCCTCACCGGCGCGTTCGCCGGTGCGCGTCTGGGCGCGGGCGCCTGGCCCGAGGAGTGGGCGGAGCGGATCGAGTACCGGAGCGACCTGCTGGCGCTGGGGGCGCTCTGGGACGCTTGATCCGTGCGTACGGAGACGCAGCGCCTCCTCGTCCCGTCCTCGCTCGCGGAACGGGCCCGGTCGGCCGTCCGGGCAGAACGCTCCGGGCACCGGGCACTCCCGGGCGCGGACGCCGCCCTACCGACGGCTACGTGTCACCAACGGGGCGGCCGAGTACAGCGCAGACGCCCGGCGGGTGCGGACGAGGAAGTCCTCCACGCGCGAGCGGTCCGGGTGCGGGGGGAGCGGTGAGGTCCGCGCGGCCTCGTCGTTCTCCTCCACCAGATGGGTCATCCGGCGTTCGACCTCCGTCCAGGGCACCTCGCCGCGCTTCACCGCCAGCAGCTCCTCCCGGGCCGGCCCCACCTCGATCACGAGCTCGCCCGTGCGCAGCAGATCCCGGCCGCTGGTCAGCAGCCGCAGCAGATGCATGGCGTGCTTCCAGCGCGGCGCCCCGTACTGCCGGACGTCCGCCTCCAGCTTCCTTCGCTGCCCGGACGCGTACCGGACGAAGGTCCCATGGGCCAGTCGCGACAGGAACGCCCCGCGCAGCGAGAGGAGTTCACGGCCCACGTCGTCGACGTACTCCACCAGCGGCGAGTGCAGGCACTCCAGCACATTGGGGTTGGCGCGCAGGGCCAGCTCGCAGAAGCGCTCCAGCTCCCAGGAGAACTGCTCCTCCGCCGGCCCCTCGACATGGGTCGGCGGCTTGTCGAACCGCCAGAACAGCGGGGTCGGTGCGAGGAAGACGCCGCGCCGGTCGGTGTCGCTGCCGTCCGTGGCGAGCCCGAAGGCGTGCGAGCCCATCACGCACGAGTAGACCGTGTGATCGCGTACGAGGGCTTCGGCCTCGGGGCTCGTCATGCCCGCGAGGCTACGCGAGCGGCCGTGCGCCGCGCCGCGCCTTTTCCGGGGGCCGGACCGGCCCGCGCCTCGGGGGCCGGCCGGTGCGGTCCCACCGCGTTCCGGTGGCGGAGGCCCCGGTTCTCGCCGACATTGTCGATGAATCGCCCTCCGTCCCACGGGGAGAGCATCCCGGCGTCCTCCCCGGCCACAGCCCTTAGGCTGGTCGTGCGGAAGGATCATGTACACGAGAGTCAGGAGCACGACGTGGCGGTTCGAGCGGTCCGCGGAGCCGTCCAGCTGGAGCAGGACGAGGCCGGGCACATGGCCGAGCGGGTCGGCGACCTGCTCACCGCCGTCCTGGAGCGCAACAGCCTGGTCGCGGACGACCTGATCAGCATCTGGTTCACCGCCACACCCGACCTGCACAGCGACTTCCCGGCCGCCGCGGCACGCGGGCTCGGTATCGTCGACGTGCCGCTGATCTGCGCCCAGGAGCTGGACGTCGCGGGGGCCATGCCCCGCGTGGTGCGGATCCTCGCGCACATCGAGACCTACCTTCCCAAGTCCGAGATCACGCACGTGTACCTCGGCGCCACCGCCGCCCTCCGCAAGGACATCGCCCAGTGAGAACCGCCCTCGTCATCGGAACGGGCCTCGTCGGCACCTCCGCAGCCCTCGCCCTGGCCGGGCGCGGCATCCGGGTCCACCTCGTCGACCACGACCCCGAGTCGGCCCGCACCGCGGCGGCGCTCGGCGCCGGTACGGACGAGGCGCCCGAGGGCCGCGTCGACCTGGCCGTCGTCGCGGTGCCGCCCGCCCACGTGGCCTCGGTGCTGGTCACCGCCATGCGGGACGGCGTCGCCCGCGGCTACCTCGACGTGGCCAGCGTCAAGGGGGGCCCGCGCCGCGAGCTGGAGGCGCTCGGCGTCGATCTCGCCCCGTACATCGGAACGCACCCCATGGCGGGCAAGGAGCGGTCCGGCCCGCTCGCGGCCACCGCCGACCTCTTCGAGGGCCGCCCCTGGGTCCTCACACCGACCCGCGACACCGACACCGAGGTCCTCAACCTCGCCCTGGAACTGGTCGCGCTCTGCCGGGCCGTCCCGGTGGTCATGGACGCCGATGCCCATGACCGGGCCGTCGCCCTGGTCTCCCACACCCCGCAGCTGATCTCGTCGATGGTCGCCGCCCGCCTGGCGGAGGCCGACGAGACCGCCGTACGCCTCTGCGGGCAGGGCATCAGGGACGTCACCCGGATCGCCGCGTCCGACCCGCGGATGTGGGTGGAGATCCTCTCCGCCAACCCCGGTCCGGTCGCCGACGTGCTGGCCGGGGTCGCCGCCGATCTCGACGGGACGGTGCGTGCGCTGCGTGCGCTGGAGTCCGCCGACGGCGACCGCCGCCGCGGCGGAGCCGAGGGCATCGAGGACGTCCTGCGCCGCGGCAACGCGGGGCGGGTGAGGGTGCCCGGCAAGCACGGGGCGGCTCCCGCCTCGTACGAGACGGTGTCCGTGCTCATCAGCGACCGGCCGGGCGAACTGGCCCGGATCTTCGCCGACGCCGAACGGGCCGGGGTCAACGTCGAGGACGTGCGCATCGAGCACGCCACCGGGCAGCAGGCGGGCCTGGTCCAGCTCATGGTCGAGCCGAGCACCGCCGTCGGGCTGACCGCGGCGCTGCGCGAGCGCGGCTGGGCCATACGGCAGTAGGCCGGCGCCCGGCAGCGGACCGGGACGGGCGGGGCGCGGAGCGCGGGACCGGGGCACGGGGCGGTGGAATCGGGCGGCGGCCCCGGGCGCGAGGGCCGGGGCGGTGTGCGGTTGTCCACAGGGGTGCGGAGGACCGGCTCGACACTCGGTAACCTTGTGCGGGGCGGGTTCGCGCGCCCCCGTTCGCCCACCCCGTGTCATCAGGAAGGTGTCCACCACCGTGGAAACCGCAAGCGCCGCCGCCCGGACGGCCCCGGCCGCAGTGATCGTCGCCATCGACGGCCCCTCCGGCACCGGCAAGTCGAGCACGTCCAAGGCCGTCGCCGCCAAGCTCGGCCTGAGTTACCTGGACACCGGCGCCCAGTACCGGGCGATCACCTGGTGGATGCTGAACAACGGCATCGACGTCGAGAACGCCGCGGAGGTGGCGACCGCCGCTGCCAAGCCGGCCGTCGTCTCCGGCACGGACCCGTCCGCCCCGACGATCACCGTCGACGGCGCGGACGCCTCGGGCCCGATCCGCACCCAGGAGGTCACCGCCAACGTCAGCGCCGTCAGCGCCGTCCCGGAGGTGCGCACCCGGATCACCGAGCTCCAGCGCGGCATCGCCGCCGCGGCCGAGCGGGGCATAGTCGTCGAGGGCCGCGACATCGGCACCACGGTGCTGCCGGACGCCGACCTGAAGATCTTCCTCACGGCGTCGCCGGAGGCGCGCGCCGCCCGTCGCAGCAAGGAGACCAAGGGCTCCGATCTCACCGCCACGAAGGAGGCGCTGATCAAGCGCGACGCGGCGGACTCCGGTCGCAAGACCTCCCCGCTGGCCAAGGCGGACGACGCCGTGGAGGTGGACACCACCGAGCTGACCCTCCAGCAGGTCATCGAGTGCGTCGTCACCCTCGTCGAGGAGAAGCGGACCGCGAAGTGACCCGAGCCACCACGGGCTCGCCCTCACCACGCGGCGCGGCGGTCGGACGCGGGATCGGGATCGGCCTGATGTACGGGCTGTGGAGGCCCCGTGTCCTCGGCGCATGGCGGGTGCCCGCCGGCGGGCCGGTCATACTGGCGGTGAACCATTCCCACAACATCGACGGTCCGATGCTGATGGGGACCGCACCCCGGCCCGTCCACTTCCTGATCAAGAAGGAGGCGTTCGTCGGTCCGCTCGACCCGTTCCTGCGCGGAATCGGTCAGCTGAAGGTGGACCGTGCGGCCGCCGACCGCACCGCCATCACCAGCGCCCTCGGGGTGCTGGCCGACGGCGGTGTCCTCGGGATATTCCCCGAGGGCACCAGGGGCGAGGGCGATTTCGCCGCACTGCGCGCCGGGCTGGCCTACTTCGCGGTGCGCAGCGGGGCGCCGATCGTGCCCGTGGCCGTCCTCGGGAGCGCCGAGCGCCGCGGCCGGCTGATGTCGGCGCTGCCGCCGCTGCGCAGCCGGGTCGACGTCGTGTTCGGCGACCCCTTCGAGGCGGCCGCCTCGAACGGCCGCCGGACCCGCGCGGCGCTGGACGAGGCGACGGCGCACATCCGGGCCCGGCTGACCGCCCACCTGGACGAGGCCCGGCGTTTCACCGGGCGCTGAGGGAGGTCCCGGGCGCCCGCGAGGGACCACGGGGCCTCTTTCGGTAAGACTTGAGCAGTGGGCCGCTCGACGGCGGCCCATCGATGATGAGGCAAAGAGGTACGGACTTCATGAACGACCAGATTCACTCCGGGGGCTCGGACCACGAGCACGGAGCACTTGGCGACGCCGAGTACGCGGAGTTCATGGAGCTCGCCGCGGAGGAGGGCTTCGACACCGAGGAGGTCGAGGGCGCGATCGACGCGGCGGGACACGGACCGCTGCCCGTACTCGCCGTCGTCGGCCGCCCCAATGTCGGCAAGTCGACCCTGGTGAACCGGATCATCGGCCGCCGCGAAGCGGTCGTCGAGGACCGGCCCGGCGTCACCCGCGACCGCGTCACCTACGAGGCCGAGTGGGCGGGCCGCCGCTTCAAGGTCGTCGACACCGGCGGCTGGGAGCAGGACGTGCTGGGCATCGACGCCTCCGTCGCAGCCCAGGCCGAGTACGCGATCGAGGCCGCCGACGCGGTCGTCTTCGTGGTCGACGCGAAGGTCGGCGCCACCGACACCGACGAGGCCGTCGTCAAGCTGCTGCGCCGGGCCGGCAAGCCCGTCGTGCTGTGCGCCAACAAGGTCGACGGACAGAGCGGAGAGGCGGACGCGGCCATGCTCTGGTCGCTGGGCCTCGGCGAACCGCATCCCGTGTCCTCGCTGCACGGCCGCGGCACCGGAGACCTCCTCGACGCCGTACTCGAAGCACTGCCCGAGGCCCCGGCGCAGCGCTTCGGCACCGCGATCGGCGGACCCCGCCGGATCGCCCTCATCGGCCGTCCGAACGTCGGCAAGTCCTCGCTGCTCAACAAGGTGGCCAACGAGGAACGCGTCGTGGTCAACGAACTCGCGGGCACCACGCGCGACCCGGTCGACGAGCTCATCGAACTCGGCGGCGTCACCTGGAAGTTCATCGATACGGCCGGCATCCGCCGCCGCGTCCACCTCCAGGAGGGCGCGGACTACTACGCGTCGCTGCGCACCGCCGCCGCCGTGGAGAAGGCCGAGGTCGCCGTCGTCCTGATCGACGCGGGCGAGTCCATCAGCGTCCAGGACCAGCGCATCATCACCATGGCCGTGGACGCCGGGCGCGCCCTGGTCATCGCGTACAACAAGTGGGACAACCTCGACGAGGAGCGGCGCTACTACCTGGAGCGCGAGATCGAGACGGAGCTGGCGCAGGTCGGGTGGGCCCCGCGGGTCAACATCTCCGCCGTCACCGGTCGCCACATGGAGAAGCTGGTCCCGGCGATCGAGACCGCGCTCGCCGGTTGGGAGACGCGTGTGCCCACCGGACGGCTGAACGCGTTCCTCGGCGAACTCGTCGCCTCGCACCCGCACCCGATCCGCGGCGGCAAGCAGCCCCGCATCCTCTTCGGCACCCAGGCGGGCACCAAGCCGCCGCGGTTCGTGCTGTTCGCCTCCGGCTTCCTGGAGCACGGCTACCGGCGTTTCGTCGAGCGCCGGCTGCGCGAGGAGTTCGGTTTCGAGGGCACCCCGATCCACATCTCGGTGCGGGTCCGCGAGAAGCGCGGCCGCAACAAGTGACACCCACGCCCACACGTGCGTGACGGAGCCCCGGACCGGTAGGGATACGGTCCGGGGCTCTGCCGCGTGGTTCAGACGCCCCGTGATCCCGGTGGCAGGGCGGCCTGGGCGCGTCCGGCATGCCGCCCCACCCGCTGCCAGGCGCCCGGACCGCCGGTATGGGCGGCCGAGCCGCCGCCATGCCGCCCGGAGGCCCCGCCGTGCGCGGCGGAGGCGCCGTGGACGGACAGGCCGGTGGAGAGGCCCGCCGGCTGACCGGAGGCATGGCCGTTCAGGGGGGCGCGCCCGCCGAAGGGCCCGAGGCCGAAGGCCACGAAGCCGAGATTCTCCTCACCGCTGCGGTCGCCCGGCAGCGCCCGGAACGACCGGCGGTACTCGGAGTACAGCGCGTCGTAGATCGGGGTCTGGGACTGACCGCCCGAGGGCTCCCGCGAGGGGCGCATGGCTGGGATCGGACTCGGGCGCTGGTGGGAGGAGTCGTATGAGTGCACGTATCTGCCAACGACCCCGAGGTCCGTCGGATGCGGTCCCGGCCGAGAATTAACTGTTCGCCGCAGCCCGAGCGCCCGGCGGACGTGATCAGGTTCCGGCCAGCGGCATCGCCACGGCGACCAGAAGGCCGTTCGCGGCGGCCTTGTCCAGGGCGTCGCGCATCAGATCCTCACGGGGCTGCTGGCCGATCGCCCCCGCCGGGGCGGCATAGACGAGCACCGTCCGCGTCTTGTTGGCCGCGGTGCGCCAGCCCTCGGTGACCTGGAGCGGGGCGTGCGCCTGCCACCAGGCGACCTGGGGCCCGCCGTTGGTGCCCGGCTGGAGCACGGCGTGCAGCTTGCCCATGGCGAGCAGGATCGACCAGCCGGGCAGGGCCGAGGGGACCTCCTCCATCCGGTGCACCGGATGGAAGCCCTGCTCCAGCAGCAGGTGCAGGAACTCGTCGCCCTGGCTGCCGTCCGTGCCCGGGCGGACGATCGCGCCCGTCGGTTCGACGACGAGGGCGGGGTGGAGATCGTCCCCGATCAGCACGAGTCCACTGGTGATCCCGAGGACGGCCTGCTCGGCGCCGACGCCCTCCGGCGGCGTCGGCCGCGCCCGCTGCTCCGTCTGCCCGCCGGTGATGCTGCGCACCGCGCCCTGCAACTGCTCCTCCGCGACCCTGACGACCTGCGAGGGGATGCAGCTCGCATGGGCGAAGGCCAGGACGGCGGTCTCCTCGCCGACGAAGAGGACCGTGCTGGTGCGTTCCTGTGCGGAGTCGCCGGGGGTGCGGCACGAGGTGCAGTCGTAACTGCCTGGGGCGTTGTCGCCGACGAGCAGCCGGTCGGCTTCGGCGTCGCCGATCTCGGCGCGTACGTCCTCGCTGACGTCGAGCATGCGCGGCACGGAAGGCTCCTCGAACTCGGTGCGTGCGCCGGGCGCTTCCCGGCTCATGAAAGGGACAACGGGCGATCCGCGGCCGGAGTCACGCGAGAAAGGGAACGTAATCGAACCATCTGACGGAAAGGGTGAATCTGACGATCCGAGGGGTGATTGCGCCCTGTACGTGACGGTTGGTGCCGAGTGAGATGGGCCAATCTGCTGAGCAATGGGCCGCCGATACATCGATAAATCAGGAAAACGGGTGAATGCGAGGATGGCCGAAACTCGTCCAGTGTGGAGTGAACCCGCAGTCGAATCGGCCCGTCCTGGCAAGTGCCGCCCGCCGTCGACCAGCGAACCAGGAGTCATGGCATTTCATGCACATTTCCTTCCTGCTCCACAACGCCTACGGGGTCGGGGGCACGATCCGTACGACGTTCAACCTCGCCGGGACGCTGGCCGAGCACCATGACGTGGAGATCGTGTCCGTCTTCCGGCACCGGGACGTCCCGGTACTGGGCGCCCCGGTGGGCGTCCGCCTCGGCCACCTCGTCGACCTGCGCAAGAAGAGTCCGTCGTACGACGGCGACGCCGCCGACCACGCCCGCCCCGCCTCCGTGTTCCCCCGCGGCGACAGCAGGTACCGGCAGTACAGCAGACTGACCGATGCCCGGGTGGCGGACCATCTGCGCTCCCTGGACGCGGATGTCATCGTCGGCACCCGCCCCGGGCTCAACGTGCAGATCACCCGGCAGGTCCGGCGCGGCCCGGTGCGCATCGGGCAGGAGCACCTCACCCTCGACAGCCATGGCTACCGGCTGCGCCGCGAGATCGGACACCGCTACGCCCTGCTCGACGCGGTCACCACCGTCACCGAGGCCGACGCCCGCGCCTACCGGACCGGGCTCAAGCTGCCCGGTGTGCGCATCGAGGCCATCCCCAACAGCGTGCCCGCGCCGCGGATCGCGCCCGCCGACGGCTCCGGAAAGTGGGTCATCGCGGCGGGCCGGCTGCACCGGGTCAAGCGGTACGACCTGCTCGTGCGCGCGTTCGCCGGCGTGGTCGCCGTCCGCCCGGACTGGCGGCTGCGCATCTACGGGGCCGGTGACGCGACCGGGAACGAACGCCGGGCACTGCTCGGGCTCATCGGCGAACTCGGCCTGCACAACCATGTGTTCCTGATGGGGGCGATCGATCCCCTGGAGGCCGAGTGGCCCAAGGGCTCGATCGCCGCGGTCACGTCGGACCGCGAGTCCTTCGGCATGACCATCGTCGAGGCGATGCGCTGCGGCTTGCCGGTCGTCGCCACCGACTGCCCGCACGGCCCCCGGGAGATCATCGGGGACGGCACCGACGGACGACTGGTGCCCGTCGGCGATCCGGGGGCGCTGACGGACGCCCTGCTCGGCCTGATCGAGGACGACGAGGCCCGGCGGCGCTTAGGGGGCGCCGCGCTGGCCGCGTCCGCGCGGTTCGATCCGGCGCGGATCGCCGAGCGCCATGAGCGGCTCTTCACCGAACTCGTCTCCCGCCCCCCGTGCGACCGCTCGCACGGCGCGCTGCGCACCACGCTGCACCGGGCCCGGAGCACCCTGCTGGACGGGGCGTACGCCCTGCGCCACAAGGCCGCCGACGTCATCCGCGCAAGGAGGTCCGCATGACCGTTTCCACGGATCGCACGACCGGCGCCGCGGAGCGGCGGACACCGAGGGCCGACTGCGTCGCGGGCCCGGACGGGACGCTCACCTTCGAACTCGACCTCCCCGGGCCCGGCCGCGACGGCGAGGTGTCCGAACTGCTCCTCCGGCTGCGCGGCGGCAAGGGCGACGGCGCCATGCTCCGGCTCCCCCTGGCCCCGGCCGGGGAGGGGCGGTTCCGGGCGGTGCTGCCGAGCGCGGTGGAGCCCGCGGAGGGCCGCTGGGACGTCCAGGTGCGCGGGCCGGGCGCGGGCGGCGGAGGGGAGGCGGCGGTCGAGCCCGGAATCAGGGACCTGCGGTGCCTCATGGACCGCACGCCCGAGGGCGGGCGGGTCGTGGTCCGCATCCCGTACCCGACCGTTGACGGCCGGCTCGCCCTGCACTGCTGGATCCGCTCGCCGCATGCCGAGGCCGGGCCGGTGACCTTCGACGGGAACGGGATGACCGTCCGGGGCGCCCTGTACGGCGTCCGGCTCGGTGACGGTGCCCGCGTCGAGGCGAGACGGGCCGGCGCCCCCGACCGGGTGTGCCGGGTCCCGGTCACCGGGGAGGAGGGTGCGTTCGCCTTCACGCTGCCGCTGGACCGCCTCGGGGGCGAGCCGGGGCGGGACGGGCGGCTGTGGACGCTCTGGCTGGTCCCCGGGGAGGCCGTCGGCGGAGGAACGGATGCGGTGCGGATCTCGCGCCTCCTCGATGATGTGTGGGACCGCAAGAACGTCTTCGTCTACCCGGGCCGCGACATCGGGGGAGGGGTGCGGGCCATCCCCTGCTACACGGGCGACAACGACCTCTGCGTACGGGTCGGGCCCGGGCCGGCGCCGGGCCGGTAGCGCCGTGACCGGAAGAGGGCACCGGCTCGCGGCGTCCGGTGCTTCCCCGCGCTCTCGGCCCTGTTCGAGCAGGGGCCCGGTCCCTCGCCGCGTCGGCGCGTCACCCGAGCACACCCGGTACGGATGATGCTCCGTTGTGTGCCGCACCGCCGCGTGGTGCGGCGCCCGGACGCCACGGGCTTCCCGGCACCCTCCCTGCCACGGCACCGGACCGGGTCCGGCCCATCCGCGCCTGGCACATGACGTCCGGCGGGCAGGTCCGCCGCGTCGCCGGAGCCGTCCGGGTCCGTCCCGTGCGCGAGAGGCCGTCGCGGGCGGCGTGGGCGTACCCGCTGCCCGCCCGGGTCTCCCCGTACCGCGACCGGCCGCCGCCCGCCCGGGCCCCGATCCCGTCGCCCTCCCGTCCCGTGATGCGAATTTTGTGACCAAAGGATAAGGGTGCCATAAGGAAGCGTGAATTCCTGATGGCGCGGGCGTTCGTGCCGGATTTAGGGCGGCGAAATTCCGACCTCTTCCGGTGGTGTATTCAGCAATTTTTCCCGGTCTCTTCGCGTGCCCTTTCGCGGGATTTCCGCTTACTGTCCGTCGGGTCGCGGACCGCGTGTTCCGGGCGGGTGATCGTGACGGAGCGGATGTCGTGATCCTGTGACACAAGTGTGACCGGCGGGGGGTGTGGGGATGCCGTGCGACGGTCTCGGCCCCG
Organism: Streptomyces sp. NPDC052042; assembly: GCF_044548345.1. Classification (NCBI taxonomy): domain Bacteria; kingdom Bacillati; phylum Actinomycetota; class Actinomycetes; order Kitasatosporales; family Streptomycetaceae; genus Streptomyces; species Streptomyces sp. NPDC052042. The sequence goes on along the minus strand of NZ_JBIUBU010000025.1, from coordinate 60,305 downwards.
GCTTTCCCCGCGGCGCCCGGCCGCCTACGGTGAGGGGTATGGCGTCCCAGTCGAACCCTCCCGTCCAGCCCGACGACTCACCCGGCGCGTACGTCGGACTCGACGCCGACACGGCCGAACGGCGGGCCCGCGAACGTGGCTGGACCACCGTCAGATCCCTGCCGCCGGGCACGATCATCACCATGGAGTTCCGGGCGGGGCGGATCAACTTCGAGGTCGCGGACTCGGTCGTCACCCGCTGCTGGGTGGGCTGAGTCCCGGCACGGGGAACGTGTGAGGGCCCCGACGCGGTCGGGGCCCTCACACGTGCGGGAAGCGGGGTGTGCGTACCGCCTCGCCCGTCTCGGCGGATCAGCCGCCGGTCACCGGACTGGCCGGTGCCGCTCCGCCGTGCGTCACCCGGTCCGGGTTCGGCGGGCGGCGGCTGCCGACCGGGGTGACCGGGGCCCGCTCCGAGCGCGGCAGGTGGATCTGGTGCGACGGCGCGGGCGCATGGGCGCGCGGGCGTGTGCCCGTGACCGTGGGGGCCGCCGTGTGTCCGCCCGCGCCGGCCGGTTCCAGGACCGGGCTGCCGCCGTCCGGCAGCGGGAGCGTCTCGGTCCGGGGACCCGCGACCGTGACGGGCGCGGCGGGCACCGGACGGCCCAGCCCGCGCAGGCCCTCGCGCTGGGCGAAGATCCATGCCTCCGTCCGGGCGATCAGCGGCTCGACCCAGGGCAGCCCCAGCAGGATCAGCAGCCCCGCGGCCCAGCCCAGCAGCACGTCGCTGAGCCAGTGCGTGCCGAGGTAGACGGTGGTGAGCCCGACGCCGAGCGAGACGATCGCCGACAGGGCCGACAGATAGCGTCTGGCCCTCGGGGTGGTGGCCAGATAGGCGAGGATCCCCCAGGTCACCACAGCGTTGGCGGTGTGACCCGAGGGGAATATATCGCCGCCGGCGAAGAGCTCCGCGGAACCGATCTGGGTCGCGTAGTGCGGGCCGAGCCGCCCCAGACCGATCTTCACCGCGCCGACCGTCGCGTTCAGCAGCAGCAGTGCCGCACCGAGCGTCAGCAGGGGGCGGAGCGTGTGCTGCCGCCAAGAGCGCCAGCCGAGCCAGCAGGCGACCATGGTGGCGGTCGGACCGCGCTGGCCGAGCACGACGTAGTAGTCGAGGAACGCATGGATGTCCGGCCATTGCTGATACGGCCGGAAGAGCATGACCTTCCAGTCCAGCGCCACCAGCCAGGAGGAGACCAGCACGGCGACGACGATGGCGACGTAGAACGCCAACGTGCCGCCGAAGAGCGCGACGCGGTGACGGCTCATCCGTGGCGGCTCTATCTTCGGCGGCTCCGGCTCCCGGTCCAAGCGGGCAAAGATGTCGGTACGCACCCAATCGACGTTACAGCGAGTGAGTTCGCGACCAGGACATTCAGGTCTCTTTGTGATGACGATGTGATGTGGGCTGCGTCTCGGCGCGCCTTAATTCCTGACCCGGAGAAGCGTATCGGTATGCCTGCACCCCTTTCATTTCGCACTCATTTCGGAAGGGTGTTTGCCGAGGGTGGAAGTGCCTGGCGGGCGGTGGCATGAATTCAACCGGCACCCCGGGAAGTGAAACGGACGGTGTTTGCCCGGTCACCGGACGCTCGGCCCCGCAGGCCCCGGCTGCTGACGGCGGGCCCGACGATCGCCGGGCGGCGCGGAGCGAGTACCTTCTGTGCCGGGCACGGAGATCGTCGGCGCGGGCGGGAGGGGGCGAGCACGGCCCGCGGCGTGGCGCAGGCCACACCCCACTGCTCAACCGCGTATGAGGTGGACCACGTGTGAGTTCCCCGAACTCGCGTACGCTGACGGACCACTCGCCTGTCGATGCCGGGCCCCGAGAGGCGGCGCGGGCCCGCCGTGTTTCCGGCCGGCCCGCCGATCGCGAGGGACCTTTTGGGAGGTACATGCATGTCCGGGACGACCAGAGCCCGAGCCCGGTCACGCCCGGCGGCCGGCGGTGCCAATCGATGGGTCGTCCTCGTCGTCCTCTGTCTCAGCCTGCTGCTCGTCGCGCTCGACGCGACCGTGCTCCACGTCGCGGTTCCCTCCCTCACCGAGGACCTGCGGCCCAGCGCCGTCGATCTGCTGTGGATCGTGGACGCCTACCCGCTGGTCTGCGCCTCGTTGCTGATCCTCTTCGGGACACTCGGCGACCGGGTCGGCCGCCGCCGCGTCCTGCTGCTCGGTTACGCGCTCTTCGGCGTCGCCTCGGCGGCCGCCGCGCTGGCCGAGGCCCCCGGGGTGCTCATAGCGGCGCGTGCCCTGCTCGGGGTCGGCGGGGCGATGATCATGCCCGCGACGCTGTCGATCCTCCGCCAGGTCTTTCCCGACCGCCGCGAGCGGGCCGTGGCGATCGGCGTCTGGTCGGCGGTCGCCGCCGCCGGGGCCGCCACCGGGCCGGTGGTCGGTGGCTTCCTCGTCGAGCACTTCTGGTGGGGTTCGGTCTTCCTGATCAACATCCCGCTGATGGCACTGGTGCTCCCCGTCGGCCGCCTGCTGCTCCCGGAGTCCCACGGCGGCGGCGACGGTCCGTGGGACGTGTTCGGCGCGCTGACGGCCGCGGCCGGAGTGCTCGGGGTGGTGCTCGGAGTGAAGCGGGCGGGCGCCGGGGAGGGGCTGCTCAGCCCGACCGCGCTGATACCGCTGCTCGTCGGGGCGGGGCTGCTCGTCCTCTTCGTGCGCCGTCAGAGACGGCGTACGCATCCGCTGATCGACATCGGGATGTTCGCCAGGCCCGCCTTCTCCACCTCGGTCGGCTGCATCATCCTCGCCATGCTGGCCCTGGTCGGTCTCCAGCTGATAGCCGTGCAGTACCTCCAGCTCGTCCTCGGTCTGAGCCCGCTGGAGACCGGTCTGCGGCTGCTGCCGCTCACGTTCGCGGCCGTGGCCGCGGGCGCCACCGGCTCGTACACCCTGCACCGCCTCGGGCCGCGCCGGATGGTCGGCTGGGGATTCCTGCTCACCGCCGCCTCGGTGCTGGTCCTGACCGCGATGGGACGGCACGACCGGCCCGCCCTGCTGGCCGTGGCCTTCGTCGCACTCGGCTTCGGGCTGCAGACCACGCTCTTCGGGGCGTACGAGTCCATGCTCAGCGACGCCCCCGCCGACCGGGCGGGCGGCGCGGCGGCGATCGGCGAGACCTCCTACCAGCTCGGCGCGGGCATGGGGATCGCCCTGCTCGGCAGCGTCATGAACGCCGCGTACGCCCCCGGACTCGCGAAGCTGCCCGGCAAGGGCGTCTCCGCCGCCGACGGCGAGGCCGCCGCGCACTCCCTCGGTGAGGCGTACCAGGTGGCGGACCGGCTCGGCGGCTCGCTGGGAGAGACGCTGCGGAACACGGCCTCCGGCGCCTTCATCACCGGGCTGCACGTCACGCTGCTGGTCAGCGCGGCCCTGCTGCTGTTCGGCGCACTTGCCGCGCTGCGGCTGCCCCGGAAGGCGGAGGAAGCGGCTCCCGGACCGGACGCCCCGGCCCCCGCGCCCGAGGACCCGGTGTCCCGCGCACCGGAGCGGGCCGAAGAGGCGGACGAGCCGTCCCCCGAGGTCCCCGAAGCGCGCCGGGCGCCCCTCCCGGGCCCCGCGCGGCGCCCGCTGCCGAGGCCGGCCCACCGCCGGACGGCGCAGGCGGCCGGCTCTGGACGGGCGGGACACTGAGCCGTAACGTCGGCACGACGTCGTGACCGACACCGCTGGTTTCCGGCCGGTCCATGATGCGGAAGCGGGACCGGCCGGGTGCGCGCCCGGCTCCGCGACGCCGCGCGTGCCGTCCGGCCCCGACAACGCGCGAGCCGCCCGGAGGCACTCCCATGTCCACCACCCCGTCCTCGAAGCTCCCGCCCTTCGACCCCGCCGACCCCATCGGTGTGGACGACCTGCTCGGCACCGAGGAGCTGGCCATCCGCGGCACCGTCCGCGACTGGGCCGCCGACCGGGTCCTGCCGCACATCGCCGAGTGGTACGAGAAGGGCGAGCTGCCGGGCATCCGTGAGCTGGCCCGCGAGCTCGGATCGCTCGGCGCCCTCGGGATGTCCCTGGACGGGTACGGCTGCGCGGGCGCCACCGCCGTCCAGTACGGGCTGGCCTGCCTCGAACTCGAGGCCGCGGACTCGGGGATCCGCTCGCTGGTCTCCGTGCAGGGCTCGCTCGCCATGTACGCCATCCACCGCTACGGCTCCGAGGAGCAGCGCCAGCGGTGGCTGCCGGGCATGGCCGCAGGCGAGACCATTGGCTGTTTCGGTCTCACCGAGCCGGACCACGGATCCGACCCGGCCGGAATGCGGACGTACGCCAGGCGCGGGAGCGGGGGCGACTGGGTGCTCAACGGCCGCAAGATGTGGATCACCAACGGCTCGGTCGCCGGGGTCGCCGTCGTCTGGGCGCGCACCGACGAGGGCGCTGAGGGCGCGGGGATCCGGGGGTTCGTCGTCCCGGCCGGCACTCCGGGCTTCTCCGCGCCCGAGATCAGGCACAAGTGGTCCCTGCGGGCCTCGGTCACCAGCGAACTCGTCCTCGACGAGGTGCGGCTGCCGGCGGATGCCGTGCTGCCCGGGGTCATCGGGCTGCGCGGTCCGCTCAGCTGCCTCGGCCACGCCCGCTACGGCATCGTCTGGGGGGCCATGGGCGCGGCCCGCGCCAGTTTCGAGGCGGCGCTGGACTACGCGCGGACGCGGGAGCAGTTCGGCAGGCCGATCGGCGGCTTCCAGCTCACCCAGGCCAAGCTCGCGGACATGGCCGTGGAACTGCACAAGGGCATTCTGCTCGCCCACCATCTGGGGCGGCGGATGGACGCGGGTACGCTCCGCCCGGAGCAGGTCAGCTTCGGGAAGCTCAACAACGTGCGGGAGGCGATCGAGATCTGCCGCACCGCACGCACGATCCTCGGCGCCAACGGGATCTCGCTGGAGTACCCCGTGATGCGCCACGCGACGAATCTGGAGTCGGTCCTCACCTACGAGGGGACCGTGGAGATGCACCAGTTGGTGCTGGGCAAGGCGCTCACCGGTCTCGACGCGTTCCGGTAGGACGGGTCGGGGAGCGCCCTGATCAGCTCTGGTTGAAGAAGCCGTCGGCCGGCCGGCCGACGGCTTCGCCGCTGAGCACCCGGGTGTCGGCCGGGGTCAGCAGGAAGACGCGGGTGGCCACCCGCTCGATCGAACCGCGCAGGCCGAAGGTCAGTCCGGCGGCGAAGTCCACGACGCGCTTGGCGTCGGCGGGGTCCATGGCCGTGAGGTTGACGATCACCGGTACGCCGTCCCGGAACAGCTCCCCGACGGCCCGGGCGTCCCGGAAGCTGTCCGGGGTGACGGTGGCGATCCGGCGGTCCGTCGCCTCGGCCTTCGCGGGGGCCGTCTGCACCCGGGGGTCGGTCACCCACGCCTGACCCGTCCCGGTGTGCGCGACCTCGGCGTACTCGTCGTCGTCGTAGTACCGCTCGTCGTTGTCCTCTACGAGGCCCAGCCAGGCACTCGCCCTGCGCACCGATCCCATGGACGCCTCCTCTCACGCGGTTCCGTGTTGCTCCGCATCTCTTTCGTATCCCTATGGTCGTCCATGATGCGGATCGTGCGCCAAGTGGATAGTCGGCGCGCAGGGGATTCGTGACGGTACTGGTGCAGAAGATGTGGCGGTTCGTCAGGGAATGTCCCGTATTGATAGTCCGAAAGAAAGAAAATGTGATGCACCGGTCCATGTGGGTGACGGGAAGCACGTCCGGGTGAACGAATGGCTCGATTACGATGCACGTCGCGCACAGGTACGAGTCCGGTGCGACAGCAGCGGACGACACTCGGGGGATCGTCGTGTTCGGAATAGTCAGGCCGTGTGTCCATCGACTGTCCGAAGGGATGCGGACCGAGTGGATGGCCCATCTCTGCGGGCTCTGCCTCGCACTTCGGAAGGACCACGGGCAGTTCGCCCGCGTCGTCACCAACTATGACGGCCTGATCGTCTCGGTCCTGACGGAAGCTCAGTCCGAGCGCACCACCGGATGGCGCCGCACCGCGGGGCCCTGTCCGCTGCGCGCCATGCGGACCGCGCCGGTGGCCCGGGGCGAGGGGGCCCGGCTGGCCGCCGCCGTCTCGCTGGTGCTGGCCTCCGCGAAGGTGCGGGATCATGTCGCGGACGGAGACGGCTGGATGAGGCGCCGTCCGGTCGCCGCCGCCGCGCGCCGGGTCGCCGCCGGGTGGGACCGCGCGGGCGCGCGCACCGGGGCGCAACTCGGCTTCGACACGGCGCTGCTCGTCGACGCGGTCGACCGGCAGAGCGGCATCGAACTGCTCGCCGGCCCCGGGACGCCGCTGCTCACGGTCACCGAGCCGACCGAGACCGCCACCGCCGCGGCCTTCGCCCACACCGCGGTACTCGCCGGCCGGCCGGACAACGCGGAGCCGCTGGCGGAGGCGGGCCGGCTCTTCGGGCGCCTGGCGCATCTGCTGGACGCCGTGGAGGACCAGGAGGCTGACGCGGCGTCGGGTGCGTGGAACCCGCTCACCGCGACCGGCGTCTCACGGGCCGAGGCCCGGCGACTGTGCGACGACGCCGTGCGCGGCGTACGGCTGGCACTGCGCGACGCCGACTTCACCGACGGCAGTCTGGTCCATGTGCTGCTGGTCCATGAGCTCCGGCAGTCCGTGAACCGGGCCTTCGGCACCACGGCGTGCGGGCACCGGACCGAGGGCGCGGCCGACGGCGCGGCCGGGTACGGGTCCCTCCGCGGCACGCTCCCGGACGGCACCCTCCCGTCGCCGGTCACCGGGCCGGCCGGATCCTATGGGCCGCCGCCCGGCAACCCCTACGCCCCGAGTCCGGGCAACCCGTACGCCCCGGGCCCCGGTGGTCCCGGCGGCCCGCCGCTGCCCCCGCCGGGGCCGCCGCGCGACCGGCGCGGGCTGATCGCGGGCTGTCTGGTGTGGATGGGGCTGGCCTGCACCTGCCAGATGTGCTGCGGCACCTTCGAGGACCCGTGGACCGGTCAGCGCCGCGAGGGGCTGTGCCGGCAGTGCAACTGCGGGGACTGCTGCGAGGGGTGCGACTGCTGCTGCAACTGCGGGGACTGCTGCGAGTCCTGCGACTGCTGCGACTGCTGAGACTTCTTCGCGGTGGGGTCGTCCCGATCCGTCGGTGTCCGGCCGGATCGGGACGAGGTCAAACCGGCCCCCTTGCGCGAGAAGTTGAGGCCTTGAATACTCCCGTGCAGCGCTTGTCAGGAACACGGCATGTTTGCTCCTCGGTGGGCCGCCGTGCGAACGACTGCGCCTCACGGGCCCGACCACCCCACAGGCGGGCCCCCGACTTCCCTCGGGAGGAACGAAAAGTGAGGATCAAGCGCACCACCCCCCTCAACCGCACCGTCACCAGACGCGGACGGGCCGTCGCCGTCGCCGCGGGCCTCGTCGCCGTCGCCGCCCTCACGGTTCCCAGCGCCCAGGCCGACTCCACCGCCACGTTCAGCGCCGGCCGGATCGCCGCCGCGAGCGACGCCGTGCTCAAGGCCGACGTGGCGGGCACCGCCTGGAACGTCGACCCGCAGACCGGCGCGCTGGTGGTCACCGCGGACCGCACGGTCTCGCAGGCCGAGATCGAGCGGATCAAGCGGACCGCCGGGGCGAACGCGGGTGCCCTGCGGATCGAGCGCACCTCCGGAAAGCTCAGCAAGCTGCTCTCCGGCGGCGACGCGATCCACGCACCCGGCTGGCGCTGCTCGCTCGGCTTCAACGTCCGCAGCGGCAGCACCTACTACTTCCTGACCGCAGGGCACTGCACCGACGGCAACCCGCCCTGGTACACCAGCTCCTCGCAGACGACCCGCATCGGTCCGACGGTCGGCTCCAGCTTCCCGACGAACGACTACGGCCTCGTGCGGTACGACAACGCCTCGGTCCCGCACGACGGCACCGTGGGCAACGTCGACATCACCGGCGCGGCCGACGCCACGGTGGGCATGGCCGTCACCCGCCGCGGCTCCACCACGGGTATCCACAGTGGTTCCGTCACGGGCCTCAACGCCACGGTGAACTACGGCAACGGGGACATCGTGTACGGCATGATCAAGACCAATGTGTGCGCGGAACCCGGCGACTCCGGCGGCCCGCTCTACTCCGGCACCAAGGCGATCGGGCTCACCTCCGGCGGCAGCGGCAACTGCTCCTCCGGCGGCACCACGTACTTCCAGCCGGTCACCAAGGCGCTCAGCGCGTACGGGGTCAGCGTCTACTGACCGCGCGGGGGCCGGTGCCCTCCCGGCCCCGCATGCCTCTTCGCGCCCGTGACCGATGTTCGAACGCCAGACGGTCCTGTCCTCGGGTGACCCCTGAAAAAGAGCGGAGTCCCTGCCCGAATGCCGGGCGGGGACTCCCGCTCCCCCCATGCCTTTTGAGAGGATGTGGGGCAGGTCGGTCATGCAGGAGCAAACGGGGGCGGATGCTGTGCCTCCCGGAGAAGTCACTCCGGGAACCCCCGGCAGACAGCTCAGGGGGCGCGTATCCGTGAATCGCATCGGAGTGACCGGTCATCGCAGCATTCCCCGGGAGGCCCACGCGCATGTGCTGGCAGGGCTGGAGGCGGCCCTGTGCGGCTTGGAGGGCTCCCTGGAGGCGCTCTCCAGCCTGGCGGTGGGAGCGGATCAGCTCTTCGCCGACCTCGCCCTGGCCCGTGGCGCGGAACTGACCGCGGTCATCCCGAGCGGCGACTACGAGTCCTCCTTCGCCGACGCGGCCGAACTCGCACGCTACCGCGCCCTCAAGAAGCGCGCGGCCCGCGAGGTCCGGCTGGACTTCCCGCACTCCACCGACGAGGCGTACTACGCGGCGGGCGCCTACATCGCCGACCACTGCGACCGGCTCCTCGCCGTGTGGGACGGCAGGCCCGCCCGCGGTCTCGGCGGAACGGGAGACATCGTGATGTACGCCCGCAGGCTGGGCCGCCCGGTCACCGTGATCTGGCGCGAGGGCGTGGAGCGCGGCTGAACTCCGGCGCGGCCCTTGGCCCTCGCGTCCGGCGGCGGCCCGACGGACGCCTCGTTCCGGCCCGCTCCCCGTGGCGCCGGCCATCCGTCACATCTGGTGGCGAGCGAGCCAGTCGGTGTGCTGCGGGGAGACGATGCGCTCGGTCTCGAACACCGCACGCGGCCACTGCCGCTCGGTCAGCGTGGTCTCCATCGCCACCTGCATCGACTCCAGGTCCTCCTCCACCAGGGAGTGGGCCGAGATCAGCGGGTGGTGACGGCGGATCTCGCTCCACGCCAGACAGGCCGCCGCGGCGGCCGACAGGACCCCGGTCAGGGCGAAGGACTGCATGACGGAGAACGTCCGCAGCAGGGCGAACAGCAGGGCCAGCGCGGTCAGTACGGCGATCGTGCTCGACCAGAGCAGGGTGGCCCGCCGTGACACCTCCTGGCGTCTGCGGTACCACGTGCGCTGCTCGATCAGCCGGTCGCGCACATACGTCTCCTTGCGCACGGTGAACGCCTTTTTCCGCAACTCCCGCATGGACGCGGTGATCAGCCCGCCCGAATCCGTCGTCAGTTCGCGGGGATCGGCCCAGCCCACCTTGCGCAGTTCCTGAAGTCCCTCCTCCAGGCGGTTGGCGAACACCGCCTCGGGGTGCGGGACGCTGGTGTCGAAAGGCGCCCCGTGCACCGAGTAGCGCCAGCACATCGACTTGATGAACTCCGCCGCCGAGCGGTTGAGCTGCCAGTGCGACTTCGCACGGCGCCGGGTCGCGACGAATGCCGTGACCAGGACACCCGTGTAGGCCAACACACTCAGGGCATCGATGAGTTGGAACACTCCGCCGGGCTCGGCACGCCAGGGCAGCGCCGCCGGTACCGTGCCCAGGACCAGCAGGATCAGCTGGACGCGGGTGGTGTTCACGGCCTCCCGCTGGCTCGCGACGGCGATCGTGTCCGTGTGGTGGAAGAGCTCCGGCAGGTCAGCGTTCCTGAACACCATGCTCTGGAGCGGTCCCGGAATCGCCGTCATGGTCACTCCCCGTCTGCGGCTGTGGAGACGTTCTGCGGTCGTGGGGGCATGAGGGTAGGTGCAGCCATCGGGCGCGGCAACGGTACCGGTCGCGGCAACGGCCCTTTTCGGACCCGCCGTGCTCCGTTCCGACCCGTCCGTGCCCTCTCGCGCGACGCGGGTTGTTGTGGGCTGGTGGGTCAACTGGCAATATTTTAAGGTCTGTTGCCGATGACGCGTCGGCCGGTGTCCGTCGTTGCGGGGGAGTTCGAGGATGAGCCAGGCAGATCACGGGGACGCGGAACCGATACCGGACACCCAGCGCCGGATTCGCCGGAGCCCCTTGCTGTTCGCGGTGCCGCTGGTCCTCCTCGCCCTGCTGGTGGCGGTGCTGGTCTGGGAGGTGGTCCGGGCCAATATGTCGCCCGGGGCGCGGGCCGAGTGGCCCTGGCGATTGCAACTCCTCGACGGCGACGTGCTGGGAAGCGTCCTCGCCGTCGCGGCGGGGGCCGTCCTGGCCCGCGCGCAGTACGCCCGCACGGTGCGCCCGTATGTGGGCTGGAGGGCCGCCTGGGTGACCGGCGAACTCGCGGCGGACACGACGGCGTGGCGGGTCGGGGTCATGAACGGCGGCCAGCATCTCGCCCTCGTCGAGTCCTGGGACTGCAGGGTGGTGATGAGGGGGGCGCACGACCTCGCGGACGCCCCGTGGAGCAGCGTCGCCGCCGCCTCCGGGGAACTGGCCGCGGCGGGTCTGGTCGCCGGTGAGGACTTCCGGCTCGTCGACTTCGGGGCGGGGTTCCCCCTGGTGGGGGCCGGAAGCCATGAGACGGTGCTGGTGGGCGCGTTCTCGGAGAACTTCGTCGCGCAGGTCCAGTCCCTGTACGTGCGGGCCAGGATCACGGACGTCGTGGGCGACACCCACGAGCGGGTCATGGACTGCATGAAGGGTCTACGGGCGCCCGAGCCCCCGTCGGCCGCCGGGACGCCCTGTCCGCCGTGACCGCAGCCACCCCTGTGAACGGCGTGACCGAAGAGCGTACGGCCCCGCGCGGAGCGGGCTTCTGCCCGCCGGTGGCGCTGCCGGGGCGGCGGGTGATCCCCGGTGGGGGCGTGCCGACCCGTATATCCGTTCCACTCTCGCATTTCTGATGGTCGCGGGGGTGTACGAGGGTGCTCCCCGGGGTGCATGAGGCGTGCTGTATGCCACTTGCGTGACGAGTGGATCTCCGCGGTTGCGAAGCCGGTTGAGGGGAGTAAAGTCATTCCGCCGGGCACTGTGATTATGCGGAAACCGGCTGCTTTGTTCATGATCCGGAACGCTCCCCTCAAGGATGGCCGTGAAGACCTCAGAATCCCCTCGTGCCTTCGCTGTCGCGAAGAAGGGCCGTATGTCGCTCACCGAGATCGACACCCGCGGCGCAGAAGCCAACCGTAAGCTCGGCCGTGTGTTCTCGGCCCCGGCAGACCGCCACACCCAGGCGTCGACCTTCAGTTCCGCGCTCTGAATCGCGCCGCATGCTGGCTAGACTGAGGGAATGACAGGACCCCTGGTCCCATTCCGCGAATTTGTGCTCAAAGTGCACAGCAGGTGCGATCTCGCCTGCGATCACTGCTACGTCTACGAACATGCAGATCAGAGTTGGCGTACCCGCCCCAGAACAATCTCTGACGACGTCATCTTCCAGACAGCTCAGCGCCTGGCCGAGCATGCCGCAGCGCATGCGTTGCCCTCCGTGTCAGTGATCCTGCACGGAGGGGAGCCCCTGCTGGCGGGCCCCGCCCGACTCCGGCACGTCTGCGAGGCGCTCGCCTCCGCCTTCGACGGCATCGCGGAACTCGACCTCCGTATCCACACCAACGGAATCCAGCTCAGCCCGCGCTATCTCGACCTCTTCGACGAGTTCGGTGTCAGGGTCGGCATCTCCCTCGACGGCGACCGGGCCGCCAACGACCGGCACCGCCGCTACGCCGACGGACGCAGCAGCCACCCCCTGGTCCTCAAGGCCGTCGAGCTGCTCCGGCAGGAGCGCTACCGCCACCTCTACCTCGGTCTGCTCTGCACGGTCGACGTCCGGAACGACCCGCGCGCGGTCCTCGACGCGCTCGTCGAACTCGAACCCCCGCTCATCGACTTCCTGCTGCCGCACGCCACATGGCAGGAACCCCCGCTTCGCCCGGACGGATCGCCCACCGCCTACGCCGACTGGCTCCTCACGGTCTTCGACCACTGGGAGGAGCGGGGACGCCCGGTGCCGGTGCGCATCTTCTCCTCGGTGCTGTCCACTCTGAGCGGCGGCCCCAGCCTCACCGAATCGCTGGGGCTCGCCCCCACCGACCTCGTGGTGGTGGAGACCGACGGCCGGCTGGAGCAGGTCGACTCGCTCAAGAGCGCCTACGAGGGCGCGGCGGCCACCGGTTTCGACGTCTTCGACCACACCTTCGACGAGGTGGCCGCCCACCCCGGTGTGCGGGCCCGGCAGCTCGGGCTGGCCGGGGTCAGCGGGATCTGCCGGCGCTGCCCGGTCGTCCGCTCGTGCGGAGGCGGCCTCTACACCCACCGCTACGACCCCGCGGGGCCGACGGGCCCGTTCGACAACCCGTCCGTGTACTGCGCCGACCTGGAGGTCCTGGTGCGGGGCGTCGAGGCGCGCACGGCACAGTCCCTCGTCGCGCCCGCGGTGACCGATCCCGCCGAACTGGACGCAGCCCAGCAGGACCTCACCCGCACCCTCCTGGCCCGGCTGAACGCCGACATCGGGCGGCGTGGTGGCGAGGAGTGGTCGGCCGCCTGGGAGCTGGCCGCCGCGGTCGAGGCGTCCGAGGAAGGGGCCCGCGCCCTGGACGAGGTGCTGGCCGGGCCGTACACCCGCAGCTGGCTGCTGCACGCGCTGGAGCTGGTGCGCGAGCGGCCCGGGGCCGTGCGGGTGGCGCGACGGCTGCCGGCGTACCTCGCGGCGGCCGTTGTACGGGCGGGTCTGGATCTGCCCGTGCGGGTGGCGTTCTCGGGCGGCCGGCTCTTCCTGCCCGGCCTCGGCGAGGCGCGGATCGGTGACGCGGACGAGTGCGGCACGGCCCTGGTACGGGGCGCGGAAGGCGGCTTCGCCGTACGGCCCGAGGGGCCCGGTGCGCCCGCCGGGCTGGACGTCGTACGGCCGCGGGAGGCAGCGGCCGGCTGGCGGCCGCTGCGCAGGCTCCCGGTGCCCGGTCCGCTGCCGGGTGCGGCCCCCGGTACGGCTCCCGGCGTGGTGCTCGACGACCTCGACCCGTTCCGGGACTGCTTCTCCGCGCCCGTCGCGCCAGCGCTCGACGACCGCGCCGCCGACGGTCTGGCCGCCAGGGTCGGGGAGGCATGGGCGGTGATCGGGGCGAAGGCGCCCGGACGTGCCCGGGGGATGGCGGCCTTCCTCACCACCCTCACCCCGCTGACCGGGCTGGCTCCGGCGGAGTCCGCCGTCGGACGGCACGGGCACGGCGCCATGGGAATCCCCCTGGAAGGAGACCCCGAGGAACTGGCGTTCGGGCTGCTCCGCGGATTTCGGCGTGCCGAATTGCGGGCGCTCTGCGATGTCACGGATCTTTACGCGGCAGACGGCTCCTGGGACCATCGAATGCCCTGGCAGGAAGGCGCCGTTCCATTTTCCCGGTTGCTGTTCGAGACCTATGAACGGATCGTGTTGGGGGCTTTCGGGGCATATTGGCTGGAAGGTGTGCCGGAAGCACTTGACATGCTGGAGGGGAGTGCAGAACTCACCGTCCATGGGAAAAGGCTGTTGGATCTGATGCGAAAAGAGATCTGAGGGATTTCGAAGTTGATATTCCGTTTGGCTTCGTGAACCTGCGTGGTGCCGGTACACACGGGGCAAGTGGAAGAAAGGGGCCCAGACCGAATTCGATCAAGGAAAAGATCTGCTGGGTCCGGGAACCTATGGCCGGAAACCGGCGTTGAATGACCGAACGCCATGGGGGTGGAGCAACGTCCGCTCCGGAATGATGAATTCGCTCGCATTCATCTCGCCTCGCGGATGCGGGTGCTCACACAGGACGGGGGTCGTGTGCACGCAACAACCCAACAGCGAGCGGCGGACCATCGGCCGTACTTCTTCCTGAGCTATGCCCACACACCGGGGTACGGCAGCGGAACGGACCCCGACATGTGGGTCGAGCGGCTCTTCCACGACCTCTGCGGTCATGTGATGGCCATGACCGATCTGCCCGCCGGTGCGTCCGCCGGGTTCATCGACCGGGAGATAGGCGCCGGCGAGGGCTGGTCGGAGCGACTGGGCGAAGTGCTCGCCACCTGCCGCGTGTTCGTTCCGCTCTTCTCGCCGCGCTATTTCGCCAGCGAGATGTGCGGCAAGGAGTGGTACGCCTTCGCGCAACGCGCCATCCACCATCGCGCCCGGTCCAACCAACGCGCCGAGGCGATCGTCCCCGCGCTCTGGGTGCCGGTCCCGCCGAGCCAACTCCCGGGTCCTGCCGAGCGGTTGCAGTTCAACCACCGTGATTTCGGGGATCGCTACGTCAGCGACGGTCTGTACGGCCTCATCAAACTCAGGCTCTTCGCCCAGGAGTACGAGCGCGCGGTGTACGAACTCGCCAAGCGCATAGTCAACGTGGCGGACACCATTCAGCTCGGAACCGGACGCCCGGTCGACTACCGCATGGCCCCCAGCGCCTTCGGCCCGCCCAACAGCACGCTCGCCCCCCGCCCGATGCAGGTGACCATAGCCGCGCCCACCCGGCACGACCTGCCCGACGGGCGCAGTTCCGACTACTACGGCGACACCCCACAGGACTGGAACCCCTACCACCCGACCTCCGTCCGCCCGCTGGCCTATGTCACCGAGGACCTGGTCCGCTCCCTCAACTACCAGGCGACCGTCTCCTCGTTCGACGAGGAGGCCGGTCATGCGGAGGACAAGCACACGCCCAGCAGGCCGGAGATCCTGCTCGTCGACCGCTGGGCCCTCCAGGACGAGGAACGGCGCCGACGGCTCGCCGCCTTCGACGCCGAGAACCGCCCCTGGGTGACGATGGTCGTGCCGTGGAACCGGGAGGACGAGCAGAGCCGCGCGGCCGAGGCCGAACTGACCGAGAAGCTCGAAGAGACCATGCCGGCCAAGATGAGCCAGGGCCGGGCCTTCTGCCGGGCCGCCGCCAAGGGCGTGCCCAGCATGGAGGCGTTCGGGCAACTCCTGCCGCAGGTGGTGGAGGCGGCTGCCCAGCAGTATCTGCGGCACGCGGCGGTCTACCCGCCCGCCGGCGGCGGGCACACCGAACGGACCCGATTGATGGGGCCGATGGCACAGACGAACCACATCCCCGAGACACTCGACCCTGCGATGGATGGGGAGGACGCGGATGACGGCCGGCCGTGACGGGCGCATCGTCACCTTCTACTCGTACAAGGGCGGCACAGGGCGCACCATGGCCCTCGCCAACACCGCCTGGATACTCGCCGCCAACGGGCAACGGGTACTGGCCGTCGACTGGGACCTGGAGGCACCCGGGCTCCACCGGTTCTTCCACCCGTTCCTCGACCCCTCGACCCTCGGCGCCACCACCGGTGTCATCGACCTGATCACCGAGTACGCGTGGGCCGCGACCAGTCCCGCCCAGCGCCCCGACGACTGGCACCGCGACTACGCCCGCATCCAGCCGCACGCCGTCTCCCTCACCCCCGAGACGCTCGGCTGGGAGTTCCCGCACGGCGGCACCCTCGACTTCGTCTCCGCGGGCCGCCAGAACCGTGAGTACTCCGCGACCGTCTCCACCTTCGACTGGGACAACTTCTACGACCGGCTCGGCGGCGGCCACTTCTTCGACGCCCTGCGCGACGACATGAAGGCCCATTACGACTACGTCCTCATCGACAGCCGGACCGGCCTCAGCGACATCGCCGACATCTGCACCGTCCACCTGCCCGACGTCCTCGTCGACTGCTTCACCCTCAGCGACCAGTCCATCGACGGCGCCGCCTCCGTCGCCCGGCAGATCTCCGAGCGCTACACCGGCCGCCCCATCGCCATCTACCCCGTCCCGATGCGCATCGACGAGGGCGAGAAGGAGAAGGCGGACGCCGGAAGGGCCCTGGCCCGGCTGAAGTTCGACCGGCTGCCACGCGATCTGTCCGGCGACGAACTCACCGCCTACTGGGGCGCGGTGGAGATCCCCTACCGCCCCTACTACGCGTACGAGGAGACCCTCGCCACCTTCGGTGACGAGGCCGGTCTCAGCAACTCGCTGCTCTCCGCCTTCGAACGACTCACCGGCTTCATCACCGACCGGCGGATCACCTCGATGCCGACGGTCGCCGAGGAGGTGCGGCTGCGCATCCGGGACGCGTTCACCCGGCGCAGGCCGGCCCTGCCCGCCGATCTCTTCCTCAACTACGTGGCCGAGAACCGGATGTGGGCCGACTGGATCGAGTCCGTGCTCACCCGGGCCGGGTTCCGGGTCGTGCCGCGCGACATGTCCGCCGAGCGGGAGGCCGCGGAGCGGACGGCCGGGGACGACTCGGCCCGCACCATGGTGCTGGCCGCGGACAACTCGGCCCGCACCATGGTGCTGCTCTCCAACGCGTACCTCAAGTCGCAGCGCGCCGTGAGCGCCTGGAACCGGGCCACCGCCGAGGACCCCGGCGGCGGCCGGCGCCATCTGCTGCCGGTCAGGGTCGGCGACGTACGGCTGACGGCGCCCTACCTCGACCGCAACCCCGTGGACCTCTTCCGGCTCGACGAGGTGCAGGCCACCGCGGCCCTGCTGCGCGCCCTGGACCGCCCGGTCCAGCTCACCGACGGGGTGGCGCCCGGACCGCGTTTCCCGGGCACCGTCCCCAGGATCTGGAACGCGCCGCCGCGCAACCCCGGCTTCACCGGCCGTTCCCTGGTCCTGGAGCGGATGCGCGACCAGCTGGGCGGCGGCATGGCCGTGGTGCTGCCGCAGCCGCAGACCCTGTACGGGCTCGGTGGCGTCGGCAAGACCCAGGTCGCGCTGGAGTACGTGCACCGCTTCATGGCCGACTACGACCTGGTCTGGTGGATATCGTCGGAGCAGCCCGACGACGTGGTGGCCTCGCTCGCGGAGCTGGCCGCGAGGATCGGTGCCCAGGGCGGCGACGACATGGTGGCCGCCTCACGCGAGGCGGTGGACCTGCTGCGGCGGGGCGTGCCCACGGACCGCTGGCTGCTGGTCTTCGACAACGCCGACGACCCCGAGCAGCTCAGGCGGTACTTCCCGCAGGGTGGTTCCGGGCACATCCTGGTCACCTCGCGGAACCAGTCGTGGTCGCAGCACGGTGACGCGCTGCCGGTCGACGTCTTCCTGCGCGAGGAGTCCGTCGAGCACCTCCAGCGCCGGGCCCCGGGACTGAGCGCCGAGGACGCCGACCAGGTGGCCACCGCGGTCGGCGACCTGCCGCTCGCCGTCGAGCAGGCGGCCGCCTGGATCGCGGAGACCGCCACCCCGGTCGGCACGTATCTCGAACAGCTGGCCCAGCAGGCCACCGAGGTCCTGGCCCTCAACCAGCCGGCCGGTTACCCGCAGCCGGTCGCCGCGACCTGGAACATCTCCATCGAACGGCTCAAGGAGCGCTCGCCCGCCGCGGTGCGGCTGCTCCAGCTCTGTGCCTTCTTCGCCCCGGAACCGATCTCCAGCAACCTTCTCTACAGCAAGGAGATGATCGAGGCGCTGAAGCCGTACGATCCCTCGCTCCAGGAGAAGCTGGTGCTGGGCCGGGTCATCCGGGAGATCGGCCGCTTCGCCCTCGCCAAGGTCGACCAGGTGTCCAACTCCATTCAGGTGCACCGCCTCGTCCAGGCCGTGATCCGGGCACAGCTCAGCGAGGAGGAGCGGCGGGACGCCCAGCACGCCGTGCACCGCATCCTCGCGGGTGCCCGGCCGGATGACGACGAACCCATCGACAACCCCGCCACCTGGTCGCAGTTCGCGACCATCTGGCCGCACCTGGCCCCCTCCGACGCCCGCAACTGCGAGGAGCCGGAGGCCCGCAGGCTGCTGATCGACCGGGTCCGCTACCTCTGGAAGCGCGGTGAGTTCCGGACGGCGGGGGCCCTGTGCGAGGAACTGCGCGCCATGTGGAAGGAGACCCTGGGCGAGCGGGACATCCAGTACCTCTACCTCTGCTTCCACCTCGCCAACATCTACCGTTCGCGCGGCCGTTACGTGGAGGCGCGGGAGCTGGACGAGACCACCCTGGCGGTGCAGCAGGAGGTGCTGGGCCCGGAGCACCCGCACACGTACATGAGCATCAGCGGGCTGGCGACGGACCTCGGCACGCTGGGCGACTACACCAGGGCGATCGAGCTGGCGACCGAGGCCACCGAGGGGTTCAACCAGATCTTCCACGAGTCGCACCCCAGGACCCTGGCGGCGGCGAACAACCTGGCGTTCATCCTGCGGACCGTCGGTCAGTACGCCCGGGCCCGGGAGATCGACCAGGACGTCTTCGACGGGAGGATCAAGGTGCTGGGGGAGGAGCACCCGTACAGCCTGTCCTCGGCCATGAACCTGGCCCGTGACCTGCGGGACGTGGGGCGGTACGAGGACTCCGTCACCATCCTCGGCCGCACGTACGACAGCTACAAGGCCACGCTCGGGCGCGCCTTCCCCGGCACCCTGAGCGCGGCGAAGAGCCTGGCGGTCTCGCTGCGCAGGGCGGGCAGACTGGAGGAAGCCCGCCGGCTCACGGTGGCCACGCTCGCCCGCTACCAGGCCAAGTACACGGCCGCCAACCCGGAGTGGCTCGCCTGCGACCTCAACATGGCGGCCGACCTGTACGCGGCGGGCGAGACCGTCGAGGCCAGGGACACCGCGCAGCAGGTCGTCGACCAGTACATGAACGTGCCGGGGGAGAACCACCCCACCACTCTGGCCGCGCTGAACAACCTCGCCATCTACCAGCTGGGGGCCGGCGCGGTGGAGGAGTCGCAGCAGGTGCTGACCCGGGTGGTCGCGGCGATGCGGGGGGTGCACGGGCGGGAGCACCCCAACACCCTGTTCTGCGTGATGAACCTCGCCAACGCCGTGGCCGAACGGGGCGATCTGGAGCTGGTGCTGAGGACCGAGCGGGAGCTGGCCGGACAGCTCAGGGACGTACTCGGGGCGCATCACCCGGAGACCCTGGCCATGATGTCGAACATGGCGGTCACGCTCGATGCGATGGGGCGTCCGGAGGAGGCGGTGCGGTTGCGGGCGGAGACCGGCGACGAGCTGGCCCGGCAGCTCGGGGAGGACCACCCGATGACCCGGATCGCCCGGAACGAGTACCGGTTCGAGCGCGAGCTGGAACCGGTGCAGGTGTGAGACCCGGATGTGAACGGTGGGGGCGTCCTGCGGCGGCGGGACGCCCCCACCGCTCCGTTCTCATCCGTCGACCGGTTCCAGCAGCCAGTTGAGAACACGGGGCAGGGCGTGCAGGGCGTCGAAGTGTGCGGCCGACGGCTCCACCACCACGGTCGCGTTCGGGATGTGCTCGGCCAGCCAGCGGGAGTGGCCGACCGGCGAGAACACGTCCTTCTCTCCGTGCCACAGCATCACCGGACCCGGGATGTCCGCGGGATCGAACCCCCATGGGCGGCTGAACGCGATCGCGTCGTCGATCCATCCCCACGCCGAAGTGCGCAGTCCCTCACGGTAGTTGCGCAGCAGCATGGTGCGGACCCCGGCGTCGTTGACCACCATCCGGTCGGAGTCGGTCAGCTCGCGCCGCAGGTCGTCGATGAGCCGGACCGGGTTCTTCCTGATCACCGCGGACCGCGAGATGAACGACTTCGCGAGCCCGTCCGGATCGGTCGCCGCGGTGGAGTACGCCAGCACGTTGGAAGCGGCCATCCCCTCGAACCAGTCGAGTCCGTCGGCACCCCAGGGAGCCAGCCCGACCAGCGCGGCGGTACGGGTCACCCGCTCGGGCATCAGCGCCGCGCAGGCCAGCGCGTGCGGCGCGCCCCCGGACCGGCCCACCACGGCGAACCGTTCGAGGCCGAGATGGTCCGCGATGGCCCGCACGTCCTGCACGGCGTCGGCGACGCAGCGGCCCGGCAGCCGGTCGGAGTGTCCGTAGCCCGGCCGGTCGTAGGCGATCAGCTGCGTCTTGCGCTGGTACAGCACCATGCCGCGCGGGGCCGGGCCGAGCCTGCTGCCGGGCATTCCGTGCAGCAGGAAGACCGGTCTGCCGTGCGGATCGCCCAGACGCTCCACCATCAGATGCCGCCCGTCCTCCGCGCGCACCCGACTTCGCACTCCGTGCCTCCTCCGTGTGGTGCGGGCACGGCGTGCCCGGCTTCCCGCCCCAATCGATGATGGCTCATCAGAGCCCTTACCGGGACGGCGTGTTGAGAAACGGATGAATCATCGGGGGAGCGCGGTCGCGGGCGTGGGCCGCCGGTGTGACCTCGGTCGACGGGGGTGAAACCGTTGTTGCGTTCGATTCCCCGCCGGGGTCGCCCTCCCGCACCGGGTCGCTCTTCGCGTGCGAACGTGACGCATGCCGTCCATGAGTCCGGGGCGACTCGCAGGATCGCCCCGGCGGCGTCCGGGCGGAAGCGTGGCCCCGGAGAGCCGAGTCCCGGTCCCACGGCCGGCCCGGCCGTGGAGCGCCCGGGATCAGGCGGCCTTCGACTCCAGGTGGTAGGTCGTGTCGACCCAGAAGCCGTTCGTGGCCCTGGCCCTGATCTCCAGCACGTACTCTCCGGGGAGCAGGGGCGCGACGCCTCCCCAGAGCCCCCAGGTGTAGCGCTGGGTCGACTCCGTCATGAACGACGCGGTGAACTCCCGCAGCGGCAGCAAAATGCCGTTGAGCGACGCGGTGGCCTCCGCCACGGCCATGGACAGCGGCACCCTGGAGTACGACCTGGGGTGCTGCATGTTGAGCACGGGGAAGAGGAGCGGCCGGTCCGAGGGGACCGCGCAGCGCCGCACCACGCGACCGCCGTATGTGCCGGCCAGGAACCAGAGGTCGTCCGGCTGGTTCCAGTCGGCGTACTCGCCCGTGGTGTCCTTCACCGGGTCATGGTCGTCGGGGGCGGACAGGGCCCACGTCCACCACCGGCCCGAGAGCTCCCCGCCCTCCGCGTCGCTCGGCTTCCACGTACCGTCCGCCGACCCCGTACCACTCATGACACACCCCTCCCACGTGTGGCCCCTCACCCCGGAGCCTGATTCGAACATGCGGACAGTACCCGAGGTGAGGCTCGGCGGGCGCCGGAAGCCGGCCGTCGGCTCAGTGCGCTCCCGCCGCCACCGGCTTCGGGCGTGCGGGCGGCGGCAAGGCCGCTGCGGTGCGGCGCTCGGGCCGCCAGGTGGCGACCAGGGCGGCGGCAAGCAGCAACTCGGCGATGTCCCCGCCGTAGTACATGAGCTCCGCGGCCTGCCGGACGTGGTCGACGGGAGCGTGGACGTCGACGAAGATCCCGCCGTACACGGCCTGGGCGACCAGGGCGTGGACGGCGATCGCGACGCCCAGGTACACCAGCCGGGCCCGCGCACCGGGCCGGGCGGGAAGGGGATCGGGCCCGGCGATGACGGAGGCGAACAGGTATCCGGAAACCAGGAAGTGGGCGTGCATCAGCCAGTGCCCCGCGGGGTGGGCCGCGGCGGTGTTGTACAGCGGGGTGAAGTACAGCAGCCCCAGGGTGCCAGTGCTGAGTGCCAGTGCCACCGCGGGATGTGTCGGAAGCCGCATGAGCGGACTGTGCAGTACCGCCGTCATCCGCCGGGCCCGGGCCGGCGGCAGGGTGCGCAGCAGGAGGGTCACCGGCGCCGCCAGCGCCAGTGCCGTCGGCGCGTACATGCCGATGAGCATGTGCTGGGCCATGTGCCCGCGGAAGTCACCGTGCGCGGCCGGGGCCAGCGGCGGCAGCAGGGCGACGGCGAGCAGGGCCAGCCCGCCCAGGAAGGAGGCCGCCCGCCAGGGGGACCAGCCCTGGGCGGGGTTGCGGCGCCGGGCCAGGCGCGCGGCGAGCAGATAGCCGACCGCGGCGGTGAGCAGGACCAGTAAGGTCAGTGCCGTCCCCGACCCGCTCGCGCCCGCTCCGTGGTGTGCGAGGTGCGTCTCGCCCATCAGGTGCGGACCTCGGTCCGCTCGGTGCCGCGCGGGGCGTCGGGGACGAAGGGCCGGCCGCTGCGCTGGAGCAGGTAGCCGCAGACGACGAGCAGGGCGCCCAGGACGAGGAAGCCGGCGTCCCACCATGCCTGGTGGGGGCCGCCGTGGACGTGGTGGATGCCCAGGATCTGGTGGTCCAGGATCCCCTCGACCAGGTTGAACAGGCCCCAGCCTGCCAGGATCCAGCCCCACAGGACCCGTGAGGTCCATACCGCCCGCCGGTTGTGGGTGACCCGGGAGTACAGGATGGCCAGGCCCAGCAGGACGGCGATCCAGCACACGGCGTGGAAGATGCCGTCCCACAGGGTGTTCATCTGCAGCCCGGACACCGTTCTCGGGTTGTAGTACTTCACCCCGATGCGGTCGTGGTTGGTGCTGCTGAGCATGTGGTGCCACTGCAGGAGCTGGTGCAGCAGGATGCCGTCGAGGAACCCGCCGAGCCCCACGCCGAGGACGAGGCCCGGCAACCGGAGGCTGCTCGGCTCCTCCGTGGCTGTGCCGGCCGTGGTGGCCATGACCCGTTCTCCGTCCTGTCGGCAATACGCGCGGACTTTCCGGACACGGTTTCCCACCCGGCCCGCCTCGATCACTCATGTGTGCGGTACTTCAGCCGAATCGCCCAGACCGCGGTCCGCCGCGCCGTCCGTTCCGGTGGGCCGCCCGGTGCGCGCGGCCACCGTTCGCCGCCGGAGTCCGGGCCACCCGGCGCGGAACGGGTGAGGTCCCTCGGAAGGGCTCGGGGTCTTCGCGGGCGGTGCGGGGTCCGGGTGGCCGACGAAGCGCGAGGGGACCGGCCGGGCACCGAACCAGGGGGAAGCGGATCAGTCGACCACTGAGCCGAACGGCGGTCGGGCGTCGGCGAGATCCTGCGGGGTGCGGCGCAGGGCGATCAGGAAGGTGACCAGCGTGCCCACCACCGCCCAGGCGGACAGCACCAGGAGCGGTCCGGCGATCGCGTTGCCCTTGAAGTAGGCGATCGAGCGGGCCACCCAGGTGGCCGCCCCGGGCGGCAGCGCGGGGCCGATCGCCCGCCAGAAGTCCGGGAGCATCGGCAGCGGGAAGGCGCCGCCGGCGCTCGGATTGCCCGCGATCACCACGACCAGGACGGCCAGGCCGATGCCGACGATGCCGGTGAGCGCCTGGAGGGCGAGGGTCAGCATGCCGACCGCGAAGACGGTCAGTGCTCCCAGCCCCGACAGGCCCCAGAAGCTTCCGGGCAGCGCGCCGAGGACCGGGCCGGTGATGAGTGCGCCACCGATCCCGCCCAGTACGGAGTACAGCGCCATGACACCGGTCCGGACCAGTGCGCGCCGCCGGTTGGCGGGCTTGGCGCCGGCGCTGATCGCCAGGATCGAGGCGCAGAGATAGCCGCCCACGCACCAGCCCACCACCAGGTAGAAGGAGGAGATCCCGTTGAAGTCCTGGTCGGACGCGGGGGCCAGGTCCACGGACCGCACCGTGCGCTGCTGGGCCTGCTCCGCCTTCGTGAGGATCTTGGTCAGGGTGTCGGCCATGGCGGTGCCCCCGCCGGAGGCGACAAGGACGGTGTCGGTGGTGCCGGTGGGGTCGAAGACCAGGGCGCCGTCGATCTCGCGGTTCAGGATCTGCTCACGCGCGGTGGCCTCGTCGGCGACCGCACGGGGGTCCAGCGGGCCGCCCGGAAGGTTCTTCAGTTCGGTCAGGAGCTGCGCGGACAGCTGCCGGGGCGCGACGAGCCCGAAGGGGACGTCCGTCGGTTTCGGCTTGTGCAGGGCCCCGACGTAGGAAGTGATGAACAGCAGTTGCAGTGCGAGCACGCCGATGACGAGCAGGGCGGCCCGGGGGGTGACGGCGTTCTTCACTTCGTCGACGAAATTCATTCCCCCAATGGTTCGGGGTGTCGGCCGTTGGTGCAGGCGGGATTGGGCCGAACGGGTGAAGGGGGTATGGGCGGGGGCGTGGGGCGTGCCTGCCGGTCACTCCTGAACGCCTCGCCGGTCCTGGCCGCCTCGTATATCGTACGGATGTTCGAAACCTGGTTTATGGTGGAGATGAGGGGGTGGTGAGTACGGATCGGTCCAGGAGGTGCGGATGCCCGGGTTCACGCATCTGCATACCGTTTCCGGATTCTCCCTGCGGTACGGGGCCTCGCACCCGGAGCGGCTGGTGGAGCGCGCCGCTGAGCGGGGGATGGACGCTCTCGCGCTGACCGACCGCGACACGCTCGCGGGGACGATCCGTTT
This sequence comes from Streptomyces sp. NPDC052042, assembly GCF_044548345.1. Taxonomy (NCBI): domain Bacteria; kingdom Bacillati; phylum Actinomycetota; class Actinomycetes; order Kitasatosporales; family Streptomycetaceae; genus Streptomyces; species Streptomyces sp. NPDC052042. Next base: position 35,973 of record NZ_JBIUBU010000025.1, on the reverse strand, counting down.
CGCCAAGGCGTGCGAGCGGGCCGGGGTGCGACCGGTCTTCGGGGTGGAGCTCGCGGTGGGAGCCGCGGCGGGGACCGCGGGGGCGGAGCATACGAGAGCGGGCGGGGGTGCGCATCGGCTGCGGACCCCGGTCCGCGGTGGTGCCTTCGTCGATGAATCGGCTCCCCGGGGCACCTTCCTCGCCCGGGACGGTGCCCGGGGCTGGGCGGAGCTGTGCCGTCTCGTGACCGCCGCGCACGCCGGGGCCTCAAATGCCGTCGCCGGTGCCGCGGGCGCCGGTACGGGGGCCGGACAGACCCTGGTCGACCGGTCCGCGCTGCCCGGCGAGGGGCTCGTCGTCCTGCTCGGACCCGCCTCCGACGTCGGCAGGGCGCTGGCCGCCGGCCGTCCGGACCGGGCCGCCGCCCTGCTCGCCGCCTGGCGGGAGATCCACGGCGACGACCTGCGCCTCGAAGCCGTCCACCACGGGCGCGAGGGCACCGGCCCCGGATCGCTGCGGCTCGCCGCCCGCACCGTCGGCTTCGCCGCCGAGCAGGGGGTGCGGGCCGTGCTGACCAACGCCGTCCGGTACGCCGACCCCGGGCAGGGCCCGGTCGCCGACGTGCTGGACGCGGCACGCCGACTGGTCCCCGTCGATCCCCGCCGCGCCCCGCTGGACAGTGGCGAGCGCTGGCTGAAGGGCCCCCGTGCGATGGCCGAGACGGCCGAGCGGATCGCCTCCGCCGCCGGGCTCGGCCAGGGCGCCGGGGCGCGGCTGCTCGCGGAGACCCGGCGCACCGCCGATGCCTGCGTCGTCGACCCCGGGGACGACCTCGGCCTCGGCACCGTCCACTTCCCCGAACCGCACCTCGTCGGAGCCGGGCACCGCACCGCCCAGCGGGTGCTGGCCTCCCGCGCCGCCGCCGGAATGGTGCTGCACGGCTACGACCGCAGGCGCGACTACTGGGAGCGGATGCATCGGGAGCTGGACATCATCGCCTACCACGGTTTCGCCTCCTACTTCCTGACGGTTGCTCAGGTCGTCGATGACGTACGGGCGATGAAGGTGAGGGTGGCCGCCCGGGGCTCCGGGGCGGGCTCCCTCGTCAACCACCTCCTCGGGATGGCGCACGCCGACCCGGTCGAACACGGGCTGCTGATGGAGCGCTTCCTCTCCAAGCGCCGTGCCGTGCTGCCCGACATCGACATCGACGTCGAGTCCGCCCGCAGGCTCGACGTCTACCGCGCGATCATCGAACGTTTCGGCGTCGAACGGGTCGCGACCGTCGCCATGCCCGAGACCTACCGGGTGCGGCACGCCATCCGGGACGTCGGCGCCGCGCTCTCCATGCATCCGGCCGAGACCGACCGGCTCGCCAAGGCGTTCCCGCACATCCGGGCCCGCGACGCCCGCGCGGCCATGGCGGAACTCCCCGAACTGCGCGACGTGGCACGGGAGAAGGACCGCTACGGGCGGCTTTGGGAACTGGTCGAGGCGCTGGACGCCCTGCCGCGCGGTATCGCCATGCACCCGTGCGGAGTGCTTCTCTCGGACGCCTCCCTGCGGCGCCGGGTGCCCGTCGTGCCCACCAGCGGGGAACACTTCCCGATGGCGCAGTTCGACAAGGAGGACGTGGAGGACCTGGGGCTGCTCAAACTCGACGTCCTGGGCGTACGGATGCAGTCGGCGATGGCGCACGCGGTCGCCGAGGTCAAGCGGGCCTCGGGACGGGACGTGGACCTGGACGCCCTGCCGCCGGGCGACCCGGAGACGTACCGGCTGATCAGGAGCGCCGAGACGCTGGGCTGCTTCCAGATCGAGTCGCCGGGTCAGCGCGATCTGGTCGGCAGGCTCCAGCCCGCCGGCTTCCACGACCTGGTGGTCGACATCTCGCTCTTCCGCCCCGGCCCGGTCGCCGCCGACATGGTGCGGCCGTTCATCGAGGCCCGTCACGGCCGGGCACCCGCCCGTTACCCGCATCCCGATCTGGAGGGGCCGCTGCGCGAGACATACGGGGTGGTCGTCTTCCACGAGCAGGTCATCGAGATCCTCGACATCATGACCGGCTGCGGCCGGGACGAGGCCGACCGGGTGCGGCGCGGACTGTCCGACCCCGACGCGCAGGCCCGGATCAGGGTGTGGTTCGCGCAGCGGGCGGCGGAGCGGAAGTACGGCGCCGAAGTGATCGCCCGGACCTGGGAGATCATCGAGGCGTTCGGCAGCTACGGCTTCTGCAAGGCGCACGCGGTCGCCTTCGCCGTGCCGACGTACCAGTCCGCATGGCTCAAGGCGCACCATCCGGCGGCCTTCTACGCCGGGCTGCTCACCCATGACCCGGGGATGTACCCGAAACGGCTGCTGCTCGCCGACGCGCGGCGGCGCGGGGTGCCGGTGCTGGGGCTGGACGTGAACCGCTCGGCGACCACCCATCGAATCGAACTGGTGTCTGATGGTGAAGGAGGGGCCGGGGTCTGGGGCGTGCGGCTCGCGCTCGCGGACGTCCACGGCATCGGCCGGGCCGAGGCGGCCCGGATCGAGGCCGGAGCGCCCTACACCTCGCTGCTGGACTTCTGGCAGCGGGCCAGGCCGCCTCGGCCGGTCGCCGAACGACTGGCCCAGGTGGGCGCGCTGGACGCGTTCGGTGCCAACCGCCGCGATCTGCTGCTGCACCTGTCCGAGCTGCACCACGCCCAGCGGGGCGGCGGCCCCGGCGGTGCGGGTACACAGCTCCCGCTCGGCGGGGGACACCGGACCGGTTCCCTCGGGCTGCCCGACCTCAACGAGGCCGAACGCCTCAGCGCCGAGCTGGGTGTGCTGAGCATGGACGTCTCCCATCATCTGATGGACGATCACCACGCGTTCCTGAAGGAGCTCGGCGCGGTCTCCGCCAAGCGGCTGCGCGAGGCGCGGCACGGGCAGACCGTGCTGGTCGCGGGCGCCAAGGCGGCCACCCAGACCCCGCCGGTCCGCTCCGGCCGCCGGGTCGTCTTCACCACCCTGGACGACGGCACCGGCCTGGTCGACCTGGCCTTCTTCGACGACAGCCACGCCGCCTGCGCGCACACCGTCTTCCACTCCTGGCTGCTGCTGGTGCGCGGAGTGGTGCAGCGGCGCGGACCGCGGAGCCTGAGCGTGGTCGGTTCGGCCGCCTGGAACCTGGCGGAGCTGGCCGAACTGCGGCGTACCGGCGGGCTCGACGCGGTCGCCGCCCGACTGGCCGAGGCGCCCCCGTCCGGGAAGCCGCCGTCCGGGGAACCTCCGGCCGGGAAGCCCTCGTTCGAGGAGCCCGCCACCGGGACCCGCGCGCCCGACGGCGAGGGCCGTCGCATCCGGATGCCCACCGGGTACGAGATGAACCCCTGGTCCGACCTCCAGCCACCCGGCGAAGGCGTCCCCACCGGCCGGAAGCTCTGGCACCGAAGCCCCGGGAGCGCGGGATGACCACCGATCGCGACGCGCCGGGAACACCGGCGACCGAGGTGCCGGGCATTCTGTACCTGCGGTTCCGCACGGTCGGCGGCGAGCCGCCGGACGCCGTCTGTTACGAGGAACTGCTCGCCTTGCTCGGCACGTTCACCCCGGTGGTCGAGGCGGTCCGTCCCGACGGGGCGCTCGCCGATGTGCGCGGCGCGCTGCGCTGCTTCGGCCGGGATGCGAGGGGGCTGGCCTCGGTGATCCGGGTCCGGGCGCTCGCCCTGCACGGCGTGGACTGCGCGATCGGAGCGGGGGAGAACCCGATGCTGGCCCGGGCGGCGGCCCGCCGGGCGGCACCCGGAACGACCTTCGTGGTGCCCCGGGGCACGGGAGCCGGCTTCCTCGCCGTCGAGCCGGTCACGGCGCTGGACGGCGTCGGGGCGGCGACGGCCCGCACCCTGCGCGGGTACGGGCTCGACTCCATCGGCCGGATCGCGGCGACCCCGCTCGGCACCCTGCAACGGATCGTCGGCGCGCGGACTGGGCGGGACCTGTGGGAGCGGTCGCGCGGCATCGACCGCACCGCGGTCGCGCCCGACGCGACCGCCCGGTCGATCACCGTCGAACGGACTTTCCCGCGCGACGAGTTGGACCAGGAGCGGCAACGGCGCGCGCTTCTGTCGCTCACCGAGGAACTGGGAGCACGGATGCGCGGGGACGGGCAGGTGTGCCGGGGGCTCACGGTCCTCGTGCGCCATGCCGCCCGGACCGGGTACGCCACCCTGAGCCGCACCCGTACGCTCCCCGAACCCACCGCCCACTCCGCGGCCCTCACCGGGCTCGCGTACCGGATCCATGACTCGCTCGGACTGCAACGGGCCCGGGTCCGGGGCATCGCCCTGCGCGCGGAGGGGCTGACGGACGCCGAACGGGCCGCCCATCAGCTGTCGTTCGACCCGGCGGACGAACGAGCACGCCGGATCGAGGCGGTGGCGGACCGGCTGCGGGACAAGTACGGTCCGCGAGCCGTGATGCCGGGAAGCCTCGCGGATCCTTGAGGGCTCCCGCGCTTCCGTCGTATTGGCGAACCATCAGTTTTTACCGACGCGTAACTTCCCATGCTCCCTACCCGTGGGTAATTTGGCCTGAGTACACGGAAGGTCAGACGTCAGAACTTGTGGTCCGGGCCGCAGGGCGTACACACACCGCAACTCCCTTGAGCCGCAAGGAGACCACACGATGCTGCCCCGGATCCGCGCGCCGCGCGTCCCCCGCGCGCGGAGAACCCTCGCCGCACTGCTCCTCGCCCTTGCGGTGGCCGCCACCCCCATGGCCACCGCTTCCGCCGCCGCCCCCACGGCCGCGTCCGCCACCACCGCGTCCGCCACGGCCACGTCCCGCGGCTGGAACGACTACTCCTGCAAGCCCTCCCCGGCCCATCCCCGGCCCGTCGTCCTGGTCCACGGAACCTTCGGGAACGCGATCGACAACTGGCTGGTCCTCGCCCCCTACCTGGTCAACCGCGGGTACTGCGTCTACTCGCTCGACTATGGTCAACTGCCGGGTGTGCCGGTCTTCTACGGCCTCGGCCCGATCGACGAGTCGGCCGGTCAGCTCGCCGCCTTCGTCGACAAGGTGCTCGCCGCCACCGGTGCTCCTGAGGTCGACCTCGTGGGCCACTCCCAGGGCGGGATGATGCCGCACCACTACCTGAAGTTCCTCGGCGGCGCCGCCAAGGTGAACGCCCTGATCGGGATCGCCCCCGACAACCACGGCACCACCCTCCTCGGCCTGACGAAACTCCTGCCGTACTTCCCCGGCGTGGAGCACCTGCTGAACACCAACACCCCCGCCCTCGCCGACCAGGTGGCCGGCTCCCCCTTCCTGACCAAGCTGAACGCGGGCGGCGACACCGTGCCCGGAGTGCGGTACACGGTCATCGCGACCCGGTACGACGAGGTCGTGACCCCGTACCGCACACAGTTCCTGGACGGTCCGAGCGTCCGCAACGTCTTGCTCCAGGACCTGTGCCCGCTCGACCTCTCCGGGCACGTGGCGATCGGCACCGTCGACCGGATCGCCTACCACGAGGTGGCGAACGCCCTCGACCCCGCCCGCGCCACACCGACCACCTGCGCCTCGGCTCTCGGCTGAGAGCCGTCCCGTCGTCCCCGGTGGGCGCCCGCCGACAGCCGCGGCACCTCGCCGCGCTGTCGGAACGTCCGCAGGCATCCGGTCTGCGGGCGCTCCGCCGCCTTGCGCCGCACCACGTCCGGCGCCGCGCGCAGATCCACCCCGGATGACGGGACAGCCCCGGGGAGCCCCCGGGCGTCACGGGCGGGGGCTCCCGCACCGTGGGTCACGGTCGCCGGCCCGGCGCCGTCGTCGGTGGCGGATGGCACGATCGACCCATGACGACGATCGACTGGGATGCCGCGGCCGACTCCTTCGACGAGGGACCCGACCACGGGCTGCTCGACCCGGTGGTCCGGCATGCCTGGGCCCGGCGGCTGGAGGGCTGGCTGCCCGGCGCGCGTTCCGAGGTGCTCGACCTGGGGTGCGGCACCGGAAGCCTCGCACTGCTCGCCGCCGGGCAGGGGCACCGGGTCACCGCGGTCGACCGGTCGCCGCGCATGGTGGAGCAGGCCCGGGCCAAGCTCGCCGGGACCGGCACCGAAGTGCTCCTCGGCGACGCGGTCCGGCCCCCGGTCGGCGGGCAGCGGTTCGATGTGATCCTGGTCCGGCACGTGCTGTGGCTGCTGCCCGATCCCGCGGCGGCCCTGCGCCAGTGGTTCGCCCTGCTGCGGCCCGGTGGGCGGCTGGTGCTGATCGAGGGCGTATGGGGTGGGAGCGGTCTTCCCGCGGAGCGACTGACCGGGCTGCTCTCCGGGTTCACCGAACGTGTCCACCACGAACGGCTCTCCGGCGACCCGGACCTGTGGGGCGGGCCGGTCGGCGACGAGCGCTACGCGCTGGTGGCCCGCGCCGAACCGCCGCGGCGGCACACCGAGGTCATCGACGTGCACCTGATCCTGCGCCGCGGCCCCGACGTCCTGCTCGCCCGCCGGGCCGGCACGGGATACGCGGACGGGCTGCTGCACTGCCCGTCCGGGCACGTCGAGGACGGCGAGGACGTCCGCGAGGCGCTGATCCGCGAGGCGGCCGAGGAGACCGGCGTCGAGCTCGGCCCGGACGAGCCGCGGGTCGCCCTGGTCATGCAGCACCGGGGCCCCGGCGGCAATCCCAGGACCGGGTGGTTCTTCGAGGCGGAGTACGATCCGGCCCGCCCGCCGTACAACCGCGAACCGGACAGGTGCTCCGAGCTGGCGTGGTTCCCGCTGGACGCGCTCCCGGACGACATGGTCGCCTACGGCCGGGCGGGGCTCGACGGCTACCGGGCGGGAGAGCGCTTCCTGATCCACTGGCACGAGGACGGCGACCCCGTGGCGTACCAGCCGCGCGGTGTCCGCCGCGCCGTCCCGCTGCCGGCCGGAGGGACGGGCACCGGAGGGGTGCACCACATCGAGCTGTGGGTGCCCGACCTGGAGACGGCCGAGCGGGGATGGGGCTGGCTGCTCGGAAAGCTGGGCCATGTCCCTTACCAGCACTGGGAACACGGGCGGAGCTGGCGACGCGGCGACAGCTACGTGGTGGTCGAGCGGTCGCCCGATCTGACCGGGGGGACGCACGACCGGTGCCGCCCCGGCCTCAACCACCTGGCGTTCCACGTCCGGGACCGGGCCGTCCTCGACGCCCTGGTGGCCGAGGCCCCGGAACACGGCTGGCGGCAGCTCTTCCCGGACCGCTACCCGCACGCGGGCGGGGATCAGCACGTCGCCGCCTACCTGGAGGACGCGGCGGGGTACGAGGTGGAGCTGGTCGCGGGGCTCGGGCGGGCCCACCCGGCACCGCGGGAGCCGGATCCGGGTCCCGGCGCGGGGGAGCGGCGCCGGGACTGAGGGGCGCTCAGAGAAGCGCCCCTCTCCGGGCCCGCCGGCCGGCCGTCCTCTCGGAGCGGCCGGCCGCCGGGGCCGGGGGCGCGGCCCCCGGCCCGCGGCATGGCGGGCCTTCGCTCACAGGGTGCGTTCGAGACGGTCGGCCATCAGCTTCACGAAGCGCGACGGGTCGCCCAGCTCCCCGCCCTCGGCCAGCAGCGCCAGGTCGTGGAGGAGTTCGGCCGTCTCCTCCAGACCGGTGGTGTCCTTCTCGGCGCGCTCGACGTAGGCCCGGTTGAGTCCGCCGACCAGCGGGTGCTCCGGGTTGAGTTCGAGGATCCGCTTGACCTCCGGGACGGGCTGGCCCATGGCCCGGTACATGTTCTGCAGCGCGGGCGTCACATCGTGCGCGTCCGAGACGACGCAGGCGGGCGAGACGGTGAGGCGCGAGGAGAGGCGCACCTCCTTGACGGTCTCACCGAGCCGCTCCGTCATCCAGGAGAGCAGGTCCGCGTACTCCTGCCGGCGGTTCTCCCGCTCCGACGCGGCATCCTTCCTCTCCTCCTCGGTGCCGAGGTCGATCTCGCCCTTGGCGACGGACCACAGCTTCTTGCCGTCGAACTCGGGTTCCGCCTCGACCCACACCTCGTCGACCGGGTCGGTCAGCAGCAGCACCTCGATGCCCTTGGCCCGGAACGCCTCCATGTGCGGGGAGTTCTCGATGGCCTGCCGGGACTCGCCGGTGAGGTAGTAGATGTGCTCCTGGCCCTCCTTCATCCGCTCCACGTACTGCGGAAGCGTGGTCGGCGCCTCCTCGTCGTGGGTCGTGGCGAAGGAGGCGATCTTGAGGATGGCTTCGCGGTTCTCGAAGTCGCTGAGCAGCCCCTCCTTGACCACGCGGCCGAACTCCCGCCAGAACGTGGCGTAGCGCTCCGGGTCGGAGGACATCATGTCCTTGACCGTCGACAGCACCTTCTTCGCCAGCCGGCGGTGCATCATCTGGATCTGGCGGTCCTGCTGGAGGATCTCGCGCGACACGTTGAGCGACAGGTCCTGCGCGTCGACGACGCCCTTGACGAACCGCAGGTACGGCGGCATCAGCGCTTCGCAGTCGTCCATGATGAAGACGCGCTTCACATAGAGCTGGATGCCGCGCTTGTACCCCTGCATGAACAGGTCCTGGGGCGCGTGCGACGGGATGAAGAGCAGCGCCTGGTACTCGAAGGTGCCTTCGGCCTGGAGCCGGATGGTTTCGAGCGGGTTGATCCAGTCGTGGCTGATGTGCTTGTACAGCTCGTGGTACTCGTCGTCCGAGACCTCGTCGCGCGAGCGCGCCCACAGGGCCTTCATCGAGTTGAGGGTCTCGGGCTCGCGCGGGGCGTCGGAGCCCTCCTCGGCGTCCTTCGCGTCGGCGGCGGCCTCCGGGACCATCCGAATGGGCCAGGTGATGAAGTCCGAGTACCGCTTGACGATCTCCCTGATCTTCCACGGGGAGGCGTAGTCGTGGAGCTGGTCCTCGGTGTCCTCCGGCTTGAGCCGGAGCGTGACCGAGGTGCCCTGGGGCGCACCGCCGACGGTCTCGACCGTGTACGTGCCCTCGCCGGACGACGTCCAGCGGGTGCCCTGGGCCTCGCCCGCGCGCCGGGTCAGCAGCGTGACCTCGTCGGCCACCATGAAGCTGGAGTAGAACCCGACTCCGAACTGGCCGATCAGCCCTTCGGCCGCCGTGGCGTCATCGGAATCCTTGGCCTCCTCGAGGTCCCGCAGGAACTTCGCGGTGCCCGAATTCGCGATCGTCCCGATGAGCTGGACCACTTCGTCGTGAGACATTCCGATGCCGTTGTCCCGCACGGTCAGCGTACGGGCCTGCCGGTCGGCCTCGATGCCGATGTGGAGGTCGGAGACGTCCGCGCCGAGCGAGTCGTCGCGCAACGCCTCCAGCCGCAGTTTGTCGAGTGCGTCGGAGGCGTTGGAAACAAGTTCGCGCAGGAACACGTCCTTGTTCGAGTAGATCGAGTGGATCATCATCTGCAGAAGCTGGCGCGCTTCCACCTGAAACTCGAACGTCTCAGTGGGCATATCCGTGTTTTCCTTCTCAGGTCACCGGGTGGGGAACTGGCCTCAGCACCCTAATTGAGCTGGTCATCGCGGAAGCCCGGTTCTTGGAAGTTGGCCCGGTATCAGCGGCCGGCCCCGTCCGATCAGCCCGATCCATCCGATTCATCCGCTTCGGCCGGTCCGTACTCGAAGGCGCGGTCCAGGCCGTCCGTGCGGGCCAGCAGCTCCAGCTCGTCCAGTGCCCGACGGGCCGCGTCGGCCGCCGCCGGATCGCGCCCGGCCAGACCGCTCGCCTCGAACTCGTCCTCGTCCAGCCGCAGCACCGACGAACCGTCCGCCGACACCCACAGGTCGAGATCGAGGTCCTCCACCACCAGCTCCCCGTTCCGCAGCACGGCGGGGCGCGTGATGTCGCAGTACCAGCCCTTGAGTCCGCCCGCCGCGGTCCGGACCTCCTTCACGGCGAACCAGCTGTCGCGCCAGTAGTGCTCGGTGAACACGTCCCCGGGCTCGAACCGCACGAAGCCGAAGTCGCGGACCCCCGGCGCCGCCCAGGGCGCCCGCACCGTGATCCGGGTGCCGTCGTCACGGACCAGACGCGCCGGGTACCTGATCTTGGTCCGGCCGGCCTTCACCAGGACGACCACGAGCGAGGACTCAGCCGAGCTCACGGACATACCGCACCTCCGAGGCACAGATCTCGTAGCCGAACCAGCGGTTGATCGCCAGCATCGGACCGTTGTCCGCGTCATTGCCGGTGTACGCGTCGGTGTATCCGGCCGCGCGCGCCCGGCGCAGCGAGTCGTGCTTGGCGAGCTTCGCCAGTCCCCGGCCGCGGTGCGCGCGCCGGGTGCCGGTCATCGCCGACATGTAGCCGGTCCGGCCGTCGGTCCGCGCCGCGGAGAACGCCGCCACCTCTCCGTCCACCAGCACGACCGAGGTGAGTGCGTGGTCGAGCCCGGGATGGTTCCAGATCTGCCGGAGCCAGTCCTCGTAGTCGGCCGGTTCGCACGGGATGTCGCTCGGCTCGTCGGCCGTGGTCTCGGCGTCCGCCACGAAGAGCGGGCGCGGGTCGTCCGCGAAGTCCGCGCCGCTGCGCAGTTCGACGCCCGCCGGGACGCCCGGACGCGGCGGCAGCGAACCGTTCGTCAGATCGAGGCGGAGGAAGTGCGCCGAACGGCTGGGCGCATAGCCGCGCTTCTCTGCGAAGGCGCGGTTCGACGGGGTGTCGAGCACCCATGAGTAGATCGCGCGTGCCCCTTCCCGCGCCACGTGCTCCTCCGCCGTTCGCAGCAGCAGCCCGCCCGCCCCGCGCCCCGTGCGCTCGGGATGCGTGTACGGGTTGCAGAAAGCCTGTCCGGGTTCGGAGCTGTCGGGGCTGAGACCGACCTGGGCGGTCGCGATGACCTCCCCGTCCTGCTCGGCCACGAGCAGCCGGTAGTGCTCGTCGGGGCGGGCGGCGGCGAGATCGAAGACGACCTGCTCGGGAGTGGTCACCATGTAGGGCACCGCGGCGTGCCGGATCCGGGCCCAGGCCACGGCGTCGGAGGGCAGGAGGTCGCGAACGAGGACGGTCATGGGCCGGAACGTTACGCGCGGGCCCGCGCGAACCGCTCCTGATTTTCCTGTGACAGGGTGCGGCGGTGGGACAATCGACGGGTGACTCTCAAGATCGCCATCGACCCGGAATCGGGCACCGCCCCTTACGAGCAACTGCGCACGCAGATCTCCGAACTGGCCCGCTCCGGCGCGCTGCCCGTCGGTTTCAGGCTTCCGACCGTACGCGGCTTCGCCGAGGAGCTCGGCCTCGCCGCGAACACCGTCGCTAAGGCGTACCGGGTGCTGGAGGCCGACGGGGTGATCGAGACACGGGGGCGCAACGGCACGTTCGTCGCCGCGGCCGGTGAGGCGGCGGATCGTCACGCGGCGGTGTCCGCACGGGAGTACGCCGAGCAGGCGCGGCGGCTGGGCCTGTCGCGCGCCGAGGCGCTGTCCCTGGCCGAGGACGCGGTGCGAGCGGCGTACGGGGACGGCTGAGCCGGAGCGCGCATCGCCCCCTGCGGGTCGGTTGCCGCGTCGGCCCCCGCGTCCGGTCGGCCCCCGCGTCCCGGGAGCGTCCCGTGCGCGGGCCCGGAACCGTGCGCGGGCCCGGAACCGTGCGCGCTCGGGCGGGAGGCGGCCCGGCGCGGCCCGCGGCCGGGCCTGCCCGGCCGCCGGGGTCAGAGGTAGAGGCCCGCGTCCGCTCCGGAATCCTGCTTCGGCACCGACGCGGGACCGCTGCCGCGGCGCAGCGCGTACAACTCGGCGAGCGTGGCGCCCTCGCGGCCGAGCCCCTCCTCCGAGCCCAGCCAGCGCACCGCCTCCGGGCGGGTCAGCGGGCCCACCTCGATCCTGGCGAGGCAGCGGCCGGGCCGGACCACGGCCGGGTGGAGCCGTTCGAGGGCCTCGTTGGTGGTGACGCCCACCAGCACGTTGCGGCCCTGGCCCAGCAGCCCGTCGGTGAGGTTCAGCAGACGGGAGAGCGCCTGCCCCGCCGTGTGCTTGGCCTCGCCGCGGATCAGTTCGTCGCAGTCCTCCAGGAGCAGCAGCCGCCAGCGGCCCTTCGCCGTGCCCTCGTCCTCGCCGATCGCGATGTCCATCAGATAGCCGACGTCGTTGAAGAGCCGCTCCGGGTCGAGCACGCAGTCCACCTGGCACCAGTCCCGCCAGGAACGCGCGAGCGTGCGCAGCGCGGACGTCTTGCCGGTGCCGGGCGGGCCGTGCAGCAGGAGCAGCCGGCCCGCGATGTCGTCGGGGGTGACCTTCATCAGCCGGTCCAGGGCATCGGCCACCGGAGTCGTGTAGTTGCCGCGGACCTCCTCCCAGGCCCCGGCGGCGATCTGCCGGGTGGTGCGGTACGGGCCGCGGCGCGGTGACACGTACCAGAACCCCATCGTCACGTTCTCGGGCTGGGGTTCGGGGTCGTCCCGTACGCCGTCCGTCGCCCGGTCGAGGATCTCGCGCGCCAGTTCCGGGCTGGTCGCGGTGACCGTGACGTCGGCGCCGTGGTTCCACCGGGAGACGAGCAGGGTCCAGCCCTCGCCCTCGGCGAGCGTGGCGCCGCGGTCGTCGTCCCGGGCGGCGCGCAGCACCGTGGCGGCCGGAGGCAGCAGGGTGGCATCGGCTTTGACCCGGTCGAGGGAGGTGCTGTGCGAGTAGGGCTGATCACCCCTCGCGAAGCGGCCGAGGAACAGCGCGTCCACGACATCGGACGGCGAATCGTTGTCGTCGACGGTGAGCCGGATCGGCAGTGCGGACTCAGGGGTGGCGGCCATGGCGCCCATGATCCGGCAAGGGGGCGCCCGGCGCATCGGGTTTCGTCGTGTTTCCACGCGTGTCCGGCGGCGGTACCGGGGGAGTGACACGGCATCAAGGGGGCGCATCGGGGTACTCCTTGGAGCAACTTGGCATGCACACTTCCAAAGTGGTTGCCGATGCTGCTACCACGGACACGGCAGACCAAGGCGGAGATCCTGCCGGTCGGTCCAAGGGAGGTTCCATGAAGGTGTCCAGACTCGCGGCATTCTCGTCCTCGCTTCTGCTCGGTGCCGTCCTCGCGTTGACCGGAGCAGCCACCGCCTCCGCCGCACCGTCCGCCCAGGGCGTCGACTACGTCGCCCTCGGCGATTCGTACTCCTCGGGCGTCGGGGCCGGGAGCTACGACAGCGCCAGCGGATCCTGCAAGCGCAGCACCAAGGCGTACCCCGCACTCTGGGCCGCCTCCCACGCGCCCTCGTCCTTCGCCTTCACCGCCTGCTCGGGCGCCCGCACCGGGGATGTGACGTCCGGTCAGCTCGGGCCGCTGAACTCCTCGACCGACCTCGTCTCCCTCTCCATCGGCGGCAACGATGCGGGCTTCGCCGATGTGATGACCACCTGTGTCCTCCAGTCCGAGGCCACCTGTCTCAACCGGATCGCCACGGCCCGCAGCTATGTCGGCACGACCCTGCCCGGCAACCTGGACTCGGTGTACTCGGCGATCCGTGCCAAGGCGCCGTCCGCCCGTGTGGTGGTCCTCGGTTACCCGCGCTTCTACAAGGTCGGTGGCAGTTGTGTCGTCGGTCTGAGTGACAAGGTGCGGTCCGCGATCAACGACGCCGCCGACTACCTCAACGCGACGACCGCGAAGCGCGCCGCCGACCACGGGTTCACCTTCGCCGATGTCGCGGGCAGGTTCGGCGGACACGAGATCTGCTCCGGGGACGCCTGGCTGCACAGTGTCAACTGGCTCAACATCGGTGAGTCCTACCATCCCACGGCGGCCGGGCAGTCCGGCGGCTACTTGCCCGTTCTCAACTCCGCGGCCTGAGCGGCGGTGACGGAACGCCGGACCCGCCGGCCGGTCCGGCGGGCGGGAGCCCCCGTGCGCAGGGGGCTCCGTCCGGCTTCACGCCGGTAAAGGGCGCGGCAGCCGCTCTCCGTGTCCGGTCGGCCCCGGGGCCGACCGGACACGGAGAGCGTTCGTCAACCGCCGGACGACGCGTCCGATTCCGCAGGCGGGATACACGAGTGTCATCGCGGGAGGATAGGGTTAGCCTGCCCGGGCCGGGTGCCCTCGTACGGGTGGGGAGTGACATGGAACAGATATCGATCCGCAGCAGGCCGCGTGTGCCTGCCATCACCTGCGGGAGCAGCGCGACCAGTTCGCGCCTCGACCGCCATCTCGCGGTGCTCGGCGGCCCCGCCGTGCCGCGGCGGGAGGCCGCCGAGGCGACGCTGCTGATGCGTGAGCTGACCTCGCGCGAGGCCGGACACAGCCGTAGGAGCCGGAGTGCGCGGGTCTTGCTCATCGCGCCGCTGAACCGACTGCGCCGCTCGCTCTTCGGCAGCCGCCACTGACCCGACGCCGTCACCACCGCTCGTCGGCCGTGCCCGGGCCGATCGGACGACCGTTCCGTACCGGCCATGCGCCGCTGCAGCCCTCCCGTCATCCCCGGGGCCCGCAGCGGCGCTTTGGTGTATCCGCCAAGCGTCGGCACGGGCGGTGGATCGCGGTCAGCAGGGCGGGCACCGCGGCGGCGGTACGTATCGCCGATGCGGAGGGCTTCGGCACGGTGTCCATGCGGTAGATGGCGGCGGAGCCAGGCCGCCGTACGATGCCGCTCATCAGCCGCGTCCACAGCCAAGCGCTGCGTGAGAAGGACCTGTACGAGCCGATGCTCGGCGCGGTCAGCGGCGGTCAGCGGCGGTCAGCGGTGGCCACGAGGACCCGGAACCGTCCGCCCGGTGGTTCGGCCCGGTGATGCCGCCTCGTGTCCCTGCACCGTGTCCTCGCGGATGCCGGTCACAGCAGTGCGAACTGCCCGTCCGGGCCTTCCTCGCGGTGGTCGAGCACGGAAGCGGGTCGGCGGGCCGCGTCCGGGACGGGCAGCACGCCCGCGGCCCGGAGCTCGTCCGCCGTGAGGTGCGGACCCTCGGCCAGTTCCTCCTGCCGGGGCCGGAGTCCGGCGAGCAGGGCCAGCACCGTGATCAGTTCCAGCAGCTCCGAGGTCCACTCCTGAGGCCAGACGCGCGGCTGGATCGCCTCCAGGCCGTCCGCGTCCTGCGCGCCCTCCGCGCTCTTCGCGCCCTCCGCGCCCTCGGCGCCGCTCATCCCGGCTGCCATGCGGCGCCCGAACCAGAGATCCAGCATCCGGACCCCGCCCACCCGGAACTCCCACGCCCCGGCCGGCACCGGTGCGATACGGCCCGTGCCCAGCAGGAGCGCCTCGCCCACCGGGTCGTACTCCGGGGCGGTCGGCACGGGCGGCACCGAGGCCCGCACATAGGGCCGCCGCCCGCCCGGCAGCCGGGGGCGCTCCCCGCCCCGGGCACCACGCAACTGCAGCCGCAGCAGCTCCTGCCCCAGCTCCACCCCCGCCGACCAGCGCGCCGTGTCGGCGGGCAGCGGCACCACGCATCCGGTGGGGGAGTGGCGGGCCGCCGCCGCGATCCACGCCAGCACGGACCGTGGCGTGACCGAGTCCCCGTGCCGGCTGCGCAGCAGGGTGAGCAGCCCGGGGGCCAGATTGGGTTCGAGGCCGCCGGGGCGCCGGTACAGCGGCCGGATCCGGCCCGGGCGGCCCGCGGGCGCATGGCCGTCCGGCAGCAGCGCCGTCACGGACAGCGCGGGGCCCGTGTCCTGCGGGAGGTACCCGTGCTCGACGACGAAGAACTGCTCCCCGTCGGCCACCCGCCACAGCTCGGGGCGGGCGGCGTCGATCAGCCGGTGGTCGGGGATCAGCCACTGCTCGTCGAACGGGCCGTGAGCGATGCGTACCGGTTCCGGGCATGGCCCGTCCTCGCGGTCGAACGGACCGGTGCCGGTGGACTGCCCCGGCAGCGCCGCCACCCGGCTGCGGGGATCACGTGAACGGGTGACCCGGAACAGCCGCTCGCGCTCGTCCCCGGGGGCCTTCACCAACCGTTCCCAGCGCGCCCTCAGCGAGGCGGCGTCGGGGGCGGTCACCCAGGGGCGTCCGGTGCGCAACGGCTGTACGGACCAGGGCATCAGGTCGTCGAGGAGCGGGGCGCCGTCCCCCCGGGTGCCACCGGAGCCGCCCGCCGCCCGTGCTGCCACCGTGTCGTCCTCCCCGTCGCCACGTCCGCCTGCCTGCCTGCCCCGGCATCGTAGCCGTGCCCGCCGGGGCGCGGCCGGTGCCGCCTGCCCGGCACGGCCGCGGGTCCGGCGCCGGCGCACCCGGCACAGCCGTGTGCCGGGCACGGCCGTGTGCCCGCCATGGGCAGGTCCGCCATGGGTAGGTCCGACACGGGTGGGCCCGACACGGGTGGGCCCGGCGCGGGCGTGCACCCGGTACGGGCCCGGCCGTGGGCGTTCCCGGAGAGGGCGGGGCACGGCGGTGTGGGGGAACGTCAGTGCGCCTCCACCGTGACCGAGAAGGCGAAGCGGTCTCCCCGGTAGCGGATCCGGGCCACGTCCACCACTCGGCCGCTCTCCTCGTACGTCACCCCGGTGTAGAAGAGGATCGGGCTGAGCAGCGGCACCTGGAGGAGTTCGGCGGTGACCGGGTCGGCGAGGCGTGCCTCCACCGTGTCGGTGATCCGGGCGATCCGGACGCCGACGCGGTCGCGCAGCACCTTGGTCATCGGCCAGCGTTCGAGGTCGGTGACGTCGAGCCGGGACGCCACCTCGGGATGCACCGCGTTCTCCGCCCAGTTGGTGGGCTCACCGCTGTCCTCGTCGCGCCGCAGCCTGCGGTATCCGACCACCTCCGCGCAGTCGGGGAAGTACTCGCCGAGCTCGCACGGCACGGCCGTCGGGCCGTGGTCCAGGACCGAGGTCAGTTCGCCCGACTGCTGGGCCACGATCGCGTCGATCGAGCCCAGCAGCCGGACCGGGGACACCCGGCGGGCGCGCGGTTCGATGAACGTGCCGCGCCGCCGGTGCCTGCTGATCAGCCCCTCGTTCTCCAGCTCCTTGAGCGCCTGGCGCATCGTCAGCACGCTGACGCCGTAGTGCGCCGCGAGCTGCTCCTCGGTCGGCAGCCGCTCCGAGGCGTCCGCCGCGCGCCCCAGTATCGAGGCGCGCAGCGACTGCGAGACCTGGTACCACAGCGGCAGTTTGCGGTTCAGGACCAGCGAGTCGGGGGCGAAGGCCGGCCCCGGCGGCGTCCTGGGCTTCTGGTGCACCTGAGTCACCTGGTCTCTCCGTACTGCGACACTGCGGACGCGACGACGCGTGGGCCGCGGGGTGGCTGTCGTCGCCTACGGCCTGAAGTTGCGGCTCAGACCCTGCCACACGTCGTCGTAGCCGTGCTGCAGATGGTCGGCTCCGGCCGCCTGCGCGGTCGCCGTCACCGGCCAGCGGGTCTCGAACATGAAAGCGAGGCCGTCGTCGATCTTCTGTGGCTTCAGCTCCGCCGTGCTCGCCCGGTCGAAGGTCTCCCGGTCCGGACCGTGCGCCGACATCATGTTGTGCAGCGAGCCGCCGCCCGGCACGAATCCACCCTTCCCGGCCGTCTTCGCGTCGTACGCGCCCTCGATCAGACCCATGTACTCGCTCATCACATTGCGGTGGAAGTACGGCGGCCGGAAGGTGTCCTCGCCGACCAGCCAGCGCGGCGCGAAGACGACGAAGTCGACGCCCGCCAGACCGGGGGTGTCGGACGGCGAGGTCAGCACCGTGAAGATCGACGGGTCGGGGTGGTCGTAGCTGATCGACCCGATGACGTTGAAACGATGCAGGTCGTAGACGTACGGGGTGTAGTTGCCGTGCCAGGCGACCACGTCGAGCGGCGAGTGGTCGTAGGTCGCGGACCAGAGGTTCCCGCAGAACTTGTTGACCACTTCCACCGGGCGGTCGTCGTCCTCGTACGCGGCGACGGGCGCGAGGAAGTCCCGCGCGTTCGCCAGGCCGTTGGCGCCGATCGGGCCGAGATCGGGGAGGACGAACGGACGGCCGTAGTTCTCGCAGACGTAGCCGCGAGCCGTGGTGTCGAGCAGCTCCACCCGGAAGCGGACCCCGCGAGGGATCAGCGCGACATGCCCCGGCTCGGCGCGCAGCAGGCCCAGTTCGGTACGGAGCAGCAGACCGCCGCGTTCCGGGACGATCAGCAGCTCGCCGTCCGCGTCGCTGAACACCCGGTCCGTCATGGACGCGTTGGCGTGGTAAAGGTGTACGGCCATGCCGGCGCGCTGTGCCGCGTCGCCGTTGCCACCGAGGGTCCACAGGCCGGCCAGGAAGTCCGTCCCGGCCGGAGGCTCGGGCAGCGGATCCCAGCGCAGCCGGTTGGGGTCGGGCACGGTCTCCGTGAACGGGGCCGTGCGGATCGCGCCGTCGCCCATGCGGACGAACGGGGGATGCGCGGCCGAGGGGCGGATCCGGTAGAGCCAGGAGCGGCGGTTGTGCACCCGCGGTTCGGTGAAGGCCGAGCCGCTGAGCTGCTCCGCGTAGAGCCCGAGGGGGGCGCGCTGGGGCGAGTTGCGACCGTGCGGCAGGGCCCCCGGAACCGCCTCCGAGCTGTGTTCGTTGCCGAAGCCGGGCGAATGCTCAAGCCCCTGTGCCGTCTTCCTCGCCTGCTCGATGCCACTCATGCGCGCTCCCGGTGAGAAGAAATCCTATGGACTACCGTAGGAATCGGATCGTGGCGCGTCAACGCCACTCGGTGACATACCCCGAGGTGAATGACGGCGGACACGGGCCACGGAACGGGGAGGACCTCCGGAGGCGCACCACCTGCGGCACAGGAGCCCCTCACCGGAGCGGTGGGCGGCATCATGGAGCCCGTGCCCCCAGCCAATAGCCACCTCCGCCGGGTCCCGGTCCAGCGGCGCAGCGCCGAACGCCTCGCCCGGATACTCGACGCCTGCGCCGAACTCCTCGACGAGGCCGGGTACGAGCAGCTCTCCACCCGGGCCGTCGCGGTCCGGGCCGGGGTGCCCATCGGCTCCGTCTACCGGTTCTTCTCGTACAACGCGTGTAAAACCCCTACCGGCTGATCTGCGGAAACGCGTGAGAGGGTCCCCGCACATCTCTCCTGCGGCGGCCCTGCTCATCTGTTCATCTGCCGGTTGCCGTGGGGGCCCATCTCCCCTCGCATCCGGTGCAATACCAATGCCAAGCGCCGGGGTGGTGTGGGTGGTGTCTCGCCAGACTGCGGGGCGGTCCGGGCAGCGGGGGCATTGCGGGGGTTCGTGCATGGGGTCTCTGCGGAGGGTGCTTGCCGTCGTCTCGTCGGCGGGCCCGGCCGGCACACGGGGGGTTGGTGCTCGGCCGGGGCCGCCGCGCCCCGCCCCGCCGCACGGGCAGCGGGGCCCGCTCCGGTATGACGGTCCCCACCGGGCCCGGAGCGGGAGTCTCAGGGGCTACGGGCGTGCGCCCCGCGGCCGACCAGGAGTGCGATGGTCAGCACCCACGCGGCATGGGCGACGACGGCTACCGCCCGCGCGCTCACGTGCCCTCCACCGGTCGCACCTCGGCTTCGTCGGCCCACTGACGGCGGAACCGGGAGTGCCCGGGGGCCATGGCCGCGTGGGTCATGCACGCAGCGCCGCCCGCGTCCTCGTCGGCGGTAGCGGCGAGGGTCCACCCGCAGTCGGGGGGTGAGGCACGAGGCCGACATCATCCGCGTGCTGCCCGGGGCAGTGCCGATGCCGTGCTTCACGAACCGGTGTCGGGTGACGGTCATCGCTTCCCCCGACGGTGCGGGTGCTGCCGCATCTCGATGTTGCAGTCCGTCGCCCTCGACGAGTCGTCTATCTGCCGCGCCGTCGCCCGCTGGTCGGCCAGGGCGGCGCAGACATCGCAGCCGCCGACCGGGGCCGGATCCTCGGGAAGGTCGCAGTGCGGCAGTTCGATCACCGGCTCTTGCCAGGTGCGCCGCGTCACCGGGCCGCACCCGCCACCACCGGCCGGCCGGACGGCTCGCGGCGCGTGCTGCACCGGTCGCACTCGCAGGCCGGGTAGGCGTCCGTCGGCGGCGGGGCTTTGAGCGGTTTGACCTCGGCTTTCGGGCGGACTATGCGCACCGTCCGCCCGTACCGGTCGACCTCGTACACCTTGAGCGTCACGGATTGCCTACTTCGGCGAAGCCGAGCTTGCGGGGGTGACCGGCGGGCGTCTGCTCGACCTTGCTCTCAGCGATCCACGTACGTACGCGGACCAGGCTGCCGCCGAGATTCGGACAGCTCTGTCTCCGCGTGGTGCGGAGGCCGGTCGATCCCATGCTTTGGACCGCATCGGCCTCGCCGAGTGCCACTTCCTGGCGAACGACGTGGTGGGCGGCGCGGCCGAAGCGGTCCGCGCGGTCGAGGCGGCCAGGGGTACCCAATCGGCGCGTGTCCGGTCGCAGCTCAAGCGTCTCTACCCGTACACGGTGGGCCACAGCGCCTCACGCTCTGTGCGTGCGGCGCGGGATAGTATCCGCGACCTGCTGTCGACTTGAAGGAGAGCGACGTGACAACCCTTGCGGTGACCGGGCACATGGATCTGACGGAGGACGCCGTTCCTGTAGTCCGCGCAGCCCTGGCCGGCCTGCTTACGAAGTACAGTTCCGATCTTGTCGGCGTCTCCTGCATCGCCAAGGGCGCTGACTCTTTGTTCGCCGAGGCCGTCCTTGCGGCTGGTGGGCGTCTGACTGTCGTCATCCCCTCCCAGGACTACCGACAGAACAAGGTCAAGCCTGATCACGCGCCGGTCTTTGACCGTCTGGTCGGGGCCGCCGAGGACGTCTTGGTCCTCTCTCATGAGACTGCCCACCGGGGGGCGTACGAGGCTGCCAATGCCGAGCTGCTGCGGCGGGCCGATCGCCTTGTTGCTGTGTGGGACGGATGCCCTCCGTCGGGGAAGGGTGGGGGGACAGCCGACACGGTCGAGGCGGCCCTGGCCGCGGGGCTGCCCGTGGATGTGGTGTGGCCGGAGGGGGCAGCTCGTAAGGGCTGACCCCGGACGCGCGAAAAAGCCCCTCCCCGCGCGCTGCGGGAAGAGGCGAAACCCCGCGTGCGCGGGGACCATCCCCGCTTGCGCGGGGACCATGCGAGCACCTTCCCGGACTCCGCCGTGTGCAGCGGACCATCCCCGCGTGCGCGGGGACCGTCGCCGAGTGACGGTACACACCTGGTATAGGTGTTTTACACACTTTGTTGTCCAACAAGCGCGCGCTGGCCGACGCGCTCGCCCGGCGCAACCTGGTGGACGGTTACGCCGAACGCGTCGCCGCCCGGCTCGCCGCCATCCCGGCGAGCGACTGGCGCAGCGCCATCGACGCCGTCCTGGACGAGTACCTGGTGGCCGGTTTCTCCCTCGTCGACTTCGGCGGCGCCCCCGCCCCCGAGGCCGGCCCGGCCGACGACGCCAACCACCGGGTGGCCGCCCGTCTCGCCGTGCTTCTCTCCCGCTACCTCGGCCCGCTTCCCGGCGCGGATCCGCACCGGACGGTCCTGATCTGCGTCGAGGCCGCGGACGCCCTTCTCCGCCTCGCGTTCCGCACCGACCCGTCGGGGGACGAGGCCGTCATCGCCGAGACCAGGGTCCTGCTCCGGGCGTATCTCGCGCGGCTCCTGGACTGACCGTGAGGGCGCGGTCCGGGCCGCCGCGCGGGCCCGGTCCGAGCCACTGGACGGGCCCGCTCCGGGGCGCCTCATGAGGGGGCCTGCCGGGCCCGGACCGGGGTGCCTCGGGGCCCCGAGGCACCGAGGCCGCTGGGCCCTGCCGGGGCGCGGTCCGGCAGGCGCCGCGCGGACCGGACCGAAACACCGTGGATGCGCCTCGGAGCGGCGACGGGCGCCGTACGGCCGGGCGTTGACCTCAAGTCCGCTGGAGGTCGTACGTTTCCGCCATGAGCATGGAAACCACCGCGTGGGCACAGCTCCACAACGTCATGAACGCGCAAGCGGACCGGCGCCCCTTCGACCGCGCCATTCTGCGGCGCGTCGCCGCGTTCGCCCGCCCGCACCGCCGCAGGGTCGCCCTCTTTCTGGTCGTGAGCGTGGCGACGGCGCTGCTCGCGGTCGCCACCCCGGTCCTCGCCGGACGTGTCGTCGACGCCATCGTGACCGGCGAGGACACCGGCACCGTCACACGCCTGTCCCTGCTCATCGCCGCGATCGCGCTCGTGGAGGCGGCGCTCGCGCTGGTCGGACGCCGGCTCTCGGCGAACCTCGGCGAAGGACTGATCCTCGATCTGCGCACCGCCGTCTTCGACCATGTGCAGCGCATGCCGGTCGCGTTCTTCACCCGCACCCGCACCGGCGCTCTCGTCAGCCGGCTCAACAACGACGTCATCGGGGCCCAGCGCGCCTTCAGCAACACGCTGTCCGGCGTCGTCGGCAACACCGTGACGCTGCTGCTCACCCTCGGCGTCATGCTCTCCCTCTCCTGGCGGATCACCGTCCTGGCGTTGTTGCTGCTGCCGGTGTTCGTGCTGCCCGCACGGCGCATGGGCGCCCGGATGGCCAGGCTCCAGCGGGAGGCCGCGGCCCACAACGCCGCGATGGGGACGCGGATGACCGAGCGTTTCTCCGCGCCCGGCGCCACCCTGGTCAAGCTGTTCGGGCGGCCCGCCGACGAGTCCGCCGAATTCGCCGCCAGGGCGGGCCGGGTCCGCGACATCGGAGTCCGCACCGCCATGGCCCAGTCCGCCTTCATCACCGCGCTCACCCTCGTGTCGGCGCTGGCGCTCGCCCTGGTCTACGGCCTCGGCGGCCACTACGCGCTGCGCGGGCAACTGGACGCGGGCGCGGTCGTCGCGCTGGCCCTGCTGCTGACCCGCCTCTACGCGCCGCTCACCGCGCTCGCCGGGGCGCGCCTGGAGGTGATGAGCGCCCTCGTCAGCTTCGAGCGGGTCTTCGAGATCCTCGACCTCGAACCGCTCATCGGCCGGAAGCCGGACGCGCGGGCGGTCCCCGAGGGTCCGGTGTCCGTGGAGTTCGACGGGGTGCGGTTCGGCTACCCGTCCGCCGACAAGGTCTCCCTCGCCTCACTGGAGGACGTCGCGGTCCTCGACGGCCGGGAAGGCGGAGAGGTGCTGCGCGGGATCTCGTTCCGCGCCGAACCGGGACAGACGGTGGCGCTCGTCGGTTCGTCCGGTGCGGGCAAGTCGACCATCGCGCAACTGCTGCCCCGGCTCTACGACGTGGACGCGGGCGCGGTGCGCGTCGGCGGCGTCGACGTACGCGACCTCTCCGCCGAGAGCCTGCGCGACACCCTCGGCATGGTCACCCAGGACGGCCACCTCTTCCACGAGTCGGTCCGCTCCAACCTGCTGCTCGCCCGGCCCGGGGCCACCGAGGAGGACCTCTGGGGCGCGCTGCGCCGCGCGCGCCTGGACGGACTGGTCGCCTCGCTGCCCGACGGACTGGACACCGTCGTCGGCGAACGCGGCTACCGGCTCTCCGGCGGCGAACGCCAGCGGCTGACCATCGCCCGGCTACTCCTGGCCCGCCAGCGCGTCGTCATCCTCGACGAGGCCACCGCCCACCTGGACAACACGTCCGAGGCCGCCGTCCAGGAGGCCCTCGCCGAGGCTCTCGCCGGACGCACCGCCGTCGTGATCGCCCACCGCCTGTCCACCGTGCGGTCCGCCGATCTCATCCTGGTGGTGGAGGACGGGCGGATCACGGAGCGGGGCACCCACGACGAACTCCTCGCGGCCGGAGGGCGGTACGAGGAGCTGTACCGCACCCAGTTCCAGGATCCCGGGGCCGAGAACCCGGGGTCCGGCAGCCCCGGGATCGGGACCCCCGGCACGGAGCCCGTCGGTCTCGGCTGACCGGGGCCGCCCCTCGCGGACCGTCGGCCGGGGCGGTCCGGCCGGACGGGTCGGGGGGAGCCGCGCCCGGAAGCGGGGCGGTGCTCCACCCTGCGGTGCACCGCACCGGGCGGCGCGAGCCACCCGGCGGACCTTCCGGGCCACGGCACCGGTGCCGCTCCCGGCAACGTTCGCCCCGTCGCGTCGTCCGGCACGCACGCTCGCGGCGTCGGCCAAAGGCCCACGTAGCCCTTTCCGGGCTCTCGACTTCGTTCGAGCAGGGGAGACCCCGTTCGAGGGCTTCCGGCCGCCATGCGGTCGCGCGCACCGGACAACGCTCCTTCCGGGCAGACATGGCCGGTCACGGCTAGTGCCGCGGCAGGCAACGTTTGCCTGTCAAGGAGCGCGTCCGGTGTGTGCTCTCGGTGTGCCGGCCGGAAGCCCTCGTACTGGACGTACTCGGGTTTTCGGCCGGTGCGGCGAGAGGGCGTGCCGGGCGTCGCGACGGGGCGAACGTTGCTTGATGCGGCACTAGATTGGGGTGCGGAACGCACGGCCGAGCCGCGACCGCGGCACCCCGGGAGGATCGTGATGAAGGCCCACGACGGCATGTACATCGGCGGCGCGTGGCGGCCCGCCGCCGGCACGGAGACCATCGCGGTCGTCGACCCGGTGGAGGAACAGGTCATCGCCCATGTCCCCGCGGGCACCGCCGAGGACGTGGACGCCGCCGTGGCCGTCGCGCGCGAGGCGCTTCCCGCCTGGGCGGCCACCCCGCCCGCCGAGCGCGCCGCGAGGATCGCCGCCCTGCGCGATGCGCTCGCGGCCCGGAAGGACGAGATCGCGGCGACCGTCACCGCCGAACTCGGCGCGCCGCCACGGTTCTCGCAGGTGGTCCACGCGGGCCTGCCGATCCTGGTGGCGGGCTCGTACGCCGAACTCGCCGCCTCGCACCCCTTCGAGGAGAAGGTCGGCAACTCCGTCGTCCACGCCGAACCGGTCGGTGTCGTCGGGGCCATCACGCCGTGGAACTACCCGCTGCACCAGATCGTCGCCAAGGTCGCGCCCGCGCTCGCGGCGGGCTGCACGATCGTCCTCAAACCCGCCGAGGACACCCCGCTGACCGCCCGGCTCTTCGCGGAGGCCGTCCATGAAGCGGGCCTGCCCGCAGGGGTGTTCAACCTGGTCACCGGCCTCGGCCCGGTCGCGGGACAGGCACTGGTCGAGCACCCCGGCGTCGACCTGGTCTCCTTCACCGGCTCGACCGCCGTCGGCAGGCGGATCGGCGCCACGGCCGGTGCCGCGATCAAGCGCGTCGCCCTCGAACTCGGCGGAAAGTCCGCCAACGTCATCCTGCCGAGCGCCGACCTCGCCAAGGCCGTCGCCGCAGGCGTCGCGAACGTCATGGGCAACTCCGGCCAGACGTGCAGCGCCTGGACCCGCATGCTCGTGCACACCTCCCGTTACGAGGAGGCGGTCGCGCTCGCCGCGGAGGCCGCGGCCACATACGCCGACCGCATCGGCCCTCTCGTCAACGCCGAGCAGCGCGCGCGGGTGCGCGGTTACATCGAGAAGGGCGTCGCCGAGGGTGCGCGCCTCGTCGTCGGCGGCCCCGAAGCCCCGCGTGAGCGCGGCTATTTCGTCAGTCCCACCGTGTTCGCCGAGGTCACCCCGGAGATGACCATCGCCCAGGAGGAGATTTTCGGACCCGTCCTCTCGGTCATCCGCTACGAGGACGAGGACGACGCCCTGCGCATCGCCAACGGCACCGTGTACGGGCTCGCGGGCGCGGTCTGGGCGGGCGACGACGCCGAGGCGGTGGCGTTCGCCCGCCGGATGGACACCGGGCAGGTCGACATCAACGGCGGGCGGTTCAACCCGCTCGCCCCGTTCGGCGGGTACAAGCAGTCGGGCGTCGGGCGCGAACTCGGCGTGCACGGGCTCGCCGAGTACCTCCAGACCAAGTCCCTCCAGTTCTGAGGGGATCGGGCCCGTCCGGTCGCGGCGCGCCGAGGCTCCTGTACGCCTCCCGCGTCGTGCCCGGCCCGTCCCGCCCGGTGTCCCACGGGCGAACGGCGCCCCGCGCCGGAGACGGTCCGGCCCTTCGACCGTCCCGGTCCGGCCGTTGGGGGCGCCGCCCCCTCGTCCGCCCCTTCCCCTCGTCCCTACGCTTGTCCTTCTCCTGTCCTTCTTCCGTCCTGGTGCTCATCCGCCCCGCCCACCCCGATTCCCAGCGACCGTCAAGGAGCGCCTTCGTGGTCCGTGCCGCCGTCCTCCCCGCAATCGGAGCCCCCTTGGAGGTCACCGACATCGAACTCCCGGAGCCCGGTCCCGGCCGGGTGAGGGTCAGACTGGCCGCCGCGGGCGTCTGCCACTCCGACCTCTCACTGTCCGACGGCACCATGCGGGTGCCCGTTCCCGCCGTGCTCGGGCACGAGGGGGCGGGCACCGTGGTCGCGGTCGGCGAAGGCGTTGCCCATCTCGCGCCCGGTGATGGTGTGGTGCTGAACTGGGCTCCATCCTGCGGGAGTTGCCATCACTGCGGGATCGGCGAGGTCTGGCTCTGCGCCGAGGCCCTGACCGGCGCGTCCGGCATCCACGCCCGTACCGCCGACGGCACCGAACTCCATCCCGGCCTGAACGTGGCCGCGTTCGCCCAGGAGACCGTCGTCCCCGTGAACTGCGTGCTGCCCGCCCCGGACGGTGTGCCGCTCACCGACGCCGCGCTGCTCGGCTGCGCGGTCCTGACCGGGTACGGCGCGGTGCACCACAGCGCCCGGGTCCGCGCCGGGGAGACCGTCGCCGTCCTCGGCGTCGGAGGCGTCGGCCTCGCCGTGCTCCAGTCGGCCCGGATCGCAGGGGCCGCGAAAATCGTCGCCGTGGACGTGTCCCCGGAGAAGGAGGAACTGGCCCGGCGGGCGGGCGCCACCGACTTCGTGATCGCCTCGGACACCACCGCGCGCACGGTCCGGCGCCTCACCGGAGGACTGGGCGCCGACGTGGCGATCGAGTGCGTCGGACGCCCCGCGACCATCCGCGCCGCCTGGGACTCCACCCGGCGCGGCGGACGCACCACGGTCGTCGGCATCGGCGGCAAGGACCAACTGGTGTCCTTCAACGCCCTGGAGATCTTCCACTGGGGCCGTTCGCTGAGCGGTTGCGTCTACGGCAACAGCGACCCCGCCCGCGATCTGCCGGTCCTGGCCGAGCACATCCGGGCGGGCCGGTTCGACCTCTCCGCGATGGTCACCGGGCGGATCGGTCTCGACGGCATCCCCGCCGCCTTCGCCGACATGGTCGCGGGCAGGGGCGGTCGCGCGCTCGTCGTCTTCCCGTAGCCCCCGCGGGCCCCGCAGCCCACGCCGACCCCGCGGCAGGACAGGCGACAGTGTCGGCCATGCGGCGCGCGGCCGGGGCGCGGCGGGGTCGGGGCGTTCCCCGCGTGCCGTCCATGCCCCGCGTGCCGTGCGTGTCATGTGTTCCAGGATGCGTCAGGGACGTTTCGGCGCCGGCCGAAGCGTCCCGGCGCGGGCCAGTCGCTCGTGCTGGAGCGAGAGCCCGTCGAGCAGCGCCCGCAACCCGGTCTCGAACGCGCCCTCGTCGACCTGCCGGCGGTGCTCCGCCAGCAGATGTGCCTGGCCCAGGTGTGGATACTCGGCGGGGTCGTACGCCGTCACGTCGTCGACGAAGCCGCCCGCGAACGAGCCGAGGGCCGAGCCGGTGACGAAGTAGCGCATCAGGGCGCCGATGTGCGTCGCCTGGGCGGGTGGCCAGCCGGCCCTGACCATCGCCCCGAACACCGCGTCGGCGACCCGCAGACCCGCCGGGCGGCGCCCCGGTCCCCGTGCGAGCAGCGGGACGATCTGCGGGTGCTCGGCGAGCGCCGCGCGGTAGGAGAGGGCCCAGTCGTGCAGGGCGGTGAACCAGTCGCGGGTGTCCGACGCGTCGAACATCGACAGGTCGACCTGGGCGGACACGGCGTCCGCGACGGCGTCCAGGATCTCGTCCTTGGTGCGGAAGTGGTTGTAGAGCGAGGGGCCGCTGACGCCGAGTTCGGCGGCGAGCCGACGGGTGGAGACGGCGTCGAGCCCCTCGGCGTCCACGAGCGCGCTCGCCGCCTCGACGATGCGGTCCCTGCTGAGAAGAGGCTTGCGCGGTCGGGCCATGCGGCACATAGTAGGGCTGCCAACCCGAAACTAGCAGTGCTAATTAAAGAGGGAGGGCGAGGCATGGACCTGACGCTCAGCAAGGAGCAGGAAGCCGTCCGGCGGCTCGCCGAGGACTTCGTCGCCCGGGAGGTCGCTCCGCACGTCGTGGACTGGGACCGGTCCGAGAACGTCGACAAGTCGATCGTGAAGAAACTCGGTTCCGTCGGTTTCCTCGGGCTCACCGTCCCCGAGGAGTACGGCGGCTCGGGCGGGGACCACCTCTCCTACTGCCTGGTCACCGAGGAGCTGGGCCGGGGCGACTCCTCGGTCCGCGGCATCGTCTCCGTCTCCCTCGGGCTGGTCGCCAAGACGATCGCGGCCTGGGGCGACGAGGAGCAGAAGCGGCGCTGGCTGCCGGGGCTCGCATCGGGTGAGGCGGTCGGCTGTTTCGGCCTCACCGAGCCGGGCTCCGGCTCGGACGCGGCGAACCTGGCCACCAGGGCCGTGCGGGACGGCGACACCTACGTCATCAACGGCAGCAAGATGTTCATCACCAACGGCACCTGGGCCGATGTGGTGCTGCTCTTCGCCCGCACCGGCGACGCCCCCGGCCACCGCGGCATATCCGCCTTCCTGGTGCCCGCCGACACCCCCGGCCTCGTGCGCCGCGCCATCCACGGCAAGCTCGGCCTGCGCGGCCAGGCCACCGCCGAGCTGGTTCTGGAAGACGTGCGCGTCCCCGCCCCGGCACTCCTGGGCCCGGAGGGCAAGGGCTTCTCGATCGCGATGTCCGCCCTGGCCAAGGGGCGGATGTCGGTCGCGGCGGGATGCGTCGGGATCGCGCGGGCGGCGCTCGACGCCGCCGTGGGCTATGCGGGCGAGCGCGAGCAGTTCGGCAGGCCGATCGCGAGCCACCAGCTCGTCCAGGAGCTGATCAGCGACATCGCGGTGGACGTCGACGCGGCCCGGCTGCTGACCTGGCGGGTGGCCGATCTCATCGACCGCGGCGAGGAGTTCGCCACCGCCGCCTCCAAGGCGAAGCTCTTCGCCTCCGAGGCCGCCGTCCGGGCCGCCAACAACGCCCTCCAGGTCTTCGGCGGCTACGGTTACATCGACGAGTACCCGGTCGGCAAGCTGCTGCGCGACGCCCGAGTCATGACCCTCTACGAGGGGACCAGTCAGATCCAGAAGCTCATCATTGGCCGCGCGCTCACGGGGGTCTCCGCGTTCTGAGCGTGCGCCGGGCGCGATGCCGGAACGCCCGACAGCTCTGCGGCGCCCCTGCGGTCCGGAGCCTTGGTGGTCACGAGGCGCCGGCGGGGCCCGGTGTCCCGGGACCCTTGCCGTCCGGAGCGCCGGCGCCCCGGGGCCTTGCGGACCGGGTTCCCGGCGGGAGGGAGGCTAAGCGCTTGCTCAGCTTCGCGGTATGGTGTTCGTCCTGCTGACGAGAGGGGCGAGTGATCATGAGCACGGCGGAGGAGACCCACGGCGACGGCGCGCCGTGGGCCGAGGTGACGCCCGAGGCGGCCAGGCGGCTCCTCGTCGCCGCCGTGGACGCCTTCGCCGAGCGCGGCTACCACGCCACCACCACCCGCGACATCGCCGGCCGGGCCGGGATGAGCCCCGCCGCGCTCTACATCCACTACAAGACGAAGGAAGAGCTGCTCCACCGCATCAGCAGGATCGGCCACGACCGGGCCCTGTCCGTCCTGGAGGCCGCCGCCGACGGGG
Organism: Streptomyces sp. NPDC052042; assembly: GCF_044548345.1. Taxonomy (NCBI): domain Bacteria; kingdom Bacillati; phylum Actinomycetota; class Actinomycetes; order Kitasatosporales; family Streptomycetaceae; genus Streptomyces; species Streptomyces sp. NPDC052042. The sequence goes on along the minus strand of NZ_JBIUBU010000025.1, from coordinate 6,482 downwards.
ACGGCACCGCCGCCGAGCGGCTGGCCGAGGCCGTACGGTCCTTCGTGCGCTGGCACGCCGAGCAGCACACCACGGCCCGTGTGGTCCAGTACGAACTCGACGCGCTCGGCGAGGAGCGCCGCGCCGAGATCGTGGGGCTGCGCCGCAGGACCGACGCGGTGGTGCGGCGGATCATCAACGAGGGCGTGGAGGCGAGGGAGTTCGACGTCCCCGATGTCCCGGGCACCACCCTCGCGGTGCTCTCGCTCTGCATCGACGTGGCGCGCTGGTTCAACACGCGGGGCAGCCGGACGCCGGACGAGGTCGGTGAACTCTACGCCGGTCTCGTGCTGCGCATGGTCGGCGCCGCGCGGTAGCGGGCGGCGGGGTGCCGTCCGGCCGGGGCGGCGCGTGCGGCCGGAGGCCCGCGGCGGGCGGCTCGGGGGCCTCCGGCCGCGAAGGGGAGGCGGTCCCGGCGGGCCGAAGCCGGCGGACCGGCTTCGGCGGCCGTGGACGGCCGGGGCACATGAGCGGCCGGGAGCCGGTGGACGGCACGGCGCCCGGGAACCGCCGGAAAGTCCGTGACCGGCCGGGAGCCCGCGGGCGTCAGAAGTAGTAGCGCGACACCGATTCGGCCACGCACACCGGCTTGTCGCCGTCCTCCCGCTCGACCGTCACGAGGGCCGTGACCTGCACGCCGCCCCCGGCCTCCTCGACGTTCCGCAGCACGGCGGTCGCGCGCAGCCGGGAGCCGACGGGCACGATGGACGGGAAGCGGACCTTGTCCGTGCCGTAGTTGATCCCCATCTTCATGCCCTCGACCCGCATGACCTGAGGCACCAGGGCCGGCAGCAGGGAGAGCGTGAGGTAGCCGTGCGCGATCGTCGTGCCGAACGGCCCGCTCGCGGCCCGCTCCGGGTCCACGTGGATCCACTGGTGGTCGCCGGTGGCGTCGGCGAAGAGGTCGATCCTCTTCTGCTCGACCTCCAGCCAGTCGCTGTACCCCAGTTGCTCTCCCACCGCGTCACGCAGCTCCTGCGCGGACGTGAAGATCCTCGGCTCCGCCATGTCCCTGGTCCTGCCTTCCCGCTCTCGGCCGTACGGTGTCGCGCGCCCCTGGACCGCGCGCCCGTGGAAGGAAGCCGGGCCGGTGGGCGGCACCCTCCACTCCGTTCTGTCCAAGCGCTTGCTCAGCATGGTTGGCGGGTGCGTTCCTGTCAACGACGGACCGCCGTCAGGGCGGCCACGTAGGGTTGGGGGAGTGCCCCAGATTCCACAGACCTTTCAGGAACTCACGGTCGGTCAGCTCGCCGCGCGCAGCGGAGCCGCCGTCTCCGCCCTGCACTTCTACGAGGCCAAGGGGCTGATAAGGAGCCGTCGCACCAGCGGCAACCAGCGCCGCTACACCAGGGACGCGCTGCGCAGGGTCGCGTTCGTGCGTGCGGCGCAGCGGGTGGGCATCCCGCTCGCCACCATCAGGGATGCCCTGGCCGAACTGCCCGACGAGCGCACCCCGAACCGTGACGACTGGGCGCGGCTCTCGGCCGCCTGGCGCTCCGAACTGGACGAGCGCATCGAGCAGTTGGGGCGGCTGCGGGACCATCTCACCGACTGTATCGGCTGTGGCTGCCTGTCGTTGGAGACCTGTGTGCTCTCCAATCCGAACGACGTCTCCGGCCAGTGGATGAGCGGCTCGCGCCTGATGCCGGAGCGCCGTACGGGTGGCGGGACGGGCAAGGACGGGGAACGGAAGGACGGGGAACGGAAGGACGGGGAACGGAAGGACGGGGAACGGAAGGACGGGGAACGGAAGGACGGGGAGCGGAAGGATGGGGAACGGAAGGACGGGGTGTAGAAGGGGCGTGGAAGGGCGGGCCGCGGAGGATCACCCGCGGGCGCGGTTCACGCCGCCGAGGCGAGATCCCGTCGACGCGCGCCCCGCGACCTCGCCAGCGCCCCCGGGGTGAGCACCGGCCGGGGCACCAGGATGCCGCACCCCGAGCAGACCGGGCCGGTCCACTCCTCGCGCACCGGATCCGGCCGCCATTCCAGGTCGTCGCATCCGCACACCGGGCAGGCCGTGCCCGGACCCGTGTCCAGGGCCGCGATCAGCCGGCCGAGCACCTCGGCGAGCGGGGCCGAGGGATGGGCGGCCGGATCAGCGCAGCGGGCGACTCCGTACCCGCCCCAGGCGCGCCGGTGCCAGTCGCCGAACGTGGCGGGCCTGCGCAGCCCGTCGTGCTTCTCGCGTCTGCGGCGGGCTGCGAAGGACGTCTCGTAGCCGAGCCAGACGGCCCGGGCCGCCTCCAGCTCGTCCAGCGCGCCCACCAGCCCCGCCGGATCGGGGGAACGGTCCTCCGGTTCGATCCCGTGCCGGGTGCACAGATGGTCCCAGGTCGCCCGGTGCCCGTAAGGGGCGAACCGTTCCAGGCACTTGCGCAGCGAATACCGCCGCAGTGCCAAGTCGTTACCGGGATCGCGTACCTGTCTCGCAAGACTCCGGAATCCGGCCACTGCGCCCTCACCTCCGTCGCTCGTACTTCGGCGTCAACGGTTAGACGAACGGGCACCCGAATGCGATCCCGCGACCGGCAAGAGTGTCCGGAAAGTGAGATGAGCGAGCGTCACATCGAGCGACCCGCACGGCATGTGGCGATTCGGGGAAGGTGACCGTTGTTCACCTTACCGACGGTCCATACCGTCGGTAACCTCCGGCCCAACGGCCACCAGGAGGAGCGCGCATGCCCCCACGCACTGTCATGTCCAGAGCCGCCGCCGCGGCGGCGGTCCTCGCCCTCGGCACCACGCTGCTGGCCGCGACACCGCAGCCCGGCGCCGCGGCGGCGGAACCCGAACCCGTCAACGACTACTGCCGGGCGCAGTGCGACGACATTCTGACGCCCGGAGAGAACGGCAACGCCACGCTCGTCGAGATCCTCGGCAACAAGGCGTTCGGTACGCACCCCGCCCACAGCGACGACCAGCTCGACCGCTACAACGGCCTGGTGGCCGGTCACACCGCGCTCACCGACAAGAAGCTGACCGACTTCTTCAACGACGCCTCGTTCGGCGTGCCGAAGGACCGGGTCGAGTCCGTCATCTCGCCGCGCGCCGACGTCACCATCACCCGGGACAGGGCCACCGGTGTCCCGCACATCAAGGGCACCACCCGTTACGGCACCGAGTTCGGCGCCGGGTACGCCGCCGGGCAGGACCGGCTCTGGCTGATGGACCTGTTCCGGCACATCGGGCGCGGTCAGCTCACCTCGTTCGCCGGCGGTGCGCTCGCCAACCAGGGCCTGGAGCAGCAGTTCTGGCCGATGGCCCCGTACACCGAGGCCGACCTCGAGGCCCAGGTCGCATACATCCGGACCCACGAGGGCCCCCGCGGCGAACAGGCCATGGCGGACGCCCAGGCGTATGTCGACGGCATCAACGCGTACCGCGAGAAGGCCAAGAACGGCCGGTACTTCCCCGGCGAGTACGTGCTCACCGGGAAGATCGACGCCATCACCAACGTCGGCGAGATACAGCCGTTCAAGCTGACCGATCTGATCTCGATCGCCTCCGTGGTCGGCGGCCAGTTCGGCGGTGGTGGCGGCGGCGAGGTACAGGCGGCGCTGTCGCTGCTCGCCGCCCAGCAGAAGTACGGGGTGGCCGAGGGGACCAAGGTCTGGGAGTCGTTCCGCCAGCGCAACGACCCCGAGACGGTCCTCACCGTCCACGACGGCACCGCGTTCCCGTACGCGGACAAGCCCGGCAAGGCGCGCGGCACCGCGCTGCCCGACGCCGGATCCGTCACCGTCGAACCGCTCGTCCACGACCGCACCGGTTCGGCGGGCACCGACCGCAAGGCCCCCGTCAAGGCCCCGGCGAACCTCAAGAAGGCTCAGGGCATCTACGACGACGGCGTCATCCCCGAAGGGGCGCTGCCCGGTTCCGGCCCCGGCGCCCAGCAGCGCGGCATGTCCAACGCGCTGCTGGTCTCCGGCGCGCACACCGCCGGCGGAAACCCGATCGCCGTCTTCGGCCCGCAGACCGGCTACTTCGCCCCGCAGCTGATGATGCTCCAGGAGCTCCAGGGACCGGGCATCAGCGCCCGGGGCGTCTCCTTCGCGGGCGTCGGCATGTACGTCCAGATGGGCCGCGGCCAGGACTACGCCTGGAGCGCCACCTCGGCCGGCCAGGACATCACCGACACCTACGCCATCGAACTGTGCGAGCCCGACGGCTCCGCGCCCTCCAAGGACTCCACGCACTACCTCTACCGGGGCACCTGCACCGCCATGGAGACGCTGGAGCGCACCAACTCCTGGAAGCCGACCGTCGCCGACTCCACCGCCAAGGGCTCCTACCGGATGCAGGTCCGGCGCACGCACTACGGCATCGTCACCCACCGGGCCACCGTCGACGGGAAGCCCGTCGCGTACACCTCGCTGCGCAGCACCTACCGCCACGAGGCCGACTCGATCACCGGCTTCCAGATGTTCAACGACCCGGGCTACGTCAAGGACGCCGCCTCGTTCCAGCGCGCGGCGAGCAACATCGACTACGCGTTCAACTGGTTCTACGCGGACTCCCGCACCGCCGCGTACTACAACAGCGGCATGAACCCGGTGCGCGCGGCGGGCGTCGACCCGGCGCTTCCGGTGAAGGCCGAGCGGGCCTACGAGTGGAAGGACTACGACCCGGCCGCCAACACCGCCGCGTACACCTCGTTCGCCGAGCACCCGAACTCCAGCGGCCAGGACTACTACATCTCCTGGAACAACAAGCAGGCCGAGGGGTACTCCGCCGCGGGCTTCGGGTTCGGCGCCGTGCACCGGGGCGATCTGCTGGACGACCGGGTGGCGAAGCTGGTCGCGGAGGGCGGGGTGACCCGGGCCTCCCTCACTCGCGCCATGGCCGAGGCCGCCGTCACCGACCTGCGCGGTGAGCAACTGCTGCCCGAGCTGCTGAAGGTGATCCGGTCCCGGCCGGTGACCGACCCCGGACTAAACGGTGTCGTACAGCAGTTGGAGTCGTGGCGGGCGGCCGGTGCGCGGCGCGCGGAGAACGGCGCCGGTTCGCACGTCTACGCCCACGCCGACGCGATCCGCGTCATGGACGCATGGTGGCCCCGGCTGGTCGAGGCCGAGTTCAGGCCCGGTCTCGGTGACGACCTCTACCAGGCGTTGACCGCAGCCCTCGCCACCGACGAGTCCCCGGCGGCCAGTCATGGGGCCAGTGGCGCGCACAGCGGTTCGGCGTTCCAGTACGGCTGGTGGGGCTTCGTGGACAAGGACCTGCGCACGGTTCTCGGACAGCCGGTCAAGGGCCCGCTGGCCCGCACGTACTGCGGCGGCGGTGACCTCGGCGGCTGCCGGGACGCGCTGCTGACCTCGCTGAAGGAGGCTGCGGCACAGCCGGCCGCGCAGGTCTACCCGGGCGACGACACGTGCAAGGCCGGCGACCAGTGGTGCGCGGACGCGATCGTCCACCGGCCGCTCGGCGGGATCTCCCAGAAGACCATCCACTGGCAGAACCGCCCCACGTACCAGCAGGTGGTGGAGTTCCCCGCCCATCGGTGAGCGGCACACGGCACGTCACCGGCGAAGGGCCCGCGGCCTGCCGCCGGTGACGGATCCGTGACGTGTCACCGGTGCGAGACCTCGGGTGCGCCCCCGGTGAGCGGTCCGCGGTCCTCCGCGGGCGAGGACGGAACCGACGTGCCGGGCGGGCCCGAACCACGGGCCCGCCCGCCACCGTGTGCGCCCAGCATGGGCGATTGCTTGGGGGTGGAAGTCCCCTGGGGGAAGAGGTGGTGCTAACCCCGAGCTGGAGGCAAGGGCGTCATCGTGAGGTGGGGTCTGGAGGAAGCCCGAGGCGAGACCTGGGTACCGAGGAACACGAACCGCGTATGAGGCGTGCTGGTCGGGTGAGCCTGCACGGTAAGGCGAAGCCCGTCACTGCCAAGAAGGCCAGTGCGTAAACGCGGCGGGAATCCAGGGACAGTGATCGTTCTTACCTGGGGAGATCTGTTCGGGTGTCGGTTGTGCTGAAGATGTCGCCGCGCCGACGGTCCGCGCTGGAAGGTGCGGGCTGACCGGGCAGAAGTCAGCAGAGGTCGTAGTACCAGTCGGGATGGCTGCCGTCGTGCGGCGGGCTGGGAAGGGCCGAACATCGAGTGGAACGGGTGATGTGGTGGTTGCTCGTGCCGGTCACGTGGACCGCAGGAAATCCGCTTCGGCGGGGCCGCGGGGGGGAGGAGCCGGTGCATCCGGCAGAGCCCACGGCGGTGCGTAGTGGCCGGTCGGCGCGCCCCGCGGGAGACGTTCACCGCGAACAGGAGTCCTCGTTGTGGGAGCGGATGCTCTCGAAGAAGAATCTGCTCGCGGCGCTCAACCGCGTCGAAGTGAACCGGGGTGTTCCCGGGGTGGACGGCATGACCACGGCGGAGCTTCGTCCGTGGCTGCTGGTGCACTGGCCCGGGATCCGGGCCGAGCTCGATGCGGGCATCTACC
>NZ_JBIUBU010000024.1:0-110675 GCF_044548345.1 Streptomyces sp. NPDC052042 | reverse complement strand
CGTCGTCTACGCGGGCGGTCGGCCCGCGGGCTCGTGGGTCGGTGCGGCGCCCAAGCACGTCCTGGAGAAAAAGCTCACCTCGATCCTGCGGGCCGAGGGCGATGGCCGGTAAGCACCGGAACCGAACAGGCCGGACCGCGGGTGCAGGCCACGCACGGGAGGCTGCCGTTCGGCGTCTATCTGCTCGCCTTCTGCCTGTTCGCGATGGGCAGCGCGGAGTTCCTGGTCGCCGGGGTGCTGCCGGCAATACTGGCGCTGTTCAGGGGCCGGGTAGAACACCGTTCTCCCGTCGGCCCGCCGCCACAGCACTTCCCAAGCACGCAGCCAACACCGAGAGAGGATCCTCAGTGAGCGGCACGGCACATCACTGTCCTGGACTCCGCCCATTTCGGGCTGTCTCCTACGGCTCGGCCCCGGCGAGCCAGGTGACGATCATCTGGGTGGACCTCGATGGAACCGTGGCCGGACTGCCGCGGCGAAGGCATCGCGACGTTGACGCCGAGAACCCCACCGGCGCCCTTGGTCTGTATCAGAGCCTTGGATTCACCGTCGCCGCACGCTCGGTCAGTCTCGTCAAACGCTACTGAACCCCGGGCGGGTCCGGCCGCACGATCGTCCACGGCATCGCCCAGCCACCACCCGACCACGACGAGCAGAAAGTCCCAGACGTGTTCCCTTCCGCCATCACCGACTTCTGGCTGAGCCCGTCCCCGACAAGCCGACTCCTCTACAGCGGCGAAAATCTCAGCGTCACCGCCGATGCCGCCCTGGAGGAGGACGAACGACTCACCATTCTCACGACGACTGACGGAAGGACACGCGTACTGCTCACCCCGACCATCGCCGCGACCATGGCACTGGAAGAAGGACGGCCGGTCGACGAAGCGGGCTTCCGCCAACGCCTGGAGAAGTCCGGCATCTCGCTGCACGGAGCCGACAACCTGTTCTACTTCACCGACAAGGACCGGGACATGCTGCTCGGCGAACCGGACGCCCCCTCCATCCGCCCGCTCACCAAGACGGATGCCCGGGCATTCCAGCAGTTCCAGGAAGCCGCGTCGGAACAGGACCTCGACGACACATCGGTCGAACTGGATCACTGGGCCGTATACGGCGCCTTCGACGACGGACGGCTGGTGTGCGTGGCGAGCATGTACCCGTGGAACGATGCTCCACTGGCCGACCTCGGCGTGCTGACACTCCCGCCCTACCGGGGCAAGGGCCACGCCCGGCGTCTCGTACGGGCGATCTCCCGGCACGCCCTCGCACGGAAACACGAACCTCAGTACCGCTGCCAGCTCGACAACCATGCCTCGGTGGCGGCAGCCGAATCAGCCGGCCTGACACGATTCGGCACCTGGGACGTCGTCTCGCCGGATTGAAGCTCCCTGTGACGCCGGCTCCCTGTACCGCCCAACGTCCCCAGCAGATTGATCAAATGCTCCGGTGCCCATGGTTGAATGCGCGCAGTTCGAGCGCTGTACTTGTGCGGCTCTTGCTGCTGGTCTGCTTCAACCATGGCGCACGCAGCGCCGAGGCGGTGGTGTCCTCGGGCAAGCTCGTGGTCGACGTGTGCTGCCTCCACCCCGCGGCGTCCTCCGGCTGTGCGCCGAGCGCCCCGCCTCCGCGTGTACGGGCAGAAGCCCGGACCGGAGGTGGTCCGGCCCAGGCTTCTTTCGGTGGCGCTGTCAGGGGCGGGAAGCCCGGCGGGTCCGGAGCAGGCCGGAGTGGGCGGCGAGGACTCCGGCCTGGAAGCGGGAGTTGGCCCCCAGCTCGCTCATCAGCGAGGCCACGTGGCGCCGGTATGTGCGCACCGACATCCCTGCCTCCTTGGCGGCCGCGTCGTCCGTGTAGCCCTTCATCATCAGCTCCAGGACGCGGATGGTGTTCCGGCGGCGGGCCGCGTCCGAGGTGGTGCCGAAGTACGCCGGCGGCGCCTTGGGGCGGGCCGTGCTGGTCAGCAGGTGGTGCAGGGTGTCGGCCACGGTGGGGTCGTGGATGACCATGCCCTTGGAGGCGCCGGTGGTCTCGGCGTCGGTGTGCCGTATCACCACCATCTCCCGGTCCACGATGCCCAGGCTCCGGTTCACCGGCCGTTCGATGATCGCCTGGGGCTTCAGGGACTCCAGCTGCTTCGCGACCTGTTCGTCGTCGAGGGTCTCCGGTCCGCACACCAGGGTGACCGCCACACCGTGGGAGATCAGCTGGGCGACGGTCCTGCTGACGGCGCCCATGCGGTGGGCGGTGTCGGACGCGGGTGAGGCCGTGACCGTGCCGGGCAGGCACCAGACGACGTCGCGCTCCGCCGCGAGGAACAGGCGTGTCATCCAGCGGAGCGAGGAGGCCAGCGCGGCCGCCCGGACGGAAGCGGGCGACCCGTCCTGCGGGTGGGGGGACCCGTCGGCTTCGTAAAGGGATTTCTTATCAGGAGACGCTTTTCGGAGTTGGCTGCTTGCCGGGAAGTCAACTATGGAACCATGTTGAATTTTCAATAGGAATTACCCCCCGCTGTTCGTCTATGACCGCACCAAGGCGTCGGTACCGGCCGCCGACTGTACACATTGTCCTGGTGCTGCCGAGGGTTCGCCTCGGTGGGTGGAACGGCCCATTTCGGCCGACGCTACCACGCGCCCCAGGCTTACTCCTCGGTAATTGAGTGTTGATATGTGAAGCGCTTTGATGTTCCCCTCGTCGGTCTTTGTCTCCATCGGTTCGGATAGGCGTCCGCGGTTTGCCGACGGTTGCGGAACGGTATGTTCCGGCTTGTTGTCGGCGGCGCTATTGTCACCGGACTCAATTATTCCGGCTTGTTTTCCGAGGGGCAGCCGGTGACCCGCTTCTTGTATTTCGGCATGAAGAGGCCACGGGCGCGGATCCGGGCGCGCGGAGGGGTGGAAGGGCCGGGACGGGGGTGGTGCGTACGGGGTCCGGCGCCGGGCGGGGGGCGCGGTCCGGTGGGCGTGGGAGGGGGGAAGCGGCCAGGGCTGCGGGGCTCCCGGCGGTGTGCGAGCCTCCGGGGCGCGGCCTCCCTTCGTCGGGCGGTATGTGCTGCGCGACGCTCCTCTACGACGGGCAGGGATGGTCGCACCAGGGGTACCGGCGATTCGGTGCCGTATGCATTTCGGCTGAATTATCGCTGCGCGGTCGTGCGAGATGACGGCACGACGTGGCTTTTTGTGGGGTCTGTTGCCCAAAGCAAGCCTGTATTCAGCCACTTCTGGTTGTCAGGCACCGGGAATGGCAGCAACTTGCCAGAAATCCGGGAACGGGTTGTTTCCGTACTCGCGAGTTCCGCAGAATCGCTCAGAATTGCGCGATCTTGCCCGCAGGGAAGGCGAAGTGCCATATTCCGGTCAGGAGGAACGCCTGCCGGCCGCCGGCCGCTCGGTCCGATCGCGGAGCTGCGCACCTGCGACCCGTGAGGAACATGTCCTGTGACGACTCAGTCCGCCGCGCCCGGTCCACCCGTCGGCGTGGGTGAACAGCGCCCGACGGCCCGCCAGTGGCTGGCGCTCTCCGTCCTCGTCCTCGCCCAGTTGGCCGTCTGGCTGGACAACACCATCCTCAACGTCGCCCTCAAGACCCTGGCGGACCCGGACAAGGGGCTGGGGGCCAGCCCCAGCGAGCTGCAGTGGAGCATCAGCTCCTACACGCTCGTCTTCGCCGTGCTCTTGTTCACCGGCGGTGTCCTCGCCGACCGCTACGGCCAGCGGCGCGTCCTGCTCATCGGCATGGCGGTCTTCGGCCTCTGCTCGGTGTGGGCGGCATGGTCGGGATCGCCGACCGAACTGGTCGTCGCCCGCGGGGCGATGGGGATCGGCAGCGCCCTGATCATGCCCGCGACGCTCTCGCTCATCGCGGAGGTCTTCGACGCCCGGCACCGGGCCAAGGCCATCGCGATCTGGTCGGGCTGCAGCGGGCTGGCGATCGCCGCGGGCCCGCTGATCAGCGGGGCGCTGCTGGAGAACTTCTGGTGGGGCTCCGTCTTCCTGGTCAACGTGCCGCTGGTGCTCGTCTCCGTCGTGGGGGCGGTGGTCTTCCTGCCTGCGGCCGGGCCCCGGGACCGGCAGAAGTTCGACCCGCTGGGTGTGGCCCTGTCGACCCTGGGCATTTTCGCCGTGGTCTACGGAATCATCGAGGGCGGTCACCGCAACGAATGGCTCCAGTGGAACATCCTCGGTGTCGTCATCGGCGGTCTCGTGCTCCTGGCGCTTTTCGTCTTCGTCGAACTGCGGGCGCCCAACCCGAGTTTCGACGTGCGTCTTTTCCGCAGCGCCCGGTTCACCGGAGCCAGCGTCGCGGTGATGCTGACCTTCTTCGGCCTCACCGGCTCCCAGTACTATGCGACCTTCTACCTCCAGGGCCCGCGCGGGCAGACACCGTTCGAGGCCGGGCTCACCCTCGCACCGGTGGCCCTGGGCGTGCTGCTCGGCGCTCCCGTGTCGGCGGCCCTGGTCAAACGTTGGGACGCGCGCCGTGTCGTGGCGGTGGGGATGCTGACGGCCGCCGCCACCTTCCTCTGTTACGTCTTCTTCGACGAGAACACCCCGCTGTACTGGTTCTGGGTGCTGCTCGTCGTCCAGGGACTCGGCCTCGGCGGCTGCGTCGCCCCCACGACCGAGGTCGTCATGGCGGCCCTGCCGTCGGACCGCACCGGGGCGGGCTCCGCCGTCAACAACTCCATGCGGCAGATCGGCGGGGTGCTCGGGGTGGCGGTCCTGGGGACCGTCCTGGTGAGCAGCTACCGCGACCGGATCGCCCCGAGCCTGACCGGGCTGCCGGCCGAGGCGGCCGAGGCCGCCAGGGGGTCCGCGGAGGGGGCCCGGCACGTCGCGGGGCAGACGGGTCTGCGGGACCTCGTCGCGGCGGCGGACACCAGCTTCCTGGGTGCCATGCACGTGACGACCGTCATCGGGGCCGTGGTGACCGCGCTCGGCGCCGTCGTCATCCTGTTCACGTTCTCCCGCGGTCATGACACCGTGCCCGAGAAGGAGCCGGGAGCCCTGCCCGCAGAGTCCCCGGGCACCGTCCCCGCGCAGGACGCCGGTGCCGCGTCCGCGAAGGACCCCGCACTCGCGAAGGACCCCGTGACCGGCGACTGACCCCCATCGCGTCCGGGCCCCGGTACCGCCCGGACGCCCGTACCCGCGGACGCCTTGCCTTCCGTGCCGGCGGTCCGTCGCACCTTCCTCCGTTCCCTGCCCGGCAGGGGCGGAGGATTTTTTGTGCACCTGCCTGCATGCGGAACGGTTCCGGGATGACATAAAACGGCCGTTCCCCGTGGGAAAGCGGTGCGGTGGTGGCAGTTTCCGGTGCCTGCCGGTGAATGAGGCTTTAACGGCGGAAGCCCGTGGCAGTTTCAGGTCATTTCCTTGAGTAGGGCTGTGGCCACTCCTAGGGTTACGGGTGTTAGAAGGCGGATGAATAACGGAGGTAAAGGCATGTCCACCGTGACTGCGGAACGCCAGGAGCAGATCCGGGAAATTGTCTGCGACATTCTGGAGCTTGAGCCGGAAGAGGTGACGGAGGAAAGCCTTTTCAAGGAGGAGCACAACGCCGACTCCTTGCGCGCCATTGAGATCCTCGCCTCGCTGGAGAAGAACTTCAGCATCGTCATCGACCAGTCCGAGCTTGGACGCATGGTCAACCTGAAGGGTGTCTACGCAGTCGTTTCCGACGCCGCCGGCTGGTAGTCAAGAAAACGGGGAGACCATGCTCGACGCATCGGCCCGCAGGGTCGTCATCACAGGACTCGGAGCCGTCTCCAGCATCGGTGTCGGGGTCGGCGAGTTCCTTCCGGGGCTTCGTTCGGGGCGCAGTGCGGCCAAACCCATCACGGCTTTCGACACAACGGGATACGAGCACGCGATCGGCTGCGAGATCGCGGATTTCGACTCCGGCCGGTGGATTCGCCGGCTCGACCCGGACAGCCTGGGCCGGGCCAGCCAGTTCTCGGTGTCCGCGGCAAGGATGGCCGTGGACGATGCGGGGCTGGACGACGACGAGCTGCGGCGGAGCCGCTGCCTGACGTCGATCGGTACCACCGACGGTGAGTCCAGGGACCTGGACCAGCTCGTGGAGACCGAGGTGCGCCGGGGCCCCCAGCACATGGACGCGGGCGTCGCCCGCCGGGTGCCGGCCGGGCGGCTGTCCGCCGCCGTGGCCCACGAACTCGGGCTGCGTCGCGTGGAGGCGGTCACCCTTCCCACGGCCTGCGCGGCCGGCAACTACGCCATCGGCTACGGCTACGACGCGATCCGCGCCGGAGACGTCGACTACGCCCTGTGCGGGGGCGCCGACGCACTCTGCCGGAAGACGTTCACCGGTTTCTACCGGCTGGGGACGATCGCCCCCGAGCGGTGCCAGCCCTTCGACAAGAACCGGCAGGGCATCCTCACCGGTGAGGGCGCCGGTGTGCTGCTGATGGAGACCCTGGAGTCCGCGCTGGCCCGTGGGGCCCGTATCTACGCGGAGGTCCTCGGGTACGGCCTGAACTGCGACGCCTACCACCCGGTGGCGCCCAACCAGGACAGTGTGGCGCGCTGCATGCAGCTGGCCCTGGACGACGCCGGCGTCAAGCCGTCCGAGGTCGACTTCATCTCCGCCCACGGCACCGGCACCAAGGCCAACGACGTGACCGAGGCCGCCGCCATCCGCCAGGTGTTCGGCGATCGGACGCCGCGCACCGTGTCGATCAAGTCGATGATCGGCCACAGCATGGGGGCCGCCAGTGCACTGGCCTCCATCGCCTGCGCGCTCGCCCTCACCGAGGGGTTCATTCCGCCGACGATCAACCACGTCGAGACGGACCCGGAGTGCGCCCTCGACTGCGTCCCGAACCAGGCGGTCGACGCCGATCTGCGTGTGGTGCAGAACAACGGGCTCGCGTTCGGCGGCAACAACTCCGTCGTGATCTACGGCAAGTACGGGGGGAAGTAGTGGAGACCGGCCGCACGAGCGCGGGGGTTCCGTCATGAGCACGATGGTGACGGGAGCCGGGGCGACGGCCGCCGTCGGCGACGGCGTGGACGAGGTGTTCGACGCCCTGTGCGCCGGCCGCAGCGGACTCGCCGAGCTGCGGGGCTTCGACGCGACGAATTACCGGACGAAGCACGCCTACGAGATCGACGACCGGCCCGGAGCGGGCCGGGACGTGCCGTACCGCGCCACCGGATGGCTGGTGCGGGTCGTGGAGGAGGCGGTCGCCCAGGCCGGTCTGGGCGAGGACCTGCGGGACGTGCCCGTTCTCGTCGGCACCGGGCTGCGCGAGCTGCGCTCGGCCGAGCTCGCCCGGCGCGACGGCACCGGATTCGGTGTGGAGCGGCTGCACTTCGGCACCGCCCTGCGGGAACGTTTCGGCGCGCTGAGCACCCACACCTTCTCCAACGCCTGCTCCGCGTCGCTGCACACGCTCGCGCTCGGCGCGGACCTGCTGGAGGCGGGCGAGTGCGACACGGTCGTGGTGGCGGGCGTCGACACGCTCACCGAGAGCATGTACGGCCTTCTCGACCGCGTCCACATGGAGGCGCCCCGCCGGGTGCAGCCCTTCGACCGGGAGCGGCGCGGCGTCCTGATGGGCGAGGGGGCTGCGGCGGTGGTGCTGCGCCGCGAGTCCGCCGTAACCCCGGGGAGCGCTCTGGGCAAGCTGCGCGCCGTCAGCATGAACTGCGACGCGCACCACGTCACGGCTCCGGCCGCGTCGGGGATCACCGAGGCCATCCGGGACGCCCACGACCGGGCCGGGGTCAAGCCGGCCGACATCGACCTGGTGATGCTGCACGGCACGGGCACGCTGCTCAACGACGAGGCGGAGGCCGAGGCCGTCGCGGCGGCGTTCGGCGGCGACGTCCAGGCCCCGCTGATGACCGCGGTCAAGTCCATGACCGGGCACACCTCGGGGGGTTCGGGGCTGCTCAGCCTCATCGTCGCCCTGCGCAGCCTGGCCACCGGACGGGTGCCGGCCACGGTCGGGCTGCGGGAGCCCGTACCGGAGGCCGCGGGGTTCCGGTTCGTCCGCGACGAGGCCAGGACCGAGCCCGGGATGCGTCTGGCGCAGGTCGACGCCTTCGGGTTCGGCGGAGTCAACGCGGTGGCCATCGTGGAAGGGACGGGCCGATGACGCGGCAGACAGTACAGATCACGGGTGTCGGCCTGGCCCTGCCCGGGGTGGCGGACGCGGCGGCACTGGTGTCCCCCGTGCCGGACGGCGAACCGGTCGTGCCGGCGGACCGCATCGGGCGCAAGGGCCTGCGCTACAAGGACAGGGCCACGCAGCTCGCCCTGGTCGCGGCACGTGACGCGCTGCGTGACGCCCGGCTCGTCCCCGAGGACGGGGAGAGCTGCGCCCACGGTACGACGACGGCCGTCGTCGCCAGCTCGAACCTGGGCAACCTGGACACCGTCTGCCGGATCTCCGCGCAGATCGGGGAGGAGTCCGTGGAGCGCATCAGCCCCATGGACCTGCCCAACGCCTCCAGTAACGTGGTGGCGTCCTCGGTCGCCATCCGGTTCGGTCTGCGCGGCCCGAACATGATGCTGTGCAACGGGGCCACCAGCGGGCTGGACGCCCTGTGGTGGGGTGCCCGTCTGATCAGGTCGGGGCGGGTCGCGAGGACCCTCGTCATCGGCGTCGAGACGCACAACGAGATCACGCACGAGCTGACCGGCCGGCCGTCCGGGCGGCAGCTCGACGGAGCGGTGGCGCTGGTGCTGGAGAGCACGGAGTCCGCCGGGGAACGGGGCGTCACCCCCCTCGCGGGGCTCGGCGCGTACGGCCGCCACGAGTCGGTCGTGGCGTGCGTGTCGGCGCTGCTCGGCGGGGACGGCTCCACGCGGGACACCGCCGGCGACGACGCCCCGCGCGAGGGCGGTCCGGGCCTCTGGTTCACCCCGGAGGGGTTCGACGAGGGACGCGCGGTGCCCGGTACGGGGACGCTGGTGCGGCACGACCTCAGCCTGGGGATCGGCCGTGCGTCGGGGGCCCTGGGCGTCGCCCAGTGCGCCGCCGCGGTCGGTCTGCTCACCCCGGGCGGCCCGGAGGCGGCGCTGCTCACCAGCGGCGACGACTCCTGCGACGCGGTCGCCGGGATGCTGGTGCACGCCGCGGGCGCCCGATGACGGGCAGCCCCGCGGACACCAGCGGCCCGGAGGCGCCCGTCGTCGTGGCCCGCGCCAGGGCGGGCCAGGGGGCTGGGCCGACGCGTGTGCTGCTGCTGCACGGGCTGGCGAGCAGCTCCACCACCTGGAACGGCGTGGTGGAGCGGGTGGCCCCCGCCTGCGAGGTGTGGACCGCCGACCTGCCGTGGCGCGGGGCCGGTGTCCCCGGCTGGTGGCGGCGCACCCCGGCCGAGTGGGCCGGGGAGGCGGTCGACGCGGTGCCGGGCGGCCCCGACGTGGTGGTGGCCCACTCCTTCGGTGCCAACGCCCTGCTGAGCCTGCTCGACACCCGCGGTGCGGAGCCGGCCGGTTCCTGGCGGCCGCCGCGCGGGGTCGTCCTGGCCTCCCCCTTCTACCGGAGTACGGAGGACGACTTCGACTGGGAGGCGATCTCCTACTACCTCAACGACTTCGACCGGATCCTGGAAGACGGGGTGCGGGTGCGTTCCGGCGGCCGGCTGCCGCAGGACGTACGCCACCGCATGGCCCTCAAGGTCCGTGACCGGGTCGGCTGCTACGGGTGGATGCGCTTCTTCGACAGCTACCTGGCCACCCCGGCGCTGCGGACCTCGCGCATGCGGATGCCGTTCCTGCTGATCGGCGGCGGTGACGACTTCTCGGCCTACCCCCGGGACGCCGAAGCCCTCGGCCGGGCCCTGCCCGACGCCGCCGTACACATCCTGGGCGGCACCGGCCACTTCGCCATGACCGAACGGACCGAGGACTTCGCGGACCTGGTCAACGCCTTCATCCACGACACGGACGCACCGGCCCACCCGGACGTCCCTCTCTCAGCCCTGGAGTACCACTGATGAACGCAACCCCTGACCTCGCACTGCCGCAGGCCGTGAAGGCGCTGCTGAACGAGACCGCCGCCGTGACGGTCCGCCCCCGCTACGAGGGCTCCAACATCTGCACCTGGATCGGCTTCAAGCACGTCAACTACATGGTCGAGGAAGCGGTGCTCGACCACTTCCGCACCTCCGGCCTGGCCGCCCGTTCGCTGTTCGAGCAGTACGCCCTCGGGCTGGACATCGTGGACCTGGACACCCGTATCCTCCACGCCTTCCACATGGACGACACCGCGCGGGCCGAGGTGGTGCCCGACACCAAGGACGCCGACGGTGTCCTCGGCTTCCGGGTGACGCTGACCGTCGAGCGGAACGGCGAGCCGGTCAAGGCCGTCACCTCCAAGGTCAAGGTGTCGCTGCGCCCGGACGGCTACCTGGACAGCGCCCCCGAGGTGCCCGCGGAGCTCGGCCGGTTCGTGGTGCCCCGGCTCGGCGCCCACCTCGGTGCCCCGGCCGGCGAGGGTGCCGCCGTCACCACCGCGCAGAACACCTCGCTCGCCCAGGGGCGCGGCACGAGCGCGGCCGACGACCCGGTTCTCGCCCAGCTCACCCAGGGCGAGAACGCCTTCGGCTGGAAGTGGCGCATCCCCTACCCCTACTGCCACTTCACCGAGCGCCTCCAGATGTCCGGCTACCTGCGGCAGATGGAGGAGGTCGTCGACCTGTTCCTCGCCGACCGCGGCATCTCCATCAAGACGCTGCTGGACGACCGCCGGTGGATCCCCGTCGTCCCGCACTCGCGCGTCCAGATCCTGGACGAGGCACTGATGGAGGAGGACCTGTACACGGTCTACACGGTGGAGGACATCTTCAAGGACTTCACCTACACCTCGCGCATGGACTGCTACGTCGTGCGCGACGGGCGCCTGGTGCAGACGGAGACCGGCCGGATCACCCACGGGTACGCCGTGATCGAGAACCGCCGGGACTGGTCGCTGGTCAACTTCGACGCGCGCGTCGTCGACGCCTTCCGCGGCGGCCCGGCCGGCTGACCCGGACCGTGTGACGCCACCACCCCTCGCCCGTACCACGGAGAGACGCATGGACGACGACATACTCATCACCGGACTCGGGGTCATCTCCTGCCTCGGTACGGGAGTTGACGCCTTCTGGAGTGGCATGCAGAGGGCGGCCTCCGCGCCGCGGAAGGTGACCGACCCGCACGCCCACATGGCCGTCCCGCTGATGTACGCGGTGCCCGAGGCCGATGTCCCCACCCGGGCGGAGACGCTCGACGGGCAGGAACTCGGGCTCTGCTCCCGCTTCGCGCTGGAGGTGACCCGGCAGGCGCTGGCCGACGCCGGGTCCGCGGACCTCGATCCGTCGCGTACCGCCGTGGTCATCGGCACCGGCATGGGCGACGCGGGGCTGCACGAGCAGTGGCGGGTGCACGGCCACCCGGAGACCGACACCTGGAGTCCCACGTTCTCCGTGGCCTCCGCCGTCGGCGCCCTGGTCGGTGCGGAGGGGCCGAACACGAGCGTGAGCAACGCCTGCGCGGCGAGCGGGTTCGCGCTGTCCCTGGCCGCGGACCTGATCCGGTCCGGCGAGGCGGACGTGGTCGTCGCGGGCGGGGCCGAGGCCTACTCCCGGGTCGCGCTCGGCTGCTTCAACCGGCTCGGGGCGGTCGACACCGTCCGGTGCCGCCCGTTCGACGCCCACCGCGAGGGGACCGTCTTCGGTGAGGGCGCGGCGGCCCTCGTCCTGGAGTCCGCCGCGCACGCCGCCCGCCGGGGCGCGCCGAAGGTGTACGCCCGGCTGGCGGGCTCCGGCTGGAGCTGCGACGCGTACCACGCCACGGCCATCGAGCCGGAGGGCACGCAGATCACCCAGGCCATGCGCCGGGCCCTCGACGCGGCGGGCGTCGTGCCGGAGGACATCGGCTGCGTGGTGCCGCACGGTACGGGGACGCTCATCAACGACACCGTGGAGAGCCGGGCGCTGACCGGTCTGCTCGGCCCGGGGCCGGCCGAACGCCCCTTGTACAGCCTGAAGTCGCTGATCGGTCACACCGGGGGCGCCGCGGGGGCGCTGGCCGCGCTGTCCGCCGCCCTCATCGTGCACGCCGGGACGGTGCCGCCCAACGTGGCGCGCGACGAACCCGACCCGGAGTGCGGGATGTCGCTCCCGGAACGGGCGGGCACCCTCACCGCCTCCTCCGTCCTCGTGAACGCCTACGCGTTCGGCGGCAACAACGTTTCCCTCGTCCTGCAGGAGGCCGGTTCGTGAACGCCGACGACACCACGCGGATGGCCGTGACCGGGGTCGGTGTGGTCAGCCCGCGCGGCTTCGGCCCGGAGGCCGCGGACCGCCCCCGCGCGGCCGTGCCCGAGGGCTGGTTCGACCACCGCACCGAACTCGGGCGCCGGGGTTACAAGTACCTCCCCACGGCGGCGCAGTACTTCCTCGCCGCGTCCAACCGGGCGCTCGCCGCGGGCGCCGGCTTCACCGGTGTGCCGCCGCAGGAGCGCGGCGCGGCCGTCGGCACCAACAGCGGCGCCGACGCCCTGCACTCCGCGATGGACGCCACCGTCATGAAGTCCGGTGCGGGGGACCTGAGTCCCGCGACCGCCCCGTTCTTCTCGATCAACCTCTTCGGCAGCCGGATGGCCATGGAGCACCAGCTCCAGGGCTTCAACCTGACGCTCACCAGCCCGCGGGTGGCCGGTCTGGAAGCTGTGCAGACCGGGGCGCGTGCGCTGCGGCTCGGCCGTGCGTCCTGGCTGCTCGCCGGTGCGACGGAAGAGGCCGCCGACCCGCTCGAACCGGGCGTCTCGGCCGCGGAGAGCGGGGCGGTCGCCCTGGTGCTGGAGTCCGCCGACCGGGCCGCCGCGCGCGGCGCCACCGTCCTCGGGCACATCTCCGTACGCTCCGGCTACCTCCCGCCGCCGGCCGCGGGCACGGACCGGGGCCGCCGCCGGCTGGCCCGGTTGCTGGACGGGCTGGCGCCGGAGGAGGCCGACGCGACCCCGTACGGGGTGACGGCCGTCCTCGACGACTCGGCGGTCTCCGGCGCGGTCGCCGCCGCGCTCGGACCGGCCGCCCGGCACGTCCCGGCGGGCTCGGGGTGCCTGGAACCCCTCCTGCAGACCGCCGGTGCCCTGGCGGGCGGCCGGGAGCGGCGGCCCACCGCCGTGGTGACGGCCGCCGCCCAGGGCGGCGTGGCCGTCTGCTGGATCACCCCCGCGCACCCCACCGACGACACCGTGGCCGGACCGCGTCACGAAGAGGCATGAGGAGAACATCGATGGAAACACCTCTCGAAGGCTCCTGGGCGCTCGTCCTGGGCGTCTCCAGCGGCATGGGGCTCGCGGTCGCCCGTGAACTGGCGCACCAGGGCGTCAACATCCTCGGTGTCCATTTCGACACGGCCTCCGGCCAGGAGAAGGCGGAGACCGCCGCGGAGGAGCTGCGCTCCCTCGGCGTCCAGGCCCACTTCCACAACGCCAACGCGGCCCGCGCCTCGACGCGTAACGAGCTGGTCCCGCTCTTCGCCGGACTGACCGGGGAGCGTGGCATCCGCGTCCTCGTGCACTCGCTGGCCTTCGGCACGCTCGTCCCGTTCCTCCCCGCCGAGGGCACCCCCGGGGTGTCCGAGCGGCAGATGAACATGACGCTCGACGTGATGGCGAACTCGCTCGTGTACTGGACGCAGGACCTGTACGCGGCCGGGCTGCTGCGCAAGGGCGCGAAGGTGTACGCGATGACCAGCGCCGGGGACTACAAGGTCTCGCCCAACTACGGCGCGGTCTCGGCCGCGAAGTGCGCCCTGGAGGCGCATGTGCGCCAGCTCTCCGTGGAGCTCGCGCCCAGCGGCGTCGCGGTCAACGCGCTGCGCGCCGGCGTCACGGTCACCCCGTCGCTGGAGCGCATCCCCGAGCACCGGGCGCTCGTCGAGCGGGCGACGGACAACAACCCGCACCGGCGTCTGACGCGCCCGGAGGACGTCGGCGAGGCGGTCGCCCTGCTCTCCCGCACCGAGTCCTCGTGGATCACGGGCAACGTGATCGGCGTCGACGGTGGGGAAGTCCTCACCGCCTGATGAACGACAAGGAAGCCATGAACGTCACGGAGTCCGGACCCGGCGGCCCGGCACGGCGGGCCGCCCGGCTGCTCGCCGCGCCCGTCGGGGCGGTGCGCGGGGCGGTCCACGGCGTGCGCCACGCGTACCGGCTGTACCACCCGCCGCAGAGCCGGGTCGGCCGCACCCCGGAGAACAAGGGGCTGTCCGTCCGCCCGATGCGGGTCGTCACCTCGCGGGACCGGATCCCCCTGGCGGCGTGGGTCGTCCCCGGGAAGGGCCCGCACACCGTCGTCGTCTGCCACGGGGTGGAGCGGTCCAGGTCCAGCACCCTCGGCCACATCGAGATGCTGCACCGGGCCGGACACCACGTGGTGGCGTACGACATGCGCAACCACGGCGAGAGCGGCGGCGACCGGCGGATCGGCCGAATGGCGGTGCGGTACACCAGCGACCTGCTCGACGTGCTGCGGAGCGTGGCCGCCGACCCCGAGGTCGGCGGCGGGCGGCTGGCGGTGCTCGGCTTCTCCTTCTCGGCCTGGCCGGCGCTGTACGTGCTGCGCGAGGCCGGTCCGCCGGTGAGCGCGGTGATCACGGACAGCGGGCCGATGTTCGACATCCCCTCCGGGCTCGGGGCCTTCGCCGACCTGCGGCGCGGGTCGCTCCCGGAGCATCTGAGAGCCCCTGTGGCGTTCGGCGCCTACCGGTGGGCGTTCCGGACGGCGGCGCTGCGCATGCTCGGGCTGAAGGAGTGGCCGCCGGACCTCTCGCACGTGCCGGCCCGGTTGATGTTCGTCGCGGGCGGCGAGGACTTCGTCGTCCCCCAGGAGCAGGTCGGCAGGGTCGCCCGGTGCTTCCCCGGGGCCGAGTTCTGGGTGGCACCCCACGCGATGCACATGAACGCGATCCGCTTCGACCGGCAGGAGTACCGCACCCGGGTGCTGGAGTTCCTGTCGGCCGCCTTCGCCGCCGGCGACGAGCCGTCCGGCGAGGTTGTCCCCCTACACGGAACGGAAGGCCACGGCCGGTGACCGACATGCTGCTGATCGAGAGCGACGCCCCCGCGCCGGGGCCGGGCGGCGACCGCTTCGTGGAGGATGCCGTGCACCTGGCCGGGGCCGGGCACCGCACGGCGCTGTTCCTCGTCGACAACGCCGTCTTCTCGGCGCTGCCCGGCGCCGTGCCGCGCGTCGAGGAGTTCGTCGCGCGGGGCGGGGAGTTGATGGTCGACGTCTTCTCCCTGCGGCAGCGCGCCCTGGACGCCGGTGACCTGCTGCCCGGGGCCCGGCCGGTGGAGATGGACGACGTGACCCGCAGACTGCTCGACCCGCAGACCAAGGTGGTGTGGCACTGACATGGCTTCGACCCTTCCCCGTTCCGACGTCCTGCTCGCGGTGTTCGGCGGGCCGCACCGCACCGACCTGGTCAGCACGGTGTTCCGGATGGCGCACTCGCTGCTGGACCAGGGGGCGAGCGTGCAGGTCTGGACGTGCGGGGACGCCACCGGCCTGACGCGTGCCTCGCTCGGCGACAGCAAGCCCCGCAACGTCGTGGACTGGACCCGCGACTACCCCACGACGGCCGCCGTCGCCCGGAGCCTGATCGCGGACCACCCGGAGCGGCTGCACTGGTACGTGTGCCGTTTCTGCTCCGACGAGCGCGGCATGGGCGAGCAGATCCCCGAGGTCCGCCGTCGGCCGCCGTTCACGTTCTGGCAGCACACCGAAGCGGCCGGCAAGTCCCTGTGCCTGGGGGTGTGCTGACCGTGTCCGCACCGACCCTGCCCGCCCTGGTGATGGTCGAGCGCGCCTACCGGGGCGCCGTGGAGAGCCAGTTCGCCGACGTCCTGTACATCGTCCGGGAGCTGAACCGCCAACTCGGCGGAGTGCACCTGGCGTTCCGGGGCCAGGCGGTGACGTACGCCGTCGAGGCACCCGGCCACGAGCCCGTACTCACGCTCGGCAGCCGCACGATCGACACGCTGCCGGACCCGCGGCGGTCCGTCCGGACCCTGCTCGACGAAGGCGTGAGCGTCTGGGCCGAACAGGCCGACGTGGACCGGCTCGGCGCCTCGCTGCCGGACCGGCTGATCCCCGGCGTGCGCACGCTGCGGCCGGGGGAGCTGGCCGCGAGCTGGCCCACGTACACCCAGGTGTGGTTCATGTGACCCCGCCCGCCGGCACGACCGAAGGAGAGAACCCAACGATGGCCACCGCTGCCACTCGCGGCCCGCTGATCTCCGCATGGGCGGCCGTGTCGCCCTGGGGCGACAGCGCCGCGGACTTCAGCTCCGGTCTCGGCGAGGCCCGCCGGACCGACCAGCCGGTCGACCAGGACCGCTGGCCCGTCCCGTACGAACGCGCCTGCCTCGTACCGGACTTCGACGTACGGGCGGCCCTCGGCCGCAAGGGGACGCGGTCCATGGACCGGACCACCGGGCTCGCCGTGACCGCCCTGGGCCGGCTCGTCGGGGAGACCCGGCTGCCCGGCGTCGGCCCGGACACCGGCCTGGCGCTCGGCACCAGCACCGGCAGCGCGCAGAGCATCATGGACTTCACCCGTGACTCGCTCGTCGGCGAGAAGCCGTTCTTCGTCGACCCGGCCCGCTTCCCCAACACGGTCATGAACTGCGCCGCCGGGCAGTCCGCCATCTGGCACGGGCTGAAGGGGCCGAACACCACCATCGCCGGAGGCCGCGCCACCGGGCTGCTGGCCCTGCGGTACGCCCTGCGGCTCCAGCGGGCCGGGCGGGCCGGGACCGTGCTGTGCGGGGCGGTCGAGGAGTTCTCCACGGCCCGCGCCTGGCTGGAGTGGCACACCAGCGGCGGTACGCGCACGGGCGCGCCGCTCGGTGAGGGCGCAGCGTTCTGGCTGATGGAGGACGAGGAGCGGGCGCGGGAGCACGGCCGGTCCGGGCTGGCGCGCGTGGAGGGGCTGGAGTTCGGCTTCGCCTCCGAGCCGCAGGAGATCCGCGGTGTGCTCGCCGACTGCCTCCGCCGGGTCCACGAACACAGCGGGGCCCGCCCCGACGAGGTGTGGGCGGTGGCCGGTTCGGGTCTGGCCGGACCGGACGGCGACGCCGAGCGGGAGGCCCTGGGCGACGTCCTGGGCGACCACACGCCGCAGGTGCTGTCCTGCGCCGAGCTGATCGGCGACACCTACGCCGCGTCGGCGGCCTTCCAGGTCACCGCGGTCCTCGCGCGGGCCGGGCAGGACCCCGCCTCCGCGGGCCGCACCGCGCTGGTCACCTCCGTCGAGCGGGACGGCGTCGTGGCCGCAGGCCTCTTCCGCCTGCTGGACGGGGAGGAACGGTGACCGGCGCGGACGGCACCGCCCTGCTCTTCCCCGGGCAGGGCGCCCAGCGCGCCGGCATGGGGGAGGTCTGGCGGGACTGTGCCTCGTGGGAGCTCATCGGCACCCTGTCGGAGCACACCGGCGCGGACGTCGAGGAGCTGCTGCTCAAGGCGGACGACGAGACGCTGCGGCGGACGGACCTGGCCCAGATCGCGGTGTTCTCGACCGCGGTGCTGGCCCTGTACGAGGCCCGCGCGGCCGGCCTGCACGGCACCGCGTACGCCGGGCACAGCCTCGGCGAGTACGTCGCGCTCCACGCGGCGGGCGCGCTCACGCTCCCGGCGGCCGCCGCACTGGTGGGCGAGCGGGGGCGGGCCATGCGGCAGGCGGCCGCCGAGGAGCCGGGGTCCATGGCCGTGCTCGTCGGTGCGGACGCCGCCGCGGTGGACCTGCTGGTCGCCTCGGCGCACGCGGACGGCCACCGGATGTGGGTCGCCAACGTGAACTGCCCCGGGCAGATCGTCGTCGCGGGCACCCATGAGGGCATCGCCCATGTGGACGGGGCCGCCGGGGACCACGGCGCGAAGGTGATCCGGGTCCCGGTCGGCGGTGCCTTCCACACCCCGCTGATGGCCGGGGCGGGCGAGCGCCTGTCGCGGGCGCTGCGCTCGGTGCGGTTCGCGCCCCGGCACGAGCCGCTCGTCGCCAACGCCGACGCGCGTGTCCACACCGGCGCGGACGTCGACTGGCGGGACCTGGCGGTCCGCCAGCTCACCGGCCCCGTCCTGTGGGAACGGAGCGTGGAGGTGCTGCACGACGAGCTCGGCTGCCGCCGTTTCGTCACGCTCGGCCCCTCCGGGGTGCTCGCCGGCATGGTCCGGCGCATCCGCCCCGAGGCCGCCGTCACCACCCTCGACACAGCTGAACGGGCGGCGGCCCGGGTCTCCTGAGCCCGGTGTCGTACGCCTGCCATCCGAACCGAACACCAGAGAAATCCGAACCGAACACCAGAGAAAGAGGCTGAACATGTCCGACGCCACCATCCAGCTGGACCTCGAGGACCTGCGCCAGACCGTCGCCGACATCCTCGACGTGGACGAGGCCGAGCTGACCGACGATGCGCACTTCGTCGAGACGCTCGGGGTCGATTCCCTGATGGCCCTGGAGGTCATGGTCGTCCTGGAGAAGAAGTACGACGTCAAGCTCGGCGAGGAGGAGCTGAAGGAGGTCACCTCGCTGAAGAAGGCCTATCACCTGCTCGCCGCGAAGCTCGAGGCCAAGTGATGCGCACGCTGTGCACACCGGTGGACGGCACGCCGGAGGTGACGGACGTCCGGGACGGCGGCGCCACCACCCGGGTCACCGTGTCCTCCGACGAGCGGGTCTTCCCCGGCCACTACCCCGGCTTCCCCATCTTCCCCGGGGTGTGCGTCGTCGAGTACGTCCATCTCGGGGCCCTGGCGACGCTGCCCGCCACCGAGGGGGAGTGGGAGCTGTCCGCGGTGGAGACGACGAGGTTCCTCTCGCCGGTCTTCCCCGGTGACGTCCTGACCACCGAGCTGGCGTGGTCGCGGGACGGGGAGGCGTGGCGCTGCAAGGCGGTCGCCTCCTCTCCGCGGGGCAGCGCCGCCCAGGTCAGGCTCCGCTTCGAGCAGAGGAGTCCGCGATGAGCGGTACGCCCATGGGAACAGCCGGCATCAAGGCCGTGCTGCCGCACCGCCACCCCATGCTGCTGGTCGACCGGGTGGTCGGCCTGGTGCCGGGGGAGCGCCTGACGGCGCTGAAGGCGGTGACGTGCAACGAGCCCTTCTACGAGGGGCTTTCGGAGAAGGCTTCGGAGGAGGACCACGACTACCCGCGGGTCCTGGTGATCGAGTCGTGGTGCCAGGCCGCCGGTGTCCTGGTCGCCGCCGAACGCCCCAACCCGGATGTGCTGAGCGGCCAGGTGATGCTGTTCGGAGGCATCTCCGACGTGCGGTTCACCGGCCGGGTGCGGCCGGGTGACGTCATGGAGCACGATGTCCGCCTGACCCGGTCGCTGACCGACACGGTGATCTTCGAGGGGGAGTGCCGGGTGAACGGCGAGGTGGTCGCGGAGATCGGCCGGGTCGTCATGGCGATGCGCCCGGCGTCGGAACTGACCGAAGGGACGCGGCAGGGTGCCGCGGGCGGCGAACAGGGGGACCGGGATGTCTGAGAGCACCACCCGCACGGCGCTGGTCACGGGCGGTTCGCGCGGTCTGGGCCGCGCGACCGTGCTGCGGTTGGCCGACGACGGGTACGACGTGGCGTTCTGCTACACGGCGAACGAGGACGCGGCGCGCACGCTGGAGAAGGAGGTCTCCGAGCGCGGTGTGCGGGTGCTGTCGGCGCGGGCCGACGTCTCCGACCCGGTCTCGGCCAAGGCGTTCGTCACGGCCGCGCAGGAGGAGTTCGGCGCGCTGGACCTCGTCGTCACGTCGGCGGGGATCGTCCGGGACAACCCGCTGCTGATGATGCGGGACGAGGACTGGAACCGGGTCGTCGAAGTCAACCTCAACGGCACGTACTACATCTGCCGTTACGCGATCTTCGAGATGATGAAGCGCAAGTCGGGCTGCATCGTCAACATCTCCTCGGTCGCGGGGGTCCACGGCAACGCCACGCAGAGCAACTACTCCGCGTCCAAGGCCGGGATCATCGGTTTCACCAAGGCGGTCGCCAAGGAGGTCGGTCCCTACGGCATCCGGGCGAACGTGGTCGCGCCGGGCTTCATCGAGACGGACATGACCGCGTCCCTGACCGGCGACGTACGCGACCGGGCCCTCAAGAGCATCCCGCTGCGCCGGCTCGGACGGCCGGAGGAGGTGGCCGACCTGGTCGCCTTCCTGGCCCGCGCCGACTACGTCACGGGGTCGGTCTTCCAGGTCGACGGCGGAATCGTCCTCTGAACCCCGAGCCAAGGAAGGCGCGCACGATGAGACGCGACAGCACCCCGCGCTTCTACTTCTCGCTCCGCAGCCCCTACTCGTGGCTCGCCCACCACGACCTGGTGCACCACTACCCGGACGTGGCCGCCCAGGTGGAATGGCGGCCGTTCTGGGAGCCCGACCCCGCCTCCCGGGAACTTCTGCGGGAGGCGGGCGGGGAGTTCCCGTACGTGGCGATGTCCCGGGCCAAGCACCTCTACATCCTCCAGGACGTGCGCAGGCTGGCGCGGGAGCGGGGACTGGAGGCGGCCTGGCCGATCGACCGGGACCCCTGCTGGGAGGTGCCGCACCTGGCGTACCTGGCGGCGGCGGACGCGGGGCTGGGTGAGGAGTTCGTCGCCCTCGTCCACCGAGTGCGCTGGAACGAGGGACGCGACATTTGCGACCCGGCTACGATTGCGGCAGTGGCAACGGAGTTGGGGCTGGGTCAGGACCGTCTCGCCAAGGCGTCCACCGACCCGGAGCTTCGTGAGAGGGGGGCCGGGGCACTGCTCGCCGTCCACCGGGACGGTGTGTTCGGTGTTCCCTTCTTCGTGAACGGTTTCGAGAAGTTCTGGGGGGTCGACCGGCTGCCGGCGTTCGTCGAGTCGGTCCGTGCGCGTACGGGCGCCGCACCGGCACGGCCGGATACGGCCGCGGCGTCCCCGGACCTGACTCCCGCCCCCGGTGGAGACCAGGGCCACGCCGGAGGGTGCGGCTGAGGCGTTCCCCGTCGCCGGTTCCCCGTCGGCGAGGCGGCCACCCGCGCCCTCCATGGTTTCCACTACGACCAGCGACGGAAGCACCGACGAGGAGGCACACCCATGTCCCCAGCCCCGGAACGAGACGGGCCGAAGAGATACCCGCCGTTGACCCGCGCGTTGTCGGTGGCGGCCCTGCCGCTGGCACCCGTCTTCGGGCTCCTGCTGTCCTACATGCTGTTCCACCCGCCCCGCCGCCCGCACCACAAGGGGCCGCGGGACGTGGGACTGCCGGAGCCGGAGGAGCTGCGGGTCGGCATCGGCGGCGGCAAGCAGGTGCACGCCTGGCTCTGCCCGGGGGACACGGACCGCATCGTGGTCGTCGGCCACGGCATGGGGCTGAGCAAGTCGGCCACGCTGGGGCACGCCAAGTTCCTGCACGACGCGGGGTACACCGTGTGCCTCTTCGACCACCGCAACCACGGTCTGAGCAGCCAGGACCGCTCGGTGAGCGGTCTCAGCGGCAAGTTCACCAGTGACGTCCTGGCGCTGGTGCGGCTGCTGCGGTCCCGCGAGGAGTACCGGTCGGCGAAGGTCGCGGTGTACGGCTTCTCCTTCTCCACCTTCCCGATGCTCTACTCGCTGAGGGACGACGACTGCGAGGTCAACGCCGTCATCTGCGACAGCGGTCCAGGCCTCGAACTCGACCCGCTCTTCCGGAACTTCATCGACGCCAAGGTCCTGCCGATCCCGGCGGCCCTGCGCGCCATGCCCGCCCGGTGGGCGCTGGAGGGGACGCTGAGCAGCGCGGGCGTGGCCATGCTGCGCTCGGAGTGGCCGCCGCCGGTCACCGGCCGGTACGCCGACACCCCGCTGCTCTTCATCGCGGGCGAGGAGGACCGGATCCTGCCGGCCTCGTCGGTCGACGGGCTCGCCGCCCGGTACTCGCACGCCGAGGCCCACGTCCTGCCTGGTATCGGTCATCTCCAGGGGCTCAAGGAGGCCCCGGAGAAGTACACCTCGACCGTGCTGGACTTCCTCCAACGGGCGATGGGCTAGGGAGACGTCGTGAAGCTGCCGCAGGTCTGGGGGGTCCGCGAGGACGAGGTCCGGGCGGTCTATCCCTGTGACGGCCTGCTGGAGGCGCCACGGGAGCAGTGGTTCCGGGCGGTCACCGTGCGTGCCGACCGGGCCACCGTCTTCCGCTGGCTATGCCAGCTGAAGGTCGCGCCGTACAGCTACGACCTCCTGGACAACCTCGGGCGGCGCAGCCCCCGGGTTCTGACTCCGGGCGCCGAGCACCTGGAGAACGGCCAGCGGGTGATGTACATCTTCCGGCTGGCCGCCTTCGAGCCCGACCGCCACCTCACGGTGGTGCTGGACCAGCCGAGGGCGCTGCGGTTGTTCGGCGGTTTCGCCCTCTCGTACACCCTCACCGAACAGGCGCCGGGGGTGACGCGGCTGGTGGCCAAGCTGGTCGTCGGCGACGACGACGGGGTCCTCGGCCGGCTGCGCAGGCCCCTGATGTCCTGGGGGGATCTGTTCATGATGCACAGGCAACTGCACACCTTGCGCAAGCTCGCCGAAGGGCGATGACCCCGCCGGAGGGCGGGGCACAGACAACGGGGGGAAGGACGCCATGACGATCACCAGTGAGCGGCAGCCCGCGGAGGCCGGCCAGGGCGAGGCGCCCGGCCCGGCTACCGGGTCCGTCACCGGCCCGGCCGCCGGTCCGGGCCCGGAGGTCACGCCCGGCCACGGCGAACTCGTCGAGCAGCTCGCGCTCCGCCGGCAGGAGGCGCGGGACGGGCTCAGCGAGCGGGCCACCGAGGTCCAGCACGCCAAGGGCAAGCTGACGGCCCGGGAGCGCATCGAACTCCTGCTGGACAAGGGGTCGTTCAATGAGGTCGAGCAGTTCCGCAGGCACCGGGCCACCGGCTTCGGCCTGGAGAACAGGCGGCCCCTCACCGACGGCGTGGTGACGGGCTGGGGCACCGTGCACGGCCGCACGGTCTTCGTGTACGCCCATGACTTCCGCATCTTCGGCGGCGCCCTCGGCGAGGCCCACGCACAGAAGATTCACAAGATCATGGACATGGCCCTGACGGCGGGGGCGCCGCTGGTGAGCCTGAGCGACGGGGCGGGCGCCCGCATCCAGGAGGGGGTCACGGCACTCGCCGGATACGGCGGCATCTTCCAGCGCAACGTGGCCGCGTCCGGGGTGATCCCGCAGATCAGCGTGATCATGGGGCCGTGCGCGGGCGGCGCGGCGTACTCGCCGGCGCTCACCGACTTCGTGTTCATGGTGCGCGGCACCGCCCAGATGTTCATCACCGGGCCCGACGTCGTGCGCGCGGTCACCGGTGAGGAGATCTCGCACGACGGGCTGGGCGGGGCCGACGTGCACGCCACCACGTCGGGTGTGGCCGCGTTCGTCCACGACTCGGACGAGGAGGCGCTCGAAGACGTCCGGTACCTGCTGTCCCTGCTGCCCTCCAACAACCGGGAGCTGCCGCCCGCCGAGCCCACCTCCGATCCGGCGGACCGCCTCAACGAGGCGCTGACGCGGATCGTGCCGGTGGACGGCAACCGCCCCTACGACATGCGCGAGGTCGTGGGGGAGATCGTCGACGACGGCGAGATGTTCGAGGTGCACAGCGGCTGGGCCACGAACGTGCTGTGCGTGCTGGCACGGCTGGACGGCCAGGTCGTCGGCGTCGTCGCCAACCAGCCGTCCGTCCTGGCCGGGGTGCTCGACATCCACGCCAGCGAGAAGGCGGCGCGCTTCGTCTCGTTCTGCGACGCCTTCAGCATCCCGCTGGTCACGCTGCTCGACGTGCCGGGCTTCCTGCCGGGGATCGACCAGGAGCACGCGGGTGTGATCCGCCACGGCGCAAAGCTGCTGTACGCGTACTGCAACGCCACGGTCCCGCGGATCCAGGTGATCCTGCGCAAGGCGTACGGCGGCGCCTACATCGTCATGGAGTCCCTGTCGATCGGCGCCGACCTCTCGTACGCCTGGCCGACCAACGAGGTGGCGGTGATGGGGGCCGAGGGCGCGGCCAACGTGGTCTTCCGCCGGGAGATCGCGGCCTCCGACGACCCGGAACGCACCCGGCACGAACGCATGACCGAGTACCGGCGCGAGCTGATGCACCCGTACTACGCCGCCGAACGCGGGCTGGTGGACGATGTCATCGATCCCGCGGAGACCCGGGCCACGCTGATCCGGGGGCTGCGGATGCTCCGCAACAAACACAAGGTCCTGCCGGACCGCAAGCACGGGAACCAGCCCGCGTGAGCGCGCGGCCGGTTCCCGACGTGGTGGTGGTGCGCGGCGAGCCCGACGCCGCGGAGCTCGCGGCGGTGACCGCGGTCCTGTGGGCGGTGCGCGGGCGCGAGGAGGAGGAGCCGGAGCCGCGGACAGCGGCTCCCTGGCGGCGCGGGGCGGGCCCCTTCGTCGCCCCGGCGTCATGGACTCGCCGGGGCTGACGGGCCCAGGGCCGCCCGCCCCGGCCTCATGGACACGCCGGGAGCGACCGGGCCCGGTGCTACCCGCCCCGTCCGGGGCGGACCGGTCGGGGCGGGCCGAGGCGGTCCGGACCCGGTGTGCGGGGCGGGCGGCCGGCGGTCAGAAGGCCGACTCGGGCAGGTCCATCAGCGCGTTGTCGGTCTTCTCGGCCAGCCGGCGCGCGACGGCCACGCCCGGCAGCACCTCGGCGGCGAAGAACGAGGCCGCCGCCACCTTCCCGGCGTAGAAGTCCCGGTCGTCGCCCCTGGCTTCGGGCACCCTGGCCGCCGCCACGGCCGCCCCGCGCTGGAGCAGATAGGCGACGAGCACGTCCCCGGCGGCCATGAGCAGGCGCGTGGTGTTCTGGCCGACCCGGTAGAGGGCCGTGGAGTCCTGCGCGCTCTCGGTCAGCTGCCGCACCATGGCGCCGGTCATCGCCTCCAGGTCGTCGACGGCACCGGCCAGTTCCGCGCGGGCCGCCGTCAGCGCCTCGCCGCCGGCCGCCTCGGCGAGGAACTTCCTGATCTCCTTGGCGAGCGCGTCGAGAGCCCGGCCCTGGTCGCGGACGATCTTCCGGAAGAAGAAGTCCTGGCCCTGGATGGCGGTGGTGCCCTCGTACAGGGTGTCGATCTTGGCGTCGCGGATGTACTGTTCGGCCGGGTACTCCTGGAGGTACCCGGAGCCGCCGAAGGTCTGGAGCGACTGCGCGAGCTGCTCGTAGGCCTTCTCCGAGCCGTAGCCCTTCACGACTGGCAGGAGCAGGTCGTTGAGCGCGCGGGCGGCGGAGGCGTCCTCGCCCGCCCTCGTCCTGAGCGCGATCTCGTCCTGCACGCACGCCGTGTACAGGACCAGCGTGCGCAGGCCCTCCGCGTACGCCTTCTGCGTCATCAGCGAGCGCCGTACGTCGGGGTGGTGCGTGACGGTGACCCTGGGGGCCGTCTTGTCGGCGGCCTGGGTCAGATCCGGGCCCTGGACCCGCTCCCTGGCGTACGCCAGGGCGTTCAGGTAGCCGGTGGAGAGGGTCGCCATGGACTTCGTGCCGACCATCATCCGCGCGAACTCGATGATCTTGAACATCTGGCGGATGCCGTCGTGCCGCTCGCCCAGCAGCCACCCCTTGGCGGGGTGTTCGCCGCCGAAGGTCATCTCGCAGGTGTTGGACGCCTTGAGGCCCATCTTGTGCTCGACGTTGGTGGCGTGGACACCGTTGCGCGCCCCCAGCTCGCCGGTCGCCGGGTCGAACTCGTACTTCGGTACGAGGAAGAGGGACAGGCCCTTGGTGCCGGGACCGGCCCCCTCGGGGCGGGCGAGGACGAAGTGCACGATGTTCTCGGAGAGGTCGTGCTCGGCGTTGGTGATGAACCGCTTCACGCCCTCGATGTGCCAGCTGCCGTCCTCCTGGCGTATGGCCTTCGTGCGGGCCGCGCCGACATCGGAGCCGGCGTCAGGCTCGGTGAGTACCATCGTCGCGCCCCACCGGCGGTCGACCATCAGCCGGGCGAGGGTGTGCTGTTCCTCGGTGCCCAGTTCGTGGACCACACCGGCGAAGCTCGGGCCGCCGGAGTAGAGCCACAGGGCCGGGTTGGCGCCCAGGACCAACTCGGCGAACGCCCAGTACAGGGAGGGCGGGGCGTCGGTCCCGCCCAGCTCCGCGGGCAGGGCCAGCCGCCACCACTCGCTGTCCATGAACGTCTCGTAGGCCTTCTTGAACGACGCGGGAAGCGGGGCGGTGCCGGTCGCCGGGTCGAAGACCGGGGGGTTGCGGTCGGCGTCGACGGCGGAGTCCGCCAGCTGGTGGACCGCGAGCCGCTCGATCTCGGTCAGGATGTGTTCTGCCGTCGCCGGGTCGATCTCGGCGAAAGGGCCGGTCCCGTACACCGAGGTGCGGTCCAGGACCTCGAAGAGGTTGAAGGTGAGGTCACGGAGGTTGGAGAGGTAGTGGCCCATGGGTAGCAGCTCCGTCTCTGTGGGGTGGTGGCAACCGGCGAGAGGCCATGGCGCCGCACCGCGCCGGCGGTATGCCGAACAGAGTGCTACTGGCAGGTAGGTCAGGGCAACAGGCCCACGTCCCCAGGGCGTCGAGACGGCAGGTTCCTGCCATGTACGACGGTGCGGAGGGTTCGTAGGCCGGAGGTGTGATCGAGGCCGCGACAGCCCCGGGCTCGACGCAGCTGCAGCCACCTCCCGCCCGTTCGGCGACCGTGCGAACACGAGCACGTCCGGGACCCGAGCTGTATGCGAGGGTCCCGGACGCGTTTCTTCGTGCACGCTTGATGGATACTACGTCGCGTCCCCCGCGACGGTCGCGGTGACGAACGCGTGAAGGCGATCGAGCCCATCAGTAATCTGATGTAGCGTCAGTACGCTGCAAAATAGACGCAGTTGACGCTTGCCGCCCGTCCCCTCGTAGAAGTGGCTCATCGGTGTCCACAGCACACCGTGCTGGCGAGCCGCCTCCTCCAGTGCCGAGTCGTCCGCGGTGAAGGGGACGTCGACGACGACGAAGAATCCGCCGGACGGTCTGTTCCAGGACACCGGGAACGGCCCGCTGTCGGGGAACCGTGCGGCCAGTCCGTCGAGGAGGAGCCGACGGTTGCGCCGGTAGACGTCGATCTGCCGTTTGTTCGCGGTGACCAGGCTGTGGTCGTGTTCCAGCAGCTTGCCACCGATCACCGCCTGTGCCAGCGGGGAGGTGTTGACGGTGATCATGCTCTTTACCTTGGACAGTTCATCGACTGCAGAGCGGGGTCCGCCAGCGCGGGATGGAGCTCGCTCAGCGATCCCGTCACCTCGCGCTCCCCTCCCCACGCCGGAGTTCGAGTGCCCGTACCACGGCGAGATCCGCACACCCGGACAGCGCCATGGCGTCGACCAACTCGTCACGCAGGATGCCGAGTACGCCGGTGACTCCGGGTTCTCCCCCTGCCGCGAGCCCCCACAACACCGGACAACCCACGAGGACGGCGTCCGCGCCGAGCGCCAGCGCCTTGAGCACGTCCGTGCCGGATCGGATGCCACTGTCCACCAGCACCTCGCACCGGCCCGCGACCGCGGCGCACACCCGTGGCAGCGCGTCGGCGGTGGTGACCGCGCCGTCCAGTTGTCTGCCGCCGTGGTTGGACACGACGACGGCGTCGGCGCCGAGACCGGCGGCCGTCACGGCGTCCTCGGGATGCAGCACTCCTTTCAGTACCAGGGGCAGCTCGGTTCGCGACCGCAGCCATGCCACGTCGTCCCAGCCCAGCGACGGATCCACCACCAGATCGGTGTGCTGCGTGGTAGACGAACCCCGAGCACACCGCGTTCAGGTCGAAGGCGGGTACGCCCGCCAGGTCGAGGCGGCTCACCACAAAGGGAGCTGTCGCAGGGCAAGGATGATCCGGCGTAGTCGTCGCCACTACGACCACGTCCACCGAATCGGCCCGCGACGACTTCAATGCACGTGCAGCCGCCATGACGGCGAGATCCGACGTCGCCGTCGAGGGGTCGACGATGAATCGCTGACAGATGCCGGTTCGCTCCCTGATCCAGTGAGCCATTTTCAACCTGACGGGTGGTTGGACCGGTGACCCGTGCGGGGCATGAAGAAAGCTCCTGGCGGACTGGTGATTTCGGCCGTGAACCCGACCACCGGTAGCCTTATTCATGCTGCAGCCGGGGCCACCCATCCGCCCTCCCGTCAGATCGGAGACTGCTCACTGGTTGGCACGTGTGGCCCCCGGCCCGGTAGGGATGGGATTTTGCACTTGCCAGGAAGGGAAACGTTGATGGCTTCCGATATAGCGGGGCTGGTATCGATCCTGTTCGGGGTGATAGTCGTCTCCGCGGCGTCCACCTGGACGGCCCGTGCGGGAGCTAAAGGGGAGTTGACGCGCAATGGCTCTGTCGGGCTCCGCACACGGCACACCCAGACTTCCGATTCGGCCTGGCAAGCCGGCCATGCCGCAGCGCTGCCACTGCTGACCAGAACTGTCTGGGTTGCCGTTATCACCATCGTGCTCGCGGCCCTGGTCCAGCTTTCGTCCGGTGGGCCGTGGGGAATCCTCGTCGGGGTATGCGGCATGGTGGTCGAGGTCATCATGCTTGTAGTCGCCACGAGGGCGGCTAACCGAGCAGCGAAAGACGCTGAGTCGTTTCCAACCTGACGGGTGGTTGGACTGGCACCCCGGCAGCAGGCATGGGGAAAGCTCCTGGTAGACGGGTTCACGACCAAGATCACCAGTCCGCCAGGAGCTTCGTGTGCTTGTCTGCCCGTCCGGCATCGATCTGTCCAGCCGCAACCTGCAACACCTCGCCGGTCTCCTCGCAGGTCACCGCCGTCGGATCGGCTCCCGGTGGCGGCGCCTGACCTGCGGCCGACAGGCCCTGCTCGTCCTGGCCCACCTGCGCTGCGGCGACACCTACGCCCGCCTCGCCGCGGGCTTCCGCATCGGGATCGCCACGGCCGACCACTACATACGCGAGGCCGTCGACCCTCTGGCCGCCCTCGCGCCCACGCTGGAACAGGCCATGACGACCGTCCGGAAAAAGGCGTACGTGATCCTCGACGTCACCGTGCTGCCAATCGACCGCATCGCCGCCGACCAGCCGTACTACTCCGGGAAGAAAAAGCACCACGGGATGAACGTGCAAGTCCTCGCCGATCCCGCCGGACGCCTGATCTGGGCCTCGGACGCACCGCCGGGAGCCACACACGACCTGACCGCGGCCCGGACCCAGCGTTCCCGCCGCCCTCGCCGCACACGACATCAAGTGCTGGGCCGACAAGGCGTACCAGGGCGCCGGCCCTACGATCCGTGTCCCGATCCGTGGCAAGCACCTGCGCGGCCGGCGCCGACGTCACAACCGGGACCACGCGAAGATCCGCATTCCCCTGGCTTCGAATCCAGAGAGGGGAATTGGTGTATTTCTGTGGGTATCTGTCGACGTTCGTGGAAGGTGATCGGTGGATGACGGTTTGAGCGCGTCGGGAGGCGAGAATCGGAAACGATGGCGAAAACACTCCTGCCCGAGGTCTCGCGGCGGAGGGAATGAGCCCCCGCGGAACCGTTTCTCTGGAAGTCGGAAATCTTCCCTCTTCGACCGTATGCAGCTACAGGCCGCGCGGCCCCCGTTTTCGCCGGTGCACATATTTCAACTGTGTACGCGTCACGGCCTTTTGGCGTGATCGTTTTCGCTGGGGGAGGGGAGACGGGCCTCGTCGAACGCGCGACGTGAGAGGTTGCGCCAGACCAGCGCGATGCCCACGGCCTGGGCGGCGGCCGCGACGCCCCATACGGTGTCGAGCCCCCACGAGGCCGCGACCAGACCGCCCGCCGCCGCACCGAGCGGCGCGACGCCCCATGAGAGGGCTCGATGGCTGGTCAGCACCCGCCCCAGCAGCTCCGGCGGAGTGAACCGCTGCCTGCTCGACTGGGAGCCGACATTCCACAAGAACGTCACGAATGAGTGAAGGGCCAGTACCGCGCCCACCGAGGCCCAGTGCGCCGCTACGACTCCGAGCAACAGTTTGCAGACGACCTCACAGGCCATCGCGGCCCGCATCGTCACCGGATAGCCGAGCCGGGCGATGACCCGGCCCGAGAGCGGGGCCGCGGCGGCGAAACCCACGGCCATGCAGGCCAGCAGCACGCCGTACCACCAACGATCGAGATGAAGGACCCGCTCGACGTAGAGCACGAGCGTCGCGTATCCCATGAACCAGGCGAACGACGCGGCCGAGACCTCGACCGTGATCGACCGGAGCAGCCGGTTGCCGAACAGATAGCGCAGGCCCAGCTTCACCTCGTGCACCGGGCGCAGGCGTGTGACCGGAGGCTGCACGTCCGGAGTCCGCAGCCGCGTCGAAAGCGCCAGCGCGACCGCCGAGGCGGCAAGTGCCGCCCAGCCCACGGAGACCGGGTTCCAGACCACGAGAAAACCGGCCACCGGCGGGACCAGAAAACGCACGACGCCCACATCGATGAACAGCAGCCGTGAGTTCGCCGCGTCCAGACCGGTCGGCCCCACCACCCACGGCACGAGGGCACCGCGCGTACCTTCCCCGATCACCTGCCCCGCGACGAGCACGAACGCCGCGGCCATCAACACCGACAACGACGCCGCGCCCATCAGGACCGCCACCACGAGGCCCAGGTACGCGACCGCCTGCACAGCCAGCGAGACCCCGAGCAACGACGACTTGCGGACACGGTCGATGAGCACGCCGACAGCCAACGGCAGGACCACCCACGGCGCCTGACTCGCCGCCGTCACCAACGAGACACTCTTGGGATCCGCGGTGAGGGACACCGCCATCACCGACAACGCCGCAAGCAGCAACCCCTCCGCCCCCGATGCGCACAGTGCAATGCCCTGCAGCTTCCGCCAAGCCGATGGTCGTGCAACGGTGCTCCCCATACCCGCATGATCCCCGAGCCCGACACGCCCCCGTATGTTTCACCTGTGGCTAAACAGTCGAGTGCGCAACAGCAGGCGGTCGCGCTCACCGGCCGAGTCGCCGAAGGAGCACGCTTCTCGGTGTCGCCGCTGTGGGAGACGGTGTCCGGCCTCCGCGCCGTCGCCCGCCCCCGACTCCAGACCGTGCACGCGCGGTGGGCCGCCTGGGCCGACGACCGCCTCGCGGATCTGCGGGACGACCGGTGGTTCCGGCTCCTTCTGCGGTTATTGACCTCCGGAGCCGAGATTCCGGAGTTCCTCGTGGTCACGCCTGGCCTGCGTTCGGTCCCCATCGACACCGAGATAGAGGCTGTGATCGCCACCCCCGCGGTGCGTGTGCGCGCCGCGTTCGATGCGGCCTTCGGGCCGCACGAACTCCCTGCGGACATCCGCGCGCTCGCCGACCGGCCCGAGGAGACGTGCCGACTGCTCGCCGAACGGCTCGCCCTCTGCCACGACGCCGTGATCGCGCCGATATGGTCCCGGCTTGCAGGTGTGCTGGAAGGCGACATCGAATGGCGCGCGAGACAACTGGTGGAGTTCGGCCTGCCTCATGTCGTGCCGAGACTGCACGACTCGGTCCGATGGATCTCCGGATCGATCGTCATCGGTGATCCGGCACGGGCGACCGCCCGGGCCGCGAGCGATCGCGACCTGGTGTTCGTGCCCTCGGCGTTCGTCTGGCCCGACGTCTATCTGAGGTACATCCCGCACCGGACCGCGCTCTGTTACCCGGCCCGGGGGTTCGGCTCGCTGTGGCAGCGGACCCGTACCCCGTCGGGCAATTCGCTCAAGGCGCTGCTGGGGCGCAACCGTGCCCGCCTGCTCTGCACGCTGGAGCGTCCAGCGACCGTGACCGAACTCGCCAACTGCCTGGGAATCACCCCCGGCGCGGTGTCACAGCACTTGGCGTTGCTGAGGGCGGCCGGTCTGGTGGTCAGCAGACGCAACGGCCGGGAGACCACGTCGCTGCGCACGGCCCTGGGACATGCCCTGGTAGATGGACAGCTACCTGGGACACCGGCCTGATGGCCATTCAGAAATCCGGCGAGAAGAACTTGCGCAGATGGGCGTGCGCTCATCGGCGGCGGTTCGGGCGGTTCAGTTCGAGGCGGACGGCATTGACGCCTGAGGTTGCCCCGTCGTTCGGAAGGCGCTGATCAGCTGGTCAGAAGTGGGTTGACGGGTTCGCTCGTTCGATCGTTGCCTGCTCGGCGTAGTACTTCTCTACGAACTCGATGGGGCCCCTCGGTCTTGATCAGCATCCGCAGGTTCTCCGCCAGGGCATCGTCGTACGCGTCACCGACGGCCCCGATGCTCGCCGCGATGCCGGCGGCGTCCAGGTGCTCGGCGAGGTCTATGCGGCGGCCAGCCGGGGGAGCAGCGCATCGAGGGGGTCCTCACCGGTCGGTGGTTCGTCCAGGAGGCCCCAGTAGGTGACCGCGTCCGTGGTTGGTTCGGTTTCGGTGGGCGTGACCAGGATGATCAGGACGTCCTGGGCGTCGATGACCAGGTGGCAGACCAGGTCCCGCACGAGCCAGCCGGTACAGCCGGACGGCCGCTCGAAGTCCTCGTCCGGTAGTTCGGCGACCGCCATGCGCAATGCTGTCCAAGAGTGTGAGAAGAGATCCACTACGGCACGGTAGGCCGGACTCGGAACGGCGGACAAGCGAGTTCGGACGGTCGGCTCGTGTATCCAACCGCTCTTCCGTGACGTCTTACGGGCTGCCCCGCGATCAATCGCGGGGCAGCCCGTTACCGCCCACCGTCAGCAACGTCGGCTCGTCCCTGTTCGTCGAAAGGGTCCGCGAGACAGGCCTTGACCAGGCGATATCCGCCGTCGATCAGCTCCGGCGTCCGGACGGACGCGCCCCGGATGCGCTGCGCCGCGGCGGTCGAGGGTGACCGTGCCGAACTCGCCCCGATGAAGGCGGTCGGCGTGGCTGGGGGACGAGCTTGCCCGGGCCCTGGGACGGGATCGAAAGACGCTCGGAATCGGGTGGTGCGGCCCCGGCTTGCGGGGCCTGTCAAAGCACTGCTCCGAGGCGGGTGGAGATCTCGTCGGCCGCCGCGGTCACCAGTGGTACCAGCTCCGGCACCTTCTCGCGGGGCAGCCGATCCACGGGTGCCGACACGCTGAGTGCCGTCGTGCAGGCCCCCGACTGGTCGAAGACCGGGGCCGCGACGCAGCGGATGCCCTCCTCGTGCTCCACGTCGTCGACGGCGTAGCCGAT
Organism: Streptomyces sp. NPDC052042; assembly: GCF_044548345.1. Taxonomy (NCBI): domain Bacteria; kingdom Bacillati; phylum Actinomycetota; class Actinomycetes; order Kitasatosporales; family Streptomycetaceae; genus Streptomyces; species Streptomyces sp. NPDC052042. Next base: position 77,521 of record NZ_JBIUBU010000024.1, on the reverse strand, counting down.
CTCCCTGATCTCGCTCAGCGCGGCTTTCAACTCGGCGGCGGTGGTGATGGTCCGGGAGGTGAATGCCGGCATACCGTTCTCGATCACCAGATCGACTGTTTCCGGTGAGGCGTGGGCCAGCATGGCCTTTCCGACACTGGTGCAGTATGCCGGTGCGCTGTTGCCGATCCGGGAGAACATCCGGACCGGGTGCGCGGTCTCCACTTTGTGGATGTAGACGATGCTCGGGAAGTCCGCGACAACCAGGTGGACGGTCTCGCGGGTCCGCGAGGCGAGTTCCTGCAGGACGTCATGCATGCTCCTTGGCAGGTCCAGGCCCGCGAGATAGGCATTGCCCAGTTGGGCGTTGCGTCGGCCCAATCGATAGTTCCCGGAAGGGAGTTGTTCGACGAGGCGGGCTTCCAGGAGCGGCTGGAGCAGCCGGAACAAAGTGCTCTTGTTGAGGCCGACTTTCTCGGCGAGTCCGGTGAGTGGGTATCCGGTCCCGTCGGTCTCTTCTCCGAGTTTCAGAAGGATGCATATCGCCCGGCGTAGTGACGCCGAGTTGTTACGAGGTTTTGGTGCAGGGCTCAGCTCCCGGCTCACCTTGGGGTGCTCCTCTCTTCACTGAAAGCGCGACAGGTGCTCATGGTGGTGGTTCGTTTCCGTTTTCGGGAATGAAAAAGAGTGAGAGTGCCCCGTCTCTTTCAGGCAGGGGTGGTCGCGCTCTCGCAAGGCGGAATGTTCTCAAGAGTTCCATGCGTGCCGACATCGTGGCTCGTAGCCGGGCAGATGGAGGGGTGGGCACACCATACGACCAGGTCATGGTTTTTCAAACACCGGGCGGACTCGACTGTGTGAGGCATTGGGTATCGCCTGGCGCTGCCGACGGGCCGGGCTCGCACGATCCGGCGGGCGGTGGGCCAGGGCGGGAGATTCTCCCCCCAGGGCCCTTTCGGTCGGTTTCTCTTTTTGGGATGGCCGGGCCTTGACAGCACTGTGACACGCCAGCAAACATTCTGCAATGCACGCAGCTCGATCGCATTGCAAAACGCGATCCAATTGCAGTGCAGATCCTTCCAGAATTTGCACTGCAAAATCCTTCGCCTTGCGGCATATCAGTGGCCCTGAAGAGAGTTCAGAGGCGCTCTGAGACCTACCCTCCGAAGAGGTCAGAGATGAAAATGCAGCCCAGATTTGCCTTCCGTTCCGCTGTGGGCGCGATAGCCTGCTCAACGGCCGTGGTCGCCGTGGGGTGTTCGGCCCCGGCCGGCGGCACGTCGGCCAAGGGCATCACCGTCGCCGAGACGTCCGCGCCCTCCACGCTCGACCCTCAGGGATCGGCCCTCTACGCCGACCGTTTCGCCTGGCAGCTCTCCTACCAGTGCCTGATGACCACCACACCGGACGGGAAGATCGAGCCGGAGCTGGCCACCGGCTACGAACGGTCCTCGGACGGGCTCACGTACACCTTCGAACTCCGCAAGGGCGTCACATTCCACAACGGCGAGACGCTGACGGCCGCGGACGTCGCCTATACCTTCGACCGGCTCAAGAGCAGTCCCGACGGGATCGACAAGGAGCTGTTCCCCACCTTCGACCGAGCCGAGGCGGTCGGTGACTCCTCCGTCAGGTTCCACCTGAAGAGCCCCGACGCCGGATTCATCAACAACATGGCCAACCCCCTGGTCTGGGGCTGTGCCGTCATGAGCAAGAAGGCCGCCGCCTCGGGGAAGCCGGCGACCAGCATGGTCGGCACCGGGCCGTGGGCCCAGGAATCGTACCGTCCCAACAGCGAGCTGAAGCTCAAGCGGTTCGACGGCTACTGGGGCAAGAAGACCGCGTCGGACCGGCTCGACGTCCTCTACGTCCCCAGCTCCTCCACCCAGGTCAACAACCTCAAGGCGGGAGCCGTCGACCTCATCTTCACCGGCACCTCCAGCGCCCGGACGCTCTCGGGGTCCGACAAGATCGAGGTCAAGAACGTCCCGACGGACTCCACACTCTTTCTCCAGGTCAACAACCTCACCAAGCCCTTCGACAACGTGAAGGTCCGTCAGGCCGTCGCCCTCGCGCTCGACCGCACCGCCCTCGCGGAGGCCGCCTACAGCGGCGGCGGCGCGCGTGCCAGCGTCTACATACCCGATGGCGAGCCCTGGGCGCCCAAGCCCGCGGACCTGCCGAACTCGACCCAGGACGTCGCCAAGGCCAAGGCGCTCCTTGCCGAAGCCGGTTTCCCCAACGGCTTCTCCACCTCCCTGATGTACATCAGCGGTTACGACCCCGGCACCAACGACCTCACCGCGGCCATCCAGGCCCAGCTCGCCAAGGTGGGCATCAAGGTCACGCTGGATCCCCTGGAGCGCGGTGCCTGGCTCGACAAGCTGACGAACGCCAAGCACGCCCTCAGCTGGAACTCCCAGTCCTCCTACCCCGACCCCTACCAGTACGTCGCACCCGCCGACGGCCGTCAGGGCCCCGTCCCGTCCGCGCTGAAGAAGCTCCTCGACGAGGCCCTGCGCGCCAAGGACCAGGCGGCCTACCAGCAGGCGCTCATCGCCGTGGAGAAGTGGGAAGCCGAGAACGTCTACCCGACCGTCACCCTGCTCGCGACGAACATCCTGGTCGCGCACCACAGGGGGCTGAGCGGAGTCGAGATGCCGCCGAGCCAGAGCCGCGCCTTCCTGGCCCAGGTCAGCCGTGGCTAGCACTTCTGGGAACGGGCGCGCCCCCGGCGGCGCGCCCGCGACGGCCCACGAGCCGGGGCCGCTGCTCACGGTGGACGGACTCACCGTCCGCTACGGGTCCGCGAAGCGGCCCGCCGTGGACGACGTCTCCTTCACGGTCTCGCGCGGTGAACGCGTGGGACTGGTCGGGGAGTCCGGGTCCGGCAAGTCCACGCTGGCGGCGGCCGTCCTGCGGCTGCTCCCGGCGACGGCCTCGGTCAGCGGCGGCATCACCCTGGACGGCCACGATCTGGCGGCGCTCGGACCGAGGGAACTGCGGGCTCTGCGCAGCACCCTGATGGCCCGTGTCCCACAGGACCCGCTCGGCAACCTCAACCCGGTCTTCACGATCGGAAGGCAGCTGTCCGACGTGGTGTCCGCGCACCGCAAGCTCGGTCGCGGCGAGCGCACCGAGATCATCGAGGACGCGCTGCGCCGGGTCGGTATCGGCGACGCCGCGGTCAAGCGGCGCAGCTATCCGCACGAGCTGTCGGGCGGTATGCGCCAGCGCGTCATGATCGCCATGGCCCTGCTCAACCACCCTGATCTGCTGATCGCGGACGAGCCCACCACCGCACTGGACGTCACCGTTCAATCGCAGGTCATCGAGTTGCTGCGGGAACGCGTGGCCGGTTCGGGCATGACGCTCCTGCTGATCTCTCACGACGTCGGAGTGGTCTTCGAACTGTGCACGACCGTGATGGTGATGTACGAGGGGCGGATCGTGGAGCGGGGCACGGCCCGGGAGGTGCTGAGCAGCCCCTCCCACCCCTATACCCGGTCCCTGCTCGCCGCCGCGCACGGCGGGGCCTTTGATGGTGGTCCTGATCCCCGGAAGGTGACGGCATGAGTGGCAATCAGTCTCCGCGAGGTGCCGCCGGGCGGCCGGACCTGGTACTCGAGGTCCGGGACGCCGTCAAGCACTTCCGGATGAGGCGCACCGGTCTGACGGGCGGACGTCCGCAGGTGCACGCGGTGGACGGGGTCAGCCTGCGGCTGCGCGCCGGACGGACCCTCGGCCTGGTAGGTGAGTCGGGCTGCGGGAAGTCGACGCTGGGGCGGCTGATCACCGGCCTCGACGCCCCGACCTCCGGTTCGGTCCTGGTCGGCGGCCAACTGCGGCAGGCCGGCGCCGGCACGGGCGGAAAGGTGCAGGCTGTGTTCCAGGACCCGGCGAGCGCGCTGGATCCGCGCATGACCGTGCGCGCCAGCATCGCCGAGGCCCTGCCCGGCGTGGACGTGCCCGAGCGTGAGGAACGCGTCGCCCGTGCTCTCGATGCTGTGGGACTGCTGCCCGAGTACGGTTCCCGCTACCCCCACCAACTCTCCGGCGGCCAGCAGCAGCGCGTCTGCATCGCCCGCGCGATGGTCGCCGGACCGGATCTCGTCCTGCTCGACGAGGCGGTCGCCTCGCTGGACGCCTCGCTCCAGGCCCAGGTCCTGGACCTGCTGGAACGGCTCCAGCGCGAGACCGGTACCGCATACGTGTTCATCTCTCACGACCTGCGCGCGGTGCGCCGGATCAGTCACTCGATGGCCGTCATGTATCTCGGTCAGATCGTGGAGGAGGCACCGGCGGAGGCGTTCGACCGGGGACTGCTGCACCCGTACGCCGTCGCCCTTCGCTCGACCGAGCCCGGCATCTTCCAGGGCGACGCGCCCGTCGAACGCATCGTGCTGAGGGGCGAGCCGCCGAGCGCGGTCGACCCGCCGGCCGGCTGCCGGTTCGCACCGCGCTGCCCGATCGCCGACGCCCACTGCACCCGGGTCGCGCCCGAGCTCACGGAAGTGACGGCCGGGCACCGGGTGCGCTGTCACAGACCTGGCGGTCTGACGCTGACACAGGTCGCGGACACCCGAACCGTCACAACGGGTGCTGATCTGGGAGGAGAGTCTTGATCCTCTACCTGGCCAAGAAACTGACCAGTGCCCTCGGCGTCCTGCTGGTGCTCTCGGCACTGGTGTTCTTCGCCGGCCGGGGGCTGGTGCCGGGCAACGCCGCGGCGGTGATCGCCGGGCCCAAGGCCTCGCCCGAGACGATCGCCGCCATCGAGCACGAACTGGGCCTGGACCAGCCGCTCCTGAGTCAGTACTTCGACTGGCTGTCGGATGCGGTACGCGGGGACTTCGGTCTGTCGCCGATCTCCGGGCAGGAGAACCTGGAGGTGATCTCCCAGCAGGCTCCGGTCTCCTTCCAGCTGGCGCTGATGGGGCTGCTCATCGCGGTGCTGATCGGTCTGCCGGTCGGCGTGATCGCGGCAAGCCGCTCCGGCAAGGGGCTCGACTGGGGCATCCGTCTCCCCCTCCTCGTGGTGTTCGCCTTCCCCGGGTTCGTTTCCGGTTCCTTCGCGCTCTACCTGGCTGCGAACCACCTGACCAACCTCTACTCGGCGAGCTACATCCCGTTCAGCGTCAACGGCATGGGAAACCTCCAGACGATGTTGCTGCCGGCGCTGGCCGTCGGCATTCCCACGGCACCGCTCGTCGCCCAGATGACCCGTTCCTCGATGATCGAGATCCTTGCCCAACCGCATGTCACCACGGCACGCACGAACGGCATCGCACCGTGGCGCATCACGTACGTCTACTCGCTGCGCGCCGCCCTGCCGCCGGTGCTCACGCTGATCGGTTTCATCTTCGGCTTCCTCGTCGGCGGCCTGTTCATCGTGGAGGAGATCTTCAGCCTGCCGGGACTGGGGCGCGGTGTGCTCGCCTCGATCTCGGACCGGGACTTCTCCCAGCTCACCGCCCAGGCACTCGTCATCGCCGCCGCGTTCATCGTCGGCAACCTGCTCGTCGACATCGCGCTGCCGTTCGTCGACCGCCGAATCATCCACACCTAGGACACGGGAGTCAGCGTGACCAACACCGTCGCCCGCCCATCCCCTCCGGCCACCCCGGTCAGCGCCCCCAGGCGCTTCCTCCGTTGGCCGGTGCGCGGGCTCGTCGCCAACATCGCCGTGCTCCTGATCGTCGGTTACGTCCTCCTCGCGGTCTTCGGCTCCGTCATCACGCCGTACGAACCCAACGAGGTCGGGGTCGGGCCGCGGCTGTCGCCGCCGTCGCCGGACCACTGGCTGGGAACGGACGCGCTGGGCCGCGACCAACTCTCCCGCATCATCGCCGCCGCCCGCCCGGCTCTGCTGTCCGCGCTGTACGCGGTGCTGTTCGCCCTGGTGATCGGCACCACCATCGGCATCGCGGCGGGCTTCCTCGGCCGGCTCTGGGACGGGGTCCTGTCCCGCTTCGTCGATCTGCTGTTCGCCATCCCCGAGTACCTGCTCGCGATCCTCGTGATCGCGGTGATGGGCAGCGGTCTGATCAACGCCTCGCTGGCGATCGGCATCGTGAGCGTTCCCCGGTTCGCCCGCATCGCCCGGAGTTCGACACTGGAGGTCGCACAACGCAGCTTCGTCGACGCCGCCCGGCTGTGCGGGCGCGGCAAGTCCTGGATCATGTTCCGCCACGTCCTGCCCAACATCGCCTCCCCGATCGTCATCATGACCGCGATCAGCCTGTCGACCGCGGAAGGGGCCTACGCGGCGCTGAGCTTCCTCGGGTTCGGCGTCCGACCGCCCGACGCGGACTACGGCAGCATGATCTCCTCCTCCCAGCAGTACCTGCTCACCGATCCCTGGATCGTCGCGTTCCCGGCGATCGCCTTCGTGGTGCTCGTCCTCGCGTTCAACCTGCTCGGTGACGTCATGCGCGACCGCTTGGACCCGCATACCCGCACCGCATCCGGCGCCTGACCGCCTCGTGTCCCGACCGGGAAGGTCCATCGGCTCGCGACGCCCGGTCACAGCACTGGCACCCGCCCCGCATCCGTCTTGCCCCGCTTTCGTTCCGCAGGAGAAACACCACCGTGTCAGACTTCACCGCCCTCCTCGACGAGCACGTCCCTGAAATCCTGGAGCGCCACGGCGTACCGGGTGCCGCCGTGGGCATCCTGGCCGACGGCGAAACGGCGCTGCTCGGCTACGGCATCACCAACCTGGCGCACAGCCTCCCCGTGGACCCGGACACCATCTTCCAGATCGGCTCGATCTCCAAGACGATGCTCGGCTTCGTCATCGGGCGGCTGGCCGACCAGCATCTGGTGGATCTGGACGGTCCCGTGGCCCCGCTCCTCCCCGCCGGGGCGGGCCTCGACGAGCGCATCACCCTGCGCCAACTGATCACACACACCTCGGGCATCGACGCGCAGAACATGATCGCCGACGCCCCGGCGCTGCTCGCCGGTCACGCCGACGACTCCGTCCAGGCGTCGCTCGCCCACTTCGCCCGCCGCCCGCTGCTCTTCGCCCCCGGAACGGACTACTCGTACAGCGGCCCCGGAATCATGGTGGCCGCAGCGGTGGTGGAACGGGTCACCGGACGGCACTACACGGACGTCCTCCAGGACGAGGTCCTCGCCCCGGCCGGTATGTCGGGGACGTTCACCACGGCCGATCAGGTCGTGACCCGGCGGGTCGCAGCGCCGCACGGCCGCACCGCCGACGGCGGGCCCACGCTCCTGGTCGACCAGGGGTGGCAGCGACACTGGCAGCTGCCGGGCTGGGACGTGCCCGGCGGCGGTGTCCTCAGCAGCGCAAGGGACCTCATGCGGTACGCAGCCCATGTCACGCTGCCCGGCGCGCCCAGCGGTCTCTTCCACCCCCACGCGCACCGCGGCCGCGCGGGCCACGACATCGGCCTGGCCTGGATGCTTGAGGAACGGGCGGGCCGGGCGGCGGCGGCGCACGACGGTCTGACCATCGGCTACGCGAGCCGGCTGGTGCTCGTCCCCTCACTGCATCTCGCGTACGCCGTCCTCACCAACTCCCTTGAGGGCGCGGCCGTGGCGGACGAGATCGAGCGGCTGATCCTCACGGAGGCGACGGGCGAGCCGCCCGTCCGTGAGCTGCGAGGCATCGACGGTGATCTGGCCGAGGCCCTGCTGGGCACCTACGACTGCGGGTTCTACGGCACGATCACGCTCGTCCGGGGGGCGCGTGACGGCGAGCTGCGCCTGGTCGCCGAGCCGGCCCGCACGGAGCCGGGCCAGTACGTCATCGAGCTCGACTCCCCGGACCGGCTCGTCCTGGCCCCGCCGGACACCCTGGTGGCTCTCGGGGAGGAAGGCGACCCGCTGGGGGACGCTCTCTCCTTCGTCCGCGAGGCGGACGGCACCGTCCGCGCACTGCGGTACCACGACCGGCTCGCGCGACGGCTCCCCTGACGGCCGGGCGCGGTTCCCCCTCACACCGTCCTGGACACCGCGAGCGGGCCCTCAGGCCGCAGACCAGGGTGGTGCCGTAGCCCGAGAACCACTGCACGCCCCGGGCCACGAATCTCGTCGTCCGTCTGCGCGGGGGCTGTGGGGCGAACCGCGTGCGTCACAGCCCGGACCAGCCCCAGGGACGGGGCCGTGCACCGTAGCGATGGGGGCGCACGGCATCGCCGTTGTCGGCTTGGACGGCGTCCGGCATGGAATCCAGGACCGACACGCTGTTCGTTGCTGCCATGGTTTGGGGCCCGGCGCCGTCCGGCTCGACAACGGCAGCGGCGTGCTCGGCGGGAAGGACACCGGTGACGATCAGCGCGTCGGCGCGGTCGTATCGCAGACCGAAGACGCTGAACACCTCACCTGTGCCGGGCGGGTCGACCCGCGCAGCGGGGCCGGACCGGTCCAGGCCGAGGCACCCGAACATCTCCTCGACGGCGCCGGCCGGCTCCGTGACCTCCGGCCCGCGACCGGGACCGGCATCGCGCAGGGCGGGGGTGCGGCCCCGAGGAGGCGGGGTGACCGTCCGTCCGCCGGGGACCGGAGCCAGGGCCGGGGCCGGGCGGTCGGCCCGCCCGGCCCCGGCCCTCGTTCTGCCTAGCCCACGCCGCCCGCCGGGGCCGGGACGGCCGCCTTCGGCCGGTCGGCCACGGGCAGCAGCAGGAAGAGCGCGGCGGAGAGTACGAAGATCGCCGCGACCCCCAGATAGAGGATCTGCGCGGACCAGCCGCCGTCGAGCAGGCCGCCCGCGACGGTCGGGGCGAGGATCGACCCGATGCGTCCGATCGCCAGGGCGCTGCCGAGGCCGGTCGCCCGGACGCCGGTGTCGTACAGCGTGGCGGTGAGCGCGTACAGTCCGGCCACACAGCCGTTGACGAAGACTCCGATCAGCACGGCCAGGGCGAAGGCCGCCCCGAGCGCGGAGGTCGAGGCACTGAACGCCGTGAGCAGGACGGCCATGGCCACGAGGTAGGCCATGAGGACGGAGCGCAGCACGAAACGTGAGGCCAGGAGGCCCAGAACGGCCGCGCCGAAGATGCCGCCGAAGTTGAGGAGGGTTCCGCCCGTCAGGCCCTGGCTGCTGGACAGGCCCGCTTCCACCAGGAGGGTGGGTGTCCAGCTCATCACGAAGTAGAAGCAGGACATGATCAGGAAGAATCCGGCCCACAGCACGAGCGTGGAGCGGCGTAGTGCGGGGGACAGCAGTTCCCGGAACCCTCTCCCGACGCCGGACGGGACCGCGGTGGGCTCGGGAAGGCTCTCCAGCGCCGGTTGTCCCATGTGCCGGGCCAGGGCGTTGATCTTCTCCAGGGCGTGCTTGGGCCGGCGTGAGAGGAGGAAGCCCAGCGACTCGGGCAGCCAGAGGAGGGCCGGCGGGACGGCGGCCGCGGTGGCGATGCCGCCGACCAGGAAGACCGAGCGCCAGCCGAACCGCTCGATCATGCCGACCGCGAGCAGCCCGCCTCCGGTGGCGCCGATGCCGTAGCCGGTGGCGATGAGACTGACGGCGAGCCCACGCCAGCGGCGGGAGGCGTACTCGCTGGCGATGACACTGCTACTGGCGAGCACACCGCCGATGCCGATGCCGGTCAGGACGCGGAGCCCCCCGAGTTGGGCGGCCGTCTGGGCGAACGCGGACAACAGCATTCCGGCGGCGGAGACCGCCAGGCAGCCGATGATGACGGGACGGCGGCCGATGCGGTCGGCCCAGGGGGCCACGCAGAGCGCGCCGAGGGCCATGCCGACCAGGCCCGCGCTGAGCAGCAGACCGAGTTGGGAGGAGCTCAGCTCCCACTCGGTGGACACGGCCTTCCCGGTGAAGGCCATGACCAGCACGTCGAAGCCGTCGAGCGCATTGAGAAGGACGCACACCGCGACCGCGCGCCACTGGAAGCGGCTCATCGGTCCTTCCTCGAAGGCGGTGCGCAGCGAGCCGGTCACCGGGTCGCTCCGGATCTGGAGAAAGAGCGGGAAAAGCGCATGGCGGCACTCCATTGTGTCTGTGGTGGGTGGCGACGTGGTTCCAGTGGCGCGCACTGGTGAGGTGAGTCCGGGCGCGACCGGCCCGGGATGTTCGCGTCTCTGCCGTCGGCCCGGACGGGCGGCCGGCGGCTGCGCGTTCGGGCGTACGACCCCGAGCAGGCGTGCCGTGGGGAGGCCGGCGGTGCGCTCGGTCCGAGCGCCGCGGCGGAGGCGGGCGTTGGTGTGCCCCGGTACTGCGGCCCAGGTCCTGGCCGGCGTACGGCTGTGTGTCCAGGACAGGGCCGGGTGAGGAGCGGTCGGGGTCGCTGACCGCGGTCCTCGGGACGCTGCTCGTCAGGCCGCGAGCAGCTGTTCGAGTTCGGCGAGTGTCCGGTAGCCGTCGAGTACGGCGGTCAGGCTGGACTCGGGCTCGCGGTTCTCCCGGATGGCCGCGACGAACTCGCGGTCCTGGCCCTCGACGCCCGGCGTGGCGTCGAACGGGGAGAGGTCGATGGGCTCGCCGCGGCCGGAGGTCAGGGCGTCGTAGTGGGCGAGGTAGGTGGCGGTGTCCCCGATGTAGCGGAACGTGCTTCCCTGCGGACCGTCGTTGTTGAAGCTCAGGGACAGCGTGCAGACGGTTCCGCCGCTGGTGAGCAGGTGGACGGCCATGTCCATGGCGATTCCCAGTCCGGGGTGGTCGGGCCCTCGGATCGCGTGTGCGGCGACGATGTCCTCCCTTGTCTGATACCGCAGCAGGTCCACGGTGTGCGCCGCGTGGTGCCACAGAAGATGGTCGGTCCAGGTACGCGGCTGGTTCAGGGCGTTGAGATTGCTCCTGCGCAAGAAGTGCGTGCGCACCTCAAGTTGCTGGAGCCGGAACTCGCCGGTCCCGAGGCGGTGACGAATCCACCGGTGCGACGGGTTGAACCGGCGGGTGTGTCCGACCATGCAGATCCGGCCCGTCTCACGCTGGGCCGCCGCCACGGCTCGTACGTCCGCCCAGTTGTCCGCCACCGGGATCTCGACCTGGACGTGCTTCCCACTGCGCAGGGCCGCGATGGCCTGCTGGGCGTGCAGAGGGGTGGGGGTGCAGAGGATGACGGCGTCGATGTCGTCGCGCTTCAGCACGTCTGCCAGATCCGTGGCGGCCTCGGCCGCGCCGAACCGCAGCGCGACATCGCGTGCCTCGTCGCGATGGGGCGTCACGACGACGGCCAGTTCCGCGTCGTCGATGGTGACCAGGCTTTCGAGGTGCCGGCGGCCGAAGGCACCGGTGCCCGCCAGCGCGATCCGGGTGGGGGACGTGGCGATCGGCATCAGCTCAGCGCTTCCAGGACCAGGTGTCCGACGGCGGTGTTGGAGGCCGGCACATGGTAGTGGCGGTGGATCTCCCGCACGTCGTCGCCCAGAGCGCCGCGCATGATCAGCCACATCACCATCTCGATCCCCTCGGAGCCGGCCTCCCGCAGGTATTCGAGGTGGGGGATGCGGCGCAGCGCCTGGGGGTCCGAGGTGAGTCTGTCCAGGAAGGAGAGGTCGAAGGGGGTGTTGATCAGGCCGGCCCGGGGGCCCTGGAGTTGGTGGCTCATGCCGCCGGTCCCCCAGACCTGGACCTTGAGGTCCTCGCCGTAACTGTGTACAGCCTTCCGGATCGCCTCGCCCAGCATCCAACACCGGTTCCCCGTCGGCGGCGGGTACTGGACGACGTTCACCGCCAGCGGTACGACCTTCACCGGCCACGCCTCGGCCTCGCCGAACATCAGCGTCATCGGAACGGTGAAGCCGTGGTCGACGTCCATCTTGTTCATGATGGTGATGTCGAACTCGTCCAGGATCAGGGACTGGGCCAGATGCCAGGCCAGGTCCGGGTGGCCCTCGGCGATCGGCACGGGGCGGGCGCCGAACCCCTCGTCGGCGGGCGAGAAGCGCTCCGCGCAGCCCAGTGCGAAGGTGGGGATCATGTCCAGGGAGAAGGCCGAGGCATGGTCGTTGTAGATGAGGATGACGACGTCGGGCCGTTCGCGGCCGATCCACTCCCGGGTCCACTCGTACCCCTGGAACAACGGCTTCCAGTAGTCCTGTTCGGTCTTGCCGTGATCGACGGCCGCTCCGATGGCCGGAACGTGGCTCGTGGTGATCCCCGCGGTGATCCGCGCCATGGCTATCGTCCTTCCCTGATGGACCGTCGGCCTTCCGGCGAACGACCGCCGGCACGCATCGTCGCGGTGTATTCCTCGACCGGGATTCCGGTCATGGCGCTGGCCGCTTCCGGGAACGAGGTCCCGTCGGTGGCGAAGATCTTCGCGAGGAAGTAGATGTTCCCGCCTTCCGCGATCGCGGCGTTCCAGTCGCGTGTGAGTACGGCCTGCCTCTGGGCCTCGGTCATCGGCCATTCATCGAGATAGGCTCGTTCGTCGGCCTTGAATCTCTCCCGGTTCTCCGGGCGGGTGAGGCTCATGCAGAATTGATTGAGGTGGTATCCCTTCCGTGATTGCTCGCCGGTGAACACGGTGGTCCCCGGGATGTCCTCCAGATCCGCCTTCAGTGTCATCGCCCCTCCCCCCAGTACAGTCGCGTCGGGTTACTGACCAGCAGTCGGTGCTGCTTTTCCTCGTCGGTGGCAATGCGTGGTACGAAGTCGACCAGGCTGCCGTCGTCCGGCATATGGCTCTTCAGATTGGGGTGGGGCCAGTCGGTTCCCCACAGGACCCGGTCCGGGAACGCGTCCACGAGGGCCCTCGCGAACGGCACGACGTCGTCGTAGCCGGGGGGCCCGGACGCGGTGAGCCGGTCCGGGCAGGACACCTTCGCCCAGAATTGCGGGTGGTCCCGCAGCAGGGTCATGAAGCGCTCGAACCCCGGACCGTCCACCGGCTGCGTGACGTCGGGGCGCCCCATGTGATCGACGACCACGACCGTGGGCAGGGAGGTGAGGAAGTCCCAGCGTTCGGCCAGGTCGGCCATCTCGAAGTACACCACGACGTGCCAGCCGAGCCGTGCGATCCGCTCGACGACGGCACGGTAGTACTGGTCCGGTTTCGGATCGACCAGCCGCCTGACGAAGTTGAACCGTACGGCCCGTACGCCCGCTTCGTGGAGGCGTTCGAGTTCGTCGTCCGTGATGTCGGCGCGCACCGTGGCGACCCCTCGGGCCCGGCCGTCCGCGGCGTGCAGGGCGTCCATGAGGGCGCTGTTGTCCGCTCCGTGGCAGGTGGCCTGGACGATCACGTTCTTGTCGAAGCCGAGGAAGTCCCGCAGCCGGAACAACGCGTCGCGGCCGGCGTCGACCGGGGTGTACTTCCGTTCGGGCGCATAGGGGAAGCGGTCGCCGGGCCCGAAGACGTGGCAGTGGGCGTCCACCGATCCTGGCGGTGGCCGGAAGGCCGGAGTGCTCGGATTCCGGTGGTACGGCAGCCAGTCGGCGTCCGGCCGGAAGGGGGCGGCCGTCATCGTGACCTCGCCTTCAGCGCGGTGTCCAGGCGTGGATAGACCCGGCGCGCGTTGTGCTCGTAGACCTTGGCCCGTACGTCCGGGGGAAGGTCGAGCGCCTCGACGTACCGCCGGGTGTCGTCGAAGAAGTGGCCCGTGCGCGGGTCGATGCCGCGGACGGCGCCGATCATCTCCGAGCCGAAGAGGATGTTGTCGGTGTCGATGACGTCGAAGAGCAGATCGATCCCGGGCTGGTGGTAGACGCAGGTATCGAAGAAGACGTTCCGCATGACGTGCTCCGCCGGTCGGGGCTTGCCCAGCATGTCGGCGAGGCCCCGGTAGCGGCCCCAGTGGTACGGGACCGCTCCGCCGCCGTGCGGGATGATCAGGCGCAGTTCCGGCAGGTCGGCGAAGAGGTCGCCGCTCAGCAACTGCATGAACGCGGTGGTGTCCGCGTTGAGGTAGTGCGCGCCGGTGGCGTGGAAGCTCCGGTTCGCGGTTCCCGAGACGTGCACCATGGCGGGCACGTCCAACTCGATCATGACCTCGTAGAAGGGGTACCAGTTCCGGTCGGTCAGGGGTGGCGCGGTCCAGTGTCCGCCGCTGGGGTCGGGATTGAGGTTGCAGCCGACGAAGCCGAGCTCCAGGACGCATCGTCTGAGCTCGTCGATGGACCGCTCGATGGGAACGCCCGGCGACTGCGGAAGCTGGCCCACTCCGATGAACCGGTCCGGGTACAGGGTCGTGACCCGGTGGATGAGGTCGTTGTTCACCCGCGTCCAGGCGGCACTGACCTCATCGTCGCCGATGTGATGGGCCATGGCGGAGGCACGGGGGGAGAAGACGGTCATGTCGATGCCGCGTTCGTCCATCAGCTTCAGCTGGCCCGCGACGGACTCATGGATCTGGTCGTCACTGATCGCCGGGTACGTCGGGGCCGGCCCGCCGTCGGTGAAGGCCGCCACCTGGGCGTCCCGCCAGTCGGCGTGCTCGGCGGGCACCGTGGTGTAGTGGCCGTGACAGTCGATGATCATTCTGTGTCTCCCTCGTGAGCGGCGGGGGTGGCCCGGCCGGCGTCCGGACCCACCGGCCGGGCCTCGGTCTCGGCCCCGGGGAAGTCCGCGGCGAAGGCGTCACCGCGCATCAGCAGGCGCGCGGTACGCAGCAGGGCGGCCCGTCTGACGGTCACCGTCGTGCCCTCGACGGTGACGTCCATGGAGACGGCGAAACAGCCGGTGGGGTGCTCGATGTCGAGCTCTTCGCCGTCGGGGGACCGGCGGCCGGCCCGGGCGAGGCCGGCCGCCACCGAACCGGGCACCCGGCAGGCGGTCGCGACCGACACCGCGCCGAACACGCCGATCGCCTCGTGCACCCGGTGCGGGATGAAGGTGCGGGTGGCGATCACGCCGCCGTGCTCGGGTTCCGAGAGCAGACTGACCTTCGGCACGGTCTTGTCCCGCACATCTCCCAGGTTCATCAGCCGGCCCGCGGCCAGTCGCAGCCTCTCCACCCTCGCCCGCAGCTCGGTGTCGGCCTCCAGTTCGGCGGGGCCCTCGTGGCCGGTCACACCCAGCGCCTCGGCGGCGACGCAGACCACCGGCATCCCGTTGTCGATGCAGGTGACGGGGGTCCCCTCCACCAGGTCCACCGCGTTGCCGGTCGGCAGCAGCGACCCACAGGTGGAGCCGGCGGAGTCCTGGAAGTCGATCAGGATCGGAGCGTGGGTACCGGGCACACCGTCGATGCGCGCCGCTCCGTCGTAGCGCACCCGGCGGCCGGGCGTCCGGACCCGGGCGACGGCGAGGCTGCGGGTGTTCTCCATCCAGATCCGCACGGCCGTGACGGGGTCGCCCGGATCGACCAGGCCCTGCTCGATCGCGAAAGGCGCGACGGCGGCGAGCATGTTGCCGCAGTTCTGGTTGCCCGACACCTCCGTCCGGTCGGGCCACACCTGGAGGAACAGGTAGTCCACGTCCGCGTCGGGGCGGGCGGACCGCCGCACCACCGCCACCTTCGAGGTGAGCGGATGGGCGCCGCCCAGGCCGTCGATCTGTCGGGGATCGGGCGAACCCAGCAGGGAGCGCAGCATGGCGTCACGGTCCGCCCGGTCACCCGGCAGGTCCGTGGCGAGGAAGAACAGTCCCTTGGACGTGCCGCCGCGCATCACCGAACAGGGAATCGCCCGCCCGCTCATCAAGACCCATCCGCGTCGATGTAGCGGAGGCCGCGCTCGGCGAGCCGGTCGCGCATCCCGTACATGTCCAGGCCGAGCTCGCCCGCGGCCAGCCTCCTCCGTTTGTCCGCCTCCTGGGCTTCGCGCAGCCGGGCCTTCTCCAGGACGGTCCCGGCCCGGGACCGCTCCACCACCACGACACCGTCGTCGTCGGCGAGGACGACGTCGCCGGGCCGGATGAGCCTGCCGCCGCAGACCACGGGCGTCTGTACGTTGCCGAGGGTCTCCTTCACGGTGCCCTGGGCGCTGACCGCGGCCGACCACACCGGGAACCCCATGGCTGTGAGTTCGGCCGTGTCCCGCACACCGGCGTCGATGACCAGGCCCCGTACGCCGTGGGCGCGCAGGCTCACGGCGAGGAGTTCGCCGAAGTATCCGTCCGAGCAGGCACTGGTGGGCGCCACGACCAGGATGTCCCCGGGCCTGGCCTGCTCCACGGCGACGTGCAGCATCCAGTTGTCACCTGGCGCCACCTCACACGTCAGCGCCGTGCCGGCGACGCGGACCGACCTGTGTATCGGACGCAGCCGCGGGTCGAGCAGGCCGGACCGTCCCTGCGCCTCGTGCACCGTGGCGACACCGAGTTCGGCAAGTCCGTCGACGATCTCGCCGTCGGTCCGCGTGACATTGCGAACAACCACGCTCATCGGTAGGACCATCCTCTGTCGTAGGTCAGGCCGGTGTAGTTCTCGGCGAGTGCGGCGGCCGCAGGCCGGGAGGAGGCGATCCACTCCAGCTGAGTCGTGCCGAGGCGGTCGTCGAAGACGTCGGCGCCCGGTGACTTGTGCAGGATCGACGTCATCCACCACGAGAAGTGGGTGGCCCGCCACACCCGGCGGGACGCCTCCTCGGTGTAGGCGGCCAACAGGTCCTCGCGCCGGTCGTGGTAGTAGCCGCCGAGCGCGTGCGAAAGCAGGCGGACGTCGGCCACGGCGAGGTTCATGCCCTTGGCCCCCGTGGGCGGCACGATGTGGGCGGCGTCGCCGGCCAGGAACAGCCGACCGTGCTGCATCGGGGTGGCCACGAAGCTACGCATGGGCGTGATGCTCTTGTCGAGCAGCGGGCCCTCGGTCAGCGCGAAGCCCTCGTTGTCGCTCAGCCTGGTGTGCAGTTCGGCCCACACCCGTTCGTCGGGCCAGTCGGCGAGGTCCGCGTCCGGCGCCACTTGCAGATAGAGCCGGGTGACGTGGGCCGAGCGCATACTGTGCAGGGCGAAGCCGCGGTCGTGCCGCGCGTAGACGACCTCGGGGCACGAGGGCGGCGCTTCGACGAGAATCCCCAGCCAGGAGTACGGGTACGTGCGCTCGTACTCGTCCAGACCCGGTATCGCACCCCGGCTGATTCCGTGGAAGCCGTCCGCGCCGATGATGAAGTCGCAGACGAGTTCGGTGCTTTCGTCCCCGTCCACGAAAGTGATGCGGGGCCGCTCACCGTCGATGTCATGCACGGCCACGCCCTCGGCCCCGAAGCGGATGTCCCCACCCGCCTCCAGTCGAGCGGCGACGAGGTCCTTGACCACTTCCTGCTGGCCATAGACGGTGACGCAGCGCCCCACCAGCTCTTCCAGGTCGAGCCGGTGGGTGCGCCCGCCGAAGCGCACGTTCAGACCTTCGTGGACCATCCCCTCGGCGTCCAGCCGCTCGGCGACCCCCGCCTCGCGGAGCGTTTGGACCGTGCCGTGCTCCAGGACGCCGGCCCGCACCCGCTGCTCGACGAAGTCCCGGTCCCGCCGCTCCAGGACGACCGAGTCGATGCCCTGCAGGGAGAGCAAGTGCGACAGCAGAAGGCCCGCGGGCCCGGCTCCGATGATCCCCACTTGAGTCCGCATCCACACCCTCCGTATTGCTTCTCTCGGTTTCTGGTGGCAGCTTGTCCGGCGAGGCCAGGATGTGGGGGACGATTTCCACCCTGAGGGAAACTTTGTGGTCAGAGCAGGTGAACAGGTCATGAGCACCGGCCGGTTGTCGAGCACACAGCGCGCACTCGCGATATTGGACTGCTTCACCACGGACGCGCCGACACTGACGCTGTCGCAGATCGCCCGACGACTGCGCCAACCGGTGTCGTCCACCCACCGCCAGCTCCAGGAGCTGACCCACTGGGGTGCGCTGGAGCGCGACGCGTCGGGGCGCTACGCGATCGGCCTGCACCTGTGGGAGGTCGGCTCGCTGGCCCCGCGGAGCAAGAGCCTGCGCGAGGTGTCGCTGCCGTTCCTGGAGGATCTGTACGAAGCCACGCACCAGAACGTGCAGGTGGCCGTTCTCGACGGCGACGAAGTCGTCTACGTCGAGCGCCTGTTCAGCCACGCCGCCACCCGGATCATCGCCGACCCGGGCACCCGCCTCCCGCTGCATCCCACGGGCGTCGGCCGGGTCCTGCTCGCCCACTCGGGTACGGAGCGGATCAACGAGGTGCTGCGCGGCCCGCTCCAGCCGTACACCGAGTACACCGTGGTGGACCCGCACCAGCTGCGGCGCGAGCTCGCCGCCATCCTCCGCACCGGCTACGCGATCACGGACCGGCAGTTCGAGCTCGTGTCGACCTCGGTCGCGGCGCCGATCCGCGGCCCGGACCAGAGTGTGATCGCGGCACTGTCGATCATCGTGCCGTCGCGCGACGGCACGGCCCACGGCTTCGTCCCGGCCGTGGTGACCGCCGCCCGGAGGATCTCCCGCGCGTTGGGAGCGCAACTCAAGCACCCGGTCGCGCCGGCGCGGAGGTAGCCGAGCCGGCCCGGCGGCCCAGGGTGGCGTGTTCCGGACCCCCGGACTCCGTCGCGCCGGGCGAGGAGTACGGCCAGGGCCTGTGCCTCGGGCGCCTCCACGTCCACGCCGACCGGCCGCCCGGCCACCGAGACCAGGCCCAGGCCGCCCGTATGGGACAGGGAGAAGTGCGGCGCGCCCGGACCGGCCGGCGCCGGCCGTCCGTGGGGGCCGCCGCAGCACGGGCAGGATCGGCGCACGAACTCCAATTCCGTCGGAGGGACGTCCTCGTAGGCGCTGAGCACCCGGCGCAGCGCGAGGTGCGCGGCCACGTAGCGGCTCCGGTCCAGAGGATGGACGGAGCCGACGGCCCGGGCGCGCCCCTGCGCGTCCAGCGGGGACTCGTCGAGGATCACGGAGCGCAGCCCGGAGTCCGGGACGCGTAACAGCCACAGGTCAAGCACGCCCCCGTCCGGCCGGGGACGTGCCCCCGGCCAGGGCGATTTCACATGGGACAGCACGCAGCACTCCGACGGGTTCGGCGGCCGACCACCGCCCCGGCACGATAACGCAGCCGGGTAACGGGAATTGATGGCCTGATAATGGCTGCACCGTTCCGCCACGAGGCCGCCCCGCACCCGCCGCCTCCCACGGAAAACAAGGGAATTCGGCATTGAGGAAAGGCCGAAATCCGGTGCGGTTTTCCGCCGACGGGCGCCTCGTGGTGGCACGTGCCTCGGCCAAGGTCCAGTGCATTATGGCTCAAATTGAGCGGATCGGCCGGAAGTTCCTCCGGTACATCCCCTACGGTCTTGGTCACGCAAAGACATTCCGGCGTTGTACCGCCGGATGATCCAGAGGGCGGTTCCACGAAGGAAGAGGGAAATACAGTGGTGTTCACCGCTGGAATGGCGCAGGGCCCGGTCATGCACCCGGACGCCCCCACCCCTGAACTCGAAACCTTGCTGCGCCACGCCGCCGAGGCCCGGGCGGGCACCGCGCGGGCCGTTCTCGTCAGAGGCCCCGCCGGAATCGGCAGGACCCGCCTGCTGACCCTCGCCCGGCAGCGGCTCGCGGCTGCGGGATACACCGTCCGGTACGCCGCCGGCCCGCCGGACGGCCCGGCCCGCACACGTACGGTGGACACCCTGCTGCCGGCCCCGTCCGGGCAGCCGGCCGGCCCCCCGGACGGGGCGCACGACCTCCACCACCGGCACGCGCTCCACGGCCGCGCCCTGGACCTGCTCTCCGCCGGACCCCTGGCCCTGGTCATCGACGACGCGCAGTGGTGCGACGAAGCCTCCCTGCGCTGCGCCGACTTCATCCTGCGCCACGCCGCCGTCCGGCCCCTGCTCCTGGTCCTCGCGCAGCGCACCGACGCCCCCGGCCCCGGAACCCCCGTACTCGCCGAGATCCTCGCCCAAGGCCGCTGCACCGTCCTCGAACCCGCCCCGCTCTCCGAAGTCGGCATTGCCCACGTGGTCACCCATACGTCCGGCGGGCCGGCGGACCATCGGTTCGTCCGGCGCTGTGCCGAACTCACCGGCGGCAACCCGCTGCTCCTGGACCGGCTGCTCGCCACCCTGCGCACCCTCGGCATACCGCCCGACGCGCACGCCGTGCACCAGCTGAGCACCGTCCACCAGACCGTGCTGACCTCGAGGATCCCCGAGCTGCTGGCCGCCGGCCCGCGCCGGGTCCGGCAGGCGGCCACCGCCCTCGCGGTGCTCGGCCGGGCCACCCCCGATCTGCTCGCCGCGCTCAGCGGACTGGACGCCCGGGCCGTGGAATGCGCGCTGACGGCACTGCGCCGGATAGAGGCCGTGGCCGAGGGCTCCCCGCCGCTCATGCGGGAGGGCCTTCGGCACGCGGTCCTCGCCACCCTGACCGCACCCGAACTCCGGGGCCTGCGGGTCCGGGCCGCCCGGGTCCTCAGCGACGCCGGACAGCCCGCCCCGGAGGTCGCCGAGCAGCTCGCCCCGCTGGACCGGATCGACGAACCCTGGATGTTCGCCGTCCTGCGCGACGCCGCAGCCGAGGCCCCCACCCGGGCGACCGTCAGGGCCGCCGGCCGCTGGCTGCGCGGCGAGGCGGGCCGCGCCCTCACCGACGCCGAACGCGGCGGCCTGCACGTGGAACTGGCTCGCGCCGCCAGCCGTACCGTCGCCACCCCGGCACACGCCCTCCGGCACCTGCGCCAGGCCCTTGCCCTCACCCCCGACCCGCGCGGGCAGGCACCCGTCGCCGTGCAGTACGCCATGATGGCGCTCGGCACCCGCCGCGCTCCCGAAGGCCTGCGGTTACTGGAGCGGGTGCTGGACCGCCTGACCGGACCCCCGGGCAGCGGTACCGGCCCCGCCGACCGGGAGCTGCGTACGACGGTCGAATCCGCCCTGCTGGCCACCGCCGTCAACGACCGCACGGCGCTGGCCGCCGCACGTGCCCGGGCCGCCGCCCTGCCCGTACCGACCGGGCACGGTCCGGCCGACCGGCGCCTGCTCGCGGCGCTCAGCGCCTTCGCCGCCCTCGACGGCGGCTCCGCGGCCCGGGCCGCCGCCTTCGCCCGTCAGGCCCTGCGCGCCGACGAACCCGGCACCGCCGGCTGGGGGGTGTTCTGCTCCTCGGCGGTCCTCGCGCTCGCCGACCTCGTCGACGAGGCACTCGCCGCCCTGGACCGGGTGCTGTCACCGGCCCAGGCCCACCCCCCGCTGTGGCCCCGGTGCGCGGCGCTGGCCGGCCGCTCCCTGATCCTGCACGGCACCGGCGACGTCGCCGCCGCCGCGCGGGACGCCTGGGCCGCCACCGAGGGAACCGGCCCGGCCGGGGCCCCGCCCCTCGCCCACCTCGCACTGAGCTCCGTACTGCTCTCCCAGGGGGAGGTGGAACGCGCCGGCGCCGTGCTCGACGGACTTGCCCGCACCGCGAGCCACCTGGACCGCAGCGTCTGGGAATGGCACCTCTACCTGTATACCTCGGGCGAGGTCCGCCGGCGGCGGGGCGACCTCGAAGGGGCGCTCGACCTGTGGCGGCGGTGCGGTCGCAGCCAGGAGGAGGCGGGCATCGCCAACCCGGTCCTCGCCCCCTGGTGGCTGTCGACCGCCACCGCCCTGGGCAGGCTGGGCCGGGGCGCCGAAGCCGCCGGGATCGTCGAAGCGGCCCTGGACCGGACCCGGAACTGGGGGACCCCGCGCGCCCTGGGGCTGGGCCTGGTCGCGGCGGCCTCGCTCGTCGGGGGCCGGGTCCGTACGGAGCTGCTGGCCGAGGCCGTGGAGACCCTGGCCGGCTCTCCGGCCCGGCTGGAGCTGGCCAGGGCCGAGTACCGACTCGGCCGGGAGCTCCTCGAGCTCGGCGACGCCCGCGCCGCGCGCGGCCATCTGCGCCAGGCCATCGAACTCGCCACCCGCTGCGGTTCCCACGCGCTGACCGCCACCGCCCGCGACACGCTGGTGACCGCCGGCGGACGGATGCCGCAGCTGGCCGTCGCGCCCGTGGACTCCCTGACCCCCAGCGAGCGCCGGATCGCCACCCTGGCCCAGCGCGGCCACAGCAACAAGAAGATCGCGGAGGCGCTGTTCATCACCCCGCGCACGGTGGAGATGCACCTGACCAACGTCTACCGCAAGCTCGACGTCCGGGGCCGGGGCGACCTGCCGCGTGGCCTCGGCTCCCGCCCCCGCCCCGCCGTGCCCCGCCCGGCAGCAGGCGTACCGGCCACCCCCTAGGGGCCGCGGCCCCGAGTCCCGCCCGACCCCCGGTCCCTGGCCCACCGCGCGTCGAGCCCGCACGGTCCCGAGGGCCCGTGGCTACCTCCGGACGCCCGCACGGGGCCGGCGGGGGAGCCCCATCGACACCACACCCAGAAGGACGGACAGCCATGCCACGGACGACAGCCGCCCCGCCGGGCCCGGCCCCCGGCCCCGGCGGCCGGGAGGCGGAGGCGCCCATCGGGCGGGACACCGAGGACCGGCTGCTGCGGGGCCTGCTGGCCGACCTGCGGCGGGGCCTTCCCGCACTCGTCGAGGTCCACGGACCGCCCGGCATCGGACGCAGCACACTGCTGGACCACGCCGCGGCCCTCGCCGCCGAAGCAGGAGTGCGGGTCGCTGTGGCAGCGGCCTCGCCCGAGGAGAGCGGCCTGCCCCACGGGGTCGCCGCCCAGCTCCGCACCCAGCTGCCGCCCGGCCCCGCCGGTCCCGGTGACGGCCCGCCCGCCGACGCATGCGCACCCTTCCTGGCCGCCGCCCGCAGCCATCCCCTGCTGCTCGTCGTCGACGACGTCCAGTGGGCCGACCAGCCGTCACTACGCCGGCTCCAGGCACTGGCCCGGCGGCTGGCCGGGGTACCGCTGATGCTGCTCACCTCCCGCAACAGCGCCGCCCGACCCGATCCGTACGACCGGATCGAGCCCTGCCCGCTCGCCGACGGGCGCTCGGTGGCCCGGCACGCGCTGGACCTGCCCCCGCTGCCCGACGAAGCCGTATGCCGCGTCCTCGCCCGCACTTGGCCCGACTCCGTCGACGAAGCCTTCCAGCAGGAGGCCGTCCGCTGCCTCGACGGCAACCCCGCTCTGCTGCGGTCGGTCATCGCCCGGTTCGTACGGCACGGCTGGGCCCCGCGCACCGGCCACCTCGCCCACCTCGCGGAGAGCGCGGCGGAGGCCGTCAGGGAACGCACCGTGCGCACCCTCCCCCTTCTGTCGGCGGAACTTCTCGGCGTCCTGCGCGCGATGGCGGTCGCCGGACCCGACTGCACCCCCGGCCTGATCCACGCGCTGGCCACCGGCCCCCGCAGCCTGGGCACCGCCCGGGCCCTGACCCTGCTGTCCGGCACCGGCCTGCTCGCCGCCGGCCCCCGAGCCGCCCTGCGCGGCGAAGCCACCGCCCGGGCCGTACTGGCCGACCTCGGCACCGAGCAACGGGAGGAACTGCACGCCCGCGCGGCCGAATGGGCCCACCGCGCCGCCCTGCCCGACAGCGCCGTGGCCAGGATGCTGCTGGGCGCCGGCCGGATCGGCGTCCCCTGGGCGGTGGCGACCCTGCGCCGCCGGGCCGCCGAACACCGGGCGGCCGGCCGCCACGCCCAGGCCGCCCGGCTGCTGGAACGGGCCCTGCGCGAGCCGGTGCCGGAGGAGCTGCGGGTACGGCTGCTGACCGAGCTGGGCACCGCCGTGCTCCCCACCGAGCCCGAGGCCGCGAGCCGCCACCTGCACCGCGCCCTGGACCCCCCTGCGGGCGGAACCGGATCCGCCCCCGCCGACCCCGGCACGGTACGGGCCCGGCTGCGCGCGGCGGAGCTCCTCGTGGCCCGCGGCGACGTCCTCACCCCCGCCGCCCGCATCGCCCGGGCCGTCGCCGAAGCGGAGCCGGGCACCGCCGAGCACTCCGCGCTGCGGGCCCTGCACTGGATGGCCGAGCATGGCCGCGCCGACCCGGAGGACGGCTGCGGATCGCCGCTGCTCGAAGCCTGGCCCGCCCGGCCCGAACAGGCCGCCGAGGCCGCCGTCGCCGCCTGGCGGACCGCGCAGCGGGGCCTGGACATCACCCGCGCCCGGGGGCTCGCCCGGGCCGCCCTGACCCCGGAGGCCCACGAGCACGTGCCGCCGGCCGTCCGGGCTGCCGCCGCGTACGCGCTCGTGCTGACCGGGGACACGGGGGAGGCCCGGAACGCCCTCGACGAGATCCTGGTGTGCGCCGGACAGCGGGACGCCCCGCCGGTGGCCGGGGCGGCCCTGCTCGTCACCTGCCTCGCCGAGCTGTGGGGCGGACGGGACGCCGCCGCCTCGGAGGCCCTGGACCGCTGCGAGGAGGTCATGCCCCGCCGCTGCTGGCACCCCCTCATGGCGCCCGGCCCCCTCGCCCTGCGGGCCCTGCTCGACCTGCGGCGGGGCGACGCGGACGCCGCCGCGCGGATCCTGGAGACCCCGCTGCCGCCCGCCTCCGAGGCGGGTCTGGCCTGGGCCTACCTCCTCTACGCGCGCGGGCGGTTCCGGCTCGCGGCCGGGGAGCGCGACGGTGCCCTCGCCGACCTGCTGGAATGCGGACGCCGGCTGCTGGCCCGGCAGGCGGCCAACCCCGCCCTGCTGCCCTGGCGTTCGGCCGCCGCGCGGACCCGCGACCCCGAGGACCCCCTGGCGGTGCGGCTGCTGGCCGAGGAGCGCCGCCGGGCCCTGCTGTGGGGCTCGCCCGCCGCGCTCGCCACGGCGCTGGCCCCGGGCCCCGGCGGGGCCGCCGTGCCCGGAGCGCCGGTGCCGGCCCCGGGGCGCGCGGCCGGCTGGCAGTACCGGCAGGCGCTGGTGGCCCTCGGTACGGCCCGCTTCTCGGGTCACCTCACCGTCGACTCCCTGCTCGGCGACGACCGGGCCGCGGCCGGCCCCGCACCGGCCCCCCGACCCGACCCGGCCGGGCAGCCGGAACCGGAGCGGGGCGACGGCGTACGACGCGACGTGCTCACCGACGCCGAGGCCCGGGTCGCGGCGCTCGCCGCCGGGGGCCTGCCCAACCGGGCCATCGCGGGGGAACTCGCCGTCACCGCTCGCACCGTGGAGCAGCACCTGACGAAGGCATACCGGAAGCTCGGCATCCGTGGGCGTGCCCAGCTGGCCGCGGCACTCGAACGAACAGCGACGGAGGAACCCGCATGAATCCCCTGCTCCACCGGAAGCAGGAACTCGACCTGATCACGGCAGCGTTGGACGCCACGGCCCACAGTGCGGGAGGCGGGTCGCTGACGGTGGTGACCGGGGGCTTCGGCATGGGCAAGACCGCCCTGCTGAGGGCCCTGCCGGAGCTCGCCGAACGCCGGGGCATCCGCGTCCTCACCGCGAGCGGAACCCCGTACGAACAGGCCTTTGACTTCGGTGTGCTCAGCCAGCTGCTGACCCCGCTGCTGCCCGCCGCCGGGGGCTCCGCCACCCCGCCCGACGGCCGGGCCGATCCCCCCGCCGGTCCCGGACAGGACGCAGCGCTGCTCACCCTGGTCGCCGAACACGGCGACCGCAAACCGCTGCTCCTGCTGGTGGACGACCTCCAGTGGGCCGACACCCCCTCGCTGCGCTGGCTCGCCCGGCTTGCCGGACGGCTGCCCCGGCTGCGCGTCACCCTGGTCGCCGCCCTCCGCGAAGGGGACCCCGGCGAGGACGAACCCGGCCTCCAGCACCTCACCGGTCGCGCTGCCGCCGTCCTGCGGCTGCGTCCGCTGTCCCCCGGGGCCACCGCCGAACTCGTCGGCACCCGCCTCGGCCGGGCCGTGGACCAGGGCTGCGCCGAAGCCTGCCACGAGGCGACCGGCGGACACCCCCTGCTGCTCACGGCCACCCTCGACGCCCTGACCGCCGCCGGACCGCAGGCCACCGAGGGGCGGCTGCCCGATGCGCGGGTCCTGCGCGGGATGCGGCCCGACGGCCTGCGCGAACGCCTCGCGGTGGTCCTGCGCGGCCAACGGTCGCCGGTGCGGCGGTTCGCGGCTGCCCTGGCCGTCCTCGACGAGGACACCGTCGAGGGCATCGGAGCCACCGGAGACGCGCGGGACACCAGCGCCACCGGGGAGGACCTCGCGGGCAGGCTCGCAGGACTCGACGCCACCGGCCGCGCCGAGGCCGTCCGGGCGCTGCGCCGACTCGGCCTGCTCGCGGAGGACCCCGTACCCCGGTTCGTCCACCCGGTGGTCGCGGATGTTGTCGAGGAGGCGATGGCCCCCGCTGAAGCCGAGGCCGTGCGGCTGCGCGCCGCCCTCCTGCTGCACCAGGGCGGCCACCCCGCCGAGCGGGTCGCCGCCCAGCTGCCCGCCGTCTCCTCCTGCGAGGAGCCCTGGGCGCGGGACATCCTGCGGGCCGCCGCGACCGACGCCCTGCGCCGCACGGACCCGGAAGCCGCCGCCCGCTACCTGCGCCGCGCCCTGCTCATCAGTCCGCCCGAGGGACCCTGCCGTGCCGAGCTCCTCGTGGAACTCGCCACCATCGAGCGGGACTTCGCCCCCAGGGCGGCGCTGCGCCACTTCACCCAGGCGCTGCTCCTCCTCCCGGCGCCGGCCCGGCGCGCCCGGGTGGCGGGCCGGATACCGCCGTTCCTCCTCGACGACTGCCCGACCGCCACCCTCGACACCGTCGCCAGGACGGCTGCCGAACTGGGGGACGCGGCCGGTCTCACCGGCACCGCCCGCCGCAGCGCCCTGCGGCTGGAAGCCCGGCTCCGGCACGCGGCCGTGGCCGGCCCGGCCGAACTGGCCGCCTCCGCCGACCGGTTACGGGCCCTTGGACCCGTACCCTGCCTGGACAGCGCGGCCGACCGGGAACGGATCACCGTCCTGCTCCACGGGGCCGTCCTGGCCCAGCAGGTCACCGGCGCCGAGGCCGTGCCCCTCGCCGAACGGCTGCTCCAGCACGAGCCGGCCACTCCGGACCACGTCCACACCGCCCTGCCCCTGCTGACCCACGTCCTGGTCGCCGCCGACTCCCTCGGCACCATCGGCCCCTGGCTGGACACCGCGTACGAACGGGCCCGCCGCGACCACACCACCGTCCCGCGCGCCCTGATCGCCGTCGAGCTCGCCCACCTTGCCCTGGCCCGGGGGGACCTGACGACGGCCCGCGCCCACGCCGCCGAGGCGCTCGACCTGGACGCCACCGACTGGGCCACCCTCCGCACCCTGGCCGCCGTCGTCCTGGTCGCCCTCGAAGCCCGGGACACCGCCCTGTGCGAAAGGCTGCTGTCCAGCACTCCGCCGGACGCCTCCCACGGCCCCCTGCCCTCCCTGCGCCTGCTCATCCGAGGCTCCGCCGCCGCCCTGCGCCACGACCTGCCGACCGCCCTGGGCTGCTACCTCGACTGGGGCCGTACCGCCGAACGCGCCCACTGGCACAACCCGGCCGTCGCGCCCTGGCGCAGCTGGGTCTCCGCGCTGCACTACCGGATGGGCCGGCCCGGCCAGGCCCACGACCTCATGGATGAGGAGTACGCGCGCGCCGTCAGCTGGGGCAGCCCGGTGGCCATCGGCCGCGCCCAGCGCGGCCGGGGCGCGCTCACCGGGGGAGAACGGGGGCTCGCCCTGCTGCGCGATTCCGCCGCCACCCTGGAACGGACCGCTCACGTCCTCGAACAGGGCCGCACCTCCCTGCTCCTCGGCAGACGGCTGCTGGCCGCCGGACGGGAGGCCGAGGCCGAGGCCGAGTACCACCTGACCCGGGCCCGGGAGCAGGGGCTGACGTGCGGGGCGCCCTGGATCGCCGACCGGGCCGGACGCGCCCTGCACACCATCGCCGGCTCGCAGGGCGCGGACGCGGTCGCCGCGCTGACCCGCACCGAGCGCCGCGTCGCCGGACTCGCCGCCGCCGGCACCTCCAACCGGGCCATCGCCGAACGGCTGGAGGTCAGCGCCCGGGCGGTCGAGAAGCACCTCACCCAGGCCTACCGCAAGCTGCGCATCGACGGCCGCGCCGAACTCGCCCCGATGGCGAGGCTGCTGTCCGAGGAGTGCCCGGAAACCCGACGTAGCCCCGGGGGAGGGGGCGGGCGGAGGGGCGCGGGTCCGACGGGGATCCGTACCGAACCGAACCGAACCGAAGCCTCGCGGTACCGCCCGTAACCGTACCCCCGCTCCACACGCCCACAGGGTTAGCGCACGGGGGATTGGTTTCGTTGACACTCCTGACCGCATCTCCATACCTTCGTCGTGGCGCTGATCGAACTGCGCGGACGGCGGAGTTCGAATTGCAGAACGCCGTGTCAAGAACGCGTTGTCGCCGTGTTGAGGCCGCGTTTCCCAGCGATTCAGCCGCAATACGGCCGGCCATGGAAGGGCATGTATGAGCCAGGGTTTACCGGTGACCTTTTCCACTGTCCGGGACGGATACTTCAATCCGCCCCCGGCTACCCGGTCACTGCGCCGGACCGCACCGCTTACGCGCATGGAATTCGCCGACGGCCATCTCGGATGGCTCGTCACCGGATATTCTGCCGCCCGGACCGTCCTCGCCGACTCCCGGTTCAGCGCCCGCGGGGAGCTCAAGCACCCGCCGGTCCCGCGCGCCGCGACCCTGGACGAGGCCCCGGCCGCACCCCCCGGCATGTTCATCCAGCACGACGACCCCGAGCACCAGCGCTACCGCAAGCTGCTGGTCGGGCAGTTCACCGTCCGCCGCATGCGACTGCTCACCGACTGGATCGAGAAGATCACCGCGGAGCGGCTCGACGAGATGGAGCGCCTCGGCTCCCCCTCCGACCTCTTCGAGCACTTCGCGCTCCCCATCCCCTCCCTCGTCATCTGTGAACTGCTCGGCGTGCCCTACGCCGACCGCGCCACCTTCCAGCACCACACCCACGTCTGGAGCAGCTTCGGCGAGTCCACCGAGGACGTCACCGCCGCCTTCCTGGAACTGGGGGCCTACCTGGGCGGCCTGGTGCGCCTCAAGCGCACCGAACCCGCCGACGACATCCTCAGCGGACTGATCACCGCCGACCCGGACCTCACCGACGAGGAACTCACCTCGATCGCCTTCCTGCTGCTGGTCGCCGGCCACGAGACCACGGCCAACCAGCTCGCCCTCGGCGCTTTCGCCCTGCTGGAACACCCCGAGCAGCTGGCCGTGCTGCGCGCCGACTCCTCGCTGATCGAGGGCGCCGTCGAGGAGAGCCTGCGCTACCTGAGCATCGTCCACCACGGCCCCACCCGGGCCGCCCTGGAGGACGTGGAGATCGAGGGCACCCTCATCGGGGAGGGGGAGGTCGTGATGGTCTCCCTCGCCGCCGCCAACCGTGACCCCGAACGCTTCCCCGACCCCGAGTCCTTCGACGTGACCCGGCGCGCGGCCGGCCACCTCGGCTTCGGCCACGGCATCCACCAGTGCCTGGGTCAGCAGTTGGCCCGCATCGAACTGCGGGTCGGCTTCACCGCCCTGCTGGAGCGCTTCCCGGAACTGCGCCTGGCCTGCCCGCCCGAGGAGATCCGGCTCCGCCACGACATGCAGGTCTACGGCGTGTACGCGCTGCCCGTCGCCTGGTGACGGACGACCCGCTGCGGGTCGGGGTCGACCGGCGGCTGTGCTGCGGGGCCGGCATGTGCGCCCTGCTCGCCCCCGAGGTCTTCGACCAGTGCGAAGAGGGCTTCGTGGTCCTGCTCGAACCCGCCCCGCCCGCCGCCGCGCACGCCGCCGTGCGCGAAGCCACCGACCAGTGCCCCTGCTCGGCGATCACTCTGCACACCACCGACTGACGCGTCCCCGAAGACCTCCCGAACCCCGCCGGAGCCCCCCACGCGACGTCCTGCGCGTGCCTCCCCGAAGGCCTGCCTCGCCCCTCGACGTCTCGCTCCCCGTTGCCTGCCCGCGTTCGCCGCCCGACGCGCCCCCCATGCCCACGGCTCGTCCCCTTCCTCCCGAAAGTCAGGTACATACCGTGGAACAGCACCTGTCACGCCGCCGCATGCTCGGTCTGACGGCCCTCGGCGCGGCGGCCCTCGCGGGCAGCACCACCATCGGCGCCCCCCGGGCCCTGGCCGCCGGCCGCACCGACGGCGGTGAGTTCGTCCCCGCCGTCGTCATCGGCACCGGCTACGGCGCCGCCGTCTCCGCCCTGCGCCTCGGCGAAGCCGGAATTCCCACGGTCATGCTCGAAATGGGCCAACTGTGGAACCAGCCGGGCCCCGACGGCAACGTCTTCTCCGGCATGCTCAAGCCCGACAAGCGCTCCAGCTGGTTCAAGAACCGCACCGAGGCCCCCCTCGGCAGCTTCCTCTGGCTGGACCTGGCCAACCGCGACATCGACCCGTACGCGGGCGTCCTGGACCGGGTCAACTTCGACCAGATGTCCGTGTACGTCGGCCGCGGCGTCGGCGGTGGCTCCCTCGTCAACGGCGGTATGGCGGTGGCACCGAAGCGCTCGTACTTCGAGGAGGTCCTCCCGCGCGTCGACTCCACCGAGATGTACACCCGCTACTTCCCGCGCGCGAACTCCATGCTCCGCGTCAACCACATCGACAACGGCTGGTTCGAGAGCACCGAGTGGTACAAGTTCGCCCGGGTCTCCCGCGACCAGGCCCAGAAGGCCGGACTGGGCGCCGTACACGTCCCCAACGTCTACGACTTCGACCACATGCGGCGCGAGGCGGCCGGGGAGGTCCCCAAGTCGGCGCTCGCCGCCGAGGTCATCTACGGCAACAACCACGGCAAGCAGAGCCTGGACAAGACCTACCTGGCCGCTGCCCTGGGCACCGGTCAGGTCACCATCGAGACCCTGCACCAGGCCAAGGCCATCCGGCAGCAGAAGGACGGCACCTACCTGCTGACCGTCGAGCAGCGGGACGCCGACGGCCGGCTGCTGGCCACCAAGGAGATCTCCTGCCGCCACCTCTTCCTCGGCGCCGGCAGCCTCGGCTCCACCGAACTGCTGCTGCGCGCCCGCGAGACCGGCACCCTGGCGAACCTCAGCCCCGAGATCGGCGCCGACTGGGGCCCGAACGGCAACATCATGACCGCCCGCGCCAACCACGTGTGGAACCCCGTCGGCGCCAACCAGTCCGCCATCCCCGCCATGGGCATCGACGACTGGGACAACCCCCAGAACCCCGTCTTCGCCGAGATCGCCCCCATGCCCGTGGGTCTGGAAACCTGGGTCAGCCTCTACCTGGCGATCACCAAGAACCCCGAACGCGGCACCTTCGCCTACGACCCGGCCACCGACCGGGCCATCCTGCGCTGGACCCGCGACCAGAACACCCCCGCCGTCAACGCCGCGAAGTCGCTGTTCGACCGCATCAACAAGGCGAACACCACGATGTACCGCTACGACCTCTTCGGCAAGCAGCTCAAGGCCTTCTCCGACGACTTCACCTACCACCCGCTCGGCGGCTGCGTCCTCGGCACGGCCACCGACGACTACGGCCGGGTCAAGGGCTACAAGAACCTCTACGTGACCGACGGTTCGCTCATTCCCGGCTCCATCGGCGTGAACCCGTTCGTCACCATCACAGCCCTCGCCGAACGGAACATCGAGCGCGTGATCCGGCAGGACGTCACCGCCTCGTAGACCGGCGGCGGACACCGGTCCGCCGGGCCCCCGGGGCCGTCCGGTCCAGCACGCAGGGGAAACAGCACGGGGCCCTCCCCGGCACGCCCGCACGCCCGAAGGCGCTGCGGAACCAGCAAACCAGCAGTAGTTCAACGGGTCGATGGAGCACACATGATGCGCGAGTCTGTTGCGATGCCGGAGGAATCCGGGAACGGCGCACACGAGGTGATCGTGGCGATCGGGTCGGCGCACCGCCCGCCGGAGGACACCGGCGCGGACGGG
This sequence comes from Streptomyces sp. NPDC052042, assembly GCF_044548345.1. Classification (NCBI taxonomy): domain Bacteria; kingdom Bacillati; phylum Actinomycetota; class Actinomycetes; order Kitasatosporales; family Streptomycetaceae; genus Streptomyces; species Streptomyces sp. NPDC052042. The sequence continues at coordinate 45,944 of NZ_JBIUBU010000024.1, read as the reverse complement.
GCGTTCGACGCGGAATTCCTCGCGGAGGCCACCGCAGACCCGTCGCACCCCGCGCGGACCGGCACCCTGCCGTACGGCCCGGCTGCGGCGGAGACCTGGTGGGAGGCGCTGGAGGACGCCGGTGTCGTCCTGGCGGTGGCCCCGGGCCCGCGCACCGGCCTCTTCCTCGCCGTCCCGGGTGAGCAGGGCGAGGAACTCCCCGGGCAGGAGGAGGCCGCCGCCGCGGTCGGCGCCGTCCTGCGGCTCGCCCCCGCCGCCGCCCCGCTGCTGCGCCGCCTCCCCACCGGCGTCCACGCGCTCCGCGCAGCCCACGACAGCCTCACCCGGGGCGAGAGCACCCTCGCCCTGGCCGCGGGCCCAGACGTACGCCTGCCGGACGCACCGGACACCACGCCCGGCGGCTACGGAGCCGTCCTGCTGAAGCCCCTCGCCGGGGCGCGGGCCGACGGCGACCGGGTAATCGCCGTACTCGGCGCCGACGGCCGGTTCACCGCCGCCGCCGACTTCGGCTGGAACGCCGACCCCGGCGAAGAAGCCGACCTCGCCGCCGGCGCCGGTGACCCCACGCAGGAGCCACTGCCCTGGATCCTCTCCGCGGCCGGCCCCGAGGCCCTGCGCGCCCGGGCCCGGCAGCTCCATGAGCACCTCACCGCACACCCCGGCCTCGACCCCGCCGCCGTGGGGCGGGCCCTCGCCACCACCCGGCACCACTTCCCCCACCGCGCCGTCCTCCTCGGCGACGGCCCCGACCGGCTCCTCGACGCACTGTCCACCCTCGCCGACGGCGGCTTCGCCACCGACGTGGTCCGCGGCACCGCCGCCGACCGCCCGGCGGCCTTCGTCCTGTCCGGCATCGGCGGACAGTGGCCCGGCATGGCCGGTGAACTCCTCGATTCCTCACCGGAGTTCCGTGCCGCGGCCCTGCGCTGCGAGCAGGCCCTCGCGCCCTTCACCGGCTGGCTCCTCACCGACGTGCTGCGCGGCGCCCCCGGCGCCCCCGGCCTGGGCACCTCCGACGTCAGTGTGCCCGCCACCTTCGGCGTCCAGATCGCCCTCGCCGAGACCTGGCAGGCCCACGGGGTCCGCCCCAGGGCCTACGCCGGCCACAGCATCGGCGAGGTTGCCGCCGCCCACCTGGCCGGCGCCCTCACCCTGGAGGACGCCGCCCGCACCATCCACGCCTGGGGCGACGCACTGGCCGAACTCGCCCGACTCGGCGGCGACATGCTCGCCGTGAGCCTCCCCGGCCACCTGCTCCAGGAGCGGCTCGCCCCCTGGGCGGACCGGCTGGTCATCGGCGCCCACAACGGCCCCGAATCCCAGGTCGTCTCCGGCGACGGCGACGCCGTACGCGCACTGCGCGCCGAACTGGAGGGCGAGGGCATCCGCTGCGGCGGCGTACGCCTCGGCGCCGCAGCCCACTCCGCGCACGCCGACGCCGTCCGCGACCGGATGCTCACCGCCCTCACCGGCCTCGCCCCCCGCGCGGGCCACACCCCGCTCTACTCCTCCGCCACCGGCGGCATCGTCGACGGCCGCACCCTGGGCGCCGACTTCTGGTTCGGGGCCCTGCGCCGCCCTGTCCGCTTCGAGCAGACCACCCACGCCCTCCTCGCCGACGGCCACGAAGCCCTCGTGGAGATCAACCCCCACCCCTCGCTGACCGCCGCCATGCAGGACACCGCCGCGGCGGCCGGACGCCACGCCGTCACCGTCGCCACCCTGCGCCGCGGCCAGGGCGGCCTGCACCGCCTGCGCACCGCCCTCGCCGAGGCCTGCGTACAGGGCGTCGACGTCGACTGGGCGACCGCCTTCCCCGCCGCCCCCGGGGTCCGCGTCCAGCTGCCGACCTACCCCTTCCGGCGGCCCGCCGCCGACACCCAGGCGCCCACCGCCCGGCTCGCCCTGCTGCCCGAGACCGAACGCGAGCACACCGCCGCCACACTCGTCCGCACCCTCACCGCCGCCCTGCTGGGGCTGCCCGGCCCGGACACCGTCGCCCCCGGACGGGCCTTTCGCGACCTCGGCCTGGACTCCGTCACCGCCGTCGAGCTCCGGGCCCGCCTGAACGAGGCCACCGGACTCGCCCTGTCCCATACCGTCGTCTTCGACCACCCCACCCCGGCCGCCCTGACCAGCCGGATCCTCGCCGAAGCCCTCGGCACCCACGAGGACCCGGCCGACGACGACACCACCGCCGCGGCCTGGGACGAACCCGTCGCCATCGTCGCCATGAGCTGCCGCCTGCCCGGCGGGACCGACACCCCCGAAGCCCTCTGGCAACTGCTCACCGAGGGCGGCGACGCCGTGTCCGCCCTGCCCGCCGACCGAGGCTGGGACATCGAGGGCCTCTACGACACCGAGCCCGGCCGCCCCGGCCGCTACTACCAGCGCGAAGCCGGCATGCTCCCCGAAGCCGGCGCCTTCGACCCGGAGTTCTTCGGGATCTCCCCCCGCGAGGCCCTCGCCATGGACCCCCAGCAGCGGATCCTCCTGGAGACCGGCTGGGAGGTGCTCGAACGCGCCGGCATCGACCCCGCCACCCTGCGCGGCACCCGCACCGGCACCTTCGTCGGCGCCATGAACCAGGACTACGGCCCTCGCCTCCACGAGGCGCCCGAGGACATCAGCGGCTACCTGCTGACCGGCAACAGCGTCAGCGTCGCCTCCGGCCGCCTCGCCTACACCCTCGGCCTCGAAGGCCCCGCCGTCACCGTCGACACCGCCTGCTCCTCCTCCCTCGTCGCCCTGCACCTGGCCGCCCAGTCGCTGCGCACCGGCGAATGCTCCCTGGCCCTCGCCGGCGGCGTCACCGTCCTGCCGACGGCAGGCTCCTTCATCGAGTTCAGCAAGCAGCGCGCGCTGGCCCCCGACGGCCGCTCCAAGGCCTTCTCCGCCGACGCCGACGGCTTCGGCCTCGCCGAGGGCGCCGGCATGGTCCTCCTGGAGCGGCTCTCGGACGCCCGCCGGGGCGGCCGCCGGGTCCTGGCCGTCCTCCGCGGCTCCGCGATCAACCAGGACGGAGCCAGCAACGGACTCACCGCGCCCAGCGGCCCCGCCCAGCAGCGGGTCATCCGCCAGGCCCTCGCCAACGCAGGGCTGACCGCCGCCGACGTGGACGCCGTCGAGGCCCACGGCACCGGCACCACGCTCGGCGACCCCATCGAGGCCCAGGCCCTGCTGGCCACCTACGGCCGGGACCGGGACGGGGACCGGCCGCTGTGGCTGGGCTCCCTCAAGTCCAACATCGGCCACACCCAGGCCGCCGCCGGCATCGCGGGCGTTCTGAAGTCCGTACTGGCCCTCCAGCACGGGCTCCTGCCCAGGACTTTGCACGCCGAGGTCCCCTCCCCGCACGTGGACTGGACGGCCGGCCGGGTCAGGCTGCTGACCGACGCCGTGGACTGGCCCGCGACCGGCCGCCCCCGCCGCTTCGGCGTGTCCTCCTTCGGCATCAGCGGCACCAACGCCCACGCCATCATCGAAGAGACCCCCGCCGAGCCCCCCGTGGCCGACCCCGCCCCGGAGGCGGACACCCCGGCCGAAGCACCCGACGTGCCCTGGATCCTGTCGGCCCGCAGCCCCGAGGCGCTGGCCGCCCGCGCCGAGGATCTCCTCGCGCACATCGCCGCGCACCCCGGCAGCCGCCCCGCCGACATCGGCCACGCCCTCGCCACCACCCGTACGGCCTTCGAACACCGCGCAGTCGTCACCGGCGCCACCGAGGCCGAACTCACCGGGGGCCTCGGCGCCCTCGCCGCCGCCGGCTCCACCCCCCGCACCGCACAGGGCACGGCCGCCGACGCCCGCCGCGTCGCCTTCGTCTTTCCCGGCCAGGGCTCCCAGTGGGCGGGCATGGCCGTCGGACTCCTCGACTCCTCCGCCGTCTTCCACGAGCGGATCGCCGCCTGCGGCCGCGCCCTGGCCCCCTACGTGGACTGGTCCCTGGAGGACGTCCTGCGCGGCGCCCCCGGCGCCCCCGCCCTCGACAGCGCCGACGACGTCGTCCAGCCCGCGCTGTGGGCCGTCATGGTCTCCCTCGCCGAGCTGTGGCGCTCCTTCGGAGTCGAACCCTCCGCCGTCATCGGCCACTCCCAGGGCGAGATCGCCGCCGCCGCCGTGTCCGGCGCCCTCGGTCTCGACGACGCCGCCAGGGTCGTTGCCCTCCGCAGCCGCCTCCTCGCCCGCCTCGCAGGCCTCGGCGGCATGGTCTCCGTACCCGAGCCCCTCGCCGACGTCACCCGGCGCCTGGACCAGTGGGGCGAGCGGCTCGGCATCGCCGCGATCAACGGACCCCGCTCCACCGTCGTCTCCGGCGACGCCGACGCCCTCGACGAACTCCTCGCCGCCTGCACCGCCGACGGCGTCCGCGCCAAGCGCGTCCCCGTCGACTACGCCTCCCACTCCTCGCACGTGGAGCTCATCGAGGCCGAACTCACCGAAGCCCTCGCCGGCATCACCCCGCTCACCCCGCCCGTACCGTTCTACTCCACCGTCACCGGCGAACCCGTCGACTCCGCCGCCCTCGACGCCACCTACTGGTACACCAACCTCCGCACCACCGTCCGCTTCGAGCCCGCCGCACGCCGTCTGATCGCCGACGGCCACCAGGTCCTCGTCGAATGCAGCCCGCACCCCGTGCTCGCCATCGGCCTCCAGGAGACCGCCGAGGACGCCGACACCACCGTGGACGTCGTCCCCTCGCTGCGTCGCGGCGACGGCGGCTCCGCCCGCTTCCTCACCTCGCTCGGCCAGGCCTGGACCCGGGGCGTCCCCGCCGACTGGGCCGCCGCCTTCGCCGGGCTGCGCCCCCGCCCCGCCGACCTGCCCACCTACCCCTTCCAACGGCGCCGTTTCTGGCTCGACACCGCCGCACCGGCCGCTCCCGCGACGGGCGCGGGCCACGGTGAGGAGGAGGCCCGCTTCTGGGCCGCCGTCGAGAACACCGACGTCCAGGCCCTGACCAGCTCACTGGACCTGGACCCCGACGCCTCCCTCGACGGCATTGTCACCCGGCTCGCCGACTGGCGCCGCCGTTCCACCCGCACCGCGCGGATCGACAACTGGCGCTACCGCGTCACCTGGACCCCCACCGAAACCCAGGCCCGGCGCGGCAGCAGGGCCCCGCTCACCGGCACCTGGCTGCTCGTCACCACCACCGCCCGGCAGGACGGCGCCACCGCCACCGCCGTCCACGAGGCCCTCACCGGCTGCGGCGCCCGCGTCGAACGCATCCCCCTCGACCCGGCCGCCCACCCCGACCGGCAGACCGTGGCCGCACTCCTCACCGACCGGCTCGCCCAGGGCGGGCTGGCCGCCGACACGGTCACCGGAGTGCTCTCCCTGCTCGCCGAAGACCCCGCCGACGCGCCCGGACACCACGTGCCGGCCGCCCTCGCCGCCACCCTGGCCCTCCTCCAGGCCCTCGGCGACACCGGCATCGGCGCCCCCCTGTGGTGCGCCACCTCCGGGGCCGTGGCCACCGGCCCCGCCGACCCGCTCCGCCGGCCCGCCCAGGCCCAGATCTGGGGCCTCGGCCGGGTCGCAGGCGCCGAACACCCCCAGCGGTGGGGCGGCCTCGTCGACCTGCCCGAAACCCTCGACGCACGCGCCCTCGACCTCCTCACCAGCCTCCTCGCCGACCCCGCAGGCGAGGACGAGCTCGCCGTCCGCGCCACCGGCACCCTCGCCCGGCGCCTCGTCCGCGCCACCGCGGACCCGGCCGCCCCCACCGGCGACCACACCCTCGCCCGCCCCCACGGAACCGTCCTCGTCACCGGCGGCACCGGCACCCTCGGCGCCCACGTCGCCCGCTGGCTCGCCCGCTCCGGAGCCGCCCACCTCGTCCTCACCAGCCGCAGCGGCCCCGCCGCCGAAGGCGCCGCCGAACTCCACGAGGAACTCGCCGCCCTCGGCTGCCGCGCCACCATCGCCGCCTGCGACGTCAGCGACCGCGACGCCCTCGCCCGGCTCCTCGGCTCCCTGCCCGCCGAACACCCCCTCACCGGCGTCATCCACACCGCCGGTGCCCTCGACGACGGCGTCCTCGACGCCATGACCACCGACCGGCTGGAACACGTACTGCGTCCCAAGGCCGAGGCCGCACTCCACCTGCATGAGCTCACTGCCGGCCACGACCTCGACTTCTTCGTCCTGTTCTCCTCCATCGCCGGCATCGTCGGCAACGGCGGCCAGGGCGGCTACGCCGCCGCCAACGCCTTCCTCGACGCCCTCGCCCACCAGCGCCGCGCCCAGGGCCTGCCCGCCACCGCCATCGCCTGGGGCTCCTGGGGCAGCGGACGCATGATGGGCCGCCATGCCGAGGAACACCTCACCCGGCGCGGCATCCTCCCCATGCCCGCCGACCTCGGCATCGCCGCCCTGCGCCGCGCCATGGACCACGACGACACGGCCGTCACCGTCGCCGACATCGACTGGGAACGCTTCGTACGCGCCTTCGCCCACACCGGCGACTACCCGCTCCTGCACCGCCTCCCCGAAGCCCGCCGGATCCTCGAAGCCGCCGACGCGCCCGCAGGCGCGGGCCCCACCGCGGGCGGCCCCGCGCTCGCCGGACAGCTGGCCGCACTCCCCGGCCCCGAACGGCTCCGGGCTCTCGTCGAACTCGTCCGCACCCAGGCCGCCACAGTCCTCGGCCATTCCCGCGCCGACGCGGTCCAGCCCCAAAGGGCCTTCCGCGACACCGGATTCGACTCGCTCACCGCCATCGAGCTCCGCAACCGCCTCGTCGGCGCCACCGGCCTGAGGCTGGCCACCACCGTCGTCTTCGACCACCCGAACCCGGCCGAACTCGCCGCCCACCTCGACGCCCGGCTCCTCGGCAGCCCGCAGACCGGCAGCTTCGCCGCGGCGCCCGCCGCCCGGCCCGCCTACGACGACGAACCCATCGCCATCGTCGCGATGAGCTGCCGCTTCCCCGGCGGTGTGACCTCCCCCGAGGACCTGTGGAAGATCCTCTCGGAGGGCGCGGACGCCCTCTCCGCCTTCCCCGAGAACCGCGGCTGGGACCTCGACGCCCTTTACCACCCCGACCCGCAGCACCCCGGCACCACCTACGCCCGTGAAGGCGGGTTCCTCCACGACGCCGGCGAGTTCGACGCTGCCTTCTTCGGGATCTCCCCCCGCGAAGCCCTCGCCATGGACCCCCAGCAGCGGCTGCTGCTGGAGACCACCTGGGAGGCCTTCGAACGCGCCGGCATCGACCCCGCCACCCTCAAGGGCAGCCGCTCCGGCGTCTTCATCGGCTCCAACGGTCAGGACTACGCCTCCGGCCTGCGCCAGGCCCCCGAAGGCGTCGAGGGCTACCTGCTGACCGGCCGGGCCGCGAGCGTCGTCTCCGGCCGACTCGCCTACACCTTCGGCCTGGAAGGGCCCGCGCTGACCGTCGACACGGCCTGCTCCTCTTCCCTCGTCGCCCTCCACCTGGCCGTCCAGTCCCTGCGCCAGGGCGAATGCGAACTCGCCCTGGCGGGCGGCGTCACCGTCATGTCGGGCCCCGGCATCTTCGTCGAGTTCAGCCGTCAGCGCGGACTGGCCCCCGACGGCCGCTGCAAGGCCTTCGCCGCCGCGGCCGACGGCACCGGCTGGGGCGAGGGCACCGGCATGCTGCTGCTGGAGCGGCTTTCCGACGCCCGCCGCAACGGCCACCAGGTGCTGGCCGTCGTACGGGGCTCCGCGATCAACCAGGACGGCGCCTCCAACGGCCTGACCGCTCCCAACGGACCCTCGCAGCAGCGGGTCATCCGCCAGGCCCTGACGGACGCGGGCCTCGCGCCCTCGGACGTCGACGTGGTCGAGGCACACGGCACCGGCACCCGGCTCGGCGACCCCATCGAAGCCCAGGCCCTCCTCGCCACCTACGGGCAGGACCGGCCCGGGGACCGGCCGCTGTGGCTGGGCTCACTGAAGTCCAACCTCGGCCACACCCAGGCCGCGGCCGGTGTCGCCGGCGTGATCAAGCTGGTCCTGGCCCTCCAGCACGCGGAACTGCCCCGCACCCTGCACGTGGACGCCCCGACCCCGCACGTCGACTGGTCGACGGGCTCGGTCGAACTGCTCTCCGCCCCCGTAGCCTGGCCCGAGGCCCCCGACCACGTCCGCCGCGGCGGCGTCTCGGCCTTCGGCGTGAGCGGCACCAACGCCCACGTGATCATCGAACAGGCCCCCGAACCGGCCGGACCAGAAGCCGACCGGGTCGCGGACGACACCGACGCGGCGAAGGGCCCGCCTTCCGCCTGGCTGCTGTCCGCCAAGACCCCCACCGCACTGCGCGCCCAGGCCCGGCGCCTGCGAGCCCACCTCACCGAGCACGACGAGGCCACCCCGGCCGACATCGGCTTCTCCCTCGCCACCGGCCGGGCAGCCCTCCAGCACCGGGCGGCCGTCCTCGGCACCGACCGCGCCGAACTGCTGCGCGGCCTGGACGCCCTCGCCGACGAGGACGTGGCGGGCGCGGCCCGCCACGTCATCACCGGCGGCACCGACTCCGCCACCGGCTGCGAACCCGGCCGGACCGCTTTCCTGTTCTCGGGACAGGGCAGCCAGCGTCCCGGCATGGGCCGCGAACTGTACGACGCATTCCCGGTGTTCGCGGACGCCTTCGACGCGGTCTGCGCGCACCTGGACGGCCACCTGGAACGGCCCCTGCGGGACGTGGTGTTCGGCGAGGCCGCGGAAGTCCTGCACGAGACCCGTTTCACCCAGCCGGCGCTGTTCGCGATCGAGGTGGCCCTGTTCCGGGTGATGGAGTCCTGGGGCGTGCGCCCCGACTTCCTCGCCGGACATTCCGTGGGCGAGCTCGCGGCGGCCCATGTCGCGGGCGTGCTGTCCCTCGGGGACGCGGCGAAGCTGGTTGCCGCGCGTGGCCGGCTGATGCAGGAGCTCCCGGACGGCGGGGTCATGGTGGCGGTCCAGGCCTCCGAGGAGGAGGTACGGGAACTGCTGGCCGGGATGGAGGACCGTGCGGGTGTCGCCGCCGTCAACGGGCCTGCGTCCGTGGTGGTTTCGGGCGAGGAAGAGGCCGTGGCCTCGGTCGTGGACCGGCTGTCCGCGGAGGGCCGCAAGACCAAGGCGCTCAGCGTCTCCCACGCCTTCCACTCCCCGCTGATGGACCCGATGCTCGACGCTTTCCGCGAGGTCGCGGAGTCGGTGACCTTCGAGGCCCCGAAGCTGCCCATCGTCTCCACCCTCACCGGCCGCATCGTCTCCGCCGAGGAGTTCTGCTCGGCCGACTACTGGGTGAGCCACGTCCGCGAGGCCGTCCGCTTCGCCGACGCCGTCGCCATCCTCGCCGCCGAGGGCATCGGTACCTTCCTGGAGATCGGCCCGGGCGGCGTACTCACCGCCCTGGCCCGGGATTTGCTCGACGAGTCGGCCGTCACCGCCCCCGTCCTGCGCGCCGACCGCCCCGAGGGCCTCGCCGTCACCACCGCCCTGGCCCAGCTCCACGTCCGCGGCGCTCCCGTCGACTGGACGGCCTGGTACGCCGACCGCGACGCACGCCGCATCGCCCTCCCCACCTACCCCTTCCAGCGCGAGACCTACTGGCTGCACGTCCCGGCCGCCGCCGACCCCACCGCGATCGGCGTCACCGACACCGAACACCCCCTCCTGGGCGCCACCGTCGTGCTCCCGGACGGCGGCATCGTGCTCACCGGCCGCCTCTCCCTCGCCACCCACCCCTGGATCGCCGACCACACCGTCTCCGGAGCCGTACTCGTCCCCGGCACCGCCTTCGTGGAACTGGCCCTGCGGGCAGGCCGGGAAGCAGGCCGTACCCACATCGAGGACCTCACCCTGGAGGCCCCGCTCGTCCTGCCCGAACACGGCGGGGTCCAGCTCCGCCTCACGGTCGGTGCGCCCGGCCCCGACGGCCGCTGCGCCCTGGAGCTCCACTCCCGCCCCGAGAACCCCGCCACCCCCCAGGACTGGACGCGCCACGCCGGCGGCACCCTGACCGCCGAAGCGGCCCGGCCCCCGGCAGCGCCCGAGGTCGCGGCATGGCCCCCGCACGGAGCCGAACCGGTCGCCACCGACCACCTCTACGAGCTCCTCGACGACCTCGGCTTCGGCTACGGCCCCGGCTTCCGCGGCCTCACAGAGGCATGGAGGCACGGCGACACCCTGTACGCCGCCGCGACCCTCCCAGCCCCCACCGCACCGGACGCGGGCGCGTTCGGGCTGCACCCGGCCCTCCTCGACGCCGCCCTCCACGCCTCCTGGCTCGGCCTGCTGTCCGGCACCGGCACCGGACAGGGTCTGCTGCCCTTCTCCTGGAGCGACGTCAGCCTCCACGCCACCGGCGCCCCCGCCGTACGCGTCCGGCTGACCCCGGCCGGACCGGACACCGTCTCCGTACTCGTCGCCGACACGGCGGGGCAGACCGTCGCCTCCGTCGGCGCCCTCGTCCTGCGCCCCGTCTCCGTCGACCGGCTGCGCGCGGCGGCGTCCCCCCGCGCCGACACCCTCCTCCGCCTCGGCTGGACCCCGGCCCAGGTACCCGCCGACACCCCCGAACCCGACTGCGCCGTGGCCCTCGCCGGCCCCGCCCCCGACGGCGGCGCGGCACCGGACGGCCCGGCCGGAGCGGTACGCGCCACCGCCCACCGCACGCTCGCACTGATCCAGTGGTGGCTCGCCGAGGAGCGGTCCGACCGGACCCCGCTCGTCGTCGTCACCCGCCACGCGGTCGCCACCACCCCCGCCGAACGCACCACCCTGGACCCGGCCCAGGCCGCCGTCTGGGGCATGCTCCGCACGGCACAGTCGGAGAACCCGGACCGCTTCGTCCTCCTCGACCTGGAACCGGGCCTGGACCCGGACGCCGGACCCGGCCGGGAGGCCCTGCGCGCCGCCCTCGCCACCGGTGAACCCCAGCTCGCCGTACGCGGCGGCACGGTCCTGGTGCCGCGCCTCACGGCCCACACGGACCACCCAGCCGACGAGGACCCGCAGCGGCAGGAGTTCAAGGCCGACGGCACCGTCCTGGTCACCGGCGCCACCGGCACCCTCGGTCGGCTCGTCGCCCGCCACCTCGTCACCGAGCACGGCGTACGCCACCTCCTGCTCACCGGCCGCCGGGGCCCCACCGCCGAAGGAGCGGCCGACTTCGAGGCCGAACTCACCGCCCTCGGCGCCCGGGTCACCACCGCCGCGTGTGACGTGGCCGACCGCCACGCCCTGGCCGACCTGCTGGCGACGGTCCCCGCCGAGCACCCGCTGACCGCCGTGGTCCACGCGGCCGGCGTGACCGACGACGGCATCGTCCCCGCCCTCACCCCGGACCGCGTCGACCACGTGCTCCGCCCGAAGGTCGACGCAGTCCTGCACCTGCACGAGCTCACCCGCGACACGGACCTGTCCGCGTTCGTGCTCTTCTCCTCCGTCTCCGCCACGCTCGGCGGCGCCGGCCAGGCCAACTACGCCGCCGCGAACGCCTTCCTCGACGCCTTCGCCCAGCAGCGCCACGCCGCCGGACTGCCCGCGGTATCGCTGGCCTGGGGCCTGTGGGCCGACGGCAGCGGAATGACCGGCAAGCTGGACTCCACCGACCTCGCGCGGATCCGCCGCATGGGCCTCGTCGGCATGGACGCGGCCACCGGCCTCGCCCTGTTCGACGCCGCCTGCACGGCGGGCGCGGACGTCCTCTTCCCGGTGCCGCTGGACCACGCGGGACTCCGCGTCCAAGCAGCCGAGGGCAAGGTCCCCGCCCTGCTCCGCGGGCTGGTCAGGACCCCGGTCCGCAAGGCCCACAGCGGCCCCGGCACCGCCTCCGCCGCACCCGCCGACCGCGCCTCCGCCCTGGCCGCCAGCCTCCACGGGCTCCCCGAGGCCGAACAGGACCGCGTCCTGACCGACCTGGTACGCGGCCAGGTCGCCACCGTCCTTGGCCACGCATCGCCCGACCAGGTGGAACCCGAACGCCCCTTCAAGGACCTCGGCTTCGACTCGCTCACCGCCGTCGAACTGCGCAACCTGCTCAACGCCGCCACCGGCACCCGACTGCCCGCGACCCTCGTCTTCGACCACCCCACCCCGCTGGCCCTCACCCGCTTCCTGCGCGCCGAGATCCTCGGCAACGCCCCTCTCCCGGCGCAGCCGGCCGTGGCCGGAGAAGTCGTGGCGGTCGGTGATCCGATCGTGATCGTGGGGATGAGCTGCCGTTATCCGGGTGGAGTGCGTTCTCCGGAGGATCTGTGGCGGTTGGTTGCCGAGGGGGGTGATGCCGTTGGTGGTTTTCCGGTGGACCGTGGTTGGGCGCTTGACGGGTTGTTCCATCCGGATCCGGATCATGCGGGGACGAGTTATGCGCGTGAGGGTGGGTTCCTCTATGAGGCGGGGGAGTTCGATGCGGGCTTCTTCGGGATCTCGCCGCGTGAGGCCCTTGCGATGGATCCGCAGCAGCGGCTGCTGTTGGAGACCTCGTGGGAGGTGTTCGAGCGGGCCGGGATCGATCCGGCGACGCTGCGTGGTTCGCGTACCGGGGTGTTCGCCGGGGTCATGTACCACGACTACGGCTCCCGACTCTCCGTCGTCCCCGAGGGCTTCGAGGGCTACCTCGTCAACGGCAGCGCGGGCAGCATCGCCTCCGGCCGCGTGGCCTACACCTTCGGCCTGGAGGGGCCCGCGGTGACCGTGGACACGGCCTGCTCCTCGTCCCTGGTCGCCCTGCACCTCGCCGCCCAGGCGCTGCGGCAGGGCGAGTGCTCCATGGCCCTCGTGGGCGGCGTCACCGTCATGGCGACGCCGAACATCTTCATCGAGTTCAGCCGGCAGCGCGGGCTGGCCGCCGACGGCCGCTGCAAGGCTTTCTCGGGCTCGGCGGACGGCACCGGCTGGGCGGAGGGCGCGGGCATGCTGCTGGTGGAGCGGCTCTCGGACGCGCGCCGCAACGGCCACCGGGTACTGGCCGTCGTACGCGGTTCCGCGATCAACCAGGACGGTGCGTCCAACGGTCTGACCGCGCCGAACGGACCTGCGCAGCAGCGGGTGATCCGCCAGGCGTTGGCGCAGGCGGGTCTGTCGGCGGGGGACGTGGACGTGGTGGAGGCCCATGGCACCGGCACCACCCTGGGCGACCCCATCGAGGCGCAGGCCCTTCTCGCCACCTACGGACAGGAGCGTGAAGCCGACCGGCCGTTGTGGCTGGGCTCCCTCAAGTCGAACATCGGGCACACCCAGGCGGCTGCCGGTGTGGCGGGTGTGATCAAGATGGTGATGGCGATGCGTCATGGGGTGCTGCCGAAGACCCTGCACGTGGATGAGGCGTCCCCCCACATCGACTGGTCGGCGGGGGATGTACGGCTGCTGACCGAGGCCCGGGAATGGGCGGAGCCGCAGAGCGGCCGTCCGCGCCGGGCGGGCGTCTCCTCCTTCGGCGTCAGCGGAACCAACGCCCACGTCGTCATCGAACAGCCCGCACCGTACGAGGACCCGGAAGCACACCATCGCCCCGAGGACGTACCGGCCACCGACACGGCCGTCGTCTGGCCGCTGTCCGCCAAGGACCCGGCAGCGCTGAGCGCGCAGGCCGGGCGCCTCCTCGCCCACCTCACCGCCAACCCGGACCTCCGCCCGCGCGACGTGGCCCTCGCCCTGGCCCCCCGGGCCGCCCTGGACCTCCGGTCCGCGGCAGTCGGCACGCGCCGCGAGGAACTGCTGAGCGGCCTGGAGGACCTCGCCGCGGGCCGTCCGACGGCCGCCGCCGTACTGCGGGGAGAGACCCCGGAGGGCACGCCCGTCGGCGGCAGCCGCACTGCGTTCCTGTTCTCGGGCCAGGGCAGCCAGCGGCTCGGCATGGGGCGTGAACTGAACGCCGTCTTCCCGGTGTTCGCGGAGGCCTTTGACGCGGCCTGCGCAGCTCTGGACCCGTACCTCGAACTCCCGCTCAGGGATGTGGTGTTCGGCGAGGACGCGGAGCTGCTGAACGAGACGCGTTTCACCCAGCCGGCGTTGTTCGCGGTGGAGGTGGCGTTGTTCCGGTTGGTGGAGTCCTGGGGTGTGCGGCCGGACTTCCTGGCCGGGCATTCGGTGGGTGAGTTCGCTGCTGCCCATGTGGCTGGTGTGCTGTCCCTTGAGGACGCGGCGAAGCTGGTGGCCGCACGCGGGCGGCTGATGCAGGCGTTGCCGGCCGACGGCGCCATGGTCGCGGTCCAGGCCTCCGAGGAGGCGGTACGGGAGCTGCTGGCCGGGTTCGAGGGCCGCGCCGACATCGCCGCTGTCAACGGACCGACGTCCGTGGTGGTTTCGGGTGCCGAGAAGGCCGTGGCCGTCATCGTGGAGCGGCTGTCCGCGGAGGGCCGTAAGACGAAGGCCCTGGCCGTGTCGCACGCCTTCCACTCGCCGCTGATGGATCCGATGCTCGACGCCTTCCGTGAGGTCGCGGAGTCGGTGACCTTCGGGGCCCCGAAGCTGCCGATCGTGTCCGCTCTCACCGGTGGGATCGTCTCCGCCGAGGAGTTCTGCTCGGCCGATTACTGGGTGAGCCACGTCCGTGAGGCCGTCCGCTTCGCCGACGCCGTCGACTGCCTGGCGCTTGAAGGCGTGCGGACCTTCCTGGAGGTCGGCCCCGGCGGTGTCCTGACCGCCTTGGCCGCAGACGCCCTCGACGAGCACGCCGTCACCGTCGCGGCCCTGCGGAGCGACCGTGCCGAGGACCTGGCCGTCACCACCGCCCTCGCCCGGCTCCACGTTCACGGCGCCCCCGTCGACTGGGCCGCCGTCCACGCCGGTCGCCCCGTCCGTCCCGTCGACCTGCCCACCTACCCCTTCCAGTACGAGCACTACTGGCTGGACGTCCCGGCCGGCACCGGCGATGTCACTGCCGTCGGACTGGCCGACGCCGACCACGCACTGTTCGGGGCGACGGTCCTGCTGCCCGACGGTGCGGGCTCCCTCCTCACCGGACGGCTGTCCCTCGCCACCCACCCCTGGCTGGCGGACCATGAGGTCTCGGGCGTGACCCTGCTCCCCGGTACCGCATTCCTGGAGATGGCGTTCCGCGCCGGTGACGAACTCGGCTGCGGCCGGGTCGAGGAACTCACCCTCGCCGCCCCCCTGGTGCTCCCCGAGCAGGGCGCTGTCCAGGTACGGGTGCTCGTCGGCGCCGCCGAAGAGCCCGCCGGACGCCGGACGGTGAAGATCTACTCCCGCGCCGAGACCACCATCGAGGCCGGCGGGGAGGAGTCCTGGACGCGGCACGCGACGGGCTTCCTCGTCCCGGACACCGAGCCGTCCCCGCCCGCTGCGGACGGCACATGGCCGCCCGCCGACACCACCGCCGTGGACCTGCACGACTGCTACGAGCGGCTTGCCGACGCCGGCTTCGCCTACGGACCGGTCTTCCAGGGCCTGCGTGCCGTCTGGCGGCGCGGGGACGAGGAGCTGTTCGCGGAGGTCGCCCTGCCCGGAGGGACTCCGGTCGACGGGTTCACCCTGCACCCCGCGCTCCTGGACGCGGCCCTGCACGCCATCGTCGTCGGGGAGCCGTCCGACGCCGATGACGCCGGCCACGCCGGCCGGCTGCCGTTCGCCTGGAGCGGCGTGAGCGTGTACGGCAGCGGCGCCGAGACCCTGCGCGTCCGCCTGACCCGGGCCGGGACCAGTTCCGACGCGGTGCGGCTGCGGATCACCGACGGCCTGGGACGGCCCGTCGCCTCCGTCGACTCCCTCCTCTTGCGCGCGGTCACTCCCGAGCAACTCGCCGAGGCGGGCGCGGGGTTGCGGGAGGCGCTCTTCCGCGTGGCCTGGGAGCCGTGCGAACCGGCCGTCGAGACCGAGCCCGCCGAGGTGGTGTGGTGCGAGAGCCTCGCGGACCTGGACTCCGTGCCGGACACCGTCGCCGTCGCCGTCGCCCCGCCCGAGGGCGGGGAGGCCGACGCACCAGCCGCCGCCACGCACCGGGTGCTGGCGCTGCTCCAGGAATGGCTGCACGAGGAGCGATACGCCGCCTCGCGGCTGGCACTGGTGACGCGCGGCGCGGTCGGCGCCCCGGCAGCCGGTGCCGCAGCCGCTGCCGTGGACCCCGTACAGGCCGCCGTCTGGGGGCTCGTACGCTCGGCCCAGTCGGAGAACCCCGACCGGTTCCTGCTGGTGGACACCGACACGGACGAGACCTCCGCGCCGGCGGCCGCCCTGGCCTGCGGCGAGCCCCAGGTCGCGGTCCGTGGCGGGGCCCTGTTCGTCCCCCGGCTCGTACGGGCCGACGAACCGGCGCCGGCCGGGGACGCCCCCGTTCCCTTCCCGGCCGACGGAACGGTGCTGATCACCGGAGCGTCGGGTGCGCTGGGCCGGCTGGTCGCCCGCCACCTGGTCACCACCCACGGGGTACGCCACCTGCTGCTGGCCGGCCGCCGGGGCCAGGACGCCCCGGGCGCAGCCGAGTTCGCGGAGGAGCTGCGGGAACTGGGCGCCCAGCCCCGGACCGTGCGCTGCGACGTCGCGGACCGCGCCGAGCTCGCCGCCCTGCTGGCTGGCGTTCCCGCCGAGCACCCGCTGACCGCGGTGATCCACGCGGCCGGCGTGACCGACGACGGCACCGTCCACGCCCTCAGCCCGGACCGCGTCGACCGGGTGTTCCACCCGAAGGCCGACGCGGCCCTCAACCTCCATGAACTGACCCGCGACACCGACCTGTCCGCCTTCGTCCTGTTCTCCTCCGCCGCAGGCACCCTCGGCAGCGCCGGCCAGGCCAACTACTGCGCCGCGAACTCCTTCCTCGACGCCCTTGCCGAGTCTCGGCGGGCCGAGGGACTCCCCGCCGTGTCCCTCGCGTGGGGCCTGTGGGCGCAGAGCAGCACGCTCACGGCACGCCTGGCCGCCGCCGACCGGCACAGGATCAGCCGCTCCGGACTGATCGCCCTGGAGGCGGCGGAGGGCCTGGCACTCTTCGACGTCGCCTGCCGCTCCGAGCGGGCCACGCTGGTCCCGGTCCGCCTGGACACCGAGGCGCTGCACGCCCAGGCCCGCGCGGGATCCCTGCCGCCGCTGCTGCGGCAACTGGTACGCACCTCCGTACGGCCCAGCCTCGAAGGCGACCGGCAGACGGCGGCCGGGCGGACCCCGCTGGCCGCCAGGCTCGCCGCCCAGTCGGCGGACGAGCGGCACGCGTTCGTCCTCGACCTGGTACGCACCCAGGTGGCGGCGGTCCTCGGCCACGCGTCCGCCCGATCAGTAGCGGTGGACCGGCAGTTCAGGGACCTCGGCTTCGATTCCCTGACCGCCGTCGAACTGCGCAACACCCTCAACTCCACCACCGGACTGCGGCTGCCCGCGACCCTGGTCTTCGACCACCCCACTCCCGAGGCACTGACCCGCCTGCTGCTGACCGAGCTGCTGGGCACGGCCGCCGGCCAGGCGGAACCGGCCGTGGCCGGAGAAGTCGTGGCGGTCGATGATCCGATCGTGATCGTGGGGATGAGCTGCCGTTATCCGGGTGGAGTGCGTTCTCCGGAGGACTTGTGGCGGTTGGTTGCCGAGGGGGGTGATGCCGTTGGTGGTTTTCCGGTGGACCGTGGTTGGGCGCTTGACGGGTTGTTCCATCCGGATCCGGATCATGCGGGGACGAGTTATGCGCGTGAGGGTGGGTTCCTCTATGAGGCGGGGGAGTTCGATGCGGGCTTCTTCGGGATCTCGCCGCGTGAGGCCCTTGCGATGGATCCGCAGCAGCGGCTGCTGTTGGAGACCTCGTGGGAGGTGTTCGAGCGGGCCGGGATCGATCCGGCGACGCTGCGTGGTTCGCGTACCGGGGTGTTCGCCGGGGTCATGTACCACGACTACGGCTCACAGCTCGGCGGGACGGTGCCCGAAGGGCTCGAAGGACACCTCGGCATGGGCACCTCCGGCAGCGTGGCCTCGGGCCGGCTCTCGTACACCTTCGGTCTGGAAGGCCCGGCGGTGACCGTGGACACGGCCTGCTCCTCGTCCTTGGTCGCCCTGCACCTGGCGGCGCAGGCGCTGCGGCAGGGCGAGTGCTCCATGGCCCTGGTGGGCGGTGCCACCGTCATGGCGACGCCGAACACCTTCATCGAGTTCAGCCGGCAGCGCGGGCTGGCCGCCGACGGCCGCTGCAAGGCGTTCTCGGCAGACGCCGACGGCACCGGCTGGGCCGAGGGCGTGGGCATGCTGCTGGTGGAGCGGCTCTCGGACGCCCGCCGCAACGGCCACCGGGTGCTCGCGGTGGTCCGCGGCTCCGCCGTCAATCAGGACGGTGCGTCCAACGGTCTGACCGCGCCGAACGGGCCCGCGCAGCAGCGGGTGATCCGCCAGGCGCTGGCGCAGGCGGGTCTGTCGGCGGGCGAGGTGGACGCGGTGGAGGCCCACGGCACCGGCACCACGCTGGGCGACCCCATCGAGGCGCAGGCCCTGCTCGCCACCTACGGGCAGGAGCGTGAAGCCGACCGGCCGTTGTGGCTGGGCTCCCTCAAGTCCAACATCGGGCACACCCAGGCCGCCGCCGGTGTGGCCGGTGTGATCAAGATGGTCGAGGCGATGCGTCACGGCGTCCTTCCCAAGACCCTCCACGCCGATGAGGCGTCCCCCCACATCGACTGGTCGACGGGGGCGGTACGGCTGCTCACCGAGGCCCGGGACTGGACCGGCGACGGCGGCCGTCCGCGCCGGGCGGGCGTCTCCTCCTTCGGCGTCAGCGGCACCAACGCCCACGTGGTGCTGGAACACGTACCTGACACGGAGCCCGACATCGAGCCCGATCCGTCTGCCACCGGCACGGAAACGGAGCGCGAAGCCGTGGCGTGGCTGCTGTCGGCAAAGGACGAAACGTCCCTGCGCGCCCACGCGCAGCGCCTCGCGGCCCATGTCACAGAGCACCCGGCCCTGGGCCTCGCCGACATCGGGCGGACGCTCGCCGTGTCGCGCGCCTCGATGGAGCTGCGTGCCGCCGTCGTGGGGGCCGGCCGTGAGGAACTGCTCGCGGGCCTGGCGGCCATCGGTGCGGGCCGGCAGGCGGCCGGTGTCATACGGGGCGAGGCCGAGACCGGCGGTCCCGCCGACGAGAGCCGCACGGCCTTCCTGTTCTCCGGGCAGGGCAGCCAGCGTCTGGGGATGGGGCGTGAACTGGACGCCGTCTTCCCGGTGTTCGCGGAGGCCTTTGACGCGGTGTGCGCAGCTTTGGACCCGTACCTCGAAGTCCCGCTCAGGGATGTGGTGTTCGGCGAGGACGCGGAGTTGCTGGACGAGACGCGGTTCACTCAGCCGGCGTTGTTCGCGGTGGAGGTGGCGTTGTTCCGGTTGGTCGGGTCCTGGGGTGTGCGGCCGGACTTCCTGGCCGGGCATTCGGTGGGTGAGTTCGCGGCGGCTCATGTGGCCGGTGTGTTGTCTCTCGGGGACGCGGCGAAGCTGGTTGCCGCGCGTGGTCGGCTGATGCAGGGGCTCCCGGGCGGCGGGGTCATGGTGGCGGTCCAGGCCTCCGAGGAGGAGGTACGGGAACTGCTGGCCGGGTTCGAGGACCGTGCGGGTGTCGCTGCCGTCAACGGGCCTGCGTCCGTGGTGGTTTCGGGTGCCGAGAAGGCCGTGGCCGTCATCGTGGAGCGGCTGTCCGCGGAGGGCCGTAAGACCAAGGCGCTCGCCGTCTCCCACGCCTTCCACTCGCCGCTGATGGAGCCGATGGTGGCGGAGTTCCGCGAGGCGGTCGAGCAGGTGGCCTTCGGGGCCCCGGTCCTCCCCGTCGTCTCCACTCTCACCGGTGGGATCGTCTCCGCCGAGGAGTTCTGCTCGGCCGATTACTGGGTGAGCCACGTCCGTGAGGCCGTCCGCTTCTCCGACGCCGTCGACTGCCTGGCGCTTGAAGGCGTGCGGACCTTCCTGGAGATCGGTCCCGGCGGGGTCCTGACCTCGCTCGCCCAGGAGCTCCTGGACAACCGCGCCCTCACGGTCCCCGCCCTGCGGGCGGACCGCGCCGAGGACCTGGCCGTCACCACCGCCCTCGCCCGGCTCCACGTTCACGGCACTCCCGTCGACTGGGCCGCCGTCCACGCCGGTCGCCCCGTCCGTCCCGTCGACCTGCCCACCTACCCCTTCCACCGACGCCGCTACTGGCTCGACCCGGTCGCACCCGCCGACGACGTGGCCTCCGCCGGGCTCGTGGCCGCCGAACACCCCTTCCTGGGGGCGGCCATACCTCTCGCCGACGGCCAGGGGGCCCTGCTGACCGGCAGGCTGTCCCCGGCCACCCACCCCTGGCTCACCGACCACACCGTGCTGGACACGATCCTGCTGCCCGGCACCGCACTGGTCGACCTGGCGCTCCGCGCCGCCGACGAGGTGCGCTGCGACCGGGTGGACGAGCTGTCCCTCGGCGCCCCCCTCGTTCTCCCGGGGGACGGGGCCGTGCAGCTCCAGGCCGTCGTCAGCGGGCCGGACGCGACCGGGCACCGTACGGTCGGCGTCTACTCCCGCCCCGAGACCGCCGATGCCACCGAGCCGTGGACCTGCCACGCGACCGGCACGGTCTCCGTGGACGCCCACGGACCGCAGGAGCCGTCCTCCGCACTCGCCGAGTGGCCGCCACCCGGGGCCGAGCCCCTGGACACCGGCGGCGCGTACGAGCGGCTGGCGGACCTCGGCTTCGGCTACGGACCGGTGTTCCAGGGCCTGCACGGGCTCTGGCGGCGCGGCGACGAGGTGTTCGCCGAGGTACGGCTGCCCGAGGAGACCGGAGTCACCGGCTTCGGCGTCCACCCGGCGCTCCTCGACTCCGCCCTCCACGCGATCGGGCTCGGCGGACTGCTGCCCGACGCCGGACGGGGCCGGATCCCGTTCGCCTGGAACGGGGTGACCGTCCACGCCACCGGCGCCCGCGCCCTGCGGGTCCGGATCGTCCCGGCCGGTGCCGACTCGGTGGCGCTGCTGGCCACCGACGAGACCGGCCGACCCGTCGCCTCCGTCGACTCCCTGGTGCTGCGCCCCGTATCGGTGGAGCAGCTGGCCGAGGCCGGGCGGGCGCACAGGTGGCAGGAATCGCTCTACGGGCTCGACTGGACCCCCCTTCCCCTCACCCCGGAGGACCCCGTGAACCCGTCGGGCGGCCAGTGGACCCTCGTCGGTGGTGACGACGGCCTGCGCGCGGCACTGGAGGACTCCGGCATGGACGTCGCGTTCCGTACGGACCTCACGGATCCGGCAGACGGCGACGCGACCCCGGCGCCCGCCGTCCTCCTCGCGGCCGTCGACGTCCACCCGGACCGGGACCACCCCCTCGCCCACGTGCACGCGACGGCCCACCGCGCCCTGGAACTGCTCCAGCGGTGGCTCGCCGACGACCGGTACGCCGACTCCCGGCTGGCCGTCCTGACCGGCAACGCCGTGGCAGCCAAGGGCCGCGGCGCGGAGGACCGCGACAAGGAGGTCGACCCGGCGCAGGCCGCGATCTGGGGCCTGGTGCGTTCGGCGCAGGCGGAGAACCCGGGCCGTTTCATCCTGGTCGACCTCGACCGCGACCCGGCGTCCGCGCGGGTCCTGCCCGCCCTGCTGGCCTCCGGCGAGGAGCAGTTCGCCGTACGCGGCGGAGAGGTCCTCGTGCCCCGGCTGGCTCGGACCGGGCAGCCGCCCGTCCTCGGCGAGGCCGGACCCACGTTCACGGCGGACGGCACGGTCCTCGTCACCGGCGCCTCCGGCGGGCTGGGCCGGCACGTCGCACGGCACCTGGTGACCGCGCACGGGGTACAGGACCTGCTGCTCGTCAGCCGTCGCGGCGGCGCCGCCGAGGGCATGGCCGAACTGGAGGCGGAACTCACCGACCGGGGGGCCCGGGTCACCGTGGCCGCCTGCGACGTGGCCGACCGCGAGGCCCTCGCCCGGGTACTCGCCGAGATACCCGCCGCCCACCCCCTGACCGGTGTGGTGCACGTGGCCGGTGTGACCGACGACGGGATCCTCACCGGCCTCACGGCGGAGCGGATCGACCGGGTCTTCCGCCCCAAGGTGGACGCCGCCCTGCACCTGGACGAGCTCACCCGCGGCATGGAACTCTCCGCCTTCGTCCTGTTCTCCTCCGCCGCCGGAGTCTTCGGCGCGGCCGGCCAGGCCAACTACGCCGCCGCCAACGCCTTCCTGGACGCCCTCGCCGGTCGGCGCCGCGCCGCCGGCCTGCCGGCCGTGTCCCTGGCGTGGGGGCTGTGGGCCGAAAGCAGCGGCATCACCGGCGAGTTGACGGAAGCCGACCGGATCCGGATGTCCCGCAGCGGCATCCTGCCGCTGTCCACCGAGGAGGCCCTCGGCCTCTTCGACGCCGCGACGGCGCACCAGCGGAGCGCGGTCGTCCCGGTCCGCCTGAACCTGGCGGAGCTGCGCGGCCAGGCCGCCGCCGGCACCCTGCCGGCCCTGCTGACCTCCCTGGTCCGGACCCCCGCCCGGCGCTCCGCCGCCGACGGGGGAACGGATACCGCTGCCGGGCTGTCCGGCACCGCAGGTGGGGACCTGACGGCCCGGCTGACGGGGCTCTCCGAGGCCGAACAGCGCACCCTGCTGCTGGACCTGGTGTGCGAGCACGTGGCCGCGGTCCTGGACCTCGCCTCGCCCCAGGCGGTACGGCCAGGCCAGGCGCTCCGCGACCTCGGAGTCGACTCGCTGACCGCCGTCGAACTGCGCAACCGGCTGGGCAAGGACACCGGGCTGCGGCTGCCGCCCACGCTCGTCTTCGACTACCCCACCCCCGCCGAACTGGCCGACCACCTCAAGGCCGAGGTCGCACCGGTCGCCCGGGACGTCTCGGGGCTGCTGGCCGAACTCGACCGGATCGAGACGGAGCTGCAGAGCACGGCGACCGCCGACGCGGAAGTCCGGGACACCGTCACGGCGCACCTGCGCCACCTGCTGGACCGGTGGGCCGCGCCCGCCGACCAGGGGGAGGCGGACGGCGCGGGCGTCGCGGGCGGGCTCCACACCGCCACGGACGACGAGATGTTCGACTTCATCGGCAAGGAGTTCGGTATCTCCTGATCGGGATCTCCCGCACCCGCCACCCCCTGCCGCGTTCCGGCCCCGGCCGTATGGGCCTTCGCGGCCTACCCGGCCCCCTCCCAGCCGTACAGGCCCCACGGCCCCCACGGGCTCGATGTAAAAGGTGACCCCAGGTGACTGACCTTCAGGCGAAGAACAACGAGGAAAAGCTGCGCTACTTCCTCAAGCGGGTGTCCGCAGACCTCCACGAGGCCCGCGAGCGGCTGCGGGACATCGACGCGGCCCAGCACGAACCGATCGCCATCGTCGCGATGAGCTGCCGCTACCCCGGTGGTATCACGACCCCCGAGGAACTCTGGCGGCTCCTGGCCGACGACGGCGACGCCATCACGGAGTTCCCCGCCGACCGGGGCTGGGATCTGGAAGGGCTCTACGACCCCGACCCGGACAGCCGGGGCACCAGCCACGTCCGCGAAGGCGGGTTCCTCGACGGCATCGGCCTCTTCGACGCCGGCCTCTTCGAGATCTCGCCCCGCGAGGCACTCACGATGGACCCCCAGCAGCGGATCCTCCTGGAGTCCAGCTGGGAGACCTTCGAACGAGCCGGCATCGACCCCACCTCGCTCAAGGGCAGCCGGACCGGGGTGTTCACCGGCGTCATGTACCACGACCACTCCTCCCTGCTCCAGCAGGCGGTGGAGGACGTCGACGGCTACATCGGCACCGGCGGCGCGGCGAGCGTGGTCTCCGGCCGAGTGTCCTACACCTTCGGCCTCGAAGGACCGGCCGTCACCGTGGACACGGCCTGCTCCTCCTCCCTCGTCGCCCTGCACCTGGCCGTCCAGTCCCTGCGCCGGGGCGAATGCGACCTGGCCCTCGCGGGCGGCGTCACCACCATGCTCACCCCGACGTCCTTCGTGGACTTCAGCCGGCAGCGCGGGCTGGCCGCCGACGGCCGCTGCAAGCCGTTCGCGGAGGCCGCCGACGGCACCGGCTGGGGCGAGGGCCTCGGCATGCTGCTGGTGGAGCGCCTCCCGGACGCCCGCCGCAACGGCCACCCGGTCCTCGCGGTGGTCCGCGGCTCCGCCGTCAACCAGGACGGCGCCTCCAACGGACTCACCGCACCCAACGGCCCGGCCCAGCAGCGGGTCATCCGCCAAGCCCTGGCCGACGCCCGCCTGACCCCCGCCGACGTGGACGCGGTGGAGGCCCACGGCACGGGCACCACTCTCGGCGACCCCATCGAGGCGCAGGCCCTCCTCGCCACGTACGGACAGGGACGCCCGGCGCAGCGGCCCCTGTGGCTGGGCTCGCTGAAGTCCAACATCGGGCACACCCAGGCGGCGGCCGGCGTCGGCGGAGTGATCAAAATGGTCGAGGCCATGCGTCACGGCCTGCTCCCCAGGACCCTGCACGTGGACTCCCCGTCCCCGCACGTCGACTGGTCCTCCGGCGCGGTACGCCTCCTCACCGAGCCCGTGGAGTGGGCAAAGAGCCCGCGGCCCCGGCGAGCGGCCGTCTCCTCGTTCGGGTTCAGCGGCACCAACGCCCACGTCGTCCTGGAGGAGCCCCCGCACGCCGAGCCGGAGCCCGGTCCACAGCCGGCCACCCCGTCCGGGACCACGTACACCCCCGTGCTGCTCTCCGGGAAGAACGCGGCTGCCCTGCGCGGGCAGGCCGCCCGCCTCCTGCGCCACACCGACGACCACCCCGAGCACTCCCTCGCCGACCTCGGCCTCTCCACGGCGACGACCCGTGCCGCACTGGACCACCGCGCCGCGATCACCGCCTCGGACCCCGAAGGACTGCGCCGGGCCCTGGACCTGCTGGCGCGGGGTGAGAGTGCCGCCGACACCGGGGAAACCAGCACGGCGACGGGCGCGGTCATGCCCCGCAGCCGGACCGCGTTCCTCTTCTCCGGGCAGGGCAGCCAGCGCCCGCACATGGGACGCGAACTGCACGCCGCCTTCCCCGATTTCGCCGCGGCCTTCGACACCGTCTGCGCCGCCCTGGACCCGCACCTCGAGCGCCCCCTGAAGGAGGTGGTGTTCGGTGCCGACACCGAGCTGCTGAACCGGACGGGTCACGCACAGCCTGCCCTGTTCGCGCTTCAAGTGGCCCTGTACCGGCTGCTGGAGTCCTGGGGGGTGCGCCCGGACCTGCTGGCCGGGCACTCGGTCGGCGAGCTCGCGGCGGCCCACGTCGCCGGGGTGTTCTCCCTCGACGACGCGGCCCGCCTGGTGGCCGCCCGCGCCCGGCTCATGCAGGCCCTCCCCGCCGGGGGAGTGATGGTCGCCGTCGAGGCATCCGAGCAGGAGGTGCAGGACCTGCTCGCCGGATACGAGGACCGGGCGGGCATCGCCGCCGTCAACGGACCCGCCTCCGTGGTGGTTTCGGGTGCCGGCGAGGCCGTTGCCGCAGTGGTCGACCGGCTCACCGCCCAGGGCCGCAAGGCCAAGGAACTGCCGGTCTCCCACGCCTTCCACTCCCCGCTGATGGACCCGATGCTCGCGGACTTCCGCGAGGCTTTCGAGGGCGTGTCCTTCGGAACCCCGGCCCTGCCAGTCGTCTCCACCCTCACCGGCCGCCCGATACCGGCCGAGGAACTCCGTTGCGCCGACTACTGGGTGCGGCACGTCCGCGAGGCGGTGCGGTTCGCCGACGCGGTCGGGTCTCTCGCAGCCGAAGGCGCGGGCACCTTCCTGGAGATCGGCCCCGCAGGCGTCCTGACCGCCCTGACCGCGAACCTCCTCGACGAACACGCGGCGGTCGTGATCCCCGCCCTGCGCGCCGACCGGCCCGAGGACCTGGCCGTCACCACCGTCCTCGCCCGCCTTCACGTCCACGGCACCGCCGTCGACTGGGCCGCCGTCTTCGCGGGCCGCGACGCCCGCCGCGTGGACTTGCCCACCTACGCCTTCCAGCGCGAGGAGTACCGGCTCGAAACCCGGCCCGCCACCAGCGACCTCTCCGGCGCCGGCCTCAGGCCCGCCGGCCACCCTCTCCTCGGCGCCGTCGTCACCCCGGCCCACGACGAGGGCGTCCTGCTGGCGGGCCGCGTGTCGCTGACCACGCACCCCTGGCTCGCCGACCACCGCGTACTGGACGCCCCCCTCCTGCCGGGCACCGCCCTGGTCGAGCTGGCCATCCGCGCCGGGGACCAGGCCGGCTGCGGCCGGATCGAGCAACTCACCCTGGAGGCACCGCTCGTCCTGCCCCTGCAAGGCGGGTTGCAGCTCCAGGCCGTCGTCGACGCCCCCGACGCCCACGGCCGGCGTGGCGTACGGCTCTACTCCCAGCCGGACGACGCCCTCGCCGCCGACACCTGGACCCGTCACGCCTCCGGCCTGCTGGCCCCCGCCCCCGCCGCCGTCCCCGACGCCTCCGCGCTCTCCCCGTGGCCCCCGGCCGACGCCGAACCGGCCGACCCCGAGGCCCTCTACGACCGTATGACCGGCCTCGGCCTGGAGTACGGGCCCCTCTTCCGCGGAGTCCGCGCGGGCTGGCGGCGCGGCGGAGAGCTCTTCGCCGAGATCGCCCTGCCCGACGGCACCGACACCACCGGATTCGGCCTGCACCCCGCCCTCTTCGACGCCGCCCTCCACGCCGCCGGCCTCGCCGACACCGGACCGGACGGCGGCGGGCCCCGCATCCCCTTCGAATGGAACGGGGTGACCCTGCACGCGACCGGAGCCACCACGCTGAGGCTCCGCATGGCCCCCTCACCGGACGCGGACGGCGTGGTCACCCTGCTCCTCGCGGACGGCGCGGGCCACCCGGTTCTCTCCGTCGATTCCCTGGTACTGCGCCCCGTGACGCCGGAGCAGCTGACAGCCGCCACCGGCACCCGCGACGACGCCCTCTTCCGCCTGACCTGGACCCCGACCGACACCACCACCGAAGCACACGCCCCCGTCACCCTGCTGGACTCGCTCACCGACCTCCCCGCCGATGGCGGTGCCGCGCCCGGGACGACCGCATTACGGATGCCGCCGCCGGCCGAGGGAGACGACCCGCACGACCGGCCCGCCACGGCCGCCGGGGCCGCGCTCGCCCTCGTCCAGGCATGGCTCGCCGACGCCCGCTGCGCCACCTCACGGCTCCTGGTCCTCACCCGGGGGGCCATCGCCACCGGCCCGGCGGAAGGCGCCGACCCGGCCCAGGCCGCCGTCTGGGGTCTGGTGCGCTCGGCGCAGTCGGAGAACCCCGGCCGCCTCGTACTCGTCGACGCCGAGGCCGACACCGCCGACACGGACCCCGCCCTGCTCGCCGCCGCGGCCGCCACCGGCGAACCCCAACTGGCGGTACGCGGCGGAGCACTGCTCACCCCCCGGCTGGTACGCGCCGACGCCCCGACGGCCGGGCAGGAGACCCCGGCCC
This sequence comes from Streptomyces sp. NPDC052042, assembly GCF_044548345.1. Classification (NCBI taxonomy): domain Bacteria; kingdom Bacillati; phylum Actinomycetota; class Actinomycetes; order Kitasatosporales; family Streptomycetaceae; genus Streptomyces; species Streptomyces sp. NPDC052042. The sequence continues at coordinate 18,629 of NZ_JBIUBU010000024.1, read as the reverse complement.
CGGTGTTCCCGCCGCACGGCACCGTCCTGGTGACCGGAGCCTCCGGCACGCTGGGACGCCTGGTGGCACACCACCTCGTCACCCGGCACGGCGTCCGGCGGCTGCTGCTCCTCAGCCGCAGCGGCCCCGGCGCGGCAGGCGCACGCGAGTTCGCCGCCGAACTCACCGCCCTCGGAGCCGTGGTGGACACCGCCGCCTGCGACGTCGCCGACCGGCAGGCACTGGCCGACCTGCTGGCCGCGCTCCCCGCCGAGCACCCCCTGACCGCAGTCGTCCACGCGGCGGGCGTCACCGACGACGGCGTCGTACCGGCCCTCACCCCGGAGCGGATCCAGCACGTGTTCGCCCCCAAGGTCGCGGGCGCACTCCACCTGCACGAGCTCACCCGCGACCTGGACCTCTCCGCCTTCGTCCTGTTCTCCTCGGCCGCCGGCGTCTTCGGCAACCCCGGCCAGGGCAACTACGCCGCCGCCAACGCCGCCCTGGACGCCCTCGCCCAGCAGCGCCACGCCGCCGGACTGCCCGCCGTATCCCTGGCCTGGGGCCTGTGGGCCCGCAGCAGCACCCTGACCGCCGGCCTCGCCGAAGCCGACCAGCGCCGCATCGGCCGCTCCGGCCTCCGCGCCCTGGAGACGGACGAGGGCCTCGGACTTTTCGACCGCGCCCTGGGCGCCGCCGAACCCCTCCTCGTACCCGTCCGCTGGGACCTGCCCGCCCTGCGCGAGCAGGCCCGCGCGGGCACCCTGCCCGCCCTGCTGCGCGTCCTGGTCCCCACACCCGTACGCCGTACCGGGGCCGCCACGGCCGCAGCGGCCGACGGCACCCGGTCCGCGCTGGCCGAGCGGCTGCGCACCCTGCCCGAGGCGGGCCGGACCGCCCTGTTGACCGACCTCGTCCGGACACACGCCGCCGCTGTACTGGGCCATGGCCGCCCCGAAGCCGTCCAGACCTCCCAGGCCTTCCGCGAACTCGGTTTCGACTCGCTGACCGCCGTCGAACTGCGCAACCACCTCGCCTCCGCCACCGGCGTACGCCTCCCGGCCGGTCTGGTCTTCGACCACCCCACCCCGGACGCCCTCGCCCGCCACCTCCTGCGCCGAGTGACGGACGCCCCCCGGCCCGCAGCCGCCACCCGCACGGCCGCCCCCGCCACAACCACCACGGACGAACCCGTCGCCATCGTCGCCATGGGCTGCCGCTACCCCGGCGAGGTACGTTCCCCCGAGGACCTGTGGCGGCTGCTCACCACGGGCACCGACGCCATCGCCGGCTTCCCGGAAGACCGGGGCTGGGACCTCGACCTGCTCTCCGCCAGCGGCGGCACCGCCGGATCAAGCAGCACCCTCCGGGGCGGATTCCTCTACGACGCGGGCGAGTTCGACGCCGCCTTCTTCGGGATCTCCCCCCGTGAGGCCCTCGCCATGGACCCCCAGCAGCGGCTGCTGCTGGAAACCTCCTGGGAGGTGTTCGAGCGCGCCGGTATCGACCCGGCCGCCCTGCGCGGCACCCGGACCGGCGTCTTCACGGGCGTCATGTACCACGACTACGCCTCCTCCCTCCAGTTGGTACCCGACGGGGTCGAGGGCTTCCTCGGCACCGGCAACTCGGGCAGCGTCATCTCGGGACGGCTCTCCTACACGTTCGGCCTCGAAGGACCCGCCGTCACGGTCGACACGGCCTGCTCCTCCTCCCTCGTCGCCCTCCACCTGGCCGTCCAGGCCCTGCGCCAGGGCGAATGCACCATGGCCCTGGCCGGCGGCGTCACGGTCATGGCCGGCCCCGGCGCCTTCATCGAGTTCAGCCGTCAGCGCGGGCTCGCCGCCGACGGCCGCTGCAAGGCCTTCTCGGCCGACGCCGACGGCACCGGCTGGGCGGAAGGTGTCGGCGTGCTGCTGGTGGAGCGCCTCTCGGATGCCCTGCGCAACGGGCACCCGGTCCTCGCGGTGGTCCGGGGGAGCGCGGTCAACCAGGACGGGGCCTCCAACGGGCTCACCGCCCCCAACGGGCCCGCGCAGGAACGGGTCATCGAACAGGCCCTCGCGAACGCCGGACTCTCGGCGGCGGACGTTGACGCGGTGGAGGCGCACGGCACCGGAACCCGGCTGGGTGACCCGATCGAGGCGCAGGCGCTGCTGGCGACGTACGGTCAGGGGCGCTCACAGGAGCGGCCGTTGTGGCTGGGCTCCCTCAAGTCCAACATCGGCCACACCCAGGCGGCGGCCGGCGTGGGCGGGATCATCAAGATGGTCGAGGCGATACGCCACGGCCTCCTGCCCCAGACCCTCCACGCCGATGAGCCCTCCCCGCACATCGACTGGTCCTCCGGCGCGGTACGCCTCCTCACCGAGCCCGTGGAGTGGGCAAAGAGCCCGCGGCCCCGGCGAGCGGCCGTCTCCTCGTTCGGCTTCAGCGGCACCAACGCCCACGTCGTCCTGGAACAGGCCCCGGAAACCACCGCCCAGACGCGCCCCGCTGCACCGCTCGCGGCGCCCTGGCTCCTCTCGGCCAAGAGCCCGGAAGCCCTACGCGCACAGGCCCGCGCCCTCCTGCCGTACGCGCAGGACCCGGACCGGGCGGCGGTGGACACGGCCTACTCCCTGGCCACGGGCCGCAGCGCCCTGGAACACCGGGCCGCAGTGCTCGCGGACGACCCGGCCGGACTCATCGAAGCCCTGACCGCCCTGGCGAACGGATCGCCCTCCCGTGCGGTGGTGCAGGCCTCGGCCGCACCGGCGAGCGGGAAGCACGCGTTCCTGTTCTCCGGGCAGGGCAGCCAGCGTCTGGGGATGGGGCGTGAACTGGACGCCGTCTTCCCGGTGTTCGCGGAGGCCTTCGATGCGGTGTGCGCAGCTTTGGACCCGTACCTCGAAGTCCCGCTCAGGGATGTGGTGTTCGGCGAGGGCGCGGGGCTGCTGGACGAGACGCGGTTCACTCAGCCGGCGTTGTTCGCGGTGGAGGTGGCGTTGTTCCGGTTGGTCGGGTCCTGGGGTGTGCGGCCGGACTTCCTGGCCGGGCATTCGGTGGGTGAGTTCGCGGCGGCTCATGTGGCTGGTGTGTTGTCTCTCGGGGACGCGGCGAAGCTGGTTGCCGCGCGTGGTCGGCTGATGCAGGGGCTCCCGGGCGGCGGGGTCATGGTGGCGGTCCAGGCCTCCGAGGAGGAGGTACGGGCCCTGCTGGCCGGGCTGGAGGACCGTGCGGGTGTGGCTGCCGTCAACGGGCCTGAGTCCGTGGTGGTTTCGGGCGAGGACGAGGCCGTGGCCGTCATCGTGGAGCGGCTGTCCGCGGAGGGCCGTAAGACCAAGGCGCTCGGCGTCTCCCATGCCTTCCACTCGCCGCTGATGGATCCGATGCTCGACGCCTTCCGTGAGGTCGCGGAGTCGGTGACCTTCGAGGCCCCGAAGCTGCCCATCGTCTCCACTCTCACCGGCGGGATCGTCTCCGCCGAGGAGTTCTGCTCGGCCGATTACTGGGTGAGCCATGTCCGCGAGGCCGTCCGCTTCGCCGACGCCCTCACCACCCTCGCCGCCGAAGGTGTACGCACCTTCCTGGAGATCGGCCCCGGCGGCGTCCTGACCGCCCTCGCCCATGAGGCCCTGGACCAGGACGCGGTGGCCGTGGCGCTGCTGCGCACCGACCGCGCCGAGGACCTGGCCGTCGCCGCCGCCCTCGCCCGGCTCCACGTTCACGGCACGCCCGTCGACTGGGAGGCGCTCTTCGCGGGACGCGGTGCCCGGCGCGTGGACCTGCCCACCTACCCCTTCCAACGCACCCGCTACTGGCTGGAGTCGGCCGCCGCCCCCGGCGACGTCGCCGCCGCCGGTCTGGCCGAGGCGGACCATCGCCTGCTTGGCGCGGCCGTTCCGCTCGCCGACGGTGAAGGGCTCGTCCTGACCGGGCGGCTCTCGCTCGCGTCGCACCCCTGGCTCGCCGACCACGTCGTGCTGGGCACCGTACTCGTCCCGGGCACCGCCTTCGTGGACCTGGCGCTGCACGCCGCCCACGCCGAGGGCGTGGGCTGCGACCGGCTGGACGAGCTGACGCTCGGTGCCCCGCTCGTCGTCCCCGAGGACGGGGCCGTCCAGGTACAGGTACGGGTCGCGGCCCCCGACGCCGACGGACGCCGGGCGCTGGAGGTCCACTCGCGTCCGCAGGGTGCCCCCGCCGGGGAGCCGTGGACGAGCCATGCGGTGGGCACCCTGTCCGCCGCCGCTACCACCGACGAAGGGGTCGCCTTGGCCGAGTGGCCCCCGCCGGGGGCCGTGCCCGTCACCGACTGGTCCCCGGACTCCCTGTACGAGCGGATGGCCGGGCTGGGCCTCGACTACGGTCCGCTGTTCCGGGGCGTTCGCGCCGCGTGGAGCCGGGACGGGACGCTCTTCGCCGAACTGGAACTCCCCGACGGCACCGACGTCTCCGGATTCGGCCTGCACCCGGCCCTGCTGGACGCGGCCCTGCACGCCGTTGCCCTCGGCGACGGCCTGCTCGGCACCGGCGCCGTTGCCGGCACCGACCGGGCGAGGGTCCCGTTCTCGTGGACCGGGGTCAGGGTGTCCCCGTCCGGAGGGCCGACCGGACTCCGGGTCCGGCTGGCCCCTGTGGGCCCGGACGCCGTCTCCCTGCTGGCCGCCGACACCGCCGGCCGGACCGTGGCGTCCGTGGACTCCCTGGTCCTGCGGCCGGTCTCAGCCGAGCAGCTCGCCGCCGCGCGGGCCGGGCGCTTCCAGGACGCCCTGTTCCACGTCGAGTGGACCGAGGCGACCCCGGCCCCGACCCTGACGTCGGCCACCGACCACGTCGTACTGCTGGAGGCGGAGCTCCCGGACCGCCCGGCCGAGGCGTCCGCCGCCGTTCGGTACGCGGCGACTCGCGCCCTGGCCCTCGTACAGGAGCGGCTGGCGGCGTCGGAGGCGGAGGAGGACGCGCGGAGGCTGGTCCTCGTCACCCGGAACGCGGTCCGCGTGGTCGACGGGGACGCGGCCCGGCTGGACCCGGCCCAGTCCGCCGTGTGGGGCCTGGTCAGGTCCGTCCAGTCCGAGCACCCCGAACGCTTCGTCCTCGTGGACGTGGACGCCGACGCGCCTGCGGAAGCCGTCCTCCCGGCCGGGCTGACCGAGGCGCTCGCCACCGGAGAGCCGCAGTGCGCCGTCCGCGCGGGCAGGGTGCTCGTGCCCAGGCTGGCGCGCGCGGCGGCGGCCACGACCACAGCCGACGCCTCCGCCCTGGGGCTGGATCCGGCCGGTACGGTCCTGGTGACCGGGGCCACCGGTGCCCTGGGCCGGCTGGTGGCCCGGCACCTGGTCACCGCACACGGCGTACGGCACCTCCTGCTGACCAGCCGCCGGGGGCCCGATGCCGAGGGCGCGTCCGCCTTCGCCGCCGAACTCGGCGCGCTGGGCGCCGAGGTGACCCTGGCCGCCGGTGACGCGGCCGACCGGACCGCGCTCGCCGCACTGCTCGACGAGATCCCCGCCGCCCATCCGCTGACCGGGGTCGTCCACGCGGCGGGTGTGCTCGACGACGCCCTGGCCGGCTCGCTCACGCCCGAACGCCTGGACCAGGTCCTCAGGCCGAAGACGGACGCCGCCTTACACCTGCACGAACTGACCCGGGACCGGGACCTCGCGGCCTTCGTCCTGTTCTCCTCGCTCGCCGGTACCTTCGGCAACGCGGGCCAGGCCAACTACGCCGCTGCCAACGCCTGCCTGGACGCCCTCGCCCAGTCACGCCGGGCGGCCGGACTGCCGGCCGTCTCTCTGGCCTGGGGCCCCTGGGCGGGCGCCGCGGGCCCGCACGGGATGCTGGGCGGGGCCGGTGCCGGGGCGCTCGCCCGGATGGCACGAGCCGGCGTGTCGCCGCTCTCCCCGGACGAGGGCCTCGCCCTCTTCGACGCGGCGACCGCCGCCTCCGCAGCCGACGACGCGGAGGCCGTGCTCCTGCCCGTACGGCTGAACCTGCCCGCGCTGCGCCGCAGCGCCGGGACCCGGCCCGTGCCCGCCCTGCTCCGCGGCCTCGTACGGCCCCCCGCCCACCCGGCGGCGGACCCCCGGGGCGGGGCCGAAGCGCTGGCCGCGCAGCTGGCGGGGACCTCGGACGAAAAGCGCCGGCGGATCCTCCTCGGCCTCGTCCGGGCCCAGGTCGCCGCAGTGCTGGGGCACACGTCCGCCGAGGCCGTCGGCGCCTCCCATGCCTTCCGCGACCTCGGCTTCGACTCGCTGACCGCCGTCGAACTCCGCAACCACCTCGGCGCGGCCACCGGGCTCCGGCTCCCCGCGAGCCTGCTGTTCGACCACCCCACCCCGACGGCCCTCGCCGAACACCTGGCCGGCGCGCTGCCCGCCGCCGGACCGGGTGCCGACACGGCGGCCCCCTCACTGCTCGCCGAGATCGACCGCCTGGAAGGCGCCTTCGCCCGAGCCCCGCACGACCGGGCGGCCCGCGCCACCGCCGCCCTGCGGCTGGAGGTCCTCCTCGCGAAATGGCGAGAGGCCGATACCGGTCCGGTCGCAGGCCACGAAACCGGGGAGGACAGTGCGGCCGAAGTGGCTCAGGCCTCCGACGAAGAGTTGTTCGACCTGCTCGACAGCGAGCTCGACACCCACTGATCGACCAGCACGCCTACCCCTTCGCGTTGAGGAACAGAAACCAGATGACGACCGATGTGAACAAGCTCCGCGACTACCTCAAGCGTGCCACCGTCGATCTGCGTCACGCGCGCCAACGACTGCGCGAGGCCGAGGGCAAGAACCGGGAACCGATCGCGATCGTGGGCATGAGCTGCCGCTTCCCCGGCGGCGTCGAGTCCCCCGAGGACCTGTGGGACCTGATCGCCTCGGGCCGCGACGCGATATCCGGCTTCCCCACCGACCGGGGCTGGGACCTCGACGCACTGTACGATCCGGACCCCGAGAACCCCGGCACCACCTACACCCGGGAAGGCGGATTCCTGCGCGGGGCGGCCGAGTTCGACCCCGGGTTCTTCGGGATAGGCCCCCGCGAGGCCCTCGCCATGGACCCCCAGCAGCGGCTCATCCTCGAAGCCTCCTGGGAAGCGGTCGAGCGGGCCGAACTGGACCCGCAGTCCCTGCGCGGCAGCCGCACCGGGGTCTTCGCCGGGGTCATGTACCACGACTACGTTTCCCGCCTCCCCGCCATGCCCGAGGGCATCGAGGGGTACGTGAGCACCGGCAACACCGGCAGCGTGGTCTCCGGCCGCATCGCCTACACCCTGGGCCTGGAGGGCCCGGCCGTCACCATCGACACCGCCTGCTCCTCCTCCCTCGTGGCCCTGCACCTCGCCGTCCAGGCGCTGCGCCAGGGCGAGTGCGACCTCGCGCTCGCGGGCGGCGTCACCGTGATGGCCGGACCGACCACCTTCGTCGAGTTCAGCCGCCAGCGCGGGCTGTCGCCCGACGGCCGCTGCCGGGCCTTCTCCGCGGCGGCCGACGGCACCGGCTGGTCCGAGGGCGTCGGCATGCTCCTCGTCGAACGGCTTTCCGACGCCGTCCGCCTCGGACACCCCGTCCTGGCCGTGGTCCGGGGCTCCGCCGTCAACCAGGACGGCGCAAGCAACGGCCTCACCGCCCCCAACGGGCCCGCCCAGCAGCGCGTCATCCACCAGGCCCTGGCCAACGGCCTGCTCTCCCCGTCCGACGTGGACATCGTCGAGGCGCACGGCACCGGCACCACCCTCGGCGACCCGATCGAGGCGCAGGCCCTGCTCGCGGCATACGGCCAGGAGCGGCCCGCCGACCGGCCCCTGTGGCTGGGCTCCGTCAAGTCCAACCTCGGACACACCCAGGCCGCGGCCGGCGTCGCGGGCGTCATCAAGATGGTGCAGGCGCTGCGCCACGGCATCCTGCCGAAGACCCTGCACGCGGACGAGCCGACCCCGCACGTCGACTGGTCCTCGGGGGCCGTGTCGCTGGTCACGGAGAACGCCGCGTGGCCCGGGACGGAGCCCGGCCGGCCCCGCCGGGCGGCCGTCTCCGCCTTCGGCGTCAGCGGCACCAACGCCCACGTCGTCATCGAACAGCACCTCGCCCCGGCCGAACGGACCGACCCCGAAGCCGACACGGCCCCCGTAACCGCCGGTCCGGCGGACGACGTGCCGCCCCTCATCCCCTGGGCGCTCTCCGCCAAGACCCCGGCCGCTCTCGCCGCGCAGGCCGCCCGGCTCCGTACCCACCTGGCCGCCCTGCCCGCAGCCCCCGACGGCACCGTCCCGACGGCCGCCGACATCGCCCACTCCCTCGCCACCACCCGCACCGCCTTCCCCCACCGCGCCGTACTCCTCGCGGCCGACCGGGCGGGCCTGGACCGCGCCCTGGACGCACTCGCCGACGCCGACTCCGGCACGCCCGCCCCCGAGGGCACCGACGTGGTGCGCGGCACCGCCGACGACACCCGCCAGGCCGCCTTCGTCTTCCCCGGCCAGGGCTCCCAGTGGGCGGGCATGGCCGTCGAACTCCTCGATACCGCACCGGTCTTCGCCGAACGCATCCGCCAGTGCGAGGACGCCCTCGCCCCGCACGTCGACTGGTCGCTGACGGAGGTCCTGCGCGGCGCGCCCGGCGCCCCCGGTTTCGACCGGGTCGACGTCGTCCAGCCCGTCCTGTTCGCGGTGATGGTCTCGCTGGCCGAACTGTGGCGCTCCTACGGGGTGCACCCCGCGGCCGTCGCCGGCCACAGCCAGGGCGAGATCGCCGCCGCGGCCGTCGTCGGCGCACTCAGCCTGGACGACGCCGCGAAGGTCGTGGCCCTGCGCAGCCAGGCGCTGACCGTACTGTCCGGCCGGGGCGGCATGCTCTCCGTCGCCCTGCCCCTGGACCGGCTCACCCCCCGAATGGCCCCCTGGGGCGAGCGGCTGTCCGTCGCCGCCGTCAACAGCCCGTCCTCCATCGTCGTCTCCGGCGACGGCGACGCCCTCACCGAACTGCGGGACGCCCTGCACGCCGACGGGATCCGGGCCCGGCTGATCGCCGTGGACTACGCTTCCCACTCCGCGCACGTCGAAGCCGTCCGCGAACGCGTCCTGGAGGCCCTCGCCGGCATCACCCCCCGTGCCTGCGAGGTCCCCTTCTACTCCACCGTCACCGGCGCCGTCGTGGACACCGACCGGCTCGACGCCGAGTACTGGTACCGCAGCCTGCGCCAGACCGTCCGTTTCGAAGAGGCCACCCGCGCCCTCGTCCGCGACGGGCACGGAGCCCTCATCGAGGTCAGCGCGCACCCGGTGCTCACCGTCGGCGTCCAGGAGACCCTCGACGACCTGGGCGGCGGCGCCGTCGCCCTCGGCACGCTGCGCCGCGACGAAGGGGGCACCGACCGCTTCCTGCGCTCCGCCGCCGAGGCTCACGTGCACGGCGTCTCCCTCGACTGGACGGCCGTCCTCGCTGCCCCGGACGCCCGCCGGATCCCGCTGCCCACGTACGCCTTCCAGCACGAGCGCTACTGGCTCGACGCCCCGTACGCCCCGGCGGACGCGGCCGGCCTCGGCCTCGCCCCGTCGGACCACCCCCTGCTGGGCGCCGTCACCACGCTCGCCGACGCCGACGGCCTGCTGCTGACCGGCCGGCTTTCCACCCACACACACCCCTGGCTGGCCGAGCACACGGTGCTGGGCGCGGCCATCCTCCCCGGTACGGCCTTCGTGGAACTCGCCGTCCGCGCGGGCGACCACCTCGGCTGCGACAACCTGGCCGAACTCACCCTCCAGGCACCGCTGGTCCTGCCCGAGCAGGGCGGCGTCCTCGTACAGGTCGCCGTCGGCCCGGCCGACGGATCCGGGGACCGGCGCTTCGCCGTCCACTCCCGCCCCGACACCGCGGCCGACGAGGACGGCTGGACCTGCCACGGCACCGGCGTGCTGAACTCCGCCCCCGACCCCGGGCCCGCCGGAGCGGACACGAGCCGGCCGCCCGCCGAGGCGGTCCCCGTCGACCTCGACGGCTTCTACGCCGAGCTCGCCGCACGTTCCTTCGCCTACGGCCCGGTCTTCCAGGGGCTGCGCGCCGCCTGGCGGCTCGGGGACGAGGTGTTCGCCGAGGTGGCCCTCCCCGACGACGCACGCACCGACGCCGACCGGTACGGGCTGCACCCGGCCCTGTTGGACGCGGCGCTGCACGCCGTCGGCTTCGGCCCGCTGGGGGACATGGGCACCGGCCGGATGGCCTTCTCCTGGGAGGACGTACGCCTGCACGCCACCGGAGCCACCCGGCTGTGGATCCGGTTGACCCCCGCCGGAGCCGACGGCGCGGTCACCGTCACCGCCGCCGACGACAGCGGCCAGGCCGTGGCCACCGTCGGCACGCTCACCTTCCGCGAGGTCCGCGAGGAACACCTGCGGGCCGCGCTCACCGACCACCACGAATCCCTCTACCGGGTGGAGTGGGCCGCACAGCCGCTCACGGACACCGCGGCCCCCGCGACGCCCTGGGCCCTCGTCGGCACCGGCCCGCAGGTCGCCGACGCGCAGGAAGCCCTCCAGGAGACCGCCGCCGCACTGGAGACCACCGGCCCGCGCCCCGACACCCACGCCGACCTCACCGCCCTGGCCGAGGCGGTCACGGCCGGCGCGCCCGTCCCCGCGACCGTGGCGGCGGTCCTGCCCGTGACCGGCGGCGAGGCCGACGCCGAAGCCGTCCGGGAGACCGCGCGGGACGCCTTCGCCCTCCTCCGCAACTGGCTGGCCGACGACCGCTTCGCCGCCTCCCGGCTGGTCCTCCTCACCCGGGGCGCGGCCGCCGTACCGGTCGAGGACGCCGACGGCGCACCGGACACCCGCCCGGAACACGCCCCCGTCTGGGGCCTGATCCGCTCCGCCCAGTCCGAACACCCCGACCGCCTGGTCCTCGCCGACACCGACGGCACCCCGGACTCCCTGCGCCGCCTTCCGGCCGCCGTCGCCAGCGGCGAACCCCAACTGGCGCTGCGCGAGGGCCGGATGTCCGTGCCGCGGCTGGCCCGTGTCCCCGTCGCCCCGGATTCCGCCATCGCCGACGCCCTCGACCCGCAGGGCACCGTACTGATCACCGGGGGCACCGGCGCCCTCGGTCGGCTCGTCGCCGCCCACTTCATCACTGCTCACGGCGTCCGCAACATCCTCCTCACCAGCCGTCGCGGCGCCGAGGCAGAAGGGGCCGCCGCACTCCAGGAGGAACTCGCCGCGCTCGGCGCGACCGTCACCGTCGCCGCCTGCGACGCCGCCGACCGGAACGCCCTCGCCGCCTTGCTGGCGGAAACCCCCGCCGACCGGCCGCTCACCGCCGTCGTCCACGCCGCAGCCGTCGTGGCCGGCGGACCCGTCGACTCCCTCACGCCCGAGGACCTCGACCTGGTCCTGCGCCCCAAGGTCGACGCCGCCCTCAACCTCCACGAGCTGACCCGTGACCTGAACCTGGCGGCCTTCGTCCTCTTCTCCTCCCTCGCCGGCACCTTCGGCGGGGCCGGCCAGGGCGCCTACGCGGCCGGCAACGCCTTCCTCGACGCCCTCGCCCACCAGCGCCGCGCCCAGGGCCTGCCCGCCTCCGCCCTCGCCTGGGGCGTCTGGGACGAGCGCGGCGACCAGACCCGGCTGGCCGACGGAGACCTGCGGCGCATGGCCCGCGCCGGACTCGTCCCGCTCACCGCCGAAGAGGGCCTGCGCCTCCTCGACACCGCCCGCACCCTGGATCACGCCGCCCTGGCGCCCGTACGCCTCGACCTGGCCGTACTGCGCGCCCAGGCGTCCGGTCCCGTCCCCGCCCTCCTGCGCGGACTGGTCCGGACCCCCGCACGCCGCGCCGCGCAGGGTGCCGCACCCGGCCCCGGCGGCCTCTCCGCCGAGCTGTCCCGGCTGGCCGCCCTGCCGGCTGCCGAGCGCAAGGACACCGTGCTCACCCTCGTACGCAACCAGGTGGCCGCCGTACTCGGCCACGACACCCCCGCGGCCATCGACCCCGGGCGGGCCTTCCGTGAACTCGGCTTCGACTCGCTGGCCGCGATGGAGCTCCGCAACCGGCTCGCCACCGCCACCGGCGTGCGCCTGCCCGCCACCGTGGTCTTCGACCACCCCACCCCCACCGCCCTCGCCGGCCACCTCCTGGAGGAGATCCCCGGCGGCCACCCCGGCACGGCTCTCGTCACCGCCGCGCCCACCACACCCGGCCGGGCCGCTGTCACGGGCGGCGAGGAACCCGTCGCCATCGTCGCCATGAGCTGCCGACTGCCCGGCGAGGTCCGCAGCCCGGAAGACCTCTGGAGCCTGCTCGCCGACGGCACCGACGCCATCACCGGCCTGCCCGCCAACCGGGGCTGGGATCTCGACGCCCTTTACCACCCGGACCCCGACCACCCGGGCACCAGCTACGTCAAGGAAGGCGGATTCCTTCACGACGCGGGCGAGTTCGACCCCGAATTCTTCGGGATCTCACCCCGCGAGGCCCTCTCCATGGACCCGCAGCAGCGGCTGTTGCTGGAAACCTCCTGGGAGGTGTTCGAGCGGGCTGGGATCGACCCGGCGGCCCTGCGCGGCTCCCGCACCGGAGTCTTCGCCGGCACCAACGGCCAGGACTATGCCATCGGCCTCTCACAGGAGCAGAGCGAGGGCATGGAAGGGCACCTCCTGACCGCCAACTCCGCCTCGGTGGTCTCGGGCCGGCTCTCGTACACCTTCGGCCTCGAAGGCCCGGCGGTGACCGTGGACACGGCCTGCTCCTCGTCCCTGGTCGCCCTGCACCTGGCGGCGCAGTCCCTGCGCCGGGGCGAATGCGACCTGGCCCTCGCGGGCGGCGTCACCGTCATGTCCACCCCGGGCGCGCTCATCGGCTTCAGCCGCCAGCGCGGACTGGCCCCCGACGCCCGCTGCCGTGCCTTCGCCGCCTCGGCGGACGGCACCGGCCTCGCCGAGGGCGCGGGCATGCTGCTGGTGGAGCGGCTCTCGGACGCCCGCCGCAATGGGCACCGGGTGTTGGCCGTCGTACGGGGTTCCGCGATCAATCAGGACGGTGCGTCCAACGGTCTGACCGCGCCGAACGGGCCCGCGCAGCAGCGGGTGATCCGTCAGGCGCTGGCGCAGGCGGGTCTGTCGGCGGGGGACGTGGACGCGGTGGAGGCCCATGGCACGGGCACCACGTTGGGCGATCCCATCGAGGCGCAGGCTCTGCTCGCTACCTATGGGCAGGAGCGGGACGGGGGCCGGCCGTTGTGGCTGGGCTCATTGAAGTCCAACATCGGGCACACCCAGGCGGCTGCCGGTGTGGCGGGTGTGATCAAGATGGTGATGGCGATGCGTCACGGGGTGTTGCCGAAGACCCTGCACGTGGATGAGCCGTCCCCGCACGTGGACTGGTCGGCGGGGGACGTGCGGCTGCTCACCGAGGCCCGGGAATGGGCGGAGCCGCAGAGCGGCCGTCCGCGCCGGGCGGGTGTCTCCTCCTTCGGCGTCAGCGGAACCAACGCCCACGTCGTCATCGAACAGGATCCGGCCGACACCCACACCGGTGAGGCGAACGCCAGCCCGGACGAGGCCCCTGCTCCGATGCCCGTGCCCTGGCTGATCTCCGCGAAGAACGAGAACGCCCTGCGGGCCCAGGCGGAACGGCTCCTGACGTACGCACGATCCGCCGCCCGGCCCGACGAGAAGGACATCGCCCTCTCCCTGGCGACCACCCGCACCGCCTTCCCGCACCGCGCGGTCATCACCGGCAACGACCGCGACGACCTGCTGCGCGGCCTGATCGCCCTCGCTCGCGACGAGACCCCGGGACCGGAGACCGTACGCGGCACGGCACCCGCAGGGGCTGCTCGCCGGACCGCGTTCCTGTTCTCGGGCCAGGGCAGCCAGCGGCTCGGCATGGGGCGTGAACTGCACGCCGTCTTCCCGGTGTTCGCGGAGGCCTTCGACGCGGTTTGCGCAGCTCTGGACCCGTACCTCGAAGTCCCGCTCAGGGATGTGGTGTTCGGCGAGGACGCGGAGTTGCTGGATGAGACGCGGTTCACTCAGCCGGCGTTGTTCGCGGTGGAGGTGGCGTTGTTCCGGTTGGTCGGGTCCTGGGGTGTGCGGCCGGACTTCCTGGCCGGGCATTCGGTGGGTGAGTTCGCGGCGGCTCATGTGGCCGGTGTGTTGTCTCTTGGGGATGCGGCGAAGCTGGTTGCCGCGCGTGGTCGGCTGATGCAGGGGCTCCCGGGCGGCGGGGTCATGGTGGCGGTCCAGGCCTCCGAGGAGGAGGTACGGGCCCTGCTGGCCGGGCTGGAGGACCGTGCGGGTGTCGCTGCCGTCAACGGGCCTGCGTCCGTGGTGGTTTCGGGCGAGGAAGAGGCCGTGGCCTCGGTCGTGGACCGGTTGTCCGCGGAGGGCCGCAAGACCAAGGCGCTCGCCGTCTCCCACGCCTTCCACTCGCCGCTGATGGACCCGATGCTCGACGCCTTCCGCGAGGTCGCGGAGTCGGTGACCTTCGAGGCCCCGGTCCTCCCCGTCGTCTCCACTCTCACCGGCGGGATCGTCTCCGCCGAGGAGTTCTGCTCGGCCGACTACTGGGTGAGCCACGTCCGTGAGGCCGTCCGCTTCGACGACGCCCTCACCACCCTCGCCGCCGAAGGCGTAGGCACCTTCCTGGAGATCGGCCCCGGCGGTGTCCTGACCGCCTTGGCCGCAGACGCCCTCGACGAGCACGCCGTCACCGTCGCGGCCCTGCGGAGCGACCGTGCCGAGGACCTGGCCGTCACCACCGCCCTCGCCCGGCTCCACGTTCACGGCACCCCCGTCGACTGGGTCGCCCTCCTCGCCGGTCGCGGCGCCCTTCTCGCCGACCTGCCCACCTACCCCTTCCAACGCCGCCCGTACTGGCTGATCCCCGCCGGCCCGGGCCAGACCGGCGCCGAGACGGCGGATCCTGGCGAGGCCGCGTTCTGGGACACCGTCGAGAACGAGGACCTGGCCGCCCTCGCCGAACGGCTGGAGGTGGCCGACGACTCCCCGCTCAGCTCGGTCCTGCCCGCCCTGTCCCGGTGGCGCCGACGGCAGCGCAGCCGCTCCGTCGTCGACTCCTGGCGCTACCGGATCTCCTGGCAGCCGCTGACCGGCGGTCGGGACACCGCCGAGCTGACCGGCACCTGGCTGCTCGCCGTCCCCGAGGGCGGCGAGGACGACCCCGCGGTCAGTGCCGTTACCGACGCCCTGACCCGCCACGGCGCCGAGGTCGCACCCCTGCCCGTACGTACCGGTGAGACCCGAACGGAACTCGCCGCACGCTTGGGCCGCGACCCCGGCGCGACGGCACCGGCCGGGGTCTTGTCCCTCCTCGCCCTCACCGGCGAAGCCCACCCGGACCACCCCGAGCTGCCCGCCGGGCTGGCCCTGACCACCCTGCTGGTCCAGGCATTGGGCGACGCGGAGAGCACCGCACCCCTCTGGTGCGCCACCCGGGGAGCGGTCTCGACCGGCCGCTCGGACACGCTGACCAGCCCGCAGCAGGCCATGGTCTGGGGCCTCGGCCGCTCGACGGCACTCGACTACCCGGACCGCTGGGGCGGACTCGTCGACCTGCCCGCCACCCTGGACGAGCGGGCCGCGCACCGCCTCGTCCAGGTCCTCGCCGGCGGGACGGGCGGGGAGGACCAGATCGCGATCCGGCCCTCCGGCCTCTTCGCCCGACGCCTGGGCCGCGCCCTCGCCACCGACGCGGGCACGCCCCTGGGCCCGGACCGGACCTGGCAGCCGCACGGCACCGTCCTGATCACCGGCGGCACCGGAGCCCTCGGCGCCCAGGTGGCCCGGCACCTGGCCCGGAACGGCGCCGACCACCTCGTCCTCACCGGCCGACGTGGTCCCGAGGCCCCCGGGGCACTCGAACTCGCCGCCGAGATCCGGGAACTGGGCACCCGGGTGACCATCACCGCCTGCGACCTCGCCGACCGGGAGCAGGTGGCCGACCTGCTGCGGGCCCTCCCGGAGGACCAGCATCCGCTCACGGCCGTGATCCACGCGGCCGGCCTGCCGCAGTTCACCCCCACCGACACCCTGACCCCGGCCGAGCTCGCCTCCGTCGTCGCTGCCAAGGCGGCCGGCGCCGGGCACCTCGACGAACTGCTGGCCGACCGGGAACTGGACGCCTTCGTCCTGTTCTCCTCCGTCGCCGCCGCCTGGGGCAGCGGCAGCCAGGCCGCCTACTGCGCGGCCAACGCCCACCTCGACGCACTCGCCGAGAAGCGCCGCGCCCGAGGGCTTGCCGCCACCTCCGTCGCCTGGGGCCCCTGGGCCGACGGCGGCATGGCCGACGACGAGGCCGAGGCCCACCTGCGTCGGCGCGGTCTGCCCGCCATGTCCCCAGACACCGCGATCGCCGCACTCCAGCGGGCACTGGACCTCGACGAGACCACGATCGTCGTCGCCGACGTCGACTGGAACCGGTTGGCGCCCGCCTTCACCCTCGCCCGGCCCAGCGCCCTCCTCGCCGACCTGCCCGAGGCCCGTACGGCCTTCACAGCCGCCGGGGGCGGGGCGGGCGCGGTCGGCGCGGCTGATGACACGGCCCCGTCCCGTACCGCCGGATTCGCCGCCCTTCCCGCCGCCGAGCGCCACCGCGTGCTCCTGGACCTCGTACGGGCCGAAGCGGCCCAGGCCCTGGGCCACTCGGACCTGGCCGCAGTGGCCTCCGACCGCTCGTTCAAGGACCTCGGCTTCGACTCCCTCACCGGCATCGAACTGCGCAACCGGCTGAACGGAGCCACCGGACTGCGCCTGCCCACCACCCTGGTCTTCGACCACCCCAACGCCGAGGCCCTCGCCGCCTACATCTCCGCAGAGGTGTCCGGCCATGCGCAGGCCGACCTCCCGGTGGGAGGCGCCGTACCGGCCGTGCCCACCGGGACGGGCCCACTCGACGAGCCGATCGCGATCGTGGCCATGGGCTGCCGCTTCCCCGGCGGGGCCAACACCCCCGAGCAGTTGTGGCAGTTGCTGGCGGACGGTGTCGACGCCATCACCCCCTTCCCCGCCGACCGGGGCTGGGACCTGGACTCCCTCTACGACCCGGACCCCGAACACCCCGGGACCACCTACGTCAACGAGGGCGGATTCCTCCACGACGCGGGCCGCTTCGACGCCCGGTTCTTCGGGATCTCCCCGCGCGAGGCCCTGGCCATGGACCCCCAGCAGCGGCTGCTGTTGGAGACCGCCTGGGAGACCCTGGAACGGGCCCGCCTCGCCCCCTTCTCCCTGCGTGGCAGCCGCACCGGCGTGTTCATCGGCTCCGGTTACCAGGGCTACGGCGCCACCCCGGGCGCCCTGCCCGACGGCGTCGAGGGCCACCTCCTCACCGGCACCTCCAGCAGCGTCATGTCCGGCCGCATCGCCTACGCGCTGGGCCTCGAAGGCCCCGCACTCACGGTGGACACGGCTTGCTCCTCGTCCCTCGTCGCCCTGCACCTGGCCACCCAGGCCCTGCGCCGGGGCGAATGCGAACTGGCCCTGGTCGGCGGGGCGGCCGTGATGGCAGGCCCCAACGCCTTCGTCGAGTTCAGTCGGCAGCGCGGGCTGGCCGCCGACGGCCGTTGCAAGCCGTTCGCGGCCGCCGCCGACGGCACGGGCTGGGGCGAGGGCGTGGGCATGCTGCTGGTCGAGCGGCTGTCCGACGCCCGCCACAACGGCCACCCGGTCCTCGCGGTGGTCCGGGGCTCAGCCGTCAACCAGGACGGCGCCTCCAACGGCCTCACCGCCCCCAACGGCCCGGCCCAGCAGCGGGTCATCCGCCAGGCGCTGGCGAACGCCGGGCTGATGGCGGCGGACGTCGACGCCGTCGAGGCGCACGGTACCGGCACGGCCCTCGGCGACCCGATCGAGGCGCAGGCGCTCATGGCGACATATGGCCAGAACCGGCCGGAAGGGCGGCCGTTGTGGCTGGGCTCCCTCAAGTCCAACATCGGCCACACCCAGGCCGCCTCCGGGCTGGCGAGCGTGATCAAGACCGTGCTCTCGCTCCGGCACGGCCTGCTGCCCAAGACCCTCCACGTGGACGAGCCCTCCCCGCACGTCGACTGGTCGGCGGGCGCGGTCCGGCTCCTCACCGAACCCGTGGCCTGGACGGACACGGACTCCGGCCGACCGCGCCGCGCGGCCGTGTCCTCCTTCGGGGTGAGCGGCACCAACGCCCACACCATCATCGAGCAGGCCCCGACGGCCCATGCTGCTGAGGCCGAGGCCCGGCCGACCCCCGACACGCAGCGCGGCTGCCTGCCTTGGATCCTGTCCGGCGCGGACGAAGCGGCCCTGCGCGAGCAGGCCCGCAACCTCCTCACCCACACCCGCTCCCACCCCGGCCTCACCCCGGCGGACCTGGCCCTCTCCCTGGCCGAGTCCCGCACCGCCCTGTCCCACCGCGCGGTGGTGCTGGGCGCGACCACCGAGGAACTGGTCACCGGCCTAAACGCCCTGAGCCAGGATGAGCCGTCAGCAGACCTCGTACGGGGCCGGGCGGGCGCAGCGGGAGCGCGCACGGCGTTCCTGTTCTCGGGTCAGGGGAGTCAGTGGCTGGGGATGGGGCGTGAGTTGTATGCGGCGTTCCCGGTGTTCGCGGATGCTTTCGACGCGGTCTGTGCGTATGTCGACGGGCGTCTGGACCGGCGGTTGCGGGAGGTGGTGTTCGGTGAGGACG
>NZ_JBIUBU010000023.1:0-126056 GCF_044548345.1 Streptomyces sp. NPDC052042 | reverse complement strand
CAGGGGGGTGGGAAACCTGCATCTCGGAAGTGCCTTGCCGATCCAGCGTGCTGGAAGCCTGAAGAACTCCCATCACCGCAGGTCACAAGGCACTTCCTCGTTTCCTCGGGCGATATCCACAACAGGCCGGTCGGTGGATCAAGGCTAAGGGGCCTGCCCCGTCATCCCCGGCGCGACGGACCGTGCGCCCGGGGCCGTGACGGACGGGTCCCGGGACTGCCCTGGCCGGGCGTTCCGTCCCGCCGGGAGCGTTCCGTTCCGATCCGGGTGGGAAGGCCCGGATCCGTGCCACCGCGTTTTGTCAGGCGCGGCGGGGATCGACGATGATGATCGCGGGCGGAACCGCATGATGCCGGTCTGTCCCCAACGGAGCGCGAACGGCCGGTGAACTCCCACTTCCGTTCATCCGATAGCCTCTGCCGACGTGCCGTCGGCCCGTTTCCGGGCCGCGATGCCGCGCCGACCCCGTCAGCACCAAGGAGTGAGTTCGTCTGTCGACCGCCATCCTCACCGGTGCTCCGCTCCCCGGATCCTCGCTCGCGGACGATCTGAGGTCACTGGGCTTCGACGTCCGGGCCGCCGTCGACGCGGCCGAGGTCGCACGGCTCCTGGCGGCCGTCCCCGCGGACCGCCGCGTCGCACTGGTCGACCCCCGGTTCGTCGGCCACGTCCACGCCCTCCGGCTCGGGCTGACCGACCCGCGTTTCCCCGCCGCCGCCGTGCCCGGAGCGCTCACCGCCCAGCCGGAGGCCCGCCCCGCGCTCGTCCGCGCCCTGGACACCGTCGCCGCGCCCGCCGGCGCGGGCATAGCCGCCGGGCCGGGAGCCTTCGGGCCCGCGGCCCCCGGCCACACCCTGCCGGGCCGCCTCGCCGACGCCCTGGACGCCGGAGACATCCCCGTACAGCGTCCCGAGCTGGGCTCGCTGGTCGCCTCCGTGCCGGTCGACGCGTCCGCGCGCGCCGAGGCGGAGAGCGCCGTCGCCGCCGTCGACGACGAGGCGGTGCGGCTGCGCAGCGCAGTGAAGTCCCGCGACGGCTTCTTCACCACGTTCTTCATCAGCCCGTACTCGCGCTACATCGCCCGCTGGTGCGCGCGGCGCGGACTCACCCCGAACCAGGTGACCACCGCCTCCCTGGTGACCGCGCTGATCGCGGCCGGCAGCGCGGCCACCGGCACCCGCACGGGCTTCGTCGCCGCCGGTGTGCTGCTGCTCCTCTCCTTCGTCCTGGACTGCACCGACGGGCAGCTCGCCCGCTACTCGCTCCAGTACTCGACGCTGGGTGCCTGGCTGGACGCCACCTTCGACCGGGCCAAGGAATACGCGTACTACGCGGGCCTCGCACTCGGCGCCGCCCGGGGCGGGGACGACGTCTGGGCCCTGGCGCTCGGCGCCATGGTGCTCCAGACCTGTCGGCACGTCGTCGACTTCTCGTTCAACGAGGCCAATCACGACGCGGTGGCCAATTCGAGCCCCACGGCGGCCCTCTCCACCAAGCTCGACAGCGTCGGCTGGACGGTCTGGCTGCGCCGGATGATCGTGCTGCCGATCGGGGAGCGCTGGGCGATGATCGCGGTGCTCACCGCCGTGACCACGCCCCGGATCGTCTTCTACGCCCTGCTCGTCGGCTGCTCCTTCGCCGCCTGCTACACCACCGCGGGCCGGTTGCTGCGCTCGCTGACCCGCAAGGCCGAGCGCACCGACCGGGCCGCCGGGGCCCTGGCCGACCTCGCCGACTCCGGCCCGCTCGCCCAGGCCTTCGCGGCGTTCGGTTCCCGGCTCGGCGGCAGCTGGCCCCCCGCCGCCACGGCCCTGCTCGGCGGGGCGCTCATGATCGCCTCCGCGCTCTCGCAGCCGTTCGGCAGCTGGCACACCATCCTCGCCGCGGCGGTCTACGCGATCTTCTCCGCGCAGGCCGTCTCCCGTCCCCTCAAGGGCGCCCTGGACTGGCTCGTGCCCCCGATATTCAGGGCGGCCGAGTACGGCACGATTCTGATCCTCGCCGCCCGCAGCGGCGTCCCCGGAGCCCTTCCGGCGGCGTTCGGGCTGGTCTCGGCCGTCGCCTACCATCACTACGACACGGTCTACCGCATTCGCGGAGGCACCGGCGCGCCGCCTCGTTGGCTGGTACGCGCGATCGGCGGACACGAGGGCCGCACCCTGGTGGTGGCCGTACTCGCCACCGTACTGACCCGGCATTCAGCGTTCACCACGGCACTCACCGTGTTCGCCGCGGCCGTGGCGCTGGTGGTGCTCGTGGAGTCCATCCGCTTCTGGGTGTCCTCCGGAGCACCCGCCGTTCACGACGAAGGAGAACCCGCATGATCGGCCTCGTACTGGCAGCCGGTGCCGGACGGCGACTGCGCCCCCACACCGACACGCTCCCGAAGGCCCTCGTGCCTGTGGACGGCGAGAAGACGGTCCTGGACCTCACCCTGGCGAACTTCGCGGAGATCGGCCTCACCGAGGCGGCGATCGTCGTCGGCTACCGCAAGGAGGCCGTCTACGCCCGCAAGGCCGAACTGGAGGCGACGTACGGCCTCAGCCTCACTCTGATCGACAACGACAAGGCCGAGGAGTGGAACAACGCCTACTCCCTGTGGTGCGCGCGCGACGTCCTGGCCCGCGGCGTCATTCTGGCCAACGGCGACACCGTCCACCCGGTCTCCGTCGAGAAGACCCTGCTGGCCGCCCGCGGCGACGGACAGAGGATCATCCTGGCGCTCGACACGGTGAAGCGCCTCGCCGATGAGGAGATGAAGGTCGTCACCGAGGACGGCCGGGGCGTGCGGAGCATCACCAAGCTGATGGACCCGGCCACCGCGACCGGCGAGTACATCGGCGTCACCCTCATCGAGCCGGAGGCCGCCGCCGACCTCGCCGACGCTCTGAAGACGACCTTCGAGCGCGACCCGGACCTCTACTACGAGGACGGCTATCAGGAACTCGTCAACCGCGGCTTCACCGTCGACGTGGCCCCCATCGGCGAGGTGGCGTGGGTCGAGATCGACAACCACGACGACCTCGCGAAGGGTCGTGAGATCGCGTGCCAGTACTGACCCGGCTCATTCCGTCCCCGGTCGTCGTCGACATCAGCCGCGGCGCCCTGGACGATCTGGCCGGCCTCCTCGCCGACCAGCGGATCTCCACCTCCGGCAAGCTCGCCGTCGCGATCAGCGGCGGGTCGGGACGGGTACTGCGCGAGCGGCTGGCGCCCGCACTGCCCGGCGCCCACTGGTACCCGGTCGTCGACGGCACCCTCGACTCGGCGGTCAAGCTCGCCGACGACATCAAGGGCAACCGGTACGACGCCGTGGTCGGACTCGGCGGCGGCAAGATCATCGACGTGGCGAAGTACGCCGCCGCGCGCGTGGGGCTGCCCCTGGTCGCGGTGGCGACGAACCTCGCCCACGACGGGCTCTGCTCGCCGGTCGCGACCCTGGACAACGACAACGGACGGGGCTCCTACGGGGTCCCCAACCCGATCGCCGTCGTCATCGACCTCGACATCGTCCGTGAGGCACCGGCCCGTTTCGTGCGCTCCGGCATCGGTGACGCGGTCTCCAACGTCTCCTGCGTGGCCGACTGGGAGCTCGCCCACGAGGTCAGGGGCGACGAGATCGACGGCCTGGCCGCCGCCATCGCCCGGCAGGCCGGCGAGGCCGTGCTGCGCCACCCCGGCGGGATCGGCGACGACGCCTTTCTGAAGGTGCTGGCCGAGGGGCTCGTGCTCACGGGCATCTCCATGTCGGTGGCGGGCGACTCCCGGCCCGCCTCGGGCGCCTGCCACGAGATCAACCACGCCTTCGACCTGCTGTACCCCAAGCGTGCGGCCAGCCACGGCGAGCAGGTCGGCCTCGGCGCCTGCTTCGCCATGCACCTGCGCGGCGCCCGCCAGGAGGCGCGGCACATGGCGGGCGTCCTGCGCCGTCACGGACTGCCTGTCCGGCCCGAGGAGATCGGCTTCACCGTCGACGAGTTCGTCCGGGCCGTCGAGTACGCCCCGCAGACCCGTCCGGGGCGCTTCACCATCCTCGAACACCTCAACCTGTCCACCGACCAGATCAGGGACGCGTACGCCGACTATGCAAAAGCCATCGATAGCTGAACTCCGCCCGGTCGTGCACCCCCCGGGCGTGAAGGACCGGCGCAGCGGTGAGCACTGGGCAGGTCGGCTCTACATGCGCGAGATCTCCCTGCGCGTGGACCGGCATCTGGTGAACACCCGGGTCACGCCCAACCAGCTGACCTACGTGATGACCGTCGCGGGCGTCCTCTCCGCACCCGCCCTGCTCGTCCCCGGCATCCCCGGGGCGCTGCTCGGTGTGCTCATGGTCCAGCTCTACCTGCTGCTCGACTGCGTCGACGGCGAGGTGGCCCGCTGGAAGAAGCAGTTCTCGCTGGGCGGGGTCTACCTGGACCGGGTCGGCGCATACCTCTGCGACGCGGCCGTCCTGGTCGGCTTCGGCCTGCGGGCCGCCGACCTGTGGGGCAGCGGACGGATCGACTGGCTGTGGGCCTTCCTGGGCACCCTCGCGGCCCTGGGCGCCATCCTGATCAAGGCCGAGACCGACCTCGTCGGCGTCGCACGCCACCAGGGCGGGCTGCCGCCGGTCGAGGAGGCCGCCTCCGAGCCGCGCTCGTCCGGCATGGCGCTCGCCCGCCGGGCGGCCGCCGCGCTCAAGTTCCACCGGCTGATCCTCGGCGTCGAGGCGTCCCTGGTCGTCCTGGCGGCCGCGGTCGTCGACGTGATCAGGGACGACCTGTTCGCCAGCCGTCTGATGGTCGCCGTACTGGCCGGGATCGCACTGCTGCAGACCCTTCTGCACCTGGTGTCGATCCTCGCGTCGAGCAGGTTGAAGTGAGCACACCCATGAAGCTGGGCGCGGTCATCATCACGATGGGCAACCGCCCCGAGGAACTGCGGGCCCTCCTGGACTCGGTCGCCGCGCAGGAAGGCGACCGGATCGAGGTGGTGGTCGTCGGCAACGGCGCCCCCGTGCCCGACGTTCCCGCGGGCGTGCGCACCGTGGAGCTGCCCGAGAACCTGGGCATCCCCGGCGGCCGCAACGTGGGGATCGAGGCGTTCGGCCCGTCCGGCGCCGATGTGGACGCGCTCCTCTTCCTCGACGACGACGGGCTGCTGCCGCGCACCGACACCGCCGAGCTGTGCCGACGGGCGTTCGAGGCCGATCCCCGGCTGGGCATCGTCAGCTTCCGCATCGCCGACCCGGACACCGGGGTCACCCAGCGCCGCCACGTGCCGCGGCTGCGCGCCTCCGACCCGGTGCGCTCCTCGCGGGTGACGACCTTCCTCGGCGGCGCCAACGCCGTGCGCACCAAGGTCTTCACCGAGGTCGGTCCGCTGCCCGGGCAGTTCTTCTACGCGCACGAGGAGACCGACCTCGCCTGGCGCGCGCTGGACGCCGGCTGGTCGATCGACTACCGCGCGGACATGGTCCTCCACCACCCGACCACTGCCCCCTCGCGGCACGCGGTGTACCACCGGATGGTGGCCCGCAACCGGGTCTGGCTGGCCCGCCGCAATCTGCCCGTGCTCCTGGTCCCCGTCTACCTCGGGGTGTGGCTGCTGCTGACCCTGGTGCGCAAGCCGTCCGTCCCGGCCCTGAAGGCGTGGTTCGGTGGCTTCAAGGAGGGCTGGTCCACGCCCTGCGGCACGCGCCGCCCGATGAAATGGCGCACGGTGTGGCGGCTGACCAGGCTCGGCCGACCTCCCGTGATCTGAGAGGCTCCTCTCTGAGAGCATGGGGGGCGTCTTCTCTGCACCTCCATCTCCACGGGACCTGTCCGCTCCGAGCCGCGCCCGCGATCGGCCGCGCATGTTGAATACGAGAGTTTCATTCTGGTGAGTGACACAACCCATGATGGTGCGGTCGCCGTGGGCGCCGCACCGTCCGCCGACGAGGGCCTGAGCCCGGCCGAGCTGGCCGCCAAGTACGGCCTGGCGGTGAGCGGCGCCCGGCCAGGGCTCGTCGAATACATCCGTCGGCTCTGGGGGAGGCGCCACTTCATCGTGGCGTTCTCCCGGGCGAAGCTGACCGCCCAGTACAGCCAGGCGAAGCTGGGCCAGCTGTGGCAGGTGGCCACACCGCTGCTCAACGCCCTGGTCTACTACCTGATCTTCGGGCTGATCCTGGGGACCAGGAGGGGGATGACCCAGGAGGTCTTCATCCCGTTCCTGGTGACCGGCGTCTTCGTCTTCACCTTCACCCAGAACTCGGTGATGGCCGGGGTACGGTCGATCTCCGGCAACCTGGGGCTGGTACGGGCCCTGCACTTCCCGCGCGCCTCGCTCCCCGTCTCGTTCTCGCTCCAGCAGCTCCAGCAGCTGCTGTACTCGATGATCGTGCTCGTGATCGTGGCCGTCGCCTTCGGCAGCTACCCGGGGCTGTCCTGGCTGCTGATCGTGCCGGCGCTGGCCCTGCAGTTCGTCTTCAACACCGGACTCGCGCTGATCATGGCCAGGCTCGGCAGCAAGACCCCCGACCTCGCCCAGCTGATGCCGTTCGTCATGCGCACCTGGATGTACGCGTCGGGCGTCATGTTCTCCATCCCGGTGATGCTCGCGAAGAAGCCGGCCTGGATCGCCAACGTGCTCCAGTACAACCCGGCCGCCGTCTACATGGACCTGGTGCGTTTCGCTCTGATCAAGGGCTACGGCGCCGAGAACCTCCCGGCGCATGTCTGGCCGGTGGCGCTCGCCTGGGCGCTCGTGGTCGGCGTCGTGGGCTTCGTGTACTTCTGGAAGGCGGAGGAACGGTACGGCCGTGGCTGAGGACAAGACTTCGGGGCGCGTCCCCACCGTCATCGCCGACGACGTGCACATCGTGTACCGGGTCAACGGCGGCGGAGGCGGCAGGGGCAGCGCCACCGCGGCACTGAGCCGGATACTGCGCCGCGACAAGGGCGAGGGCCGCGGGGTGCGGAAGGTGCACGCGGTACGCGGTGTCACCTTCACCGCGTACCGCGGCGAGGCGATCGGCCTGATCGGGACCAACGGTTCCGGCAAGTCGACCCTGCTGCGGGCCATCGCCGGACTCCTGCCGACCGAGAGCGGCAAGGTGTACACGGACGGCCAGCCGTCGCTGCTGGGTGTGAACGCGGCGCTGATGAGCGATCTGACCGGCGAGCGCAACGTGGTGCTCGGCGGCCTGGCCATGGGTATGTCGCGCGAGGAGATCCGCGAGCGCTACCAGGGGATCGTCGACTTCTCCGGCATCAACGAGAAGGGCGACTTCATCACGCTGCCGATGCGGACGTACTCCTCCGGCATGGCGGCCCGCCTGCGGTTCTCCATCGCCGCCGCGAAGGACCACGACGTCCTCATGATCGACGAGGCGCTGGCGACCGGCGACCGCAAGTTCCAGATCCGTTCCGAGAAGCGCATCAGGGAGCTTCGTGAGGAGGCGGGCACGGTCTTCCTGGTCAGCCACAGCAACAAGTCCATCCGGGACACCTGCGACCGGGTGCTGTGGCTGGAGAAGGGCGAACTGCTGATGGACGGTCCGACGGACGAGGTACTCAAGGCGTACGAGCGCGAGACCGGGAAGTAGTCCGCCCGTCCCCGGTTCCGAGAAACCCCGACGCGGCCTCCGCCGGAACCTCCGGCGGAGGCCGCGCGGTGTCCGGATCGTGGACCCGCCGGGGCGCTCTGCACGTCCGGCGGTATGCGCCGGACAAGATCTCCTCCCGTCGGATGACGTCAAAGTCTTTGCGTGCGGGGAAGGTTGGCGGAGTGGAATGTGTTGTCCGGCAGTGCGCGACACCCCGTCCGTGCCGATGAGCTCGTACAACGTAAGCTGTACCGGTGCTGATTCGTGGCAAGTAGGGCGATACCGCCTGGGTCTACGGCCCGCAGGCGTGCCCCGCACTCGGCAGAGCGGGCGGCGTGTCCGGAATGGGATGTTTTGGGTCAGCAGTGTAGAACGGGAGATGTGACGGCAATGACGGAAGATCTCCAGCTCCGAGGTGTTCACGCCGTCCCAGTGCCGGGCGGCCCGTGGTGACCCCGACCCGGCAGGCCCGCCCCGCGGCGGCCGTGCCCAGCACCCTCGACAAGGCCGCGGACGAGAACTTCCCCGTGGCCCCGTTCTTCCTGCCGCGCGCCTGGCGGGACGACCTGATGGCCGCCTACGGCTACGCCCGGCTCGTCGACGACATCGGCGACGGGGACCTCGCCCCCGGTGGCGCGGACGCCCGCCATCTCGGCCTCGACCCCGAACAGGCCGACGACCGGCTCGCCCTGCTCGACGCCCTCGAGGCCGACCTGCGCCGCGTCTTCGCCACCGTCGGCGACGGCCCGCGCCATCCCCTGCTGCGCGCGCTGCGCCCCACCGTGCGGCGCCGCGCGCTCACCCCCGAACCCTTCCTCGGGCTCATCGAGGCGAACCGTCAGGACCAGAAGGTCCGCCGCTACGGGACGTACGCCGAACTGGCCGCCTACTGCGAACTCTCCGCCAACCCCGTGGGGCGCATGGTCCTGCAGATCACCGGCACGGCCAGCCCCGAACGGATCCGCCGCTCCGACGCCGTCTGCACGGCCCTGCAGATCGTCGAGCACCTCCAGGACGTCGCCGAGGACCTCGGGCGCGACCGGATCTACCTGCCCGTCGACGACATGGCCGACTTCCACGTCCGCGAGTCCGACCTCGCCGTGCCCTCGGCGGGTGCGTCGGTACGATCGCTGATCGCGTACGAGGCGGAACGCGCCCGGGAACTGCTGAACGAGGGCATCCCCCTGGTGGGCAGCGTCCACGGCAGGCTCAGGCTGCTTCTCGCCGGATTCGTGGGAGGCGGGAACGCGGCCCTCGCCGCGGTGGCGGCCGCCGGGTTCGATGTCCTGCCCGGACCTCCCAGGCCCACCAGGCCCGGCCTGCTGCGCGAAGTGGGAGCCGTCTTGCGAAGAGCGCGTGGAGAGGGGTGAGCCGGACCGTGGAGGCCCAGACGACGTCCATGTCCGCTCCGGTACAGGCCGCATACAGGTACTGCGAGGCGGTCACCGGACAACAGGCGCGTAACTTCGCGTACGGCATCAGACTGCTGCCGGCCGAGAAGCGCCAGGCCATGTCGGCGCTGTACGCCTTCTCCCGTCGTGTCGACGACATCGGGGACGGCGATCTGGCTCCGGAGACCAAACGGGAGCGACTGGAGGACACCCGAGAGGTCCTGGACCGGATCCGCGACGGCGGGGTCGACGAGGACGACACCGATCCGGTGGCCGTCGCGCTCGCCGACGCCGCGCGGAGGTTCCCGCTCCCGCTCGGCGGGCTCGACGAGCTCATCGACGGGGTGCTGATGGACGTGCGCGGCGCGACGTACGAGACCTGGGACGACCTCAAGGTGTACTGCCGGTGCGTGGCGGGCGCCATCGGCCGCCTCAGTCTGGGTATCTTCGGTACGCAGCGGGGCGCCCCCGGCGCCGAGCGGGCCGCCGAGTACGCGGACACGCTCGGGCTCGCGCTCCAGCTCACGAACATCCTGCGCGACGTCCGCGAGGACGCCGGCAACGGACGCACCTACCTCCCCGCCGACGACCTCGCCAAGTTCGGCTGCTCGGCGGGCTTCCACCGGGCCACCCCGCCGTCCGGCGCCGACTTCGCGGGGCTGGTCCACTTCGAGGTGCGCCGGGCCCGCACCCTGTTCGCCGAGGGCTACCGGCTGCTGCCGATGCTGGACCGGCGCAGCGGCGCCTGCGTCGCGGCCATGGCGGGCATCTACCGACGGCTGCTCGACCGCATCGAACGCGACCCCGGAGCGGTGCTGCGCGGCCGGGTGTCGCTGCCCGGTCATGAGAAGGCGTACGTCGCGGTGCGCGGGCTCTCCGGACTCGACACGCGGCACGTCTCCCGACGCACGGTCAGGAGGCGCGTCTGATGCGGCGCACGGATATCTCGCGCACCATGTGCATCACGGGCAGGCGTCCACACTCAACCCTCGGCCGTACCGACGCGTCCCTGACCGAAGCGACCCGACGAAAGGAGGACGCATGACGGACGACGCCCTGCGTTCCTCCCGTGCGGTGGTGATCGGCGGCGGACTCGCCGGCATCACCGCCGCTCTGCGACTGGCCGACGCCGGACTCGACGTGACCCTGCTCGAAGGCCGCCCCCGGCTCGGCGGGCTGGCCTTCTCCTTCCGGCGCGGCGCATTGACGGTCGACAACGGACACCATGTCTACCTGCGCTGCTGCACCGCCTACCGCTGGTTTCTCGACCGCGTCGACGCAACGGGCCTCGCCCCCCTGCAGAACCGTTTGGACGTGCCCGTACTCGACGTCGGTCGGCCCTCCGGGCCCCGGCTGGGACGGCTCCGCCGCAACGACCTGCCGGTGCCCTTCCACCTCGCGGCAGGACTCGTCGGCTATCCGCACCTCTCGCTCGCCGAACGCGCGAGCGTCGGACGCGCCGCGCTCGCGCTGGGCCGGCTGGACCCGGACGACCCCGCCCTCGACACCGTCGACTTCGGCAGCTGGCTCGCCCGGCACGGCCAGTCGCCGCGCACCGTCGAGGCCCTGTGGGACCTGGTCGGCGTCGCCACGCTCAACGCCACCGCCCCGAACGCCTCCCTGGCCCTCGCCGCGAAGGTCTTCAAGACCGGGCTCCTGTCCGAGCCCGGCGCCGCCGACATCGGCTGGGCGGGAGTGCCGCTCGGAGAGATCCACGACACACTGGCCCGCGCGGCCCTCGACGCCGTCGGCGTCCGCGTCGAACTGCGTGCCAAGGCGACCTCCCTCACCCGTACGGAGCAGGGAGGCTGGTGTGTCGTCACGGACGGCGAACGGATCGAGGCGGAAGCCGTCGTCCTCGCCGTCCCGCAGCGCGAGGCCCACGGCCTGCTGCCCCCGGGGGCGATCGACGCGCCGGACCGGCTGCTCGACATCGGTACCTCTCCGATCCTGAACGTGCACGTCGTCTACGACCGCAAGGTGCTGCGCCGCCCGTTCTTCTCCGCGCTCGGCTCCCCGGTGCAGTGGGTCTTCGACCGGACGGAGGCGTCCGGGCTCACCGGCCCCGGACAGTACCTGGCGGTGTCCCAGTCCGCCGCGGGCGAGGAGATCGACCTTCCCGTCGCCGAACTGCGCAGACGCTACCTGCCCGAGCTGGAGCGGCTGCTCCCGGCCGCGCGCACGGCCGGGATCAGGGACTTCTTCGTCACCCGGGAACGCGCGGCGACCTTCGCCCCCGCCCCCGGCGTCGGCCGACTGCGGCCCGCAGCCCGCACCCGGGCCCCCGGCCTCGGCCTGGCGGGTGCGTGGACGGCGACCGGCTGGCCCGCGACGATGGAGGGCGCCGTCCGCAGCGGGTTCAGCGCCGCGGACGTTGCGCTGAGGGCGCTGGGCCGCTCCCATGAACATCCGCTGCAGGAGGCGGCATGAGCAGTACCACCGGAACAAGAGGAGAGTCAGTGACCCCGGTGAATCCGGCTTTCGACACCGTGGCCGACACCACGGACGTCACCGCGCTTCTGGAGCGCGGACGGGCCCTTTACATGCCGGTGCTCCGGGCCGCTGTGAACCGGCTCGCACCGCCCATGGACACTGTCGCCGCCTACCACTTCGGTTGGATCGACGCCCAGGGGCAGCCCTCCGCCGGCGACGGCGGCAAGGCCGTCCGCCCGGCGCTCGCCCTGCTGTCCTCACAGGCCGCGGGCGCCGCCCCCGACGCGGGCGTGCCCGGCGCCGTGGCCGTCGAACTCGTGCACAACTTCTCGCTGCTGCACGACGACCTGATGGACGGCGACGAACAGCGCCGCCACCGCGACACGGTCTGGAAGGTGCACGGCCCCGCCCAGGCGATCCTGGTCGGCGACGCGCTGTTCGCGCTCGCCAACGAGGTCCTGCTGGAACTCGGCACCTCCGAGGCGGGCCGCGCGACCCGCCGCCTGACCGTCGCCACCCGCAAGCTCATCGACGGACAGGCCCAGGACATCGCCTACGAGCACCGCGAACGGGTCACCGTCGAGGAGTGCCTGGAGATGGAGGGCAACAAGACGGGCGCCCTGCTCGCCTGCGCCTGCTCCATCGGTGCGGTCCTCGGCGGGGCCGACGACCGCACCGCCGACATCCTGGAGGCGTACGGCTACCACCTCGGCCTCGCCTTCCAGGCCGTCGACGACCTGCTCGGCATCTGGGGCGACCCCGAGTCCACCGGTAAGCAGACCTGGAGCGACCTGCGGCAGCGCAAGAAGTCGCTCCCGGTCGTCGCCGCGCTCGCCGAGGGCGGACCGGCCTCACGGCAGCTGGGCGAGCTGCTCGCCGCCGACGCCAAGAGCAGCGATTTCGACAGCTTCTCCGAAGAGGAGTTCGCCGCCCGTGCGGCACTCATCGAGGAGGCGGGCGGCCGTGAATGGACCGCCCAGGAGGCGCGTCGACAGCATGCGGTCGCCATCGAGGCACTGCACCGCGTCGACATGCCGGAAACCGTGCGGGCGCAGCTCACGGCGCTCGCGGACTTCGTCGTCGTACGAAAGAGATGATCGCCATCTGCTCCATATGACTCGCAGTCGCCGGGCCGCGCCCCCCCGGGGGCCCGCCCCCCGCGCCCCCCCCCCCCCCGAGGCCCACACATGCCGCATGGGCAGCCCAGACCCAGCCGCCCCACCGGAGCCCCGGGGGCGGGCGCCCCCCCGGGCGGGGGGGGAGTACGGCGCGGTCCCAATGTTTGGACCCCCACGGGCCCCGGGGGGGGGGGGGGGCCGGGGCGCCCCCCCCGGGGGCGCCGCCCGACGGAGACCCCAGCACAGCAGAGGACAAGACTGCACGAAGGGGAAGCCATGACAGCGACGACCGACGGAAGCGCCGGGGCCGTCAACCCCCGCGCGGCCACGACCAGTATTCCGACCGATACGAACCTCGCCGCGGACGACGTGCTCGAATCCGCGCGGCGCGCCGCGGACCGCGCGGTGGATCACCTCCTCGGCAGGCAGGACGAGCAGGGTTGGTGGAAGGGCGACCTCGCCACCAACGTCACCATGGACGCCGAGGACCTGTTACTCCGTCAGTTCCTGGGCATCCAGGACCAGTCCGTCGTCACGGCGGCTGCCCGCTTCATCCGCGGGGAGCAACTGGGCGACGGCACATGGGCCACCTTCCACGACGGCCCCGGGGATCTCTCCGCCACCATCGAGGCGTACGTGGCCCTGCGGCTGGCCGGGGACCGGCCGGACGACCCGCACATGGCCCGCGCCGCACGCTGGATCAGGGAACAGGGCGGCATCGCGCAGAGCCGCGTCTTCACCCGCATCTGGCTCGCCCTCTTCGGCTGGTGGAAGTGGGAGGATCTGCCGCAGCTCCCGCCCGAGCTGATGTTCCTCCCCGCGTGGGTTCCGCTCAACATCTACGAGTTCGGCTGCTGGGCCCGCCAGACCATCGTGCCGCTCACCATCGTCTCGGCGAAGCGGCCGGTGCGCCCCGCGCCCTTCCCGCTCGACGAACTCCACGCCGACCCGCGCGACCCGAACCCGTCCCGCCGCCTCGCTCCCGCGGCCAGCTGGGACGGCGTCTTCCAACGCCTGGACAAGGCGCTGCGCCTGTACCACCGGATTGCACCGCGCAAGCTGCGCCGGGCCGCCATGAACAACGCGGCGCGCTGGATCGTCGAACGCCAGGAGAACGACGGTTGCTGGGGCGGTATCCAGCCACCTGCCGTCTACTCCGTCATCGCCCTGCACCTGCTCGGTTACGACCTGGACCACCCCGTGATGCGGGCCGGACTGGCCTCCCTCGACCGGTTCGCCGTCTGGCGCGAGGACGGCGCCCGGATGATCGAGGCGTGTCAGTCGCCGGTCTGGGACACCTGCCTCGCCACCATCGCGCTGGCCGATGCCGGGGTGCGCCCCGACCACCCGGCGCTCGTGAAGGCCACGGACTGGATGCTGGGCGAGCAGATCGGCCGGCCCGGCGACTGGACCGTACGACGTCCCCGACTCGCCCCGGGCGGCTGGGCGTTCGAGTTCCACAACGACAACTACCCGGACATCGACGACACCGCGGAGGTGATTCTGGCGCTCCGCCGGGTGCGCCATCCCGACCCCTCGCGGGTCGAGGACGCCATCGCGCGCGGTGTGCGTTGGAACATCGGCATGCAGTCCCGTAACGGGGCGTGGGGCGCGTTCGACGCGGACAACACCAGTCCGTTCCCGAACCGGCTGCCCTTCTGCGACTTCGGGGAGGTCGTCGACCCGCCGTCGGCCGATGTCACCGGACACGTGGTGGAGATGCTGGCCGTCGAGGGCCGGGCCGCCGAGCCCGCCGCCCGGCGCGGCGTCCAGTGGCTGCTCGCCCAACAGGAGGAGAACGGCGGCTGGTTCGGCCGTTGGGGCGTCAACTACGTGTACGGCACGGGGTCGGTGGTGCCCGCACTGGTCGCCGCCGGTCTGCCCGCCGCGCACCCGGCGATCCGCCGGGCCGTCTCCTGGCTGGAGTCCGTGCAGAACGACGACGGCGGCTGGGGCGAGGACCTGCGCTCGTACCGCGAGGAGAAGTGGATCGGCCACGGCGCCTCCACCGCCTCGCAGACCGCGTGGGCCCTGCTCGCCCTGCTCGCGGCGGGACGGCGGGACACCGAGGCCGTACGGCGTGGGGTCTCCTGGCTGACCGGGGCCCAGCGGGCCGACGGCTCCTGGGAGGAGCCGTACTTCACCGGCACCGGGTTCCCGTGGGACTTCTCCATCAACTACCACCTCTACCGCCAGGTCTTCCCGCTCACCGCGCTCGGGCGGTACGTGCACGGCGAACCGTTCGCCGACCGCGCGGCCGATCGTGCGGTCGGCCGCAAGGGGGCCTGATGGGTGACGGGCCCCGGCCGCCCGGCCCGCCGGTGCCGCTGCTGATCGCCTGCGCGCTCGGCATCGAGCGGCTCGCGCTGCGCAGCGGCAGGGGGCGGGCCGGCGGCGCGCCGGGGCCGGTGTCCGTTCTCCGCACGGGCATGGGCCCACGAGCCGCCGACGCGGCCGTGACCAGGGCGCTCGGCGGAGGACGGCCTCCCGGCACGGCCGTCCTGGCCTCCGGGTTCTGCGCCGGGCTGGCGCCCGGCATGCACCCGGGGGACCTGGTCGTCGCCGACGAGACCCGAGGCGCGGGCGCCCCGACCGCCTGCACCGGTACCGGGCTGCTCGCCGAGGCCCTCGTCCGGGCGGTGCCCGGGCGCACCGTCCACACCGGCCCGCTGACCTGTTCCGCCCATGTCGTACGCGGGCACGAGCGGGCCGAGCTGCGGGCCACCGGAGCGATCGCGGTGGACATGGAGTCCGCCGCCACCCTCGGTGCCGCGCTGCGGTCCGGGCCGCGTCCCGTTGCGGCCGTACGGGTGGTCGTCGACGCCCCTGAGCATGAGCTCGTCCGAATTGGCACAATACACGGTGGAATATCTGCTTTCCGTGTTCTCTGTGCCGTCCTACCTGCTTTTTACGAATGGCACCGATCTTTGTTGCTCCCCAGGAGGTGAGCCAGATGGCCATGCCGCTTCGTCAGTCCATCAGGGTTGCGACGTATCTCATGGAACAGAAGCTCCGCAAGCGGGACAAGTTCCCGCTCATCGTGGAACTGGAGCCCCTGTTCGCCTGCAACCTCGCGTGCGAGGGCTGCGGGAAGATCCAGCATCCGGCGGGAGTGCTCAAGCAGCGCATGCCGGTCGCCCAGGCCGTGGGCGCCGTGCTCGAATCGGGGGCTCCGATGGTCTCCATCGCGGGCGGCGAGCCGCTGATGCATCCGCAGATCGACGAGATCGTCCGGCAGTTGGTGGCACGCAAGAAGTACGTGTTCCTCTGCACCAACGCCATGCTGTTGCGGAAGAAGATCGACAAGTTCTCGCCCTCCCCGTACTTCGCCTTCGCCGTGCACATCGACGGGCTGCGCGAGCGCCATGACAAGTCGGTCGCCAAGGAAGGC
Organism: Streptomyces sp. NPDC052042; assembly: GCF_044548345.1. Lineage (NCBI taxonomy): Bacteria > Bacillati > Actinomycetota > Actinomycetes > Kitasatosporales > Streptomycetaceae > Streptomyces > Streptomyces sp. NPDC052042. The sequence goes on along the minus strand of NZ_JBIUBU010000023.1, from coordinate 110,150 downwards.
GTCTTCGACGAGGCGGTGGCGGCGATCAAGGAGGCCAAGCGGCGCGGTTTCCGGGTCACCACGAACTCCACCTTCTTCAACACCGACACCCCGCAGACCGTCATCGAGGTCCTCAACTACCTCAACGACGACCTCAGGGTCGACGAGATGATGATCTCGCCCGCCTACGCCTACGAGAAGGCGCCCGACCAGGAGCACTTCCTCGGGGTCGAGCAGACCCGCGATCTGTTCAAGAAGTCGTTCGCGGGCGGCAACCGGTCACGCTGGCGGCTCAACCACTCACCGCTCTTCCTGGACTTCCTGGAGGGCAAGGCGGACTTCCCGTGCACCGCGTGGGCGATCCCCAACTACTCGCTGTTCGGCTGGCAGCGGCCGTGCTACCTGATGAGCGACGGCTACGTCCCCACGTACCGCGAACTCATCGAGAAGACCGACTGGGACAAGTACGGTCGCGGCAAGGACCCGCGGTGCGGCAACTGCATGGCGCACTGCGGCTACGAGCCCACCGCCGTCCTCGCCACCATGGGATCGCTGAAGGAGTCCCTGCGCGCCATGCGCGAGACCGTCTCCGGGAACGGGTGACGCCCCGATCGCCGAACACCGGTCGCACCCGGGCCTCCCGCACCGACCGGCCCGGCCGCTCCCGACCCGCCGCCCCGCGCGGCGCGTCCGGGGCGGCCCGGACGCGGTGCACGGGGGTCGCCCGCCCGGCCGGCGACCCCGGCGCGTGACGCCGGGCGCGAGCACGGCCGGCGGCGGACCGGGCAGGCAATGGGCGGGGACACCGCCAGGGGTTCCCGCCGTCAGTGTGAGCCGAACGCAATCAGAGAGGGGGCCCGGGCGTGGCGATTTTGGAGAACATCCGGGGACCGCACGACCTCAAGGCGCTGAGCGAGGCGCAACTCCGTGAACTCGCCGGGGAAATCAGGGAGTTCCTCATCCGGTCGGTGGCGAGGACCGGCGGTCATCTGGGGCCGAACCTGGGTGTGGTGGAGCTCACCATTGCCCTGCACCGGGTCTTCGACTCACCCGCGGACCGCGTCCTGTGGGACACCGGACACCAGAGCTATGTGCACAAACTGCTCACCGGGCGCCAGGACTTCTCCAAACTCCGCGGCAAGGGCGGGCTGTCCGGCTACCCGTCCCGTGAGGAGTCCGTGCACGACGTCATCGAGAACTCGCACGCCTCCACCGTGCTCGGCTGGGCCGACGGCCTGGCCAAGGCCGACGAGATCCTCGGCCGGGACGACCACGTCGTGGCCGTCATCGGGGACGGGGCGCTCACCGGCGGCATGGCCTGGGAGGCGCTCAACAACATCGCCGCCGCCAAGGACCGCCCGCTCGTCATCGTCGTCAACGACAACGAGCGCTCCTACGCCCCGACCATCGGCGGCCTCGCCGACCACCTCGCGACGCTGCGCACCACCGACGGCTACGAACGCTTCCTCGCCTGGGGCAAGGAGGTGCTTCAGCAGACGCCGGTCATCGGACAGCCGCTGTACGAGTCGCTGCACGGCGCCAAGAAGGGCTTCAAGGACGCGTTCGCCCCGCAGGGCATGTTCGAGGACCTCGGGCTCAAGTACCTCGGGCCCGTCGACGGCCACGACATCGGTGCCGTCGAATCCGCCCTGCACCGGGCGAAGCGCTTCCACGGACCGGTGCTGGTGCACTGCATCACCGAGAAGGGCCGCGGCTACCCGCCCGCGCTGCGCGACGAGGACGACCGCTTCCACGCCGTCGGGGCCATGGACCCCCTGACCTGCGCGCCGCTCGTCCCGGCCGAGGCACCGTCCTGGACGTCGGTGTTCGGCGACGAGATCGCCGCGATCGGGGCGCGACGGCCGGACGTCGTGGCCCTCACCGCGGCGATGCTGCACCCCGTCGGGCTGACGAAGTTCGCGGAGGCGTTCCCCGACCGGGTCTGGGACGTGGGGATCGCCGAGCAGCACGCCGCGGTCTGCGCGGCGGGCCTCGCCACCGGCGGGCTGCACCCGGTCGTCGCCGTCTACGCCACCTTCCTCAACCGGGCCTTCGACCAGGTGCTGATGGACGTGGCCCTGCACCGGTGCGCGGTGACGTTCGTCCTCGACCGGGCGGGCGTCACCGGTCCCGACGGGCCGTCGCACAACGGCATGTGGGACATGTCCGTGCTCCAGGTGGTCCCCGGGCTGCGGATCGCCGCCCCGCGCGACGCCGACGAACTGCGCGCGCAGCTCCGCGAGGCCGTCGACGTCGACGACGCGCCCACCGTGATCCGGTTCCCCAAGGATTCGGTCGGCGAGCGGATCCCGGCCGTCGGCCGGATCGGCGGCATGGACGTGCTGCACCGGACGGACGACCCCGATGTGTTGCTCGTGGCCGTCGGCGCGCTCGCCCGGGTCTGCCTGGGCGCCGCCGATCTGCTGGCCGAGCGCGGCATCCGCTGCACCGTCGTCGACCCGCGCTGGGTCAAACCCGTCGACGCGCACCTCGCGCCGCTCGCCGAACGGCACCGCCTGGTCGCCGTCGTCGAGGACAACAGCCTGTCCGGGGGGGTGGGTTGGGCGGTCGGGCAGGCTCTGCGGGACGCCGGTGCCGACGTGCCGTTGCGGACGTTCGGCATCCCCGAGCAGTTCCTCGCGCACGGCAAACGCGCCGAGGTGCTGGCGGACATCGGACTCACGCCGGTCGAGATCGCCGGACGGATCAGCGCCGTACTGGTCGCGGGGGGAGCGGCCGGGCGCACCGAGGAGGGCACGGGATGAAGGACGACGAGACCAAGGGCTTCGATCTGGCCCGGCTCCTCGCCGAGCGTGGCGCCGAGCGCTACGAACTGCACTCCCGGCACCTCAACCACCAACTGCCCCGCATGCTGCGCACCATCGGTTTCGACCGGGTCTACGAACGGGCCGAGGGCGCGTACTTCTGGGACGCGGACGGCAACGACTACCTCGACATGCTCGCCGGGTTCGGCGTGATGGGCCTCGGCCGCCACCACCCCGTCGTGCGCAAGGCGCTGCACGATGTCCTCGACGCCTCGCTCGCCGACCTCACCCGCTTCGACTGCCAGCCGCTGCCCGGACTGCTGGCCGAGCGGCTGCTCGCGCACAGCCCGCACCTGGACCGGGTCTTCTTCGGCAACAGCGGCACGGAGGCCGTGGAGACCGCTCTGAAGTTCGCCCGGTACGCCACCGGCAGGCCCAGGGTCCTCTACTGCGCGCACGCCTTCCACGGGCTGACCACGGGCTCGCTGTCGGTCAACGGTGAGAGCGGTTTCCGGGACGGCTTCGCGCCGCTGCTGCCGGACACGGCCCTCCCGCTCGGCGATCTCGACGCGCTGAGCCGCGAACTGAGGCGCGGCGACGTCGCCGCGCTGGTCGTCGAGCCGATCCAGGGCAAGGGGGTGCACGCCGCGCCGCCCGGCTATCTGCGGGCCGCCCAGGAACTGCTGCGCCGGCACCGGGCGCTGCTCATCGCCGACGAGGTGCAGACGGGGCTCGGCAGGACCGGGGACTTCTACGCGTACCAGCACGAGGAGGGCGTCGAGCCCGATCTGGTCTGTGTCGCCAAGGCGCTGTCCGGCGGCTATGTGCCGGTCGGGGCGACTCTCGGCAGGGACTGGATCTTCAAGAAGGTCTACTCCTCGATGGACCGGGTCCTGGTGCACTCCGCGAGCTTCGGATCCAACGCCCAGGCGATGGCCGCCGGGCTCGCGGTCCTCGCCGTGATGGAGGAGGAGGACATCGTCGCGGGTGCCCGTCGCACCGGGGATCTGCTGCGGGAACGGCTGGCCGCGCTGATCGACCGCTACGAGCTGCTGCACGAGGTGCGCGGGCGCGGGCTGATGATCGGCATCGAGTTCGGCCGGCCGTCGTCGCTGAAGCTGCGCAGCCGCTGGACGATGCTCCAGACGGCCCGCAAGGGCCTCTTCGCGCAGATGGTCGTGGTGCCCCTGCTCAGGAAGCACCGCATCCTCACCCAGGTCTCGGGCGACCACATGGAAGTGATCAAGCTGATTCCGCCCCTGGTGATCGGGGAACCCGAGGTCGACCGGTTCGTCACGGCGTTCACGGCCGTCATGGATGAGGCGCACAACAGCGGGCTGATGTGGGACTTCGGCAGGACCCTGGTGAAGCAGGCCGTCGCCCACCGCTGACCCGGGCCGGGCGGCCCCGCGTGACCCTGTCCGGTCAGGGCCGGGCGCGGCTCGTCCCGCCCGGCCCTCCTCATACGATGCCGGGGCGGAAGCACTGGGACATTTTTTGCCTCTGAGGTAAGCGATTTGCCTGAGGGGAAAGTTTTTGGCCCAATGGGTACATGAACACTCCGGACGGAGCGGCGGCCGACGAGCTGCCCGAGGTCGCGCCACGCCTGCGCGACCTGCGCCGTGGCCGCGGTCTCACCCTGGAGGCCGCCGCCCAGCGGGCCGGGCTGTCGCCCGCCCATCTCTCCCGGCTGGAAACGGGGCGGCGGCAGCCCTCGCTGCCGATGCTGCTCGGTCTTGCCAGGATCTACGGTACGACGGTCTCCGAGCTGCTCGGCGAGCGGCCTCCGGAACGGGAAGCGATCATCCGCGGCGGCGTGTTCGAGGGTGCCGCGGCCGACGGCTGGCAGTACCAGCCGGCCGGCAGCCCCGGCCGGGCGATGCAGGCACTCCGCGTCCGGGTCCCGCACGGCGCGCAGGGCGACCTGGTGCGCGTCCACCCCGGTGAGGAGTGGCTGCACGTGCTCGCCGGCCATCTGCGGGTCACGCTCGGCGACACCGTGCACGACCTCGGCCCCGGAGACAGCGCGCACTACGACTCGCTCACCCCGCACCGCCTCACGGCCATCGACCGTGGTGGTGCCGAACTCCTGTTCGTCCACACCCTCCTGCAGAGCCCCGCCGCCGAGCTGTGCCTCGGCGACGGTATCCACCGCCGCTGAGACCGGCCCCGGCCGGTCCCCAGAGAGGACCACCATGTCCGATTCAGAGAACTTCGACCCGCTGGGGTCGAGCAAGAAGTACGAAGCCCAGGAACGGAAGTTCCCGCGCGGCGTCGTGATCCGGCTGATCGCCTACCTCATCGCCGGACACGTCGTCGCGGCCTTCCTCTACATCCTCTTCGCGGTGGCCGCCAAAGGCTGACCACCGCGACCGCCGGGCGGCTGCTGTCAGACCGTCTCGATCAGCCGGTCGCGCAGCCGCTCACGGGTTTCCGGGGACAGCCGCAGGCCCTCCGCCAGATAGCGCTCGGTGTCGCCCCAGGTCTCCTCGATGGAGGCGAACGCCGCGGCGAGGTAGTCGCGGTGGGCGCCGAAGAGCGGATTGAGCAGTTCCAGCACCTCGGCCGACATGCCGTCCGCAGAGGTGTCGCTGCGGCGGATCCGGTAGCGGCGGTGCGCCTGATCGGACTTCAGGTAGTCGGCCTCGATGGCGTCGCGCTCGACACCGACCGCGAGCAGGGACACGGCCATCGACAGACCGGCCCGGTCCTTGCCCGCCGCGCAGTGCATCAGCGCCGGAACACTGTCCTCGGCCAGCGCGTGCAGCACCCGGCTGTGCTCCGCGGTGCGCTCCAGGACGATCTCGCGGTACGAGGCGATCATCCGGTTCGCCCCCTTCCCATCGGCCAGGAGCGAGCGCAGCTGCTCCAGGTCGCCTTCGCGGACCATCCGCCAGAACCCCGCGCCGTCCGCCGGGTCTGAGAGCGGGATGTTGAGGTTCCGTACGCCCGGCAGCTCCACGTCGTGGCCGTCGAGCCGAAGGTCGGCCGCGTTGCGGAAGTCGAAGATCGTATGCAGCCCCAGGTCGGTGAGGAAGGCGGCGTCCTCGGGGGTGGCGTGCGCGAGATGACCACTGCGGAAGAGTGTTCCGTACCGCACCCGCCTGCCGTCCGCGGTGGGCAGTCCGCCCACGTCACGGAAGTTGCGGACACCCGTCAGCTCGGGTTCCGTCGACGGGATCTGCGGCAACTGCTGCGTCACACTGACTCCTGGGCGTCCGGCCGTCGGCGGGAGTCGCCGACAAGGCCACTTCCGCGACGATACGACATCGGTTCCTCAGGCAATCATCTCGTCCGCCCCGCTGTCGATACCCGTGTCGATCCGCCCGTCCCCGAGGGAAGTCGGTCGTGGTCAACGGCCCGTGGCGGACGGCGGGCGGTCCGGGTGACCCTGGCGGAGCCCGGGCCCCGGACCGGCCTCGGGGCCGGGCTCGAACCCTTCTCGCTCCTGCTGCGTCCGGGGGCTTCCACGCGGCCTGAAGCCCGCTGACCGATGAAGGGCATGGGACAGCCCTTCGGTACGTGGCCCCCGCCGGAAGGACGGGAAATGGCCGAAGCGGTTTTGATCTCTTGTCACGCGCACTTCTGATCATTTATCGAGCCGGCTCGCGAGGGGGCGCGATTTCCCGAGGTGCTGCGGCCGGATTCCATTGTCAACTGATGCGCGGTCAGTGCATGGGGGTGTCCGGGATTATCTTCTGGATCACCGGAATTGCCGATCTTCGTGCCTGCCGGGACATGGGCGGCGGGATTTCTGTCACATCGTCGCGGGTGCGGGAGGCCGGGGCTCCGACGCGCATGGTGCCCACTCGATGTCCGTATTGAGGCTATTTATTGATGTATATCCGTTTTGGTTTCCCAGGCTGATCACCGCTCGTGAGCGGAATCATATCCGTGACCGTGCGTGCCGATCGGCCGTTCGGGCATTCCTTGCGCGGCGCAGGAATTCAGGATCCCGGATCCACGGAGTGTGACGGGAATTCGGTTCTGAATTCCCGGTCCCGGATTCCTTCCGGGAGTCAGTGGCTTGTTCTCGCCGTCCGGCTCGCTTACGGTCACCGTCAAATCCGGACGGACCGCCTAATCCTGCCGCCGCCCGGATATCGCATCCACTCGACGCGTGGCAGGAGCGGGGGAACCAGGTAGGCCGCCGACCGGTGAAATCCGGTCGGCTCGGGGTGAAGTCGCGCTCGCCGCGGCCGGGCATCTCCAGCCCGAACCCGACAGCTCACCTCGTAGGCGCCGGAGAGGAAGCGCATCATGCCCATCCCGGGTAAGCACCGCCGTACCAAGTCCAGCGTGATCGCCCGCGGCGTCGCCGCCGTGAGCGCCGGTGGCGCCATCATCGCCCTGCCGCTGCTCGGCGCCACCGGCGCCCACGCCGCGCCGCAGACCGCCCCGGCCTCCGCCGCGCACACCGTCCCGGTCCAGCGGGCCGCGCAGGAGCCGGCCGCCGCCACGACGTACTCCGTCGTCCCCGGCGACTATCTGTCGAAGATCGCCGCCGAGCACGGGATCGAGGGCGGCTGGCAGAAGCTCTACCAGGACAACCGCGAGGCCATCGGTGCCGACCCGGACCTGATCCGCCCGGGCACCGAGCTGACGCTCGGCTCCCAGGCGTCCGGCCACGCCGCGTCCGCCGGTGCGGGCGCGGGCTCCGCCCTTCCGTCGAAGGTGCTCTCGGTGCCGTCGACGGTCCAGAAGTCCGCTCCGGCCAAGCCCGCTCCGGCCAAGCCCGCGCCGGCGCAGCCGCAGGCGGCCACGAAGGCGAAGACCTCCGCCCCGGCCGCCGCGAGCACCGGCTCCGGTTATGTCCACCCGGTTCCCGGCAACCACACCACCGGATACCGGGCCTCCGGATCCAACTGGTCCAGCGGCAGCCACAGCGGCATCGACTTCCCCGTCTTCACCGGCACCAGCGTGAAGTCCATCGCCTCCGGCACCGTCGTCACCGCCGGCTGGGGCGGTGCGTACGGCAACCAGGTCGTCGTCAAGCACGCCGACGGCCGCTACTCGCAGTACGGGCACCTGTCCTCGATCTCCGTTTCGGCGGGCCAGTCCGTGGGCGCAGGCCAGCAGATCGGCCTCTCCGGTTCCACCGGCAACTCCACCGGACCGCACCTGCACTTCGAGGTCCGCACCGGCCCGGCGTACGGTTCCGACATCGACCCGGTCGCCTACCTCGCCGCGCACGGCATCTACGTCTGAGCCGAACGCTCCGACGGACGGCAGAGGCCCGATCCGGTCCCGACGAGGGGGTGGCGCGTCACGACGACGCGCCACCCCCTCGTGGCGCCTATTCCCCCCTCGGAGTCCTGACCGGGTGGTCTATCTCACCATCCGTCAACCCCTTATTACGGTCGCGTAGGTCACATTCGACGGTGCAGGATAGACGCTTGTGGCAGACGATTCGAGAAAATTCCAACGTGGCGTCATCAATCGGAAGGGCCTCATCGGGTCGTACGCGGCGATCGGCGACAGCTTCACCGAAGGTGTCGGCGACCCCGGACCGGACGGTACCTACATCGGCTGGGCGGACCGTTTCGCGGTGCTTCTCGCGGACCGGCTTCCGGACCCCGGCGAGCGGACGAACGCCGACGGCCCCACGCACGCGGACTTCCGGTACGCCAATCTCGCCGTACGCGGACGCCTCCTCGACCAGATCGTCGAGGAACAGGTCCCCCGCGCCAAGGAACTGGCCCCCGACCTGGTGAGCTTCTGTGCCGGCGGCAACGACATCATCAGGCCCGGCACCGACCCGGACGACGTGGCCGAGCGTTTCGAGCGCGCGGTCGCCGAACTGACCGAAGCGGTCGGCACCGTCATGATCACCACCGGATTCGACACCCGGGGCGTTCCCGTGCTGCGGCACCTGCGCGGCAAGGTCGCCACGTACTCCGCCCATGTGCGGGCCATCGCCGACCGCTACGGCTGCCCCGTCCTCGACCTGTGGTCGCTGAGGTCCGTCCAGGACCGGCGGGCCTGGGACGACGACCGGCTCCACCTGTCGCCCGAGGGGCACACCAGGGTCGCGCTGCGCGCCGCCCAGGTCCTCGGGATCGACGTGCCGGCCGACCCCGACCAGCCGTGGCCCGCGCAGGCCCCGCGCGGCACGCTCGAAGTCCGTCGCGACGACATCCACTGGGCGCGCGAGCACCTGGTGCCCTGGATCGGCCGACGGCTGCGCGGTGAGTCCTCGGGCGACCACGTCGTGGCGAAGCGGCCGGATCTCCTGCCGCTCTGAGGACCGTTCCCGCAGCGGCGGCGCCCGTCAGGGGAGGGACGGGCTCCGTCGTCGCACGTCCCCGTCCGGCCGCCCCTCGTGCGCCGTGTCGGGGCGGTCGTGTCCGAATATCGGGCGCTCTTTACCCCCGTCCTCCCTTACGGGAGTAAATCGCGTCATTCTCGGAGCCCCGGCGGGGCCCGGCGGTGCCCGCTCCCACCCGTCGGATGCCCCTCCTCGCCTGGTGCGATCATATGAATGGCGGCGCTCGGTTCCGTTGGGGAACCTTCCAATTCCGGACGGCCGGGGCGAGTGGCCGACCGGTCGTGGTGCAGACGGGGGGCGGGCCGTCTTCTAGCCTCCCGCCATGCGCATCACACAGCTGAGACATTTCGGTCTCGCCGCAGTCATCGCCCTTGCCCTCGCCCTGTTCGGGACGGCCCAGCCGGCCAGTGCCGACGCTCCTGACCTCACCTTCTCCGTGGCTCAGCCCACTGTCACCCCTGGATCGAGCGTCGACATCACGATGACGCTCACCAACAACCAGGAGACGGACATCTGGTTCGTCTTCCAGTCGCTCCAGCCGACCTGGCTGACCTCCCAGCGCACCGATGTGAAGTACAGCTTCACCTCCTGTACCTCCGCGGATGTCTCGTGCACCGGCATCGGTTCCACCAGTCTCGGCTTCGGCTACTCCATCCCGCTGGCTCCCGGGGCGAGTCGTACCGTGACGCTCACGTACCAGATCGCCGCAGACTCCGGCTGCAACGCGGACATCGCGTTCTACTCGTACCTGTACTACGAGTACAACTACGGACAGAACGTGAAGGACGGCACCTACGATGTGCCGGCCGCCCGGGTGACCTGCCCGACGCCTCCCGCTTCGGGGGCTGTTCACTCCTGACCGCGCCGACCGGCGGCCCGCTCCGGTGGGGGCGGGCCGTGCGCGGGGGCCGTCCGGGGCACGTCTTCGGGGGCAGTCGGAGAGCCGCCCCGGGATTGCTCACATTTTTCCGTCATGTTTTCACAACAGTCACACGAAACATCCACGACTGCCGCATCATATGAACCGTCATGCGCGGCGTCCTTCCCCGCGGGGGAGTCGATGCCGTGCCGGGGGGAAGGCCCATGGCCGGGAAATCCGGTCGGGCGCAACCAGGGGAGGGGACCCACCGAATGAAACGCACCACACGCGGCCAACGCGCCTTACGTGCGACCGCGCTCGGCGTCGGAGTGCTGCTGCTCGCACTGGCGTCGCCGTACACGACCGCGTTCGCCGACGAGCCGTCACCCGCGGCCCGCGTCGACCTGCGCGTTCTGGTCGTCTCCGACGGCGGCCCCGCCACCGCCGCCATCGCCGCCGAACTCGACGGCGCCGGAACCCCGTACACCGTCGTCGACCTGAACAGCGCCGGCCGGCCCGTCATCGACGCGGCCTTCCTGGCGGACACCGTCGACGGACGACCGCGGGCGAAGTTCCAGGCCGTCGTCCTGCCCAACGACAACCCGTTCGCCGTCGGCTCGGCCGAGATGGCCGCGCTCGTCGCCTATGAGAAGACGTACGCGATCCCGCAGGTCGACGCGTACACCTATGCCCGGCCCCAGGCGGGTCTCCAGGTCCCCGTCCCCGCCAACGGCGGTTACAGCGGTTCGCTGGACGGAGTGCGGGCCGAGGTGACGGCCGCGGGCAGCGACGGCCCCTTCGGCTATCTCCGGGGAACGGTCCCCTTCGAGGACAACTCACCCACGGTCGCCGAGAGTTACGGCTACCTGGCCCGGCCCGCGGCCGGCGCCGACTTCACCACCTACGTCGACGCGCAGGTCCCCGGCTCCACCGGTCGCGGTTCGCTCATCGGCGAATACCGGCACGACAACCGCCGGGAACTGGTGGTCACCTTCGTCTACAGCCAGTACCAGCAGCAGTTCCGGCTGCTGGCCCGGGGCATCGTCGACTGGATGACCCAAGGAGTGCGCCTCGGCGCCGCGCGGAACTACTTCGCCGTCCACGTGGACGACGTCTTCGCCGCCGACGACCGCTGGGACTCCACGCTCAACTGCACCCCCGGCGACGTGGACTGCCCGCCGGGCCAAGGCGCCACCGACCCGATCAGGATGTCGGTCGACGACGTCCGCGACGCGGTCGCCTGGTCCCGGCAGCGGAACTTCACGATGGACCTGGCGTACAACGGCGGCGGCAGCGACGAGTACCGCGACGAACACAACGGCACCGATGACACCGCCGACGCGTTCATCGCGAAGCGAGCCGATTTCCGCTGGCTGAACCACACGTACGAACACACCTACCTCGGCTGCGAGCAGAACGTCACGGTCATTCCGTGGACGTGCGCCACCAACCCCGACGGCAGCATCCGCTACGTCGGTCAGGCGGAGATCTCCCGGCAGATCTCCCTGAACCAGCAGTGGGGCGAGCGGGCGGACCTCCCGCTGACGAGCAGCGAACTCGTCACCGGTGAGCACTCCGGCCTGAAACTGTCGCCGCAGCAGCCGGACGACAACCCCCATCTCGCCCCTGCGCTCGCCGCCAATGGCATCGCCTGGCTGGGATCCGACATGTCCCGCGACCCGGGCCAGCGTCCGATCGGCCCCGCGCTCACCGTTGCCCGGTACCCGATCAACATCTTCTACAACGCGGGCCACGTCTCCGAGCAGGTCGACGAGTACAACTGGCTCTACACCAGCCGAGCCCAGGGCGGCAGTGGCATCTGCGAGGACCAGCCCAACACCACTTGCCTCGACGAGCCGTTGGACATCGCCACCGGCTTCGACGACTACATCGTGCCACTGGAGACACGGATCGCGCTGAGCCACGTACTCGCCAACGACCCGCGTCCGCACTTCATCCACCAGTCGAACCTCGCCGAGGACCGCATCGGATACCCGGTGCTCGACGGGGTGCTCGACACGTACGAGAGCCTGTACGCCACCAACACCCCGCTCGTGAACCTCCGGATGAAGGACATCGGCGAGGAGCTGCGCAAGCGGGCCGCCTGGAACACCGCGGTCGAGAACGGAAGCGCGAGCGGCTACCGCATCGGTGCCGCCGTGACCGTGACCGCCCCCACCGGCACCGAGATCACCGCCACCATGCCCGCGGGCAGCCTCCAGAACCATCCGGCCGGTGCCACCGACTTCGGTCAGCCCTACGCGGGCACCGTCTCCGGCTGGGCCGCACCGGCCGCAGGGCAGAGCGGCGTCGCGCTGACGCTGCCCACCGCGCTCACCCCCCACGCCACCCCGGCCGAGGGCCGCCCCGCACACGGTGTGGAGCGGGCTTCGGGGCAGAACGCCCCCCGTCCGCCCGTCCCCGCCGCCGTGCTGCGGCCGACGCGCGCCGTCGGGCACTGAACGACAGCGATTCCGTACATCCTCCCGGCAACCGGGTCCTGTCCGTCGCACGGCGGACAGGACCCGCCACGCCTGCCACACCCTTCCCGCCGTGGAGCCCACCCATGCCCCTGCGTCACCCCGCGCCGCGTTCCGACACCGCGCGTGTCACCCTGCTCACCGAAGGCACGTACCCGCACAGCCATGGTGGAGTGAGTGTCTGGTGCGACCAACTCGTCTCCGGGATGCCGGACATCGAGTTCGACATCATCGCCGTGACCGCGACCGGCCGCGAGAGTACCGTCTGGGATCTGCCCGCCCAGGTCAACGACGTCACCTCGGTCCCCATGTGGGGACCGGCCCCCGCCGGATCCGTGCCGCGCGGCCGTCGGCTGCGCAGGCTCACGGAGGCGTACGAGGGCTTCCTGAGCGCACTGCTCGACCCCACCGCCGAAGCGGAATTCAGCCCAGGGCTCTACGAGTTGGCCCGCGCCGCACAGGACGGCGTGCTGAGCCCGACTCTGCGCGACGACCGCGCGGTGAGCGTCCTGACCGCCGTCTGGAACCGGAAGGGGCTCCCGGTCCGCGAAGCCTGCCCCACCCTGTACGACGCCGTCACCGCCACCGGCCTTCTGGAGCACGCGCTGCGGCCGTTCGCCGTGCGTCCGCCCGAGCGGGGCGTCACCCACGCGGTCAGCGGCGGCATCGCCGCACTCCCCGGCCTGGCCGCGGCCGAATTCCACGGTGTCCCCCTGCTGCTCACCGAACACGGCGTCTACCTCCGGGAACGGTACCTCGGCTACCGGACCGCCCCGTACCGCTGGCCTGTCAAGGCCGTCCTCCTCGGCTTCTTCCGGCTGCTGGCCGAGGAGACGTACCGCAGAGCGGCGCTGATCACCCCGGGGAACCGCTACAACCGGCTCTGGGAGGAACAGGGCGGCGCCGACCCGAAGCTCATACGCACCGTCTACAACGGTGTGGACCCCGCGGCCTTCCCGCCGGCAGGACCCGAACCGGACCGCCCGACCCTCAGCTGGGCCGGGCGCGTCGACCCGATCAAGGACCTGGAGACGCTGATACGCGCGTTCGCGGAGGTCCGCACCGCGCGACCGGAGACGGCGCTGCGGCTCTTCGGCGGCACCCCGCGCGGCGGCGAGGCGTACCGCGAGCGGTGCGAGAGGCTGGCCGCCTCCCTCGGACACGGCGACGCGGTCACCTTCGAGGGACGGGTGGACGACATCCGGGACGCCTACGCGGCGGGCAACGTGGTGATGCTCTCCAGCATCAGCGAGGGCTTCCCCTTCACCCTGATCGAGGCGATGTCGTGCGGCCGCGCGACCGTCTCCACGGACGTCGGCGGGGTACGGGAAGCGGTGGGCGACGCCGGCCTGGTGGTCCCGCCCCGCGACCCGGCCGCGATGGCCTCGGCTGCCCTGGAACTGCTGGCCGACCCCCCGCGCCGCGCCGCGATGGGAGAGACGGCCCGGTTGCGGGTGATCGAGCAGTTCACCCTCCGGCAGACCGTCGACACCTTCCGCGCGATCTACCTCGACCTCCACGCAGGCGACGGCTCCGGCCGCGCCGCCGTGCCGCCCGTCGCCCCTGCGGCGGACGCGCTCCACGCATGGGCCCCGGCCGGGCTGCCGAGCCTGGTCGCGGTCGGGGCAGCCGCCCCCGCAGGGCGCCCGGCCACGGCCGGACTCGGGGAGATGGCCGGATGAGCGGGCCGATGTCCCTGGAGCCGGACGACGGACGCGAGGACACCCTCGCCCTACGACTCGCCAGGGCTCACGGACCGGCCCGGGGCCGGGAGGCGGCGCGCACCGGCGGACCGGTACGCGGCGGCACGGGAACGAGGCACGACGGGGGAAGGAGGGCAGGCCACCGTGGGACCGTCGAGGAGCGGGCGGCCGGCCGCCCGCGCGAAGACGGCCTCGCCCTGAGACCGGGACAGCTCCCGTCACCGACGGCCGGCCCCGGAGCCGACGGGGGCCGCAACGGTATGAACGCCGGTCCCGTACCCGCCGAGGACATGCCCCCCGCCCTGCGGCTGCCCCGTGTCCCGCACCCGGCCCAGCGCTCGCGCACCGACGCGCCCGTGGACCGGCTCGCGGCCGAGCTGGCCGAGCAGATCGGGCCCGCCGTACACGCCTACGAAGTCGCGGCAGTTCTGGAGTCCGAGGGCCTGACCAGTGATGTCATCCAGCACAAGTACGGCCACCCCGACCTGTTCTCACTCGCCGCGGACCTCTACGGCAGAGTGCCGCGCTCCTTCCCCGAACCGCCCGCGCCCCCCGATCCCTGGACCCCCGACCATGTCCGGTGCGCCCTGCGCGGGGCGCTGTTCGCGCTGCCCGCGCTCGCCTATCCGCTGGTTCCGCGGATGTGGCACGGCCACCGGGACACCCTGGCCCTGATCGCCGCCGGCCTGCTCTCCTGGGCGTGGGGGCAGGCCCTCGGCCACCGCACCTATCTGCGGCTCGCCACCGGACCGCGTGAGGCGGGCCGGACCATGCTCGTCGGTGCCCCGGCCGGTGCCGTCCTGGCGTCGGCGACCGGGCTGGCCGTCGCGGGCCCGGGGACCGCCGCCGTCTTGGCGGTCGGCCAGTCCTGCTACCTCGCGGCGGCGGGCGTCCTGCTGGTCCTCGGCAGAGAACGTCTCCTGCTGTGCGCGCTCCTCCCGCTCGTCCCGGGCGCGGGACTGCTGTTCTGGTGGGAGCCCGGCCCCCTGCCACGGATCGGCATTCCGCTGCTCACCCTCGTCTCGGCGATGGCGGCGGCGGGCCAGGTGATACGGGAGAAACTCAAGGCGCCGCCGGTGCCCGGAACCCCGTGCCCCCTGGTGCGCTCCGTCCCGTACGGGCTGTTCGGGCTGGCCGCCGGGGTCCTCGTGGCCTTCTCGGCACGGCAGGGGCACACCTTGTCGATCGTCGTCCTCACCCTCAGCATGGGGTCCGCCGAGTGGCTGCTGTACCGCTTCCGGGGACTGTCGGTGTCCGCCCTGCGCGCGACCGGGACCATGCGCGGTTTCCGACTGCGGTCGGCGGCCGTGCTCGCGCTGTGCCTGCTGTGCTACCTGCTCCCGTTGATACCGGGGGCGCTGCTCACCGGCGCCGACCCCGTGGCGCTCGCCGCACTGGGCGCGACGCTGTGGACGGCCCTGCTGCTCCAGGCGTTCGGTATCGCCTGGCTCCCGGCCGGGATCTGTGCCACGGCTGCTGCGGGAGTCGCCGTCGTTCACCTGCTGGACGCGCCGGATGGGCCGCTCGCTCTGCGGCTGTACTGCGGCGCGGCGGCGATCGCGCTGGCCGTCTGCGCGCTCCGGTCGCTCGGCCGACCCACCGCCCATGTCTGACCGGGCGCGGGCGTCCGCCCCTCTCGCACCCCGGCATGCGGGGGCGACGTACTACGACCACACGCACATCCACGAACGCGACGGGACGACGAACGGCCGCACGGAGCACCACGGTTCACCGGGACCACCGCACCACCGGTACTTCGTCCAGCCGCTCTCTCCGCAACACCCCTCTCCGCGACCACCGGCCACACACCACCTCAGACCGAAAGGACACCCGTTGACATCCGCACCTCTCGCAGCGGTCACCGGAGCCGAGGGCTTCATCGGCTCGCACCTCACCGAGGCCCTGGTGGCCTCCGGCCACCGCGTCCGCGCCATGGTCCAGTACAACTCCTTCTCCTCCTACGGCTGGTTGGAGTCCCTGGCCCCCGACGTCCTCGACCACGTCGACATCGTCCTCGGTGACGTCCGTGACCCCGGCTCCGTCCGGGCCCTCGCCGACGGTGCCGGGACCGTCTACCACCTGGCCGCGCTCATCGCGATCCCGTACTCCTACCGGGCCCCGCACAGCTACGTGGACACCAACGTCACCGGCACCCTCAACGTGCTGGAAGCGGTCCGCGCCCTCGGCACCCCCCGGCTGGTGCACACCTCGACCAGCGAGACGTACGGCACGGCGCGGACCGTCCCCATCACCGAGGACCACCCGATCAACACCCAGTCCCCGTACGCCGCCTCCAAGGCCGGCGGGGACCGGCTCGCCGACAGCTACCACGCGAGCTTCGGCACCCCCGTGGTCACCCTGCGCCCCTTCAACACCTACGGTCCCCGTCAGTCGATGCGAGCCGTGATCCCCACGGTCATGGGTCAGATCGCCGCCGGCTCGCGCACCATCACACTCGGCGACCTGCGTCCCACCCGCGACTTCACCTTCGTGACCGACACCGTCCGCGCCTTCCTCGCCGTGGGCACCGCGCCCGCCGAGGCCATCGTCGGCCGGGTCTTCAACGCGGGTACCGGTGAGGAGGTCTCGATCGGTGACCTGGTCCGGCTGATCGGCAAGGTCATGGGGGCCGAGCCGGCCGTGGCAGGGGACGAGCAGCGCATCCGCCCCGCCGACTCCGAGGTCATGCGCCTGGTCGCGGACGCCCGGCGGCTGCGCGAGGCCACCGGCTGGGCGCCCGAACAGGACCTGGAGAGCGGCCTCACCGCGACGGCGGACTTCTTCCGCGACCCCGCCAACCTCGCCCGCTACAAGACCGGTGTCTACAACGTCTGACCAGCACGACCGCACACGCGCCACCCGACAGCGACACGAGACAGGAAGCCACCATGCACGCAGTGATACTTGCCGGAGGCAAGGGCGTCCGGTTACGGCCCTACACCACCGCACTCCCCAAGCCGCTCGTGCCGATCGGCGACCAGCACGCCATCCTGGACATCGTGCTCCGCCAGCTCGCCGCAGGCGGATTCACGAGCTGCACGCTCGCCATCGGACACCTCGGACACATCATCAGCGCGTACGTCGGTGACGGTTCGCGCTGGGGACTGGCTATCGACTACGCGACGGAGGAGAGTCCGCTCGGCACGATCGGCCCGCTCCTCGCGATACGAGACCGGCTGCCGGACACCTTCCTGGTGATGAACGGCGACATCCTCACCGATCTGGACTACCGCGACGTCCTGCGGACCCACCGGGCCTCGGACACCCCCCTGACGATCAGCACCTATGCCCGCGAGGTGAACATCGACTTCGGCGTCCTCACCGCAGACGGCGGAAGGGTCGTCGCCTTCACGGAGAAGCCCAGCATCGACTACCGGGTGTCCATGGGGGTGTACGCCCTCAGCCGCAAGACCCTGGAGGGCTACCCCCAGGGTCTGCCGCTCGGCTTCGACGAACTCGTCCTCGACCTGCTCCGCAAGGGTGAGCTGCCGCACGCCTACGAATTCGACGGTTACTGGCTGGACATCGGCCGGCCCGACGACTACGACCGGGCCAACGCCGAATTCACCACCTACCGGTCCCTCCTGCTCAAGGGAGCTTGAACCCCCTATGCGCATCATCGTCCTGGGCCACTCGGGATACCTGGGCGGACATGCCGCCGAGCAGTTGGGCGCCGTGCCCGGCGTCCGACTGGTCGGTGGCGGCCGGACCCCCGCCTCTGATTTCGAGGCCGATCTCGCCACGGTCGGCACCGCCGAACTCGCCGAGCGGATCGCCGCGTTCGCCCCGGACGCGGTCGTCAACTGCGCCGGAGCCGTCGGAGGCGACGCCGTGACGCTCGCCGAGGTCAACGCCAGGGGCCCGGCGGTGCTCTGCGCGGCCCTGCGCGAAGCCGCCCCCGGAGCCCGGCTCGTCCACCTCGGCTCCGCCGCGGAGTACGGTCCGACCGCGCGCGGCGAGCGGGTCACCGAGTACGCGGCCACCCGCCCGGCCGGCCTCTACGGTGCCACCAAACTCGCCGGGACGATCGCCGTCACCACGTCCGGGCTCGACGCCGTCGTTCTCCGCGTGACCAACCCGGTCGGTCCCGGCGCCCCGGCGGCCGGTCTGCCCGGCGGACTCGCACGGCAACTGCGGCGGGCGGGCACCGGCCCGGACGCGGTCGTCCGGCTCGGCGACCTGTCCGCGTGCCGAGACTTCGTCGACGCGCGTGACGTGGCTCACGCGGTCGTCCTCGCCGTCACCGCTCCGGGCCCGCTGCCCGGCGTACTGAACATCGGCAGTGGACACGCCGTGCCGGTACGAGAACTGGTCCACGGATTCACGGACGTGACCGGCTTCCGGGGCAGTGTGCGGGAAGCCGCCGACAGGTCCGGCGGGTCCACCCGTTCCGCCCAGGTGTCCTGGCAGTGCTCCGACCCGGCCGCCGCCCGCGCCACGCTCGGCTGGGCCCCCCGGCACTCTCTGCGGGAATCGCTCACCGCCCTCTGGGCAGCCACGGCCCCCGGACAACCCGAGGACCGGATCCGGTGACCCTGCTCGTACCGCTGTACGCCCACCCCGTCCTCGATCCCGGGGGCTGGCACCAGCTCATCGGGGCTGCCGAGCAGATCTACGGTGTGGTGCTCAACCCCGCCGGAGGCCCCGGCCAGTGGCGCGACCCGTCGTTCGTGGCGGTGGCTCGCGCGCTGCGCGGGGCGGGGACCCGGGTCCTCGGCTATGTCGACCTCGACTACGGAAAACGGCCTGCCACCGCGGTGATCGACGACCTCGCCCGCCACCGCGAGCTGTACGACACCGACGGCTGCTTCCTCGACCGCGCGCCCTCCTCCACCGCCGGGCTGCGTCGCTGCCGGGGGCTGGTACGGGCCGCGCGGTGCGGCGGCGCGGCCACGGTCGTCCTCAACCCGGGGGTGCACCCGGCCCCCGGGTATGCCCGGATCGCCGATCTGCTCGTGACATTCGAGGGGCACTGGATGAGCTATCTCACCGACTTCGTTCGTCCCCGTTGGACCACCCGGAAGCCACCGGAACGGTTCTGCCATCTCGTGTACGGGGTGCCCCCCGCACTCGCCCCCGTCGCTGTCCGCACTGCCCGGGAACGCGGGGCAGCCGTGTGCTGCCCGGTCCCGGGTGAACTGCCCAATCCCTGGGCGGCCCCGCCGTCCGCTCTCCTCGGGAGGACCTGATGACCCGGAACCTTCGTCCGTCGTCCAGGTACGCGGCCCGCAGCGCGCCGCTGGTGGTTGCCGCCCTGCTCCTGCTGACGGGCTGTTCGACCGGCATTCCGGGGGCCGACGGCCACCCCTCGACCCCGCCGCACGCGGGTACTCCGGCGGCCTCGTCCGCCCCGTCCGGCTCATCGTCCCCGTTCCCGAGTCCTTCCTCCGCCTCCCACGCGCCTTCCGCCTCCGCACCCCTTCCCCCGGCCGCGTCCTCGCCCGCCGAAGGGGTCGGGCGCTGGCGGCCCCGGCCCGGCACGGCCTGGCAGTGGCAGCTGAACACCCGGGTGGACCCCAGCGTCGACGTGCCCGTGTACGACATCGACGGATTCGAGAACACCGCAGCCGATGTCGCCCGACTCCACCGGGACGGCCGTAAGGTCATCTGCTACATCAACGTCGGTGCCTGGGAGAGCTTCCGCCCGGACAGCGGTGCGTTCCCGGCTGCGGTACGAGGCGGCACCAACGGCTGGGAGGGCGAACGCTGGCTGGACATCCGGCGCATCGACGTGCTCGAACCCCTGATGGCCAAGCGCTTCGACATGTGCCGTGCCAAGGGCTTCGACGCGGTGGAGCCGGACCTGGTCGACGGGTACTCCAACGACACCGGCTTCCCGCTCAAGGCCGGACACCAACTCGCGTACAACCGCATGATCGCCAGGCTCGCCCACGAGCGGGGCATGTCCGTCGGCCTGAAGAACGACCTGGCGCAGATCCCCGCCCTGGTAGACGTCTTCGACTTCGCCGTCAACGAGGAGTGCGCGCAGTACGACGAGTGCGATCAGTACCGGCCCTTCGTGCAGGCGCGCAAAGCCGTCCTCCACGTCGAATACGCCGTGCCCAACAAGGAATTCTGCGCCGAAAGCCGCAGGCTGGGTCTCTCCTCGATGAGCAAGAACCTGAAGCTCGACGTCTGGCGCGGCCCGTGCTGAACGCCCGCCACAGGGGCCGCCCGGTTTCACGGCCGGGCGGAGAGCGACGAGAGCGGACCCGCCGGAATGCGCTCCAGCACCCCGCCCGCGAACACGTCGTACAGCGGCAGCGTCTCCAGATGCACATAGCCGATATGGCAGTCGCACGCGGCCAGTGGACACGCACGCGGGCGCAGCGCCTTCCGGTAGCTCCCGTCGTAGAGGTTGCCGAGCTCCGCCCGGACGAAATGGCAGCGCCGCACCGTGCCGTCGCCGTCCACCGAGATCACCGACTCGCCCGTCCGGCACGGCAGCCCGGCCGAACGGTGCGGATGACGGCTGAACGGGAAGAGCGGGTCGAGCGCCGTCCAGCGGTCCGCCTCCTCGTCCGTGTAGACGTGCCCCTCCGCGGCGTTCACCCACAGATAGACCGCGTCCGGCAGCGCGGCACGCAACCGCCGCGCCTCCTCCAGGTGCTCGTCGAGCCCGACCACACCGACGCTGTGGCGGATGCCGAGCGTCGACAGCTCCCGGCATTTGCCCAGGAACCGCTCGTACGGCGTCTGCCCCGGGTGGTACGTGCACCACAGCGCGATCTTCTCCCGCCCGGCCTCACCCGCCTCCGCCAGCCACCCCGTCCGGCCGCTGAGATTGGTCTGGATCGCGACCCGGCCGACGTGCGGCAGCCGCGCGAGACCGACCAGCGCCCGCCGGTACCAGGAGCGGACCAGCCCCTCGCCCCACGGGGTGAACAGGACCGAGATCCGGTCGCCGGTCTGTGCCGAGGCCCAGGCGGTGAACCGCTCCAGCGCCGCACGGTCCGCGCGCAGCTGCTCCGGGCTGTCGCGCCGCTTGGCGAACGGGCAGTAGGGACAGTCGTAGTCGCAGGACGCGAGCGGACCGCGGTAGAGGATGGTCAGGTCCATGGGCGCGCTCACCTCAGTTCGTACGCGGCCATCGCGGCCCGCACGGTGGGGGAGAACAGCTCGGGGCCCAGCGCGTCCGAATGGGCCAGACCCTCGGGCGAGAGCCGCAGCAGACCGGACGCACCGGCGGCCGTGTCGAGCCAGCCGCGCTCCTCGAAGCGGGCCAGCTCGGCGGGGAAGTCGTCGGCGGGCAGGCTGCCGAACCGCTCATGGTAGTCGGCCGACGCCATGCCCTGGGCCTGGAGCACCGACTGCAGCAGATGGCGCCGGCGGGCCTCGTCGCCGTCGACGTACCGTCCCACCTCGGCGCGCGAGAAGTCCTCGGTCGAGGTGTAGCCGTCGATGATGGCCCGCACCTCGCGCATCTCCACCGCGTAGTCGAAGGAGTAGTGCAGCCGCGAGGTGTATGAACGGGCCCCGCACCCCAGGCCGATCATGCCGTCCGTCTGGCAGGCGTAGTCGTCGGGGCCGTCCGTGCGCGGGGCGTCGGCGCGACGGAACATCCGCATCGACACCTGCTCGTAGCCGTGGGCGAGGAGATGGTCCCGGCCCGCGCGGTACAGCCGCAGCCGCTGCTCGTCCCAGGCGGCGTCAGCCGCGGACCCGT
Organism: Streptomyces sp. NPDC052042; assembly: GCF_044548345.1. Classification (NCBI taxonomy): domain Bacteria; kingdom Bacillati; phylum Actinomycetota; class Actinomycetes; order Kitasatosporales; family Streptomycetaceae; genus Streptomyces; species Streptomyces sp. NPDC052042. The sequence continues at coordinate 88,430 of NZ_JBIUBU010000023.1, read as the reverse complement.
CGCCCGCCTCCGTTCCCGTGCCGAGCCGTCCGAGTCCGGTCAGCGGGCGCACGTACAGCGGGTAGAGGTACAGCTCTTCCGGCCGCCACCGCAGGGCCGCGTCGAGCGAGGTGCGCCAGCTGTCCTCGGTCTGCCCGTCGATGCCGTAGATCAGGTCGATGTTGAGGATGGGGACCCCGGCGGCGCGTATCCGGTCCAGCGCGCTCTCCACCTCGGCCCGGTGTTGCGGTCGCACGGCGGCGCGCGCCTCGGCCTCGACGAAGCTCTGCACCCCGATGCTGATCCTCGTCGCGCCCCGGTCGGCGAGGACGGCCAGCCGGTCGGCGGTCGCGGTCGACGGCGACGTCTCGACGGAGAGCGGAACGGACCGCAGATCGGCGCCCATGCGCTTCTCCGCGATGTCGCAGAGCCGCTCCAGCTCGGCGGCGGTCAGGAAGGTGGGCGTGCCCCCGCCGAACGCCGCCGCCGCGAACCGCACCGGATCCCCGTCGCCCAGCGCGTCCCGGACCGCGGCGGCCTGCCGGTCCAGCGCGTCGAGGTAGCGGGTGGTCAGCTCGTCCGGGGCGCCGATCCGGGTGAACAGATTGCAGAAGCCGCAGCGGACCTCGCAGAAGGGTATGTGGAGATAGAGCGAGAGCGCGTCCTTGGGCTCGGACGCCCACAGCTCGCGCAGCGCCGGCCGGTCCGGCAGAGGGCGGTAGGCCGTCTTGTGCGGATAGGCGTAGACGTAGCTCTGGTACGGGCGGACGGCCCGCACGGTGGTCGTGGCGCGGCTCATGACGTTGTGCCCCCCGGTTCCAGGAAGAAGTGCGCGTACGGGACCGTCCACACGCACTCGTGGCCGATCCGGTGACCGGTGTGGCCGTCGTCCCCGTACGCCGTGCCGTGGTCGGAGCAGACGATGGCGAAGCAGCGGCGGCGGCTGCTCGCGGCGGCGAAGAGCCGCCCGATGTGGGCGTCGACGTATTCCAGAGCGGCGGCGTGGGTGGCGCGGGAATCGCCCGCCTCGCGTGTGGCCCCCGGGGTGTGGAACCAGTTGGGCTGGTGCAGCGCGGACACGTTGACGAAGAGGAACAGCCGCTGCTCCGGGTCCAGACCGGCGATCACCTGCTCGGCACGGGCTACCTGCGCCTCGAAGGAGGTGGGCGAGGCGACCCCGAACTCGGGCTCCCAGTGGCTCTCCCGGAACAGTCCGGGCAGCACGGACCCCAGCGCACCCTGCTTGTTGAAGAATCCGACGCCGCCGATGCAGACCGTGTGGTAGCCCACCGCGGCGAGGCCGGACGGCAGATCCGGCGTGTCGAAGACGAAGGTGCCGGGGGCCGTGGACTCACTGCCCGCGAACCGCGCCGCGAACAGCCGCGGATGCGGTCCCGGGCCGACCGGTGTCGGCAGGAATCCCGCGAACATCGCCTGGTGCGAGGCGTAGGTGAAACTGCCGGGTGCGTGCCGCTCCTCCCACCTGCCGCCCGGCAGATGCCGCGCCAGATGCGGGATGCGTCCCGTGGCCGCGAGCTCCCGCGCCACGTCGTGGCGCAGCGTGTCGAGGGTCACGAAGAGCAGGTCGTGGCTGCCCACGATCTCGCTCATGTCCGGGTTCTCGTGGACCGCGACGGTGCGCGCGGGGTCACTGGGTGGGGATTGCACGGTGGTTCCTTGCTCGGTTCAGTACGGCGGCGACCTGCGCCGCGTAGGTGTCCAGTCCCTCGGCGCCGCTGCCGGGGAGTCCGGACAGCCGCGGCAGCAGGTCGCCGAAGGCGTTGACCTCGCAGACGGCGAAGCGACGCAGGTCGGACGAGGGCAGCAGATCGACGCCGACGCACAGCGTGTCCGGGAAGCACATCGCGGCCCGTTCGCACACGGCCAGGGCCTCGGCCCAGTTGCCACCCGCGGCCGCGACGGCCGCGCGGAAATCGTCGAGGTCCCCCCGCGCACCGCCGAGGTGCAGATTGGTCATGGGGGAGCGGCTGGTGCGCACGACGGCATGGGTGGCGCGTCCCGCCACCACCACGACCCGCAGATCCGCCGCCCTGCCGTGCCGGGTCGCCTTGGGGAGCCAGCGCTCCACGTGCAGTCCGTCCGGTGCGAGGGCGTCGATGATCGCCGCGACCTCCCGCTCCGTCGTGCATCGACGCACGCGCAACGAGTTGTGGAGCCGGCCGGCCGCGTCGCGTTCCACCGAGGTGGTGGCCCGCACCCGGCCGGGCCCGGCCGTCTCCACGGCCAGAACCCCTGAGGCGGACGAGCCATGGGCGAGCTTGACGAAGGCCCTGGGCATGCCGTGGGCCGTCATCCGCTCGCGCACGTCCGCCCAGTCCCGTACCTCGGGAGCCGCGGCCCCCGAGGTCGGCGACTCGGGCACCGGGATGCCGGCGCCGTCCAGCACGGCATGGCACAGCCGCTTGTCGAACAGCACGGCGATGTCGCCGGGGGCGTCGAGCAGCCGGGCATCGGACGCGGCGGCGGCCCGCGCCACCGACCGTACGGCGGCGGTGAACCGGGCGTACCACAGAGCGGTGCCCTCGACCCTGGTGGGATCGTCGACCGCCCGGAGCCGACGCTCCACCTCGGCGTCCTCACCGGGCGAGTCCATGCGCACGGTCTCGCCCGGCCGGAAGACGGCCTCGCCGTCCAGCACGTCCAGCCAGGGAACGACCCGCGCCGGCGGCAGCCCGGCGGCGCGCACGGCGTCCTGGAAGAAGGCCACCCGGCGGTTCCCGGGCACGCCCACCACGGCGAGACGCGGTGCAGGGGCCACCGGAGTCGGGCTATTCGCTGATGGCGACATAGCGGAACTCGTCCTCTTCCGGATCCCAGTACGCGACCTCGTCGACGTCGCAGTCGACCCGGTCGGGACCGAGCAGGTTCCTGAGACGGTCCATCAGCGCCTCACCGGCGTAGTGGTGGTGCACGTCCAACGAGGTCAGGTGGGTGAGCGGCTGGCCCGAGAGCAGTGCTTCGACACCCTCGTCGCCCAGCGTCCCCATCGCGAGGGAGAGCGATTCGAGCTGGGCGACGACCGGGGCGGAAGCGATCGCGGCCGCGATCTCGTCCTGGATCTCGCTGTTCTGCAGTCCGAGGTGGCGCAGGGCGGGGAACGAAGCGCCGGACAGCACGGGCGCCAGGTCCTCGACGCCCGTGTCCCCGCCGTACTCGGTCACGCCGAGCCAGAGCTCCAGGTGCTCCAGCGCGGGCAGTTCGGACGCGCCGACCGCCCGCACGACCTCGGACGGCAGCCCGCCCGATTCGAACCGCAGCTTCTTGAGCGAGGGGTGCCGCACCGGGCGCAGGCCGAGCTTCGTCCGGCCGTCGAACGCGTCGCCGCAGCCACGCACCGTGAGCTCCTCCAGCGCGCCGAACGCCTCGACGACCGGTGTGATGTCGGCCATCTCCAGCCAGGACAGCTCGCACTCCTCGCTGACGACATCGGCGAGATAGAGCGCTTTCAGGGCCGGGAAGCGGTCCGCGTCCCCGGCCAGCAGCTCGACGACCGGGGCGAAGGACACGTAGTCCTCCTGCCACCACGGGCCGATCAGCAGGGCCCGCACCTTCGTCGTGTCGACCGTGTCCAGGAAGTGGTGCCACAGCGCGGCGAACGTCAGATCGCCCTGCCAGGCACTCTCCAGCCGCCAAGCGACCGAGTCCGCCGCCGGGAGGGGGCCGGTGTCCTCCGGGCCGGGAACCGGCAAGGTCAGGACCGGAAGGCCGTGGAACGTCTCGGGGTGTCCGATGTCACTCATGGCGCATCACTCCGAGACGGCGGTGTAACGGCCCGCGGGACCGCGGTCGTCCCAGGGCTTCTCGCGTTCCGACACGTCGACCCGCACACCGTGGGGCTCCAGTTCCTGGACGACCCGGCGCTCCACGGCCTCGGTCATGAAGTGGTGGTGCAGATCGAGGCATTCGAGATGGGTGAGCGGCTGGCCCTCCAGCAGCGCCGCCGCGCCCTCGTCGCCCAGCGTGCCGTTCGACAGGTCGAGGACCCGGAGCTGCGCGACGACCGGAGCGGACGCGACGGCCACCGCGATCTCGTTCTGCAACTCGCTGTTGCGCAGACCCAGATGCGTCAGCTTCGGGAACCGGGAGCCGGCGAGCAGCGCGGCCAGGTCCGCCACATCGGCGTCGCCCCCGTACGCCGAGACGCCGAGCCACAGGTCGAGCCGCTCCAGCGCGGGCAGCTCGCTCTCCAGGATCCCGCGCAGCGCGCCGGCCGGCATCCCTCCGGTCTCGACGGTCAACGCCCGCAGCCGCGCGTGCTTGCAGGGGGAGAAGACCAGCTCCGAACCACCGCGCACCCCCAGCTCCAGCAGACCGGGGAACGCGTCGAGCAGGGCCGTGACATCCGACTGCTCGATCCAGGAGATCTCGTTCTCCTCCATGGTCATGTCGCCGACGAAGACGGCCTCCAGCGAGGTCAGCCGGTCGGCGGCGGCGATCACCAGACCGATCGGGTAGGAGGAGGTCTCCTCGTACGACTCGCCCCACTGACCGATGATCAGCGCGCGGACCCCGGCGGGGTCGACGGTGTCGAGGAAGGTCCCGAACGCCTCCTCCCAGGTCTTGTCGTCGTCGTACGGGTCGACCGAGATGCGCCAGGCCGCCGCGTCGGCGGCCTGCGCGGGCGTCTCGCCCGTCGCGTGCTGGAAGTCGACGGCGGGCAGGCCGAGCAACTCGTGCAGGTGGTCCACACCGGACATGGCCCTGAGCTCCTGGTACTGGGGAACGACTGATGTCCGCAAGGTTTATCAAGTCCCACTGACAACGCCGTGACCGGGGACCGTCCGGAACGTGTCCGATGCGCCCCGCGAGGCCGCTCGGCGGCCGGTTGTCAGACCCTGCCCTTAGCGTCTTTCCCGTCGCCGCCACAGCGGTTGCGGCCGTCGAGGGGAGAGGTCTGTGTACCGACAGGGCGATGTACTGATCGTGCCGTTGGAGGAGTCGGCGGTGTCCGCGCATCTTGTGGAGGCGCCGGGCGAGCCGAGGGACGGCCGGGGACGCATGGTCCTCGCGCTGGGGGAGGTCACCGGCCACGCCCACGCGGTCCAGGGCCCGGGACGGCTGATGCGTGAGGCAGGTGCCTTCGGGCCGATGCTGCTGCACCTTCCCGAGGGCGGCCGGGTGGTGCACGAGGAACACGCGGCGATACCGCTGCCGAAGGGCTGGTACCGCGTGGTGCGTCAGCGGGAGTACGCACCGGGTGCGGTCCGCATCGTCGCGGACTGATCCGGCCGCAGCTCGGCGGGGCGCACCTGAAGGCGCGTCGTGAACGGCGGTCCGGTCCGTGCCGGATGACCGCGGCCCGCAGCGCACGCGGGACCTCGCGCGCACCGGCGTGGTGTGCGCGGCGCGGCACGCGGAACATCTCCGAATTCCGCATGTCGCATACCGAACATCGAACACCTGACAACGAAACACACCGACAGGGGACGGGGAAGACGGATGCAGTACGTGGACTCATGGCGGGCCGTGGCGGCGGCGACGGGAGCAGCGGACCGGGCCGCGGCCGAGGACGGGCTCCGGCTCGCCTACCGCCGCGCGGGGCTCGCGGAGCCGGAACGGATCGTGTGGGTCGACTCACCCAGGGCCGCCGTGGAGGCCGTCGAGAAGCTCGTCGACGCGGGCTGTTCGGTGCGCGACGAGGTACGGACCCGGCCCTGGGCCCGTGAGCGGCGCCGGATGTACGACGAACTGGGCCCGGCGGGCTGGTCCGCCCTGTGGTCGGCCACGGGGGCGCAGCTCTGGGAGACGACGGCGGCGCTCGCCGAGCGGATCAGGGTCGGCATCGTCGCCGATCTCGCGCGGAGCCCCGAGGAGGAGGCCGGGGTTCGCCTGCTGCTGCTCGACGCGGTCCTGGGGCAGCACGACGCGGCCTGGCTCTCCGCTTTCGACGGCCGGGGCGACCGGCTGGACGGCCTGGCCGAGGTGGCCAGGCACGCGGGCTGGTGGTGGCCCTACGAACGCGTGGTGGTGATCAGCGAACGCCCGGAGGCGCTCCACCGGGACGAGGCGGGCCGCCTCGACCGCGGGGACGGACCGGCGCTCGCCTACCGGGACGGTTTCTCGCTCTGCGCCTGGCGGGGCATGCCCGTGCCCGCGGAGTTCCTCACGGAGCTGAACGCGCTGACGCCCCGGCGGATACGCGAGGAGGAGAACGCCGAACTGCGCCGGGTGATGCTGGAGTTCTACGGCTACGAGCGTTACCTCTCCGAGTCGGGAGCCGAGCCGGTCCACCGGGACGAGACGGGGGTGCTCTGGCGGATCCCGCTGCAGGGCGACGAGGACGTGGTGATGGTCGAGGTGGTCAACTCCACCCCGGAGCCGGACGGGACCCACCGCACGTACTGGCTCCGGGTACCGCCCGGCACGAGGAGCGCCAAGGACGGAGTGGCCTGGACCTTCGGGCTCTCGGGGGACGCCTACGCGCCGGTGCGCCAGACCTGACGCCCGTGCCGGGCCGACGGCGCCGCCGGCCCGGCGCCGTCCCCGGACAACCCGGAGCACGAATGCACCGAACCGTACGGTCGGCAGACGGGGGGCGCGGACCGTGGCGGCCGGTCGCGACTTCCGGCCGGGCATCTGGCCGCGCTCGGCAGAAAGCGCCGCGAGACTCCGTGGGCGGATGCGTATGCCGTCGACGGACCGTGAGGTGTCAGCCCGTCAGCACCGCGTGGTCGATGCCCAGTTCGCGGGCGAGGGCCTCGTCCGTCCAAGCCAGCATCGTGGCGTGGGACAGCGGTGCCGCGTACGACGTCATCTGTACTGTCAGGCCGTCCAGCAGCGCGGTGAGCCGCCAGGCCACGGACATCGGGTCGTCGCAGTGGAACTCACCGGCGGCGGCGCCCTCTTCGATGACCTCGGCCAGCTCCGCCTTCCACTGCTGGTCGAGATCGCCGGCCACGTTACGCAGGACCGGGTCGCGCACCGCGGCGGCCCACGCCTCGATCCACAGCCGCCACACCTTGGCCCGGCCCGTCGGCGCGTACCAGCGTACGGCGGCGCGCAGCCGCCGTACCGCGCTGGTGCGGCGGCTCAGCAGCTTGCGCAGCTGGACGAGATCGGCTTCCGCGGCGTGTGCGAAGGCGGCCGCGATGAGCTTCTCCTTGGTCGAGAAGTGGTAGAGCACGAGCGCGTTGCTCACGCCGAGCACGGCGGCGACATCCGCGATCCGGAACGCCGCGACTCCCCTTACCTCGATCTGCTCGACGGTGGCGCGCAGGAGTTCCTCGCGTCGTTCGGCCACGCCCAGTCGCACACTTGCCACGGTGCCAGCCTAACCAATGCGCCGTCCCCGGGAGGACCGGGGCGCCGCCGGGCCGGAAGCGGAACGGGAGCAAGGTGGTGCGGAATCCCGCGGCGGCGAAGGGCGTTGGACCCTGCATGACGGGAATCGACGCACAGGAAGCACGGCGGGGAGCGCTGCTCGGTCTGCTCGGCGAGGCGGACGGCGGAGTGCTCGTGACGCTCGGGCGGGACGGCAGACCACAGCTCTCCAATGTGAACCACCACTACGACGCCGGGGAGGGTGTGGTCCGCGTCTCGGTCACCGAGGGCCGGGTCAAGACGAGGAACCTCCGGCGCGATCCCCGGGCGAGCTACCACGTCACCAGCGCGGACCGCTGGGCCTGGACGGTCGTGGACGGCACGGCCGAGCTGACCCCGGCGGCGACCGACCCGCACGACGAGACGGTGGAGGAACTGATCACGCTCTACCGCGATGTCCGGGGCGAGCACCCCGACTGGGAGGAGTTCCGCGACGCGATGGTCCGGGACCGGCGCGTCGTGCTGCGGCTGTGCGTCGAACGCGTCTACGGGCAGCCACGCGGCTGATGGCACCGACGGCGTCGAGCGGTCCGCTGGGCGCTTCCTCTCGCGCTCCGTCAGGTGGTTCCGCGCTCGCGCGGGTGTGCGCCCCGCACATAATTGATGACGACACCGACTCCCCCAGGAGATGATGTGACCGGCGCCGACCCCTCTCCTCCGCTCCGTGCCCGGCTGCGTTCGCTGCGCCCCGCCGCCTTCGGCGCCGAGCCGGAGGGCGCACGCATGGAGCGGATACGCCGTTCGCCCCACTTCGCGGACGGCGTCTTCCAGAACCCCGAGGGCGCGCGGACCGGACCGTCGGGATCGGCGCTGGAGTTCGCGAAGGTCTACTTCCGCAAGGAGGGACGGCTGCGCAGGGCTCCGGCCGGCACCATCCCCGTCCACGCCACCACTTACGCCGACCTGGCCGAACCGCCGGCCACCGGGCTGCGGCTCACCTGGATGGGCCATTCCGGTGTGCTGGCCGAGATCGACGGCAGACGGGTGCTGTTCGACCCGGTGTGGGGCGAGCGGTGCTCGCCCTTCGCGTTCGTCGGCCCCCGACGGCTGCATCCGGCACCGCTTCCGCTCGCCGCTCTCGGCCCCGTGGACGCGGTGGTGATCTCACACGACCACTACGACCACCTCGACCTGCCGACGATCAGGGCCCTCGCGGCGGCGGGCACGGTGTTCGCGGTACCGCTCGGCGTCGGCGCCCACCTGGAACGATGGGGGGTGCCCGAGGACCGGATGCGCGAGCTGGACTGGAACGAGACCGCCAGGATCGCCGGAATCGCCCTCACCGCCACTCCGGCCCGGCACTTCTGTGGACGCGGTCTGCGCAACCGGCAGCACACGCTCTGGGCGTCCTGGGCCGTGGCCGGGCCCGAGCACCGGATCTACCACAGCGGCGACACCGGCTACTTCCCGGGCTTCAAGGACATCGGCGCCGAGCACGGCCCGTTCGACGCGACCATGATCCAGATCGGCGCCTATTCCGAGTACTGGCCCGAGAACCACACGGACTACACGCCCCTGCCGGGGGCCTGGCCAGACGTTCACATGTCGCCCGCCGAGGGGGTGCAGGCCCACCTTGACCTGCAAGGAGGCCAGCCGGGTGGTGTTCTGCTCCCGATCCACTGGGGCACTTTCAACCTGGCTGTCCACGCCTGGGCGGAGCCGGGGGAGTGGATGAAGTACGAGGCCGACGAGGCCGGCCAGGCAGTGGCGTTTCCCCGCCCCGGCGAGCCGTTCGAGGCTGCGGGGAAGCTGCCTGTGGAGCCGTGGTGGCGGGGTGTGTCGCATCCGATCGCGCGCCCGTGGCGTCGCCCGCGACCTGTTGGGGTCGTTGTCGAGCCGCGCAGCGACGATCTCGACCTCGCGGGCGAGCGGTGACCTCGATCGGGGGCGACCTTGCCGAGGTCGCGCGGATGGTGGAGCGTCTCCCGCCCGAAGGGCGCGACCGTGTGCTGCGAGCCTTGGACGGGCCACCCCGCGGACAGCGTTCAGTTGTCGCTCAGCGGTTCGCGAAGCTGAGAATCGCAGGCAGGTGCCGGGGGGTGAACACCGCGTTTGGGCACTCCAGGCAGCCCCACACCACCACGGGGCAGCCGGACCCCGGCCGGCGGGCGAACGGCGAGGCGTGGAAGTCACGGCAGGACGCCAACCACACGTCGCTGTCCCCGGACAAGGCCACCGCAACCTCTTCGGGGGGAAGTTCGGCCGTAGAGGTGTCCAGTCGGCGGCCTTGGTCGTCAAGAACGACGGACGCTTCCAGCGCGGCGTCCAACGCCTCGCGCAGGCCCTTCTCGACGGCTTCCTCATGCAGCGGACGGTGCGCTTCGATGTCGGCGTAGTGCTTGGCCGCGACCCGAGGGCTGTGGCCATCGGAGAAGTCCTCCAGCACTCCTCCGGTCTGCTGGTAGCGGCGCGACTTGTCGGTCTTGCGCAGCCGCCGCAGGTTCAGCGACGCCTCTTCGCGGGATGCCTCGAAGAGCGCGGTGAGCTGGTGGCGTTCGAGGAATGCCTGCTTGACCGGGCCGAGGGAGGTGGCCTGGTGACGGCCGAAGGTGGCGATCACCTCCCCGCTGTGCAGCGTGTGAGCCCACAGCAGGTCCGTGTCGGCCAGACGACGGCCGTGAGCGGTCAGCCGCATCGCGAGGCGGATCAGGCCGCCCGGCTGGTGCACGGCGCCGCCGTCGGTCACCCGCAGTGTCTTGCGCGACTGGCCGTGGGCCCGGTTCTTGACGTAGGCGATGCTCACGTACCCGCGGGACGGGTTGATCAGGCAGTTGGCCGACAGGCGGCACGCGGCTTCCGGCTCCAGGCCGGTCTGGCACATCAGCAGCACCACGAACGCCAGCACGTCGTGCGCCGTGAGGAAAAAGTGGCTGTTGAGCCTGCCGATCCCGCCCAGCTCCGTGATCTTGTCCATGGCGCCGCGCTCGGCGCGCAGTGCTCCTGTCAGTGGTCCGCGGTGGGCGATGTGCCACGCCGCGTTCTCCCGGGTCCAGCCGTGCCAGCCCCCGCCGACCGGATCTCGGCCAGCCGTGGCCAGCCGCTCACCGGTCAGCATCCGGTCGCGGGCTGCCCGCACGTCGGCCAGGGCCGCAGCCTGGACCGCCTCGAACAGCGCATCGGGATAGGCGTCCAGCGGCCGGCCGCGGCCCTGGCCGACCTGGACCGTGGTGAAGCCCAGCCGGGCCTGCATCGCCCTGCCCAGCCTGTCAGGGTGTTCCTCCTGGACGAGCCGCAACAGCTTCACCACCTGCTGCATTCGCAGATACGGCGTGATGCTGGACTCCCCGTACCGGGCGGCCAAGCTCGTCTCGAAGGAATCCAGAAACTCCGGGAGCAGGTCCTCCAGATCCATGTCGCCCGGCATGTCCGTGGCCTGCGCCAGGTGGGTGACGAACTCGGTCAGCGTGTGGGCGTAGCCGTCCGTCGTTCCCACGTACTTGTGGCGGTTCTCCACCCCGGCCAAGCCCGCCAGCGCTCGGGCCAAGTGCCGGACCAACCGAGGGCACGCCAACGCGGAGAAGTCGTAGCACCGCTCGACCCCGCCGGAGAACCTCGCGGTGAACACCACCGGACCCACCGCCGGGAACGCCTCCGGCTCTGGCGGCAGATCCTCCGGCGCGGGAAACCGCACCCGCCGGCTCACGACGCCTCCCCGGCCCGCTCCAGCGCCATGCTCTGCGCGTCCCACTCGGCCAGCGCGGCCAGCACAATCTCCTGCGCCTCGTCCAGCACGTCGAGACAGACGTAGACGGTGGCCTCGCGGGCGTGGCCGAGGAGCAGCTGGAGGATCCGCATCGGATTACCGATCAGCAGCCGTCGCAGCTCGGCGCGCGAGAGCGGCCCGTCCAGCGGGCGGCCCAGCGCCCGGACCTGCCGCAGCAACAGCCCCAGCATGTACACGGCATAGGAATGCCTTGTGTCCGCAGAGGGCGTGTGCGGTGAGGCACGTGTAGCGATTGAGCAGGCCATCCATGGAGGCCACGTTTGCAAGGCCCGCCATTGGGCGTGTTGCATTTCGGCGAGGCCATGGTGAGGCAGATCACGCCTTGCGTCGCCCGACCAGTGCCTCGTGAAGCCGGTGCAGATCTTCTTTGTCCGGCTTGTGAGGGAACTCAGTGATGGTGGGATGCGCCTCGTACTGCCCCAGCTCACGTAGCCGGGCACGCAAAGAGTCCAATGCCGAACGGGCTTCTATGAAGTCGTTTTCCAGGGGGCCTTCCGTCGAGCGGCAGTAAGGACATCCGTAGGGCTCGACCATCGTGTAGGCGGTGATGGCCTCGGTGGTTTTCATGATGGCAAGCTGGAGGGCCGCCCTGCGATCGGCTGCTTCGGCGGCGGCCTGCTGGGTGCGGTGCCTGCGGCCGTTGGCGGGAGACGGCACGAACGCGATGAGCCAGTCGGTGACGGCCTCCACCAGGCGGTTTGGCTCGTTCTTCCGCTTCCTGAGCAGTATCCCCCCGAGGGTGCCTAGAGGCAGGGCCACAAGAGCGGGAACGTTCTGGGCGCCCCAGTTGAGGATGGTGTTCACCGACGACATGTCCTTCCTTCTGCGTGGTGCGATCCGACGGCCGGAGGGCCTCGGATCGCACCAACTCTCCTCTTCTTTACCAGGGTTTCAGCGAGTGACGGTGCAGCTCACACTCCTGTGGGTGACTCAACTGCAGCTTCCGATCGCCGTGGTTCGCGGCGTTGGAAGGTGCCTGACCTTGGATTCCCCGGCGGTCGCTTCGCGGAGCCGGACGATCTCCTCGTGCTGGGCGGCGAGCCGGGCCAGGGCCTGGCTGCGGAAGTCGGTGAGTTCTTCGACCGTTTGCTCTGACTGGGCCAGCCGTTCCCGGAGCTTGGTGATCTCTGCCTTGAGCCGGGTGATCTGGGCCTCGCGAGGGTCGGGAATTTCGCCGGTCTCTTGAAGTGCCTGTAGACGCCGTTCGAACTCGGTGCGGAGGGAAGCGTAGGGGCGGGTGCCGTAGAACGCGGTGCGGTCGACAGCCGCCTCGTTGGCGAGGGTCTTGATGTCGCACTTTCCGCCGGGCGGGATCTCGCCTCGGAGGAGCCGGTCCATGGCGGCCCGGATGCGGTTCTCGTTCTCGGTCCGCTGTGCTGCGGAGATTCTCATGCGGAGTCCTCGTCCACGGTGTTGGCGATGTCGATCTCGGCGATGACGCGGAGAGCCCGGTCGTAGTCGCCCTGGAGCCTGGCGCGTTCGGTCTTGCGTGTGGTGCCGAGTTGGCCGAGGAAGATCTCGGTGCGGTCGGCGTGCTCAGCCCAGACGGGCCGGTGGCAGGGGTGATGGGTGGCCTGCGGGCAGCGGGCGGAGTCACACATCCCGATCAGCGGGCGGTTGGCCGTCGGGGTGCCGGCCAGTTTGAGGCAGAGCGCCCGGGAGGGGTCGGTGAACCAGCAGTAGTTCGCGGACCCGAGGTGGAGAACCTTGGCGCGTTTGGTCAGCAGGTTGAGGACGTCGCGGTCACTGCGCTGTGTCTTGGGTGCCAGGGCTGTTGCCGGGTCGAGCTTCTCGTCGATGCTGGCGAAGAACTCGGTGAGGCTGCGGGCTCCGGGACCGGCCGGGAGGATGCCCTGCTGGTAGTTGCGGAACTCCTCCAGGACCAGGGCCAGGTTCCGGTCGCTCTCGTGCTTGTTGACCTCGGCCAGCAACTCGGCCTGAGCTCCGCCGGGGCGGGACGCGTACCCTTCCGTGGTGGCCACTGTGATGTGCTTGAGGTGCAGCTTGGAGGCCAGCACGCCGCCCGGACGGTAGGCCATTTCCAAGGCCAACGTGCGACGCAGCCGCCTCAGATTGACCTGGCCGTCAGGGATCGGAGCGAGTCCGAGGCGGCGGCCTGCAGGGGAGTTGACCCAGTTGCGGAACCACTTGTAGCGGACGGAGAAGGCGAACCGTCCGAAGAGCAGAGCGCCTTCTTGCCGGTCGTCATGGAGCTCTTCGGCGAGTTCGACGGCGCGATAGACGGGCTCGATGACGACCCATTCGTCGTCGGTGCCGCCCAGTGGCTGCCCTTTGACGACTTTGCTGGCGAGCCGGTAGCGGGTGAGTCCGGGGACGGGCTCTTCGAGGCGTCGGCAGCCGATGCGAAGCTCCATCAACTCGCTCGCGCGCATGCCGGAGGCCGCGGCCAGCACGATCATCGCGGCGGTGCGGACGATGCCGACCAGAGCGACGGCCTGGAGCCGGTGCAGCGGCACCGTCCAGGGCAATACGGACGTGGTGTCCGCCGTGGTGATCGCGGCGGCGTCTCGGGCGAAGACCTCCTTCACCCCGACCGATGCGACCGCGTTCTCCATCGGGCCGCGTAGGTGGCGCATCCATCGGGCCTCGAACTGCGTGATCCCGGCCTGACGGGCCAGCACTCCTGTGGCCACCGCCAACAGGGGGTCATCCGGAGACCAGCCGTTCGCGAGCCGGTCGGCGACGTGGTGGTCGGCGAGCATCGGCAGGGGTGTGCACGTATCTCTGTACTCGTTCAGCAGCTCGGTGAACTCGACCACCGGGGCCACGTGGACGGCCCGGAGCCCCGGTGCCTTGCGGGTGGAGAGCTTGTCGGTTTCCCGGATCTGCCGGGTGAGTTCAACGGCGTGCGGGCCCAGGGACGACATGAGAAACAGGGCGGCAGCGAGCATCGGCTGCATGACGGCGGTGTCGACAGGCTGGGTCTTGTTCTCGATCCGGCCGCAGGGCATCTCGGCGATGGCGGAGGCGGTGGCCCCGCCCCAGGGCCGCAGATCGGCCGGGACACGGTCAGCGGTGAACAGTTCACGGTAGTTGACCAGATCGACCACGACCTGCGCGGCCCTGCGGCGGGTTCCCGGGCTGTTCTCGCCGACGACTTCGCCGTTCTCGTCGAGGATGTAGCGCCGGTGGGCCATGTAGGCGTCGCAGATACGGGTGTCGATCTGCGCGAAGCCCGGAACCCCCTGTTCGGACAGCCACCGGCAGAATCGTATGAGCTCGTCCAGATGGCCCGCGCAACTGCGCAGGTGCAGGGCGGTGCGATGGGCCCGGGGCAGCGGAGCGACCGCCGGGTGCCGAGGGGTGAGCATGGTCAGGACAAGTTCCTTGCCGACCAGCCGCCACCGCTCGTCCGTGATCTCGGCGAAGTCGAAGCGGCGCGTGCAAAGGGCAAGTTGGACGGGTAGGCCGACGACGTCGGTGAAGTCCCAGACGTCATCTTCGAACACCGGCCGCTCTGTTCCCTCAGGCAGGGTGAATCCAGCTTCGCGGCAGACGTCGGCGCCGGCGAAGGCCACGGATCGGCCGTCGAAGGCGGCAGCAGTGGTAAGAGCGGTGGTCACGCGGTCATCTCCTCGGGCCGCAGCGGCAGTTCGCCGGCCTGGTCCTCGACGTGGTCGGCCGCCGCGGCAATGACGCCAGGGTCGAAGCGGTCCAGGACCTGCTGGATGCGGGTGGCATAGGGGCCGAATACGGCCATGAAGTGGGCTGCAGGCATCTGCTGCCACTGCCGGGAGAAGAACACCTTGAGCCGCAGCAGGTTGCCCGCGTGCCGGGGAGCGAACACGGCCAGCGGGCAGAGCAGGCAGACCCAGGGCCGGGCCGGGCACGGCTTCCCCTTCGGGCCGTGCAGCCCGGACAGCTGGTCCCCGCAGGCGGCGGTGAACACATCGCGCTGCCCGCCCACCAGCTCGGCGATCACGGAATCGTTCAGGTTCAACTCCGCGACCAGGTGCGGATAGCCGTCCGCCAGCGCGGCCGCTTCCTCATCGGTGATCACGGTGGGCGGGTGAGCCCGGCGGAGCATGTCATGCTGGGCGTCCTCGATGACCGTCTCGACCGCGTGCCGCTGGGCCGGGGTGGTGGCGGTGAGGTAGTGATCGCCCTCGACGTCCGGGGTGTGGTTCGGGTCGATCGTGGCCCGCCCACTGCCCGTCCACGTGCTCTTGTCCCGCATGGCCTCGTGGGTGGTACGAATCCGAGAACGATGGATCTTGAGGGGCTGTCTGTCGTTGCCGACGACCGCATGGCGAACAGCCCACCGCTGGACGGCGACCCGGTCGACCTTGCGGACCCGGCGATCGCCTCCGGCCCGGCTCACGCCCACCCAGAGTTTGCGGCGTTCCTCCTCAGTCACGAAGGTCCGTAGTAGTGCGGAGTGCGCGAGCCACTGTTCCAGCAGGCGGACCGCCCGGCGGGGCAGGTTCAGGCTCTCCGCCGCGGTGCGGCGTTTGATGTAGGAGAGCAGGACCGTCGAGTCACCGGCCCAGTCGATGTCCTCGAGAACCAAGTCCGCGATGCCGTCGGGGACGATGCCGGTATAGATACCGAACAGCAGCCGATAGGCGATCAGCACGTCCAGGTGCGGGAAGACCGCCCGGATCGCGTCGTGGAAACCACCGCGGTTATGGACCACCGCCGCCGAGATGTCCAGGTGCCCGCCGAACACGCTGATGCTGACGGGCCCGACCCGGGCCAGCAGCCAGCGCAAATTGCCCGGCTGCCAGCCGCCTTCACCAGGATGCCGACCGTCGGCAGCATCGGCGAGGGCCTGGCGGTGGGCGGCATACGAATCGTCGACCAAGGTCCGGCAGACCTCTGTCAGCCGCTGCCATTCCTCCTTCGCATAGGGCGGCAACGACTGGCGGAAGGGCTGGATGTTGAAGTGCCGCCCGGCAGCAAGCTCCAGAACTCCATCTGCCAAGGCGCCCCCGCTTTGGGCATAGCCCTCCAGCAGGCTGCGGGTCATGGCCTCCAGCCTGGGCGGGCCAGGCATCCAGAACTCGGCCAGCTGTCCCCGTCGCAGCTGAGCGGCGCCACCGGTGAACCCCTGAGCCGCGAGGGTGCAGACCATGCTCCGCAGGGACTGGACGTAGAAGTTGACGGTGCCCTCCGAGTCCGCAGTGCCGTGCGGATGGATCAAGTCCACGAGACCGATAGCCAGGTCCCGGGCCAGGCGAGGGTTGGGCAGGTCGTCCAGGAGATAGTCGGCGCGGCCGCCGTCGCTGAACACGCAGGTGAGACCAAGGGGTTCGTCGATCAGCATGGTCGGCATCACAGATCACCGCCCCTGGCCTCGTCAGCGAACTCGGCCGCGGCTTCCCGCTCGGCGACCGTATCGTCGGTCAGCCCGGCAGCGGCTCCGGCTCCCTCGTATGCCTCCCGGTAGATGCGGGTCGTGTCCAGGCGGCGGAGGTACTTTTCCGTGGTCAGAACAGTGGAATGCCCGAGAAGGTCACGAAGTACCAGCAGCGGGTCAGCCTTGCTCAGGTAGAAGACCAGGGCGGCGTCGGCATCGGTCTCCCGCACGAGTTTCGCGGCCTGCCGGTAGTGCCCGGTGACCAGGTATTCCAAGGTCCTCATCGAGAAAGTGTGGCGACATCGGTGGGGCCAGACATGCGGGAACCGGGGCTCGAATCGGGCCCGTATCCGGCCCGAGGTCCGCTCGAAGACCGTGGCCCAGGCCGTGAACGGGCCACCCCCGTTCTTCACCGCCAGCAGGCACGAACCGCCCTCCGGGGCGACCAGACGGCGCCGCTCGGCCGGAGTCAGGGATGCCCAGGGGCGGCGGACCCCATTGATCAGCCCGCCCCTCGCGTCCGGCTTGCTCACCATCAGCGGTTCACCCCACCGCCGTGGAGGCCGCCAGAGCGAGCCCTCCGTCGTGGCGGTCCGGTCCAGGTCGAGATAGTCGTGCAGCCCAGCGAGGGCCTCGTAAGAGGTCCACGTGGTGCGGAACTTCTTGCCCTTGGTGATCCCGGCCGGCACCGGGAACGGGATCGGAACCGCGGTTGGCTCCGGCGGCAGGGCGGGAATCTCCCAGGGCAGCAGGTAGGTGAACTCCTGCAGCCGCATCCCGGTGGCCAGCGCGTGATCCCCGACCGCCGCGTTGCGGGTCATCTCCCGCCCGTGGAAACCGGTGTCCTGCGAGCCGTCCGGCGCCAGCCCGCGCAGGCCCTTGCGGAACAGTTCAGTGAAGTCCGGCTCAAGGTACTTGATCGTCACGTGCGGCTTCGGGGTTCGACGGACCGCTAGATTCACCTTCACCTCCCGGCCGGTCCCGGCGAACAGAGCCCGCGCAGCCCGGTAGGTGAACGGCTCGGCCGTCGCATACTCCTCGTTGATCGCCCACCGATAGAACAGCGACAGGATGCTCATGTGCTGGCCCCACGTCGTCGCCGCGAACCGGGCCTTCAACGGACCCGCCGCCCGATGCTCGGCGTACCGGCTCAACCCCGCCTTCAGTCGTACCCGCGAGTCGAACAGCCCCACTCCATGTATGGCCAGGAACTCCATCCACTCCTTGACCACCCGCGCGTAGTTCTCCCATGAACTCGGCGCCGGCGCCCCGCTGGCCGGAAGCTCACGCAGCCACCGGTTCACCACCGCCGTCTCACGCGGCGCAGCTGGGCCGTCCTCGAAGCGAAGATCGTTGTCGATGAGCACGGGCATCCCCTCAGGGATCAACGGCCGATGCTCGGTGTCCCAGGACTCCCAGCCTCGGGACGAGAAATAGCTCAGGATCATGAGCGCCGACAGTAGAAACACCACACCGCTCAACGCAATGCACAAACTTCCAGGCCACAAGCCCAGTCGTACTCAATCGC
Source organism: Streptomyces sp. NPDC052042 (assembly GCF_044548345.1). Taxonomy (NCBI): domain Bacteria; kingdom Bacillati; phylum Actinomycetota; class Actinomycetes; order Kitasatosporales; family Streptomycetaceae; genus Streptomyces; species Streptomyces sp. NPDC052042. Next base: position 70,538 of record NZ_JBIUBU010000023.1, on the reverse strand, counting down.
GACACGAAAACTAAGCGGAGACAATGTGCCGCAGGGTGTGCGGATGCACCTCGATCTCGATCCCAAACGAAGCACACCGCGCGTTCGCCCGCCGGAATACCGCCTGCCACGCGGCTGGCTCAAGCGGCCGCCGTCATCGGCCAGCCACAACCACAGCAGCTCCCCGGTGCGCCTCACCGGGCGGCGCCGCTCCGCCGGGCCGATACGCCCGTACGGCCAGTTTCGGGCACTGCCATCCAGCACCAGCGCATACGGGCCCGTGCGGAGCACCGTCCGGTCCGTGGCCGCAGGCGTGAAGCGGCCATCGGCAGTGCAGCGGGCCACGATCGCGTCGCGCTCCACGGCCAGGAAGTGGTGCAACTGGCGCACCTTGCACGGCGGCAGGAACACCCGGCGGCCCTTGCGCCGCTTGGCCACCGCCCCCGCTACTCGGAACTCCGCCGGCCCGCCCGGCGAGGGCACCTCAGGCACCAGCAGACAGGACGCCTCACCCAGCCGCATCCCGCTGTGCGCTAGAACATCGGCGAACAGGGCGTTTCGCTCGCCGTGTCGGCCTCGCCACGGTGGATCAGCGCCGCCTTCCGGCAGTTCCCCGCGCAGTCCCACGTTCCGCCACAGTAGGTAGTCCTCGAAGGACACGAACCGCAGCGGCTCGTCCTGCGGATCTGTCTCCATTTCGGCATTCACGTGGACCCGGCGGGTCCGGCAGGTGTCATCACCGTCTTGTCGACGTACCGGAACGGCGCTCGCTTCAGCAATCCGGCGTCCAGTGACCACGCCACCCACTTGTCCAGCGCCGCCACCGACCGGTTCCAGGTCCCCACCGACACAGCACCCGGCCCGCCACACCTCAAACGCACCCGTCTGTAAGCTCGCAGGTCGTCACCGTCGCACGCCCAGATCGACGTGCCATACCGCGATGTCTCCAGAAACCGGACGAACAGCAACACGTCCCGGGCGTATCCCAGCACGCTGTTCTCTGCCCTCACACCCCAACTCGGTAACTCGCGCAGAAAACGGTTCAGTTGCAGGTCATACGATCCGTCGCCTCCCAGAATGAACGGCTGCCCTTCGCGAACGCCTACACGGTCGAGCACTGCCACCGAGCCAGCAGTACCCAGGCAGCTCTCCAGACGGGCTCGGCTCGTGGTACGCGCGCCGCGCTGGGCAGGCCGACACGTGCGAAGTCCGCCCCTGTCGGGCACGTGTGATGGCCCTCGACTTCCGCCCGGCGTCAGGGCCGTCGTCGCGCCCGCGCGGAGAAGGCCGGCCGGGAAGTTGCCCCGCAGCGCCTGGAACGGACAGAACGACCGGGGGACGGGTCAGGCGCCGACCTCCGGCCGTCTGATTCCCTTTCTGGTCCCGGACAGGCAACAGCTGAACCTGCCCAACCGGTCCGCCGCCGGGCGACCGGTCGCGAGGACTGGGCCTCGGCCGGGTGCCGCCGCCCTGGCTGTGGCCTGCGCGGCTTGCGGGCCGAGGCTGGGGTCCAGGCGTCGCGTATCTGGCGTGGGGCTTGTCGCCGCTCTCGCCGGGACCGAAGCCCGTCTTGCGGAGCTGACCACTGCTCAGAGGGTCCTCTCCGCACTCGCGCCGAGCAGAGCCGAACCTGATACGACCGAACAGGCCGTCACCTGCCAAGGCATCATGAAAGCGGACTTAGTGTCACCTAAGTGCTCTAAGTACTTCGAAGGAGTCGATATGGTGTTCGCCGCAGGAGTCGATGGCGTGGGCCCTTTGAGGTTCTGGTGCCGACGTGGCTCTCCGTGGAACGAAAGGGCTGGGTGTGAGAATGGCGAGCAGGGTACTAGGAAGATCGATACGGGTTGCGCGTGCGGTGATGACGGGTCTTCTCGCGTCCGTCGTGCTCTCCGCGTCTGGAACGGCTGCGGCGTTCGCTGACGCCGCTGAGTCTCCACGGGAGGGCGGCACGGTGTACATCGGTGCCCGAGAGGGGCACAGCGGTACTGGAGCCTTCCCCATCTACGCACGGACACCGGCGAACCCCGGCGAGCCGGGTGAGCCGGACCTCTGGGCGTACTGCATCGAGCACGACGTGCCTGCACGGACGCGGATCGAGGGCACGGTGGGCGATCTCGGGAGCTATCTCGGAGCCAACCGTTTCACCGATCCGACGGTCCAGAGCAAGGTCCTCTGGGTGCTCGCGCACAGCTATCCCGCCCTGAGCCTCGAAGAGTTCGGAACTGTGGCAGGAGCGCCCGGGATCTCACGCAATGACGCGATCGAGGCGACGCAGTACGCGATCTGGCGGTACACCGACCTCGACTTCGACGCGCCCTGGGAGTGGGAGACCGCCGATTCGGAAAAGGCCTACCGCTACCTCCTCGCCGGTGCGAACGCGAGCACCGGGATGACGCCGTCGGAAGCCGCGACCACGATCTCGATCTCCGCGCCGAGTACCCCTCAGGATGCCGGAACACTCGTCGGCCCGTTCGTCGTGAAGACCAACCGGCCCACGGTGAGCGTCTCCGTCGACCCCGCGGCGACGCTGACTGATGCGGATGGGGCCGTTCTCGACCCGGACTCCGTCGTCGACGGCCAGGCCCTGTACCTCGATCTCCGAGGCACGAACAAGTCCGGGACCGCAACGATCAAGGTGAAGGCCGCAGGTTCGGCGGTCACCGGCCACATCGTCTCGGTTCCCACCACGTCCGGAGGCACGCCCACCGCGGCGGACCACGCTCAGTCGATCATCCTCGTGGCGCCGAGCAAGGCCACGACGAGTGCCGAGGCCGTCGCGCGGTGGAACGACAGCGGGGACGACGGCACCACCGACGGCGGGGACAACGGCACCACCGGCGGGGACAGCGCTACTGGCGGGGATAACAGCACTGGTGGGGACAACGGCACCACCGGCGGTGACAACACCACCGGCGGTGACAACACCACCGGCGGGGACAACGGCACCACCGGCGGGGACAACACGGGTTCCACCACCGGTGGGGCGACTCCGTCCGCAAACCCGAGCGTGTCGGACTCGCCCACGCCCGGCGGTCCGATGGCCGAGACCGGCAGCAGCGGCACTCGTGTGATCGCGGGTATCGCCGCAGCGCTCGTACTGGTCGGCGGTGGCGCCCTGTTCACCTTCCGCCGTCGGCGTTCCGCCCGGCACTGATCCAGCCCTGCAGGCCCGCCGCTTCGCACTGCGCGAAAGCGGCGGGCCTGTCATGTGTGCGGGACTCACCGGTCGGCCGGAAGAGACGGCCGGTACGGGGAGGAGACGGGAACCCCAGCACACCCCTGCCGCACCGGGACATCGCCAACGGCGATGACCGTGGACGAGCCCGCCATTCCCCAGCGACGCCGGCTTTGATCAGTTCGGCCGGCTCACCATCGGTACGAGGGCTCCCGATCGTGCCTTTGAGACCCCTGATCGACGGCGAGCATCTGGTGGCGCAGCCCGAAGCGCGGGCCTTCGCGTGCGGCGGGGGCCAGTGAGCTGCTGTGTCCAGGGGCAGTTGGGCACCACAGCGGCCTGCCGGCCGATCGGACGCTCACGCGCCACCCCTGCCTCAGCCCGAAACCGAAGCGTCCGTCGTCCCCGAGACCTACGCCCGCTCGGGCCCGGACACCGGCCGGGCGGGCGTAGGTTCTGGCGCTGCTGAGCCGGCCGGAGTACGCCGACCTGCCATCCGCCCAGGTCTGGGCACGTGAGCTGGACGCGGGAATCTCCTGGTGTTCGCAGCGGACGATGTACCGGATCCTGTCCGCCGCTGGGCAGAACGGCGAACGTCGCCGACAGGTAACCCACCCGCCCAGAACGATCCTCGAACTGGTCGTGCACGGGCCCTCTCAGGTGTTCGCCCGGGACATCACCCGGCTGCCCGGTCCGGCCAAGAGCATCTGGTTCCACGCCTAAGTGATCACCACATCTTCAGCGCTGCATCGTCGGTCACACGGTCGAACGCGCCGAAACCGCCGAACTGGCCGAGGAGTTGATCCGCGAGACCATCGAGCGCAACGGCATCGTGCCCAAGACCGTCCACGCGGGCCCCGACACCTCCGTGACCAGCAAGAAGGTCTCCCAGTTGCCGACCGGCCTCGGTGTCACCAGGAGCTGTTCCCGCCCCAGGGGTGAGCAACGACAACCGGTTCGGCGGAAGCGGTTCCGCACCACGACGTGCGGCGCCGACCACCTCGAACGCTTCGACTCCCTGGCCCACGCCAGGCAGTGGACGGAGGCGTTCATCAGCTACTACAACCACGAGCACCGGCACTCCGGGATCGGCCTGCACACCCCCGCCTCGGTCCACTTCGGTACCGCCTACGAAGTGAGGGACCAGCGGGCCGTCACCCTCGCCGAGGCTTGCGAACGTCACTCGGAGCGCTGTGCCCGACGGTCGAAACCACCCGAGATGGCCCTCCAGGTCCGGATCAACGATCCCATCAATCGAGCGCAACTATAGCTAAATCGCCCATAGCCGAATAAACATCTCATTTTACTTGACAAGTGCCGTCCAGGTCAGAAAGATCGTCAAGCACATGCCAAACCCCTTCGCGGAGCCGACGTCCCGTACCGGCCCCGTCTCCGATCGATGACCGGGGCGAGCCACAACTACCAGCAAGCAGGACAGCGGTTGCCCGGAACCTGGCCGCCCGTCCCCAAGGTCCGACTGAAGGAGCGGAGATGGCATCCCGGCTGAACAAGACCCTGCGTGACCGCCTGACCGGCGCGGCCTGCCTCGTCACCGGAGGTGCCCAAGGCATCGGTTGGGCCGTGGCACGCCTGCTAGCCGAGCATGGCGCGATGGTCCACGTCTGTGACATATCGAGGAGTCACATCGAGGCTGCGCGCTCCACGGCATCGTCCGGATCCTTCCGCTTCGAGCAGGTGGACGTAACCGACCGGCAAGCCCTGGAGGCGTGGATATCCGCTTCGCACAGCCACCATGGGCGTGTTGACGTACTCGTGAACAATGCGGCGTACAGCCGCTGGGTAGACGACGCCGACATGAGTGATGACGACATCGAACGCACCATGCGGACCAGCTTCGACGCTATGGTGCACGCGACCCGCGCGGTGGTCCCTTTGATGCTTGCCGGCGGAGGCGGGCAGATCATCACGATGGGATCGCTGGCAGGGAGCGTCTACGTCCGCGGCCCCGCTGCAGCGTACGCCGCGGCCAAGGCAGCAGCGGAGGCGTACAGCCAGATACTGCGCCTGGAACTCGCCTCTACCCCCGTCGATGTGACGCTAGTGCGCCCCGGAGCGGTGGCTGGTACGAATTTTTTCCGTCACGTGTCCTCCCGGAGAATGTCGCGGCTCAGCGACATCTTCCCGGCAGCGACACCGGAGCAGGTCGCACGGAGTATCGCCAAGTCCCTGGTTCGACCACGTCCTGTGGTGAACGTCCCCGCCTACGTGCCGTACGTCGCGGCTTTTCACACGCTCGCGCCGGAAAAACTGAGGTGGCTCGCCCAGCTCAGCGGTGAGTCGAGGCGTGACTATTCGATGGTGAGGGGCCAGCGCACCGGGAGACGGGAACTCTGATGAAGATCGCGCTACTGGATATGGACGGCACACTCACGCCCACCGCGCTGGGGATGGCCATGCTCGGATCCCAACGTGCCACGAAGCTCATAAACCCTGCGGCGATGAAGGACCTCGGCCGCCTTTACCAGGATGCCCGGAGCTCCGTCACGGGCATGTACGCGCTCTACGAAAAATACGCTCAGACGCTGGCCGGCCTGCCCGAGTCGGCGATACAGGAGCTGGCGGAGGAGGTGTGGCAGCGCGAGAAGGTATCCGTCTACCCCCATACGAAGCCACTGATCGACACACTCCATCTGGCCGGGTATCGCACGCTTCTCGTCTCCGGGAGTCCGGACGAGATCGTGCGTCTGGTCGCCCGGGACCTCGGTGTCCATGCCGGGAGCGGAACTCGACTCGTGCGCGCCGAGGGCCAGTACACCGGCCATATCGAACTGGCTCCTGCGCTGCCGGGAGGAAAAAGGGCTGTACTGGAGGAGGCGGTGCAGCCCAGGACGGTGGACTGGAGTGTCGCGTACGCGCTGGGAAACTCCTGGCCGGACATCGAGGTGCTGAACCGCGCCGGATTTTCGCTGCTGTTCGAGCCGCACCCTCATATTCGTGAGGCCGCCGAGTGGTTCGGAATCCGCCAGGCGAATCGTCAAACCGTGCTGGAGCAGACTCGGGAGCTGCTGTCGACATCACTGACGGCGTCAGCGCGCGCCGTTGGAGGGCGAAAGTGACGAGAAGTCGGCGAAAGGCCCGGATTGCGATCATCGGCGCCGGGGTCTCCGGGATCTGCCTCGCGGTCAAGCTCAAGCAGGCCGGAATCGACGACTTTGTCGTATACGACAGAGGAAAGGCCGTGGGGGGAGTGTGGCGAGAAAACGTCTATCCGGGTGTTTCATGTGACGTCCCGAGCAGGATCTACTCCTTCTCGTTCGCACCGAACCCTGACTGGGATTCCTATTTCGCCCGAGGGGATGAGATCCTCTCATACCTCAATAGAGTGGTGGAAATGTACGGAATCGGCCCTCACCTGAGACTGGGGGAAGAGGTGGTAGAGGCCCGGTTTACCGCAGGGGAGTGGAGAGTAAGGACGTCCCGGGGCGAGGAGTCGCGTTGGGACTTCCTGATATGTGCCACAGGGCTGCTCGTGCAGCCAGCCCTGCCCGAGTTGGAAGGGAGGAGCGCCTACCGGGGGGTCATGATGCACTCCGCTCAATGGGAAAGCGGGGTGGACACACGAGGGAAGCGCGTCGCGATCATCGGCACGGGGGCGACAGGAACGCAGATGACCTGCGCACTTGCCGCAGAGACCGAGCACCTCTATCTGTTCCAGCGCACCGCGCAGTGGGTCTTCCCGAAGCCCGCGCAACGGTACTCCGCGATCGCGAAGAGACTTCATCGCGTGGTGCCGGGCTTCAGCCGGCTCGCAGATCGCTTCTGGCGGGTGGTCTTCCAGGGAACGATAAGTGCGGCAGTGGTCAGAGCAGGATGGCAGCGGAGACTGATCGCGGGGGTCTGTCGACTGTCTCTCAGACGGGTCCGTTCCAAGGAGTTGCGGCGACTTCTCACACCTCCGGACAACCCAATGTGCAAGCGGTTGGTGGCGGCTTCCGGGTTCTACCGGGCCGTGCAGCAGGAAAACGTCACAGTAATCGGTGAGGAGATCGATAGAATCACGGAACGGGGGATCTTGACCCGTGACGGTGTGGAAAGGGAAACAGATGTCATCGTTTTCGCCACGGGGTTTCGTGCAGATACCTTCATGCGTTCGATGAAAATAGTAGGAAAATCCGGAAGAACGCTTGAAGATTTCTGGTCCGACGGCCCCAAGGCCTATCGGACGGTCGCACTGCCGGGCTTCCCGAATTTCTTCATGCTCATCGGCCCGAACAGTCCGTTCTCAAGCGAGTCGGTCATGCGCATCGCCGAGACGCAGTCAGATTACGTCCTTCGCTGGATCGAACTCTTCAAATCCGGTGCCGTTGCGGAGATGTCCCCCACCCAGGAAGCCTCGGACAAATTCAACAAACTTCTGCGGAGTGGCATGCCGGGTACGGCCTTCTCGTCCGGGTGTACATCCTGGTACCACGATTCCCAGGGGGGTCTGATGGTCTGGCCCTGGACGGTGAGGGCGCATCATAAAATGCTGTCACGGATTCAGCTTTCACACTTCGATGTCCGGCAATGCGGAGAATCCAGCAAATCCGGGTCAGGAAGCGAGCGCGGCTCATGACTCCGAAACCTTCCCTGCTTTTCGTTCATGGACTGGGTGCTGACGGGACATGCTGGGGTGAAGTCCGCAGTCTCCTGGCCTGGTACGAGTCATACGCCTATGACCAACGTGGACACGGGAAAACCCCATTGGGAAACGAGGAGCTCACACTCGATCGGCTCGCGGGAGATCTCGGTGCCATCGTCCGGAGTTCCCCCGTGCCGGGTCCTGTCGTTCTCGTCGGACACTCGGCCGGAGGTGTCGCCATCCTCACGCTTGCCGCTCTTGAGCCGACGCTGTTCGGTTCGGAATCGGAGATCGTCGGCGTGGTCCTGGTCAGTACATCCCGCGCGGATCTCCGCTGCTCGGTGAGCGGGTATCCAGGACGCCTCCTGGAACGGGCTCTGCTTTCTCTGCCCAGCATCGCTCTGAGGAATGAGCGCTGCGGATATTTTGGCCGATTCATGGCACGCGGTGCGATGAAGGCAATAAGGGTGATCGGTACTTGGCGGTGGCCCCTCTACGGGGCTGACGCTTCCAGGGATGCTCGATACAAGTTCTCGACCATGCTTTCGAGCACTCCGCCGTACACGCTGAGCGTCATGCTCGGACTGCTCTCCAGGTTCTCGCTGCCGAATCTCGCCGCCATGAGGAGGGTTCCGGTCCTGATAGCGGCAGGGGAGGGTGACAGAATAGCTTCGCGTAAATATATGAGGCTACTCTCCGAAGAGCTCCCGTCCGCCCGGTTGGCCATGATCCCTCGCGCCGGCCATCTCCTGCCTCTCGAATGCCCGGAAGAATTGAGCAGAGAGATCCAGAAATTCCTGGACACGTTGTGCAAGGAGGGGAAATGATACTGCTCCCCGTGCCAACTCCGGCCGAGAATGAATATTTGGGAAAACGGGTGTGCGCTCGGGAGGCGGCCTGTCGTGGATAAGATTGTTCCGGGCGCGGCAGTCATGGACGAGGCCGTGGACGCACTGCGGCGACACGCCCCTTCATGGGCTGCCACTCCGCTCGAGGAACGCATTGCCCTGCTCGAACGACTCGTACCGAGGATTCTCAGTGTGGCCTCGGACATGGTCGCGGTGGCAGCCCGCGCGAAGGGCTACGCCCCGGACTCCCCGTGGGCGGCCGAGGACTGGGCCGGCGGCCCTTGGGCCCTGCTCCAGGGCGTCAAAGCCCGCCTTGAGGTGCTGAGTCGTATCGCAAAGGGAAGGGACCCGGTGGAGTCCCACGCGGTGCGCATCCGTGACGGACGCATCGCGGTCGATGTCTTCCCCGCCACGGGGTGGGACCGAATCCTGCTCAACGGGCATCGTGCCGAGGTGCAGATGCAGGAGGGCGCCACGCCCGAGAGTGTTCGGGCTGGCGCGGCAAAGGAATACCGTGGCGGTGCGAGCCCGCCTGGCGTCGCATTGGTACTCGGAGGCGGCAATGTCGCCTCCATCACCGCGCTCGACGTTCTCCACAAGCTCTACACCGATGGTCAGGTCGCCGTGGCGAAGACACACCCGGTCAACGCCTACCTTCGGCCCCACCTTGAGCAGATCTTCAGCGAGTTCGTCGAGCGCGACTGGCTGCGGTTCGTCGACGGAGGCGAGGCGGAGGGCGCGTACCTCACCACACATCCGGGTGTGGACTCCATTCACGTGACAGGAAGCGACCGCACTCACGACGCCCTTGTGTGGGGCACCGACGGTTTGGCCGAGCAACGGCGCCGCGAAGACACTCCCTTGGTCACCAAGCCTTTCACCAGCGAACTGGGCGGAGTCAGCCCCGTCATCGTCGTACCCGGAGACTGGAGTGACGCGGACTTCCGTTTCCAGGCCGAGCACATCGTCACCAGCAAGATGAACAACTCGGGCCACAACTGCGTCGCCAGTCAGGTTCTCATCGTGCCGTCCGGCTGGACCGGGTCCCAGCGGCTGCTGGACGAGATCCGCCTTCTCGCACGTGCGCTTCCGACGCGTGCCGGCTACTACCCCGGTACCGAGAACCGGCTGGCGGAAGTCCTGGCCCGCCACCCGGAGGCCGAGATCCTCGGTACCACAGGCCTCGTCCTGGTATCGGAACTGCACGACCAGAACGATCCGCTCATCACGGCCGAGATCTTCGCCGGCGCCCTGGGGGTGGTCGAACTTCCTGGCGACAGTCCGCGCGAGTTTCTCCGCCGCGCGATCGACTTCGCCAACGACGTCCTGCCCGGGACGCTGGGCGCCACAGTCCTCGTCCACCCCCGGACGGAAAAGGCGGCATACCCCGCCGTCCGGGACGCCGTCGCCGCGCTGCGCTACGGGACCCTGGGCATCAACTGCTGGCCAGGGGTGGGGTTCCTACTCGGTTACACCCCCTGGGGCGCCTACCCCGGCCACACCCGACAGGCAGTCGGCAGCGGCACCGGATTCGTGCACAACGCCTTCATGCTGGGAGAGATTGAGAAGACCGTGCTCCGCGCACCCTTCGCACCGGCCCCACGTGGCCTCTTCGCCGGTTCTCCGTCGCTCTCACCTCGCCCGCCGTACTTCGCCACGAGTCGCACCGGGCGCGCGACTCTTGAACGACTCACCCACTTCGTCGCCGCACCGCAGGCCCGGCGCTTGCCGGCTCTCGTCTTCTCCGCGCTCAGGAGCTGACGCAGGGCCGAGCACTTCTCCCCTTCATCAGCATCGCCTGCACCCTCATCTGCTACCGCAGACTCACCAAATCAGATGACTTCTGCATTGCCATACCCGACTGCCGCGACACGCAAGGAGCACTGAACGATGACCAGCAACCAGCTGCAAAACCCCGCGTACGGGTACAACGAGAGTTCGATCGGTCATCAGGTGCACAGCGAACACGAGAGGCTTCGCCGCCTGGAGGACGCGCTGGATCCCGAGACCATTGGCCTGCTCTCCGACTGCACGGTGCAGCCGGACTGGCGCTGTCTGGAGCTGGGGGCAGGCGCCGGATCGATCGCGTACTGGCTCGCCAAGATGTGCCCTGAGGGGCGCACCACCGCCGTCGACCTGGACACCCGCTTCCTCGACCAGGGGGCCTTCCGCAACCTCACGATCAGTGAGCAGGACGTCTTCGAGTGCGACTTCGCTCCGCAGTCCTTCGACCTGATCCACACACGTATGCTGCTCTTTCACCTCCCCCAGCGGGAGGAGATCTATCGGCGCGCCGCTCAGTGGCTCGCTCCTGGTGGATGGCTCGTGACCGAGGAACCCGTGATCATCGATGATCGCGAATCGCCCTACCCGGAGTTCAGTAAAATGACCCGAGCCGTCAGAACTCTCTTGGGAAGGCACGGCGCGGACTTGCGGTGGTCGAGGTCCCTGCCCGGTCTGGCCCTGCGGAACGGCCTGGCCGACCTGTCCGCCTCCGCCCGGATAATGCAGTGCGGGCAGGGGGGTGCGGGTGACCGCCACTGGACGTTTATGATCAACCAGATGCGCACTCCTCTGATATCCGCAGGACTCCTCTCGCAGGAAGAGTGGCAGGCGGGCATCGACTCCTTCAACGATCCGGCCTTCATGGACATCAGTCTGGTCTTGATCTCCGTCAGGGCACGTCGCCCTGTCTGACGGCATGCCACGTGAGGCAGGCCGGATCGGCCTCACCCTGGCAGACGGCCAACGCCGGCGGGTGTGTGAGCTGGAGTGCTGCGGATCGGGTGAGAAGGAGGCGTCGTACCCTGTGGCCTGGTGATGGGCTGACAGACCTGGAGCTGTGTCAACTCTCATGGCAACACGCGCGCTTGACGCATGTACCTTCTGCTTCTCATGGCACCGGTTGTGTTTTTGCTGTTCACGGACTCGCGCGTGCGGCGAGCTGCGCCCCGGGCCCTGCAGGGCGTTTCTGTGGCTGGATCCGCAGCACCACCGCAGCGTTCCGGTCATTCACGTCCCGAACACCGTGCCCGGGGTCTCTGCGGGTTCGGCCCGCAGCTCCACTGCGGTCTCGGAGACATCCGGGTCCTGGAGGGCGGCCGGGCGTCGTGCCTCCCGTATCGCAGAGATGTTGCCCGGACGCCTCGCTCACCCCGGTGCAGCGGGCCGCCGCTGTCTACGCCGGCCAGCAGGCTGCGATGCCGGAACTGCTGGAGGGTCGCACGACCGATCCAGCTACGTGGGTGCGCTCGCCGGAGAACCTCGCCCGCCTCGTAGCCAACAAGCGCGAGTCCAATGCCCACCGCCGCACCCCTGACAGAGTCAAGTCGGTTGTGCTTTTCCCGACCACACATCGGGAAAAGCACCGCCAACGCGTCTCGTCGCAGGCAGGATCGAGACACCTGAGTCGGTGTCCCCTGGTCTACGTGGGACAGCGCGTACATGCCGCAGGGGCGGCGATTCTTCCTGTGCGCCGCTCACGGCCGGTCCGCTCATGCACACCGACGGTCCGAGACGCTTCCCTGTTGCTGTAGCCCGCTTTCACGAGCCGGAAGTATTCCTCCCGCTCAGCACGGAGCTTCCTTGGCCCTGAGCCGTCCGGACCTTGCGGATCTCGAAGTCCATCGCACCCCTTGAACTGGGGTGTTGCGACAACCACTAGAACCCGAGGCTGGGCCGAGGGCGGGGCTCCGTCACCAAAGGTCGGGGCCGGATTGGGCTCGACGGCCGGTCAGGCCTTGACCGCGGGCTGCGCGCGTTCACCGGGTGCGTCCACGCGGGGCACGGAGTCGCCCTGCCATGACGAGAACATCCTGGCCGTGAACACGTAGCCGACACCACTGCCGAGCGCCACAAGGGGAATCGGCATCGCTGATTCGGGCACGGCGAAGAAGACGGCGGCGCCGATCACCGCCCAGCCGACGGCGAGGACGTTCACGCCGCCGGTGTAGCGGTAGGGACCGTGCGGGTCAAAGAGGGCCGGTACGTCGATGCGGCCCCGCTTGATGAAGACGTAGTCGGCCAGGATCACGCCGATGATGGGGGCGAAGAAGTTTCCCATGACCGACATGTAGTCGCTGAACTGGTCGATGAGCGAGGGGAAGGCGGCCAGTGCCGTTCCTGCGGCGGCGACCACCAGGGTCGACCAGAAGCGCCCCAGCCGGGTGGCGAGGTTGGCCAGCGCCAGGCCGCCCGTGTAGACGTTCATCACGTTGATCGTCCAGTTGTCAAGGACCAGCACGATCAGGACGAGGATCAGTGTGACCGAGCCGACGCCGAGGCCGGGGATCACCTCGAAGGCGTTGGCCGTCTTGCCGCCGGTCGCAGCGGCGGCGTAGGCGCCGAAGATGGTGGCTCCGACCGTACCGATCAGCGCGGCGGCCATGGTGCCGGTCCACATGTCCTTGCGGGACTTGGAGTAGCGGCAGTAGTCGGCCGCGTCCGTCACCTGGCTGAACCACGCCGCCGCGATGGCGTTCACCCATGCCGCGAACACCGCCCACTTCCAGCCGACCGAACCGGAGTAGGAGAAGACCTCACCGGGCGCGAATCCCGGCGCCTGGTGGGTGGCCATCAGCCAGAAGAGGTACCCGAGGATCACGAGCTTGACCGGGAAGGCGATCTGCGACAGCCCCTTGAGGAACTTGTATCCGAAGAGGGCGACGGAGGCCTGGAGGACCGCGAAGACGATGCTGACGCCGATGAGCGACAGCTTCACCCCGAGCCAGGCATCGATGACGGCCAGGATGCCCATGGCGCCGGCCAGGGTCTGGAAGGCGAACCAGAAGGCCGAACTGATGGTGCGCAGTACGGAGACGATCCAGCGGGAGGCTTCGATGCCGAGGAATGCCCGGGTCGACACGATCCCGGGCAGGCCGTAGTCGACGCCGACCGTGGCCATGACGGTGTAGGCGATGAAGGCGATGAGGATGCCCAGTACTTGGGCAGTGACCGCGGCCCAGAACGAGAGCCCCGTCAGGATCGCGAGTCCTCCCATGAGGATCAGGCCGGGGTTGAGCATCACGTTGAAGATGATCTGGAACAGGTCGTACCAGCGCACGGTCCGCTGGTCGTCCGGCACGGGTTCGACGCCGTACTGCTCCACTCCCGTCGGCTGGCGGTAGGACTCCGGTGCGTTGCCTTCGGAGCCTGGTCTGCGTGGAATGTCAGTGGACATGAGGGGGCCTCTGATCCGGGCGATGGGGAAGACGGAGGTAAGGGGGAGAAAGGCGGAGGGAGGACGGCGAGCGACGCCTCAGGGGAGTGGGCTGTTCGCCTCGGCGTTGGGCACAGGCGCCGGAAACCGCCCGTCCGCAGTGCCTCGCACGGGCACGGGCATGGACACGTCCGGGCGAGGAGGGGAAGTGCCTCGCACGGGCGTAGACGCCGCCCGTGCGAGGAAGAGAGGCACCGCACACGGGCGGGGATGCCGCCCGGCGAGGAAAAAGAGGGGGCGCCCGGGTCAGGACGCGGTGCCGCACCAGCGGGTGGCGAGGACGGCGTAGGTGCGGGCCGCGAGCCAGACCTCGTCGAGGTCGACGTATTCGTCGTTGCCGTGGGCGACGCGCAGGTCACCGGGGCCGAAGACGACGGACGGCACACCGGTCCGGGTGAACACGGTCGCGTCGCACACACCGTAGAGCCCGGTGTAGGAGGGCTGGTCGGAGAAGTCGGTGCCCTGGGCCGCGGCCCGGTATGCACCGGCGACGGCCTGACTGATGGTGTCGTCGGGCGAGGTGACGAACGGGTCCCAGTTGAGCTTCCACTCACAGCGCGGGCGGTGGTTGCGGAGCCACGGATCGGCGTCCGCCGCACGGTCGATGACGGCCTGGATCTCGGCCATCACGTCCTCGGCGGAGCGCTCGGGGTGATACATGACCCCGTACTCGATGGTGGCCGAGTCGGACAGGGCGAACGGGACGGTCAGTTCGCCGGGGCCGCCGCGCATGGCACCGGGCAGCAAGGAGAAGTGGCCGTTGTACCAGAGGTCGTGCCGCTGAGTCTGGGCCCATTCGTCCTCGAGCGCACGCAGCGCCTGGTAGAGGAGGAAGACCTTGTCGATGGCGTTCACGCCGATCGAGTCGCCGGACTGGGTGGGGTGGATGGTGGCGCCCCGCATGGAACCGTGCACCTTCTTGCCCTCGACCGTGACCGAGAACCACAACAGTCCGGGGCTGGCGACCACGATCGACAGCGGTGTGGGCGGCGCGCTCGGCTCCGAGACGACCGCGGCATCCGCGACGTACCCGCGCTCAACCACCGCGCCGGTCCCGCAGGCGTGATCACCGGTCTCCTCACCGACCACGCACTGCAACTGCAGCTCTCCACCGAGCTCGATCCCGGCCTCGCGCAGGGCGATCGCGGCATAGGCCTGAGCGACGAGCCCGGACTTCTGGTCGGTGGTCCCGCGGCCGTACATCCGGGAACCGATCACTTCGCCGGAGAACGGCAGGGCCTTGGTCCACTCGGCCGGATCTCCGCCGGGGACGACGTCCACATGACCGTTGAAGATCAGCGAGTTTCCCTCGCCCTTGCCGACGATCCGGCCGACGGCGTTGTCGCGTCCCTCCTCCACGGCGAAGACATCCACGGACGCCCCGGCACGGCGGTAGAGGTCGCTGAGCAGCGCGGTGGCCTCACCTTCCCGGCCGACATGTTCCTTGTACTCGATTCCTGGATATTTCGGGCTCACGGACGGGATCCGAACGAGCTCCTGCAGGCTCGCCGTCATCTCGTCGCGCAGCCCATCAACGACGGACATCAAGTGGTTCAGCTGGGAAGTCTCTTCGGGCGAGCTCACAACGCCTCCACTGGCGCACTCGGATGGTGCGATGCCCGCCACCGTCTCGGTGCCGGGCCTCGCCGCTTGGCCAGAATGAAACATGTGATTGGATTCATGCGTCAATAGCCAATCTCGAAATTTGCGTTACACGTCGAGATCGCCGAAGAGTCGCGCGCGGAGTCGCATCGGGGTCACACCCGGACCTCCGGGAACGCAGCGCACTCCACCCACCCCCACCCTTGATGAAACAAATTTTTCATGTTAGGTCTTGAGTGGAGTGTGTGAATCTATAATTTCGGCAGCCCGAACGCCGGGCGGCCAGGAAGGCGTGGGCCGGGATGAACCAGAACGATGAGGGCCGCGGAAGCGTCGAACACGTGGGGCGGACGTTCGCGCAGGCTCCTTCGCACAGCGCGCGGGAGCATGTCGAGCAGACGGAGCGCTTCGCGGCGCGCAACTACCATCCGCTGCCCGTCGTTCTCTCCTCAGGGGACGGCGCCTGGGTGACCGACGTGGACGGACGCCGATACCTCGACTGCCTGGCGGGCTACTCCGCCCTGAACTTCGGCCACCGCCCGCCGCGCCTGATCCAGCGCGCCCACGAGCAGCTCGACCGGCTCGCCCTCACCAGCCGGGCCTTCTACAACGACCAGCTCGGCCCATTCGCCGAGGCGCTCGCCCGGCTCACCGGGAAGGACCGTGTCCTGCCGATGAACAGCGGCGCCGAGGCGGTCGAGACGGCCATCAAGGTGAGCCGCAAGTGGGGCTACACCATGAAGGGCGTGGAGGCCGGCCGGGCCACCGTCATCACGATGAGCGGCAACTTCCACGGGAGGACGACCACGGTCGTCAGCTTCTCCGACGACCCGGTCGCCACCGACCACTACGGGCCCTTCACGCCCGGGTTCGTGCAGGTGCCCTACGGCGACGTCCAGGCGGTCGCCAACGCGATCGACGACACGGTGGTCGCCGTCCTCTTTGAACCTGTGCAGGGCGAGGGCGGCGTGGTGGTCCCGCCGCCCGGATTCCTGAAGGAGCTGCGCGAGCTGTGCACGCGCCGCAACGTGCTGATGGTGGCCGACGAGATCCAGTCCGGCCTGGCCCGCACCGGCCGTACCTTCGCCTGCGACCACGAGGGCGTGGTCCCGGACATCTACGTACTCGGCAAGGCCCTGGGCGGTGGTCTCTACCCGGTATCCGCCGTGGCCGCCGACGACGACGTGCTCGGCGTCATCACCCCCGGTACCCACGGCTCGACGTTCGGCGGGAACCCGCTGGCGGCCGCGATCGGCCATGAGGTGGTCGCCATGCTGTCGACGGGGGAGTACCAGGAGCGCGCCCGCGTCCTGGGCGAGCGACTGGGCACCCGCCTGCAGAAACTGGTCGGTGCCGGAGTGCTGGCGGTGCGCGTCAGGGGGGTGTGGGCCGGAGTCGACATCGATCCCGCGCTGATGACCGGACGCGAGGCGTGCGAGGGCCTCATGCGGCGCGGCGTGCTGGCCAAGGACACCCACGGGTCGACCGTACGGTTCGCCCCTCCGCTGGTGGCGACCGAGGACGAGATCGACTTGCTCGTGGACGCCCTGGCCGGAGTCCTCGACGAGGCGCGGAGCTGACCACGCGTCGGCCCGGTCCGCTGCATGGGGGCGTGGTGTCCCCCACGCAGCGGGCCGGGCACGGTGTCGCACCCCGCGCGCCCGCCGCGATGTTCTGGGCTGACATCCAGGGCGGACGTCCGGGACGGCTCGTGCGCCGTTCCGCTTCCGCCCCGTACGGTCTCCTGTGCCCGTTCCGGTCTCGTACGGCGGATGTAACGGATGTTTCAGTGCGCGCCCAGTCTTGGTAGCCTTGAAAAATGGAGACGATACCGGGGGGGCATGCATCGGTTCGGAAGCTACTGCTCTCCGCCATGGACGGCCTGAGCAATGGCGAACGCAAGGTCGCCCGGGCGGTGTTGGCCCAGTACCCCACGGCCGGCCTGACCACCGTCGCGGATCTGGCGGGCGGTGCGGGGGTCAGTTCGGCGACGGTGGTCCGTTTCGTCACCCGGCTCGGCTTCACCGGATTCCCGGCCTTCCAGCGTTGCCTTGTCCACGAGTTGAACGGGGAGTCGGGCTCCCCGCTGAAGCAGTACGCCGAGAAGACCTCGACCTCCGCGAAGGGCGTGCTTCCGGAAACGCACCATGCCTTCGCACAGTTGCTGGACGCCACTTATGCGGAGCTGCCGGAGTCGGAGTTCGCCACCCTCGTCAAGCTCCTCAGCGACCCGGCGCGAAGTGTACGGGTGACCGGGGGCCGGTTCAGCCGACTGCTGGCCGAGTACCTGGTCATCCACCTGTGGCAGCTGCGCGAGGACGTCGACGTGGTTGGCCCTGAGGAAATGCAGCGTCGCAGGGCACTCGCCGACGCTGGCACCGGCACGGTCCTGCTGATGCTCGACTTCCGCCGCTACAGCGAGTCCAGCCTCCGTTTCAGCGAGGAGATGGCCGCCCGGGGCGCCACCGTGTGCCTGATGACGGACAACTGGCTCTCCCCCATCGCCAAGCTGGCCAAGGTGGTCCTTCCCGCACGGGTGGAGTCCGCCTCGCCTTTCGATTCCCTCGTGGCCGCGATGGCACTGAGCGAGAGCCTGGTGGCTGCGGTGACGGACGCCGCGGGACGCGCGGGCCGGGAGCGGATGGAACGCTTCGAGGCGGCCACCGAGCACGCCTGAACGCACGGCCCTGGACTTCCTGTCCGGGGCCGTGCGTTCCCTGTTCCCAGGACCCGAACTCGCCGTCCAGGGCAGCGAGCTCCCCGCCGTCGGCCCCGTACTCGGCGAAGTCGCCCGGCTCCGCGAGCGGCCCGGGGCCGACCCCGCGAAGCAGCGGTGGCCGGCCCCGGGCCGTGGAGTTGACGGGCTGCCCGGACTGTCACGGCCATCCGTCCGTTGTTCCCCAAACACCAGGGGCGCCGGAAACACCAGCGGGGCTCTCCATGGCGGCAACCGTTCCGAGGTAGCCGGCCAGCAGGGCTGCGGCAAGGGCACGTACGTCCTCGTCATCGGGCAGGAAGCGCGAGGAGTGCAACGGCTCGGACGTCTTTGTGCCGACGAACAGCATGACCGAGGGCACCCGTTCGCAGAAGTACGAGAAGTCGTCCGAGCCCAGGGAGCGCAGGTCCCCGGAGACGGCGAGCCCCCTGCGGTCCAGCTCGTGCGCGATGCTCCGGACCAGTGCCGGGTCGTTGTCGAGCACGGGTTCCCCGTGGGTGATGGTCACCGATGCCGTGCAGGCGTGTGCCCGCGCGACGGACTCGGCGACCTCCGTGATCCTGCGGTGGACCAGCTCCCGGGTCGAGGACGCCAGCGCCCGTACGGTGCCGGTCGCACGCGCCGAGCCGGCGATCACGTTCGCGGCGTTGCCCGCCGAGAACGACGACACTCCCAGGACGGCGGGCGTCATCGGGTCGACGGACCGGCTCACCACGCTCTGCAGCGCGACGACGATCTCGGACATCGCCAGCAGCGCGTCGTTCGTCAGATGGGGATACGCCGCATGTCCGGGCCTGCCCCGCACGACGATCTCGAACTCGTCGGAGGAACCGTTGACACCCCCCGGAGTGCACGCCACCTCGCCGGGGGCGAGCAGGGGCTGGACATGGGCCCCCACCATGGCGACGCACTGCTCGGACTCGACGAGACCACTGGCGACGATGTCCCGCGCACCGGACGGGTACGTCTCCTCGCGCGGCTGCAGCACCGCGAGCAGCGGTACGGGAGGACCGGTCTCCGCCAGGGCTCCCGCCACGGCGACGAGTGCGGCGAGGTGGGTGTCATGACCGCACGCGTGCATGACACCCGGCCGGGCCGAAGCCCAGTCCACACCGGTGTCCTCGGTGACGGGCAGCGCGTCCATCTCCCCGCGCACGCCGATCGCCGGCCCCGGCCCGCCGATCCGCAGTACGGCACCGGTATCGGCCGTCTTGACCGCCGCACCGGCCCCCGGCAGCGCGGCCAGCACCGTGTCCCGGGTCGACGCCTCGTCCCCGGACAGGTCGGGCTCGCGGTGCAGCCGGCGTCTGAGGTCGAGTGCAGCAGGCAGGTGCCGGTCCAGGGCTGCCCACAGGGCTTCGTGCACGGCGGGGTCAGTCACGGGGCAGTCCGTAGAGGCGCTGTGCGTTGGTACGACCGATCATCGTGGCGACCCGGATGGCCTCGTCCTCGGCCCACTCGCCCTCCTCTACCCAGTCGCCGAGCGCCCGGGCCATTCCGCGCCGCCAGAGCACGGCGCCCAGGTGGTGCAGCTCGGGCGGCCCCCAGGCGTCGGAGGAGTACAGCACCTTGGTGAAGGGGGCCAGTTCGAGGCTCTCGGCGACGACGGCGGTGGAGGCGGCACCGGTGTAGTTCACCCCGAGACCGACGTCGAAGTAGACGTGCGGAAACACCTGCGCGAGGAACCCCGCGTTGCGTTGATACGGATAACAGTGCAGCAGTACGACATCGGTTCCGGCGTCCTCGATCTCCTTGAGCCAGGGCATCAGCAAAAGCGGGTCGCACCGCCGCAGATCCAGGTCGGGGTCGCCATACCCGGCGTGCAGCTGCAGGGGGAGACCGGTGTCCACGCCCGCCCACAGGACCATCCGCAGCAGCACTGGATCACTCACGCGGGCGCGGGCGCCCGTCGCCAGCTCGCGCAGCCAGGCGCCGGCCGCCCGTTCCACCTCCTGAGCGGAGGGGCGGGCGGGGGCGAAGTCGAAGCCGTACCGGTAGGCGATGATCGACTTCAGGCCGACCGCCGACACGGTGGCCTCGGCCAGCGCCGTCCGGAAGTCGTCGGCGAGGCTCGCGGCGCTGCTCGTGGCGGCGATCTCCTCAAGGACGGCCTCCAGGCGCACGATCTCCGAGAAGCGGGCGGGCATGCGGGCGGCGAGCGTCTCCGTCGGCAGCAGTTCGTCGCTCTTGAAACCGGTGTCCAGCAGCCAGTCGGAGGTACGGGCCTCGGTCAGGAAGAGGTCCGACAGCTGCTCCGGGGTGCGCCCACAGCGCGCGTTCCAGTACGTGTCCGCCGGCGCGTGGGCGGGCAGGCCGAGCAGCGGTGCGCAGTGCCGTCGGATCGCGAACCCGATCTGGGAGTCGAACTGGGTGACCCCTGACGGGATCGGACGGTCGGATTCGGTGATCATCGTCTCGAACCGGCCGCGGCTCACCGTCGCGGCGAGCGGGGCGTGCACATGGTGGTCGACCAGCGGCAGCGTGGCGATGTGGCGGCGCAGTTCAGTAGACATCGGCGACCCGCTTGCACACGGCCCGGTCGTCCAGACCGGAGACCTCTGCCAGTTCGGCCCGTTTCACCGAGCGGTGCGTCTCCAGCAGTTCGTCGGAGAACCAGCCGGACACCACGTCGTCCTTGTCGAGTTCGAGGAGGGCTTCGTCGAGGCTGTGGGGCAGGGAGGGCACCTCCGCGAGCTCCGACTCCCCGGTCTCCTCGGGCCACACCTTCGGCTGCGCGTAGTTCTCCTCGATCCCGTGCAGTCCGGCCCTCACCAGTACGCCGAGGACCAGCCACGGGTTGGAGGTGGCGTCCGCGGCGCGGTACTCCAGGTTGAACTGGTCGGCCGTGACACCGCCGCCCAGGCTGCTCGTCGGGCAGATCCGCAGCAGGGCCTCCCGGTTGCGTTCGGCCAGGAAGACCCCTGCGGAGCTCCAGCGCCGGGGCGCCAGACGCAGGTACGAGCTGGGGCTGCCCGCCGTGAACGAGAGCAGCGCGCGAGCGTGCCGGAGGATGCCGGCGCTGAACCGGCCGCCCAGCTCGGAGAGCTCGCCGGGGCGCTGTTCGTCGTGGAGGACCGGGCGTCCGGTCTGCGCGTCGCGCAGGGAGAGGTGGACGTGCACGCCGTTGCCGCTGCCGTCGGGGTGCAGCAGCGGCGCGAACGTGGCCCGGTGTCCGTGCCGGGACGCGAGGTCGCGGACCACCTCCCGCAGGATGACCGCGCGGTCCGCGGCGGTCAGGCCGTCGGTGGGGCGCAGGGTGATCTCGAACTGGTCGGCGCCGAACTCCGGCAGCCACGTCTCCGGTTCGAGTCCCATCCGGGCCAGCAGCGCCACCAGTTCGCTGCCGAACGGCTCGACGGACCGGAACCGCTCGAAGGAGAACGGGGCGCTGCTGTCGAGTCCAGGGAGCATGAACTCGTGCTCGAAGGTGGCCACCACCTCGAGCCCGGTGGCACGCCGGAGGTCGTCGAGCGCCCTGCGGGCGAACGTCCGCGGGCAGTTGTCCCACGGGGTACCGTCCGGCAGCACCTGGTCGGCGAGATACAGACGCACACCCGGCACATCTCCGCGGGTGGGGATGTCGACGCCGGTGGACTCCGCCGGCAGCAGCTTCAGGTCACCCGTCGAGCCGAACGGGTTCGGCGCGATCTTTCCGAAGGCCGTCACCGCGAGATCGGCCGGAACCCACCCCACCCCGCGGCGCAGCACCCCCTCGGCCGCGTTGCCTGGTGCGGCACGCCCCCGGGTGAAGCCGGACAGGTCGTTGGTCGCCACGAACACTGTGGATGAAGAACTCATGTCTACCTCTTCGATCGGACCGCGCCTTTGTGCCGCAGGTCCCACAAGGGCGCGGGAGGGCCGCGGGAACCTCGATCGAGAGTTACAAATCTTTCATCCATGGTCAAGAGTGCACGACACGCAACCGTCATTTCAGCGGTCGTTCGGAATCGACGTTTCAGAAACTTAATATTCAGCTATTGCCGAAAGTTAAATTTCATCCTACGGTGGCATACCCGAACCGAGTGTGGCCCCGTCCACCAACGCCGGGCACACCTCCCCGCCCGCACGGACCACCGGACGGGCAGTCGAAGGGAACGAACGTGGCGACCCGAGTGCCGTTCAAGAACCTGGCCGAGGCGGAGCGCCTCGCCAAGCGCAAGCTGCCCAAGGCCGTCTGGCTGGCCGTGAAGGCTGGCAACGAACAGGGTTGGACCCTGGACGAGAACCTGCGGGCCTTCAGCGAACTGGGCTTCTCGCCGACGGTCTTCGACCGCCCGACCTCCTTCGACTTGCGCACCACCGTCCTCGGGATGGACATCGACTTCCCCGTCCTCGTCTCGCCCGTGGGCGCCCAGGCCATCCACCCCGACGGAGAGGTCGGGGTGGCCCGCGCCGCGGCCCGCGCCGGCACCGCGACCGGACTGAGTTCCTGGGCCTCCGACTCCGCCGAGGACGTCGCCGCGGTCAATCCGAACACGATGTTCCAGCTCTACTGGGTCGGCAAACGCGACCAGATCGAGGCCCGGGTCGAGGCCGCGCGCCGGGCCGGCGCCAAGGCGCTGATCGTCACGCTCGACTGGTCGCACACACCGCGCCGCGACTGGGGCGTGCCCCCGGCCCCGCCGAGCTCCCTCGACCTCAGGACCATGGTGCGCCTCGCCCCGGAGGCCCTGTCCCGGCCGGCCTGGTTCGGCAGCTACCTGCGCCGCGGCCGGATTCCCGAACTGAAGGTGCCCAACCTGTTCGACCGTATGGGCAACGTGCCGTACTTCGGCACGGCCTGGGCCGAGTTCGAGGCGACGCCTCCGCCCACCTGGGACGACGTGAAGTGGCTGCGTGAGCTGTGGGGCGGCCCGTTCATGGTCAAGGGCATCAACACCATCCGGGACGCCAAGCTGTGCGTGGACCTCGGAGCCGACGCCATCTCGCTGTCGAACCACGGCGGCAACAACATCGACGGCAGCCCCTCGCCGCTGCGGTATCTGCCCTCGGTCGTCGAGGCCGTGGGCGACCAGGTGGACGTACTCGTCGACGGTGGCATCCGGCGGGGCTCGGACGTGGTCAAGGCGCTGGCCCTCGGCGCGAAGGCGGTCCTGGTCGGCCGTGCGATGCTCTACGGCCTCGCGTGCGCCGGCGAGGCGGGCGCCTACGCGGTGTTGGACATCCTCCGCAGCGGCATCCGCGAGACCATGTACGGAATCGGTCGGTCCAGCATCCGGGACCTGGAGCGCGCGGACCTGATGGTCCTCAACAGCGACTTCTTTGTACCTCCCACCCGCTGAAGGCACCCGCCCGCCGAACGTTTCTCCCCTCTCACTCCCCCTCGTCATCACCTCCCCACGAAGGAGTCTCCATGTCCACAGCCCCCGACGAGCCGAACCAGTCACCCGTGTGGGACCGCGCCCGGCACGTGGTGCCCCGCGGCGTCTCGTCCGGCCACCGCGTCGGCTGGCGCCAGGTGTTCGTCCGGACCTCGGGGGCGTACGTCTGGGACGAGGACGGCAAGCAGTACACCGACTACCTCAACGCCTGGGGCCCCATCGTTCTCGGGCACTGCGACCCGCGGGTGAACGAGGCTGTCTTCCGTGCGGTCAGCACCTGCGACCTCACGGGAGTGGGCCCCCAGGCCGGGGAGTACCAGCTTGCCGAGAAGATCTGCGAGGTCATGCCCTCGGCCGAGAAGGTCGCCTTCTGCACCTCCGGCACGGACGCCGCCATGCACGCCGTCCATGTCGCGCGGGCCACCACAGGCCGGCTGAAGGTCCTCAAGTTCCACGGCACCTATCACGGCTGGAGCGACCACGTGGCCGTGGGAAGCTCCCGCTCCGACCTGACTGCCGAGTCACACCTCAACACCCCCAACGGCGGAGGGCTCCACCCGGCCGTCGTCGCCGACGTCGTCGTCGTGGAGTGGAACGACGCCCAGGGGCTCCGGGACGCCTTCGACCAGCACGGCCAGGAACTCGCGGCCGCCTTCGCCGAGGGTTACGTCCACAGCTTCGGCTGTGTGCCCGCGCAGCCCGGATTCCTGGAACTCCTCCGTGAACTGTGCACCCGGCACGGGGTAGTGCTCGTCTTCGACGAGGTGAAGACCGGGTTCCGCGCGGCGATCGGCGGCTACCAGTCCCTGTGCGGGGTCACACCCGACCTCACCGTCTTCGGCAAGGCCGTCGCCAACGGCTACTCACTGGCCGGGCTGGCCGGTTCCGACGCGGCGATGGGACACCTCGGCGCCTACTCCAAGACCGAGGCCACCATCGACGGCACCTACAACGCCTCCCCCTACGCGCTGGCCGCCGCCAACAAGACGCTGGAGATCATGGAGAGCGACGACATCTTCGGCATCCTCCACGCCCGCGGCGAACGCATGCGGGGCGGCATCGAGAAGGCCATCGCCGAGACCGGAACCGAAGCCGTGGTGGTCGGCCTCGGCTCCGAGTGGTGCGTCTACTTCCGGCCGGAGGCACCCGTGAACTTCCGGGAGGCCATGCAGAGCGACGGCGAACGGTATGCGCGCTACCACGCCTCCCTGCTGTCCCAGGGCGTGCTCGAACCTGCCTTCCCCACCGGCGACCGACGACTCAACGCCGCGACCACCGAGGAGGACATCGACCGCACACTGGAGTGCGTACGCGTGGCCCTCCAGGCGGCCGCCGCCTGACCCGCACCACCCGCCTGACCGTGTTCGGTGCCGCGACCATGCAGCGAGTCCGGCCCCGAACGTGTGCGCCGGACTCGGTGTCCACAGCCGGGGCCGCCGAGTCCGGACCGCTCGGGAACCGTTGACGACTCTTCGGTGTACCGCGCCTCACTCATGCCGCCTTCCGCGCAGGCGACGCCGTGGCGGCGCAACCGGAACAGAAGGGTGAAGATGGCGGCCGGCCAAACCCCGAAGTGACGGGCGGCCGCGGTGAGCGTGATGTTCTTGGACCGGTGTCCACCAGGCTGCCGTACTTGCGAGAGCGATGTAAGGGCCCTCAGCTTTTGCCACCGGGGCCGGTAGATGTCAGCCACCGGAACAGGCCCCTGCAACGCCTGACCGTCCTGAACATCGTCCGGCTCGGATACCCACCCGGTGACAACGCCCTGGCCCCGGGCATCGCAACTGTCGGGGTCAGGGCTTCCCGGTGTCCCAGAGGGGCAGTGGGGGGGTAGTGCGTGCAGGCGGTGACGTGGAGACCAGGGCGCCGACCGTTGTCAGTGTGCCCGACGTACCACCCGTACGAGGCGCGCCCCACACGTCGCACGCCGTGCGCCGGGCAGGGGGTGCGTCACGCGGCGGGCAGGACTTTCCAGGAGCCGGTGCCGGTACCGCGGTCGGTGTAGGGGCTGGTGGTCACGTCGTACTTGGCGCCCTGCTGGGAAGAGCGGCCGTTGGTGTCGAGGTAGGTGCCGCTGCTGTACTGGTTGATGAGGTAGACGACGTCACCGCTGGTGACACGGGTGCCGTTCGTCTTGCCGGTGGTGGAGACGACCTTCCAGACCGACGTCGCCGGGCCGCGGCTGCTGGGGGTCTGGTTGGTGCTGACGTTGTAGGTGGCGTCGGGTTGGGAGGAGCGGCCGTTGGTATCGAGGTAGCCGCCGTCACCTCCGTACTGGTTCTGCAACAGGATGTTGCTGCCGTAGATCAGGTCAGCGCGGGCAGCCTCGGTGCCGGCGGCCGTGGCCGGGGCGGCGAGCGAGGCATCCGCGAAGCCGCCGACCGCCAGACCGCGGTCCTCCGCCAACACCGCGAACCCGAAGAGGCGTTCATTGAGATCGCCGCCCAGGAGGAAATCCTCCAGACCCAGGCCCAGGCCCGGCAGCGCCGCACCCGGCCCGGCGGCGCCCTCGAAGACGGCATCCGGGCCGCCCTGTGGCGGGCCCGTGCCGAGAGGGCCGGGACAGCGGCCTGCGAGAACGCCGCGAGCTCGGCCATCAGCCGCTCGACGGTGCAGCGGGCCACGACCGCCCCCTTGCGCCGCAGGGCGCGGGTGATCCGGCGGGCCCCATAGGTCCCGCCGGGCTCGGCGTGGATCTCTTCGATCAGGGGCATGAGCTGCTCGTCACGGAGCTGGCGTGCCGGCTTCGGCCGCTTCTTGCGTGCGTAATACGCGGACTCCGACAGGTCCAGCTCCCGGCATACGGGCCCGACCCCGAGGCCGCTCTCGCGCAGGTGGTTGATCACCTGGTCGGCCTCGTCCGGGGACGGTCGAGCTCCTGGGCAAAAAAGACACTCGCGGCTTTGAGGATCTCGTTCGCCCGCTTCAACTCCACTTTTCCCTTGCGGAGTTGCTTGAGCTCGTCCCGTTCGGCGGTGGTGAGCCGGCCGTCCCGCTCACCGTGGTCGGCCTCGGCCTGGCGGACCCAGCCGACGGCGCGCTGGCCTACCTGGCCGCCTACGACGTCCACCGCGTGCCGGTCTTCGGCCGCTGCGAGCCGAAGACCGGCATCGTGCCCTTCATGAACTCGGTCACCCAGGTCATGACCACCGAGCCCTACGCCAGCGCCAGACGCTTCTTCTGGATCGTCGACAACGGCTCCTCCCACCGCGACAAGAAGACCATCGACCGCCTGACCACCGCGTTCCCGAACGCTGTCATGGTCCATACGCCCGTACACGCCTCCTGGACGAACCAGATCGAGATCTTCTTCTCCATCGTCCAGCGCAAGGTCATCTCACCCAACGACTTCACCGACCTGAACCAGGTCCGGGACCGGCTCCGCGCATTCGAAAGCCGCTACAACGCCACGCCACAGCCGTTCCAATGGAAGTTCACCACCTGCGACCTGGACGATCTGTGGGCCAGACTCGACCGGCACACCACCGATCACCAGGAAGAATCCTCCGCCCGACTCGCAGCGTGATCAACCCCCGAAGGACTTCCGGAGCCGACCACTTAGGCCAGTGAGGTTAGTACTGTGGCGGCTAGGGCGGAGCGGGTAACCATGCCAGGGATTGAGGTGTGTTCCGAGCGGGCGTGGGCGCCCGAGCCGATCGCGCCGATGCCATCCAGGACTGGTGTCCCTGATGCCACGATGAAGTTTCCGTCGCTGGCTCCTCCGACGGATGTTTCGTTCAGGTCTTCTCCGAGCAGCGCTGCGCATCGGCGGGCCAGTTCGGCGTAGGCGGCGATCTGTTCGGTGCGCTCGAAGACGGGGCGGTTCCAGTTCCCGGTCACTTCCACGCGTGTTCCCGGGTCCGTTGGGCGGAGTGCGGCGAGTGCCTCGGTGACGCGTTTCTGCTCGGCCGCGGACGCGACCCGGACGTCGATGTGCGCGACGGCTCGTCCCGCGGTCACGTTGCTGCGGGTGCCGCCCTCTACCACGCCCACGTTGAGCGACGTGCCGGCGTCGGTGTCGCGCAGCCCGGCCAAGTGGAGGATCTGATGGGCCAGTTCGTCCACCGCGCTCGCCCCGGAGGTCGGATCGAGACCGGCATGGGCTTCCTGGCCCGTGACTGTGACCGTGAACAGCCCCACTCCCTTGCGGGCCGTCTTGATCGCGCCGTCGGCGGCTGCCTCGAAGACCATGGCGAGTCGGCTGTCGCGGGCCTCGCGGACGATGGCTTCGTGGGAGTGGAGGCTTCCGGTCTCCTCGTCGCCGTTCAGCATGAGGGTGCAGGGCGGCCGGGGCAGGCCCAGCGCGTCGAGTGCGCGCAGTGCCCATACCGCTTGTATGAGACCGGCCTTCATGTCGAAGACGCCCGGCCCGCTGATGTGGTCGCCCTCCCGCCGGAAGGGCCAGTCGTCCAGGGTGCCGGTGGGCCAGACGGTGTCGTAGTGGCCGAGGAGGAGGATCGGCCGGGTGTCCTCGGCGGTCGCGTCCCGGGCCGGGTAGCGGCGGATGAGGATATCCCCGACGTCCGCGCGGGGAAGGATCTCCTCGGTGGCCGGTGTGTCCAGGCGCCGGTCGAGCCAGTCGCGCAACCAGGCGAGGCAGGCGTCGAGTTCGCGGGGGTCGTCGCTGGCGCTGCCCCGGGAGGTGTACGCGGCGAGATCGGTGACCATCTCCTCGCGGTGCTCGTTGAGCCACTCGCGTACGGCCTCCGCGTGTTCCGCTTCCGGGAGCCGGCCGGGTGTCGCGGGCTCGGTGAGGTGGTCCAGGACGTCCAGCCGCGATTCCGACATCCGGTGCGGGGCGTCCTCCAGTTCGAGGAGGCCGTCCATGACGGTCCGCAGAAGCGGGGTGGGCAATCCTTCGCGGGCCGCGTGGTCGAGGACGCTGGTGTAGTGCGTGGTGACTTCGACGGGCCGGTGGCGTACGGCGAGGTCGCGCCAGATGCCGCTCCGGTCCTTCGGCTGTGTCCGTAGCCATGCTGTGAGGCGGTCGAAGGCGGCGCCGCGTTCGGCGGGGTCGGCTTCCGACCGCAGCCGATGGGGATCGAAGGCGTCGAACGCCTCCAGGGTGATGCCGAGGCGGTCGGACACGGCGAAGATCTCGCTGGCCAAGGCGGTCATGGCGGACCGGTGTCGGTCGATGAGGTCGGCCATGGGGGCGTCGGCGAGTGCGGTGGCGGCGAGCATCGCGCCGAAGCCGGCCTTGGCCCACAGATGGCCGTCGACGTTGTCGCTGGCGATCGCCGGTCCCCAGCTCTGCAGGTCGGACACGAGGGAGCGGACGCGGTCGCTGACGGGGGCGCCGTCGGGCTCGCCGATGACGAGGGCGCCCGCGCCCCCGTCCAGGATGACGCCGGGCTCGATGACGTCGGCGAAGATGTTGACGAATGCGGCGACCGTCCGCTCGGCGCCCACGTACCGTGCGATGAGTTCCTCGTTGAAGCCGTTCTGGAGGGACACCACATGGCCATGTGCCGACAATCGGGGTGCGATCCATGCGGCCGCGGTCTCTGTGGCCTGGGCCTTCACCGCGAGCAGCACCTGATCGAAGGTTCCGTCGAACGCGTCCGGAGTGGTTGCGGTGACCGGCACGGAGGTGCGGGTGCCGTCGTGCGCGAGGACGAGTCCGCCGGCACGGATCGCCGCAACGTGCGCCAGATCGGTGTCGATGACGGTGACGGGGTGTCCGGCCCGCGCGAGGGCGAAGGCGAGCGTGCCACCGATCGCGCCCCCGCCGACGACGGTGTAGGGGGCCCGCTGTGGGGAGGGGGCGGTCATCGGGTGGGTCCTTCCGTTGCGGCGGCCGATATGGGGGGCAGGGCGGCGGCGCGGGTGTCGCCGGGCTGCCAGATGCGGGGCAGGTGCAGGGCGCCCGTACCGGACCCGCCGTCCACGCGCAGGATCTCCCCGGTGATCCAGGAGGCGTCGGGGCCTGCGATCCAGCACACGGCACGGGCGATGTCGTCCGGACGGCCGGGGCGGCCCAGCGGGTTGGCGCCGATGGCCTCGGCGTACTCGACGGACACGGGGTTGCAGTCGCTGGTGACCTGGACGAAGCCAGGGCTGACGGCGTTGACGCGGATACCGTGCCGGCCCAGTTCCAGGGCGGCGGCGCGGGTGGCCATCTCCAGAGCGGCCTTGGAACTCGCGTACGGGCCACCGCCGGGCCGGGATCGCAGTGCGGACCCGGAGGAGATGTTGACGACCGCTCCGGGCCGTCCGGCGTCCACGGCGAGCCGGGCGAACGCGGCGGTGGCGAGGACGGGGGCCCGGAGGTTGACCGCGAACAGCCGGTCCCAGGCGTGGGCGTCGACGTCGGCCATGTCCAGAGACGGGTAGACACCGGCGGCGTTGACCAGGACGTCGACCGGACCGTGCTCCTGCCAGACACTCTCGACGAGGGCGCGGGGGGCATCCGGGTCGGCCAAGTCCGTGGCGTGCGCCGCCATCCGGCCGCCGAGCCGTGACGCGGTCCGCTCCAGGGACTGTGGATCGCGGTCGGTCAGAGTGAGCCGTGCGCCCTGCCGGGCGAACTCCTCGGCGATCGCCTCGCCGATACCGCCCGCCGCGCCGGTGACGATCACGTGCGTCGTCATCAGACGAACTCCTTGTCCTTGGTCTCGGGCATCGTGAGGTAGACGCCGAGGGAGATCAGCGCTGCGGCGGAGACGTAGATCCACAACAGGTCGCTGTGGCCGCTCTCGTGAAGCCAGGTGGTGAGGTATGGTGCCGTGCCGCCGAAGACCGCGACCGCCAGGGCGTAGGGGAGGGCGATGCCAGTGGCGCGGACCTCCGCCGGGAACTGCTCGGCCATGATGACGGCGCAGTTGGCGGAGTACCCGAGGATCAGCAGCATCCCGGTGAGCTGCACGAGGAACAGGCTGAGGAAGCTGCCGTCGAGCAGGTGCAGCAGGGGCCAGGCCAGAACGACGAACCCGCCGGCGAAGCCCACCATGGTGGGCTTGCGGCCGATCCGGTCCGAGAGCAGGCCCACGAACGGCAGCGCGACGACGAAGACCACCAGGCACAGCGTCTGCGAGAGCAGGGCGGTCTTCAGTTCGATGCCGGTGGTCAGATTGGCGTACGTGGGCAGGTAGTTGACCCAGATGTAGTAGGTCAGGGTGCCCGCGATCGTGATGCCGACGACGCGGAGCGTCGCCCTGGGGTGCTCGGTGAACATGGCCTTGACAGGGTTGGTACGGGTCAGGCCAGAGCCCTGGGCCAGGGCGAAGGACTCGGTGTCCTCCACGGAGACCCGCAGCCACAGGCCGACCAAACCGAGGAGACCGCCGAAGATGAACGCCGCCCGCCAGCCCCAGGAGTGCACAGCCTCGTCGCTCAGCGCGGAGGTGGTGAGGGTGCCGAGCAGCGAGGCGATGAGGACGCCGCCCGCCACCGACACCTGCTGCCAGGAGCCGGCGAACGCACGCCTGCCCCGGGCCGCCGACTCCACGAGGAAAGCGGAGGAGGAACCGAACTCGCCGCCTGCGGAGAAACCCTGTATGAGGCGGGCGACGAGCAGGACGAGGGGAGAGAAGACACCGATGGCCTCGTAGTTCGGGGTGATGGCGATGACGAACCCGGCACCCGCCATCAGGGCGACAGTGAGCGTCATGCCCTTCTTGCGCCCGTGGCGGTCGGCGTAGGCGCCGAGCACGGCGGCGCCCACCGGACGCATTACGAACCCGACGGCGAACACGGCGAGCGTGGACAGCAGGGCCACCGCACCGTCGCCTTTCGGGAAGAACTCGTCGGCGATGACCTTGGCGAAGATGGAGTACAGGGCCCAGTCGACCCACTCGACGGTGTTGCCGATGGTGCCGGCGATGATGGCCTTGCGCTGGGCCCTGCTCAGTCTGCCGGGGGCGGGGGAGTCTCCCTGGGACAGCGGACCGGCGGGCGCGGAGGAACTCGTGTTCATGGTGTGTGCTCCGGGACTTCAGGGGCGGAACGAGACGTCGTTCGGCCGGTCAGCACGGCGCGGGCCGAGTCGGCGAGCTGGGCATGCGTGGCGAACCAGACGTCGGAGTGAGCGGTGATGTGGCCGAGGAGTTCGCGCAGCGCCACCAGGCGTGAGCGGTGGCCGATGACGTGCGGGTGCAGGGTGAGCTGGAAGACACCGCCGTCGCGGTACGCGGCGTCGAACTCGTCGGCCCAGATCTCCAGGACGTCGCGAGGGCGGCTGTGCGGGCGGACGGAGCCGTAGCGGTCCATCGTGAAGTAGGGGGCGTCGTCCCGGATCCAGTCCACGGGAATTTCGACCAGGCCGGTGGGACGGCCGTCGGCGACGATCTCGTACGGCTCGTCGTCGGCCATCAACGAGGAGTCGTAGACGAAACCGAGTTCGAGCATGATGTCGAGGGTGGAGTCCGAGAAGTCCCAGGACGGGGTGCGAATCCCCACAGGCCGCCGACCAGTCAGGGTTTCCAGGGTGCCCAGGGCACGGGCAGTCAGCTCCCTCTCGTCCTCCCGGCTCAGGAGCATGTTCCGCTCGTGGATCCAGCCATGGACGGCCAGCTCGTGCCCGCCGCGTGTGTACGCACGGGCCTCCTCGGGATGGAGCAGGGCGGAGACCGCCGGCATGAAGAACGTCGCGGGGATCCGGTGACGGTCGAGCAGGTCCAGGATGCGGGCCGCGCCGACCCGGGCCCCGTACTCGCCCTGGGCGAGCCGTCCGGGACTGGTCTCGCCGTCACGCAGCGGGATCGTCTCGTGGTCGGAGTCGAAGGACAGGGCGACCGCGACCCGGGCGCCGCCGGGCCAGCGGTCGGGGACCAGCCGCCGTCCAGCACGCACGGCGTCCACTTGGCCGCGCCAGGTCTGTTCGGGCCAGCGCCAGCTCTCCGCGGGCAGGCCGGAGTCGTCTGTGGGCATGGTGACTCCACGAGGGTTGGGGAGGGGATGGGGGAGAGAAGAAAGGAAGAAGGAGGTGTGCACCGGGGCGAGCCGGCACGGAGCCGCAGCCCGGGAGGGGTCAGAGGGAGCTGACCATCCGGTGCCAGGAGTACTTCATGGTGACGAGGTGCAGCGTCACGTCGGAGGCGATCAGGCCGGGGAGGCTGCCGATGACGTCGCTGGTGTAGCGGAAGAGGTCAGCACGGCGGGGCAGCACCATGTGTCCGACGAGGTTGAAGCGTCCGGTCGCCGCGCCCAGGAATTTGGTGCCCGGATGCCGGGCAAGTTGCCGTCCCGCCGCGTCGAGCCGGTCGGGCTCGATCGAGAGCCAGACCATGAACTCCGCGTCGTACCCGAGCAGTGACGGGTCGGCCAGCGTGCGGAACTGGAGCACGCCGCGAGCGATAAGCCGCTCCATGGCCCGTGCCACGGCGGACTCGGTGTGTCCGAGCCGCCGGGCCAGCACGCTGACCTGGGTGCGGCCGTCCTCCTTGAGCGCCGCGACGAGGTCCTGTTCCAGGGGGGTGAGAGCTTGTGGCGTCACATCCCAGTCGTCCCGGTCGCACGACAACGCCAGGGAGCCGGACCGCAGGTCGGCCCCCGCCTCGGCGGGCAACAGCCCGGTGTCCCACATCGACGCCGAAGTGAAGGCGCGGATGACGGGCACGGCTTCGGTGCTGGTGATGAGATCGGCCGCCGGCAGGTCGGTGAAGAGTATCCGCATCATCTCCTCGTTGTCGCGAGCGACGAAGTCGACGATCAGATCGGCGGCGCCGGTGACCACAGCCACGAAGCGAACGTCCGGACTTGAGGCGAGCCGGTCGGCGACGGCCAGCCCCTGGCCCGGCCTGGCCTGCACCCGGACGAGCATGGAGGAACCCTCGTGCGTCCGGTCCAGTTCCATGGTGCCGACGACCCGCAGCAGCCCCCGCTCGCGCAGCGAGCGGTACCGCCGTTGGACGGTCGTCTCACTGGCGTCCACCCAACGCGCCACCGCGCTCCACGGGGCACGACCGTTGAGCTGGAGCGCGGCGATGATGCGCTTGTCCAGCTCGTCGATGGCGCCCACGGGGGCTCGGTGCTTCATGGCACTGAAGGTAACGAGCACCCCAACCGCTGTCAATGAAGGAATCCTGCATCATCGCTGGTCAGAGCCGCCTTATCCGGTATCGGTGGCGTCACGGAGGGGTAAAGAGCCCAGCTCGGCCTGGCCCGAGCGGATGGCCGGAACGTGATGGATTACACCATGTATGTGTTCGAAAAAGTTCACACGACGTCCATGGTCGTTGGGTAGAGGCGGCAGCACTCTCCGCGAGAGCGGGTCGTCCGGCGAAGCGGCGGCGCCTGTTGCCGGCGCGGTTCAAGGTGTACTTCGTGTCGGCGATGTGTGCGCACGAGGGTTTCGGTTCTGAGACGAAGTGTCCTGAGGGGTATTCCGGCAGCGTGGGCGATCTCGGCCATCCGGGAGTGCTCAGCGATGGCACCCAGCGGCAGCAAGTCCTGCTCGTTCAGCTCGAACGCCGGGCGTCCCATAGGGGTCGGGGGCGGCTCGATCGGCTGATGGGCGAGAAGGGCGTGGACCAGGACCGGACACGAGCTGCGGGGGCGGTTGAGCCTCTGGCGCATTGCCCGGACGTACTTCCTCACGGTACGAACGTTCAGGTGTTCCTGTTTCGCGATTTCGTCGTGGGTGCGCCCTTGTACGAGGTGCGCGGCAATCTGTTTCTGCGCGCGGCCTCGCGCTCGCTGGACCAGTGCTTGCGGCCTTGCGGCGTCTCGCGTTTGAACGTCGCGTTGAAGGACTCGGCGAGCGCGTTGTCCGGGCTGGAGCCGATCGTGCTCATGCACTGGGACGCCGGCTCTGAGGCAGGCGTCGGCGAACGCCCGGCTCGTGTCGGCGTTCTCCGCCCCAAGCGGTGTGGGTGGCTCCGCCGGCACCTCCGCCCGGCGCCCCCGGGGCCGGCTTGCTCCGGCCGCCCGGACCCAGTTCCGCAGCGTCTCCGGGTTGACCCCCAGATCAGAGACGACCGAGCTGATCGTCGCTTCGGGCCGCGACTCGTACCGCGCGACCGCGTCCGCCTTGAACTCCGGCGGGTAGTGCTTCATGACCACAAGATGTCCGTTCTCAGATCCTCAAGATCCACGATCTCAAGTGTTCAAGATCCGGGGTGAAGGCCCCTCGGCACAGCGTGTACAGAACGAGGGGTTGTTGCCCGACATACACATGACGCCGGCCGAGGGGATGCGCGCCCATCTGGACCTCCAGGGCGGCGCACCGTTCGGCACGATGCTCCCGATCCGCTGGGCCACCTTCAATCTCGCCCCGCACCCGTGGGCCGAGCCGGGGGAGGGGACCATCGCCGCGGCCGAGGAAACGGGCGCCGCGATCGCCCTGCCGCGACCGGGTGAACCGTTCGAACCCATGTCGCGGAGCCTGCCCACCGATCCGTGGTGGCGTCCGGTGGCTCCGCAGCCGGTGGAGCGCCGGCCCGTGGACGCCGCGCGGATCACGGAGGTCGCAGAAGAGCCGATGGGAGTCGGCCACAGCACCAGGCCGCTTCTTCACAGGGGCGGTGTTCGGCCGGAGGCCGGGCTCTACGGCGTCCGGCGCGCGCGAGCGCACGGCGGAGGGTCGTCCTCGTACCGGACGTACGAGGACGACTCCGACAACACGGCGAGCGTGCGTGCGAGGCGTACAGCGGACGCCCGTTGAGGACACGACCTCTAGGCCGTTCGAGTGTCCGCCGACTGGAGGTTCCTGGGGAAGTAATCGGTCTTGTGTGCGAGACGTCATCCCGGAG
This sequence comes from Streptomyces sp. NPDC052042, assembly GCF_044548345.1. Taxonomy (NCBI): domain Bacteria; kingdom Bacillati; phylum Actinomycetota; class Actinomycetes; order Kitasatosporales; family Streptomycetaceae; genus Streptomyces; species Streptomyces sp. NPDC052042. The sequence goes on along the minus strand of NZ_JBIUBU010000023.1, from coordinate 35,401 downwards.
TGGGAAGGATGGCGGGCAAGTTCGACAACTGCCCGCCACGCGCAGGGAACGGGCAACTACCGTGTGTGTCCGGTGAGCAACGGTGGGCTTCCATTGGTGGAGCCCGCCCGACCGTTGAACCGAGCCCGACCGAGCACCGTAGGGGGCCCACGCATGGACGCCGTTCCCCGGTGCCCCACGTACCGAGGACACTGATGTCTCAACTTCGCGCACCCGAGGCGCGACCGGAACGCCGCGAGGGCGGACGGCACGGCCGACCGGGCAGCCGTTCGCACGCGGCCTCCACGAGGGCACGTACCACCCAGCCGTCCCACGAGACGCGCATACGTCCCCGGATGGTGCGAGCCGCGGTGCTGCCGGCCGTCGTCGCAACGCTCAGTGGAGCCGTGGCGGTCGTCTGGACCGCCCGTTCTGTTGGAGCCCCGCCATCCGCCTCGCTGTGGATCGCCCTGGGCGGGACGGGCGCCCTGGCCCTCGCCGCCGTGACGGCCGCCTACTTCGCCGCCAACCGGGTCGCCACCACCGTCTTCGGCCGTTGCCTGGCGCTCCGCCGGGTCAGTGCACAGGGCCAGGCCGAGCTGCGGCGGATGATGGAACTCCTCCGCGAGGGCGAGTCCCTCCCCACACCGGGGGCCGCACGGCCCGTCGCGCCCGGAAGCGACGGCTTCGATCTCCTCGCGCAGGAGATCGGCCGCCAGCAGCAGGCCGCCGTCGCCGCCGTCGTGGAGGCGTCCCGGCTCACCGACCGCACGGGCGAGGAACAGAAGGTCGAGGTATTCGTCAACCTCGCCCGCAGGCTGCAGTCGCTGGTGCACCGCGAGATCCAACTGCTCGACGAACTGGAGCATCAGGTCGAGGACCCCGATCTGCTCAAGGGCCTCTTCCACGTCGACCACCTCGCCACCCGCATCCGCAGGCACGCGGAGAACCTCGCCGTTCTCGGCGGCGCCGTCTCGCGGCGGCAGTGGAGCAGCCCGGTCACCATGACGGAGGTGCTGCGCTCGGCGATCGCCGAGGTCGAGCAGTACCCGCGGGTCAAGCTGGTGCCGCCGATCGAGGGCACCCTGCGCGGGCACGCCGTGGCCGATGTGATCCACCTGCTGGCCGAACTGGTCGAGAACGCCACGGTCTTCTCCGCCCCGCACACCCAAGTGCTGCTGCGCGCCCAGCGGGTGACCGCCGGACTGGCGCTGGAGGTCGAGGACCGGGGCCTGGGCATGCCGGGCAACGAGCAGCGGCGGATGAACGCCCTGCTCGCCGACCCCGACCAGGTCGATGTGGCCCATCTCCTGCAGGACGGGCGGATCGGCCTGTACGTCGTCGCTTCACTGGCCCGTCGGCACGGCATCGCGGTACGGCTGCAGAGCAACATCTACGGGGGCACACAGGCCGTACTCGTCCTTCCCCGGACCCTGTTGGGCCTGGACGAGGACGCCCCGGCCGGCCCGGACGCCGCGCAGCCGACGGCCCCCGGCCACGTGCACCACCCAACGGCCGGAAACGGCACGGAGGTTCACCACCGGCCGACTCCTCACCCCGGCCCTGCCCCGCACGCTATCCCACCGCCGGCCCCGAGCCACCCCGGCGCGCGTCCGGTGGCCGGCCCGCCGCCGAGCATCGTCCCGCCTCGGACCCCGGACGTCGCTACCGCCCCCGGCCCCCGGCCGGGCACCCAGCGGCAGCCGTACGCCCCCGGCCGGGCGCCGGACCCGTCCGTGCGCGATGGACACCTCGGCCGTCCCGCCCCGGCCGGACCCCACTCCGGAGCGCGGTCGGCGGACGACGGTCCACCGGTGCCCGACGGCGAGCGACGTGAGCCCGGGGCCTCGGGCACCCCCGTGGACCGCCCCCGTCTCCCCAGGCGCAGCAACCAGGAACACCTGGTTCCCCAGCTCAGGCAGCCCCCGGCCCCGCGCACCGGAGACGGACAGATCCTGCACGACCCGGGTCTCATGGCGGCCTTCCGGCGCGGCATCGATCTCGCCGAGGCCCGGAGTGAATCGGAGGCCGGCACCGGCGTCCGCGGCCCGGACACGGGTACGGATCGGGGCCCCGAACCGGCGGCTCAGCCTCAAACCCCGGCGCGCCCGCTGCCGGTCCGGGTGCGGACGGCCTCGCCCGCCCAGAACCGCCGGGCCCCGGGTCAGGACGCCGGCCCGGCGGCGACTCCGGCAACCGCGCCCGCCGCCGACCCCCTCGAAGTGAACCCCCTCAAGGAGTAGATGCGTCATGGCGATCGATATGTCGACCGGTCAGGTCCCCGACCTCGACTGGTTGTTGAGCGGACTGGTGCAACGTGTGCCGTACACACGCAGCGCGGTCCTCCTCTCCGCCGACGGACTGGTGAAATCCCTGCACGGGATGGATGCCGACAGCGCCGACCACATGGCGGCGCTGGCCGCGGGGCTGTACTCGCTCGGCCGCAGTGCCGGTGCGCGCTTCGGCGACAACGGCGACGTGCGTCAGGTCGTGGTCGAGCTGGACTCGACCCTGCTGTTCGTCTCCACCGCCGGATCGGGCACCTGCCTCGCGGTCCTGGCCGGACGCGAGGCGGACGCCGCCGTGCTGGGCTACGAGATGACCATGCTGGTCAAGAGCGTACGGCCGTATCTGATGACCCCGGTCAGACAGGCCGCCGCGGCACCAGGCGCCACAGGACTGTGAGCGTGTCGCTCCCGCAGGACGGGCCGTTGCTGGACGACGCGGCCGGCCGGCTCATCCGCCCGTACACCGTGAGCAACGGCAGGACCCGCCCGACGGCCGTGCTCGACCTGCTGTCCCTGGTGATGGCCACCGGAGCCGAACCGCAGGCGGCGCTCGGTCCCGAACACGCCGTCGCGCTGGGACTGTGCGGCGGCCCCACCTCCGTGGCCGAGATCGCCGCCCATCTGCGGTTGCCCGCGGTCGTCACCAAAGTGCTCGTCTCCGACCTGGTGGACTGCGGGGCAGTCACCGCGCACCCACCCGCCTTCCATGACACGCCCACCGACCGATCCCTGCTGGAGGCAGTGCTCGATGGCTTACGACGACAGCTCTGACGGCTTCGGCAGCCCCGCCACGTACGAGAACGGCGTGAGCCACGAAGGGTACGTGCCGCCCCGGGGCCACGGCCTCCCCGAGGGCTTCGGAGACCACGGGCACCTCGACGGTCTCGCAGCGCACGGGGACTCCGGGGCCTACGGGACCCCGGAAACCCACGAGACCACCCATGGATTCCACGTGCGGCCCGGCTTGCCCGGAGGTTCCGGCCACCCGGAGGGATACGGCGGCCTCGGCCCGGGCCACGGTGCCGGCGGAGCCCTCGGCCACGGCACGGTCCCCGACTCGGGCACGGCCGCCGATTTCGGTGGCGCGTCCGGCTTCGGAGAAGTCCACGGCTCGGGCGGGTCGTATGCGTACGCCGGAACCTGTGCTTCGGGGGCACCTGATTCCAGGGGCGCCGGTGCCCCGGAAGGGGGCATCACCGCGCCCGCCGGCTCCGCCGACTTCCCCGTATCGACCGGCTCCGCCGGGCTCGGCGGACCCGTTGCCCCCGAGGGCTTCCCCGTCGCGCTCAAGGTACTGGTGGCGGGCGGGTTCGGAGTCGGCAAGACGACGTTCGTCGGCGCGGTCAGCGAGATCGCCCCACTGAGCACGGAGGAACTGCTGACCCAGGCGGGCGCCGCCACGGACAACCTCGACGGCGTCGAGTCCAAGACGTCCACCACCGTGGCCATGGACTTCGGCCGCATCACCCTCGACGAGCAGCACGTGCTCTACCTGTTCGGCACCCCCGGCCAGGAGCGCTTCTGGTTCATGTGGGACGAGCTCTCCCAGGGCGCGCTGGGAGCGGTCGTGCTCGCGGACACCCGACGGCTCACCGAGTGCTTCGCCGCCGTCGACTTCTTCGAACGGCGCGGTATCGGCTTCGTCGTCGCGGTGAACGAGTTCGACGGCGCCCACCGCTACCCTCCCGAGGAGGTGCGGGCCGCGCTCGACCTGGGGCCCGAGGTACCCGTCGTGCTGTGCGACGCCCGTATCGCCAGCTCCAGCACGAGGACGCTGGTCACCCTGGTCCAGCACCTCATCGACGTCAGCTCCGCCCCTGCTCCTCCGACGGCCTTCGGAGCCCGCGCGTGACGCGGCCCGTCCCCGAGCGACTGCTGCTCACGCCCGTGGACCGTGACGCCGTCATCAGGACCCATCGGTTGCGCACCCTGGGGCTCGGAGAGCGCGCCGACGCCTCGTTCGACAACTTCGACGCCTTCGCCGACAGGGTGGCCGAGGTCACCGACGTCCCCTATTCGATGGTCAACTTCCTCGACGGTGAACGGCAGTTCTTCGCCGGGCTGCACACACCGACCGGCACGCCCAGGAGGCCCGGTCCGGGCAGCGCCGCGGCGGGCAGCAGCCGGTCCGGCCGGTACGTTCCCCTGGACCGCGGCTATTGCCCGCATGTCGTCGTACGACGCAAGGCGCTCGTGCTGGAGGACGTCCGAGACTATCCGCGCTTCGCCGGAAACCCGGTCGTCGACGAGATAGGCATCCGCTCCTACCTAGGCGCCCCGCTCATCGACCGGACGGGCGTCGCCCTGGGAGCCGTCTGCGCGGTCGACACGGTGCCCCGCTCCTGGGGCAGAGCGGGGCTGGACACGATCAAGTCCCTGGCGCGGGAACTCGTCGGGCACATCGATCAGCGGGAGGGCGTCAGCACCGGAATCTGATTGGACGGAGCCGGTCCACTGAACCATGAACGGGCACCACGGCCGTGCTTCCGCGCCCCGGCCCGGCTGCCCGCCCGACCCGTACGCGTTCAGGTCTCGACCGTCGTGCCGTCCAGGAACGTCAGCACCACCGAGTCCGCACCCGCCCGCACCCGCACCGAGTCGCGCAGCGCCTCCGGATGCAGGGAGCCCCGGGAGAGGGCGACCAGCGAGACATGCACGCTCCGCCCTCCCGGATGCGGCAGGCTGCGCAGATACGGGATCGCGGAACGCGGACCGTGGGCGTTGGACTGGACGTCACGTGCGACGGCGGCCCCTTCGGCAGCGTCGTCCCAGCCGTGCAGCGCTATCAGGGCGCTGCTCAGACCGTCCGGCGTACGGGCGAGCGCCCAGCCGGTGCCGGACAGCGCCACGGGGTTCTCCGCATGCGCGACCGCGTGCCCGCCCTCGCGCACCACCACTCCCTCGGGCGCCTCGACCCGGTGCACCCGGATCTCCCACGGACCGTGCAGCACGCTCGTCGTCTCGATCCGGTACGTCCGGTCGTCGTCGGGCAGCTTCGCCGCGTACCACGAGGAGGCCACCCGGCCCTCGCAGCGCAGCGAATGGATCCGGCGGCGCGGCGACGGGGTCCCGTCCGGGGCCACGAGCGCCAGATGGCCGTCGATGGAGCGGGCCACGGCGTGCGGGGCGGCCTCGGGGGCCGTCGCTGTCGAGTAGCCGAACTTCGCGTAGTGCGGGTCGTGTGTGCCCTCGGACGGATCGGAGGCGTCGTCGTACGGCGGATTGTGGTCGCTGCCGTGGTTGACCAGCCGCACGATGCCGTCGTCACGGGTGCCGTGCAGCAGCCAGCCGACCGACGGCAGCGCGGTGTACCGGTCGGACTCCTCGACGGGCAGCGGGAGTTCGCGTGCCGTCCACACCGGGTGGTCCGGCGGGAGCAGCAGGCCGAGGAAGCCCTTGCTGGCCCAGTACGGTGACGCCGGACCGGAGTACGGCTGGGTGCTGGGCAGGAACGTGTCGTACCAGCCGAGCGTCAGCAGCCCCCGCTCGTCCGGCACGCCGCGCTCCACGAAGTGCCGCATCGTGCCCGAGGCGAGCCGACGGGTGAGCCCCGGCGCGAGTGGTGTGCAGTCGGCCAGCGCCCCCATCCAGACCGGGGCCAGCGCGGCGAACCGGTAGGCCAGCGAACGCCCCTGGTGGACCGGGGCCCCGTCGGAGCCGAAGAAGTGCGGATAGTCCTCCAGGAACCTGCGCAGCCGCTGCCGGTAGACCTCGGTCCGGCCCCCGTCGTCGGCCCCCGCCATCCGCGACCACAGCAGCGGGTACAGATGCATGGCCCAGCCGATGTAGTAATCGAAGTTGCGGCCGTCGCCGTCGGTGTACCAGCCGTCTCCGACGTACCAGTCCTCGATCCGGTCCAGACCGCCCTCGATGTCGGCGCGGCTGTACGGGGCGCCGACCGAGGCGAGGAACTGCTCGGACACCACCTGGAAGAGACGCCAGTTGTTGTCCCAGGTGCGACCGCCGACGAACCCGGAGAACCAGTCGACGACCCGCTCCTGCACCCGGGCGTCGAGCCGGTCCCAGATCCACGGCCGGGTCTCGTGCAGTGCCACGGCGACCGACGCCGCTTCCACCATCTGCTGCGAGCAGTCCGTCAGCCTCGGCCATGCCTCGCCGCTCCCCGGGTCGGTGCCCGCCGCGAGCCCGGCGGCGTACCGCTCGACGAGCGCCGGGTCGACCGCTCCGCCCGCGCCCGCGATGCGGCACGCGGCGAGCAGGAACGAGCGGGCGAACCCTTCGAGTCCGTCCGAGACGACGCCCGACCAACTGGTGCGGCCGGGCAGCCGGTACTGGGCGAGGCCGGGGGTGGCGTAGGGCACCAGTGCGTCCAGCATCCGGTCGGCCGTCGCCTCCCAGTGGTCCCGGGTCCAGCCGGTGCGCGACGACAGGAGCCGGTCGGGTGCCGGCAGTCGGAGATGGGGGGCGACGGACATGGTGGTGCTGCTCCTTTGAGGGGTCGCTGTGGAAGGGGGCGGGGACGGGCCTTCTCGGGGGACGGGTGGCCAGTGCCCCTCCCGGCGGTGTTTGCCCGTCGGACAAACATCGCCGGTCACGGCACTAGCGGGTGAGTTCGGCCCGGTGAGTGTGGCCGCGCGAACCGCCGACGGCGACGGTGAGTACCGTCGTGCGGCCCTCGCGGATGTCCACCCCGCAGCGTCTGCCCGAGTCGCAGCCGCTCGGCCTCGGCGGAGGGGAGAGCGGTCAGTGTCAGGGCGACCGGGCGGCCACCGCGCCCGCCGAGAGAGGGCCCGGCCGCCGCGGCCGGGCCGGCGCCGAGGGCGATCGCCGCACCGGCTCCGGCCGCGGCGGCGAGCACCGAACGCCGCCCGAGCGGCGACCCGGTGGCCGAAGCGGCGGGAGCCGACAGAGCCCGGGGCGAGCGGGCGGCAGGGGCGGTGGGGCGGGCGGGGTCTACGGGCATACGCATGCGGAACTCTCCCTGCGAGATCGAGTGAGGGGCGAAGGCGTACGGAACGATCCTGCTCGGCGCCAGCATGTAAGCGGTTGCTATTCAGCCGCAAGAGGGCATAAGGAGTTACTGTGATTTTCTATGGTTGGCCGGGCGTTCGGCTGAGGTAACCGGTCACTTGCCGGCGGCTCGTCCGGACCGGGGCGCGACGGAATCGCGTACCACGATGTGGGTACCGAGCCGCAGCGCGCCCGTGGTCGGCTCGCGCCATTCGTCCTCGTCCTCGCCCTCGACGGCCAGCCGCACCGCCTGACGTCCCATCTCCTCCAGCGGTACGTGGACCGTGGTCAGTCGGGGGCGCAGCTCCTGGGCGACGGGGATGTCGTCGTACCCCACCAGGGACACGTCGTCCGGCACCCGCATCCCGGCCTCCTCCAGGGCCTGTGCCGCGCCCGCAGCGACCATGTCGTTCGCGGCGAAAACCGCCGTGAAGTCCAGCCCCTCACGCAGCAGTTCGGTCATTCGGCGATGCCCGAAGCCGCGGCTGAAGGCCCCGGGGTGGACCAGTCCGGGGTCCGGGGCGACACCGCGCAGCTCCAGGGCGCGACGGTGCCCCGCCAGGCGGTCGCGGGTGGTGGAGAGGCGGGGCGGTCCGCCCAGGTACAGGATCCGCTCGTGCCCCTGCATCAGCAGGTGGTCGGTGATGGCGAAGGCACCGCCCTCGTTGTCGTACTCGACCGAGACGGTGGGCACCCGCTCACCCAGTGGCGGACGGCCGCACAGCACGAGCTTCGATCCGCCCGCGTCCAGATCGTGTGCCCTGCGGGCCAGTTCGGCGGTGTAGCCGCGGTCGGCGATGGAGCCGCCGACCACGACCACCGCGTCGGCCCTGCGTTCGTGCATCAGGTCGATGAAGGCCAGCTCGCGCTGCGGGTCGCCCTGGGTGCAGCAGACCAGGCACAGTCGCCCGCCGAGCGCGGCCTCCCGTTCCACGCCGCGCGAGATGTACGCGTAGAACGGGTCGACGAGCTCGTTGACGATGATGCCCACGGTGCGGTTGGACACCCCGGCCAGCGCGCGGGCGTGGGCGTTGACGACGTAGCCGAGTTCCCGCATCGCGGTCTCGACCCGCTCCCTGGTCGCCTCGGCGACCGGGTAGTTGCGGTTGAGCACGCGGGAGACCGTGGCCGTCGAGACGCCCGCGCGCCGTGCGACATCGGTGACCGTCGCGCGGCGTTGCCCTTCCGCGGCTGAACCCTGCCGGCGCATCCGGCTCACCCCCTGGTGGTTGTCGTGCGTGACGCCGAGCCTAGTGCCGTGACCGGCGATGTCCGCCCGGAAGGAGCGTCGTTCGGTGCGTGCGCTCGCACGGCGGCCGGAAGTCCACGCGGCAGACTACGTGAGCTTTTGGCCAACGCGGCGAACATGAGGGCTTCCCTCGCCCGAGCGGAGCCGTGAGCCCGGGGAAGTGCCGGGCCCCGTGCGGGGCCGGAGGTCACGCGATCCTCCCGAAATCGGTCCGGCGCACCGGGTGCTCGAACGGCTCGCCCCGCGCGTACCGGGCGAGTTCGTCGACGGCGAGCGCCCCGAGCCGCCCGACCTCGTTGCCCTGGGCGCCCGCGAGATGCGGGGTGAGGAACACGTTCGGCAGTTCCCACAGCGGGTGGTCGCGCGGCAGGGGCTCGGGTGCGGTCACGTCCAGCACGGCGTCCAGCCGTCCGCTCACCAGGTGGCCGGTCAGTGCCTCGGTGTCCACCAGTGGGCCGCGGGCCGTGTTGACGAGCAGGGTGCCGGGGCGCATCAGGCCGAGCCGCCGGGCGTCGATGATCCCCCGGGTCTCGGCCGTGTCCGGGGCGTGCAGGGTCACCACGTCGCTGGTCGCCACCAGGGTGTCCAGGTCGGCCGGGGTGACGCCGAGGCGTTCCGCCTCGACCGCGTCGACATAGGGGTCGTACAGCAGCACCTCGGCGTCGAGGACCCGGAGCAGTTCGATGACCCGGCGTCCGATGCGGGAGGCGCCGACCACCCCGACGGTCAGGCCGTGCGTGCCGAGCCAGTGCTGGCGGTCGAGGTCGGCGCCGGTGCGGTGGGTGCGCCGGGCCCGGAAGAGCCCGGCCAGCGGGAAGACCCGTTTGGCGCCCATGATGATCGCCGCCAGGGTGAACTCGGCCACCGGCAGGGCGTTGGCGGCGGCGGCCGACGAGACGCTGATCCCGCGGTCGAAGGCGACCGGGGACAGAAACGTCTTCACCGTGCCGGCGGCATGGACCACCGCGCGCAGCGCCGGTGCCCGGTCCAGCAGGCCGGTATCGACGGGCGGGCAGCCCCAGCCGGTGAGCAGGACCTCGGCGCCGCTCAGTGCGGCGGTGGCCTCCGGCGAATCGAACTCGCTGATCAGGGCGGGCTGGAGGAGATCGGCGACCTCCTCCAGCCGTGCCCGTACCGGCGGCGGGAAGACGTCGTCGAGGAGTCCCGGGCTCATGACCAGGACGGTGCGGGGCCGTCGTGCGGGCGGCGCCGCGGCACCGCTGCCGGAATGAGCCGGTGCCTCTTCGGTGGTTCGCACCCTGCCTCCGGATAGTAATCGTGTTCTATGGGGTGACTGGAACGCTAGGGAGCATCGTGGTCGACCGTCAAGCTCAAACGGCGAGTCAAGTTCTCGATTGCTGGGTATTTCTGGTGATTCGTCGCCCAATGCTCCGCAGCACGGGAACGTATGGTTCCGATGACTTTCGGCCGGTCCCTTGACGCTTGGGTTAACCGCTTACTAACTTGCCGCTCCAAGAAGGCCCCATGCGTCACCCAGCCGAACAGGACGCCTCCATGGCTGAATCAGCACCCCCTCTGCCGCGGGAGAAGCGGCGGCCCAAGGCCGAGACACCCCCGCCGCCCGCCGACCGGGTCGTCGTCACGCGCCACCGGCTGACGCTCCGACAGCGGCTCAAGCGGGATCGGGTGATGCTGCTGCTCACCCTCCCCGGCCTGCTGTACTTCGTCGTCTTCCACTACGTGCCGCTGCTCGGCTACGTGGTGGCGTTCCAGGACTACCAGCCGTACCTCGGCTACCTGCACAGCGCCTGGGTGGGCTTCGCCAACTTCACGTCGGCGTTCGGCGAACCGGCCTTCTGGTCAGCCACGTTCAACACCCTGGAGATCGCCCTCATCCAGCTGGTGTTCTTCTTCCCGATCCCGGTCGCGCTCGCCCTGCTGCTCAACAGCATCACCAGCGACCGCATCCGACGCTTCGTACAGAGCGTCGTCTACCTGCCGCATTTCATCGGCTGGGTCATCATCGTCTCGATCTTCCAGCAGATCCTGGGCGGCGCCGGACTCCTGCCCCACGTGCTCGACGGGCTGGGACTGCCGCGCTACGACATGATGAGCGACCCCGACGCCTTCCCCTGGCTGCTGACCCTCCAGGTGGCCTGGAAGGACGCGGGCTGGGGCACGATCATCATCCTCGCCGCGCTGCTGAACATCGACAAGCAGCAGTACGAGGCCGCCGCCATCGACGGCGCGGGCCGGCTCCGCCGCCTGTGGCACGTGACGCTGCCCGGCATCGCCCCCGTGCTCATCCTGCTGCTGATCCTCAACCTCGGGCAGATCCTCTCCGTCGGCTTCGAGCAGATCCTGCTCCAGCGCGACGCGGTCGGCCCGGACGCCGGTGAGGTGCTCGACACCTACGTCTACTACCACGGCATCAAGGACAACGACTGGGGCGTCGCCGCCGCCGTCGGTCTCGTCAAGGCGGTCATCGGGACCGCACTCGTCCTGGGGGCGAACAAGTTCGCCCACCGCCTCGGCCACGAAGGGGTGTACCGCGGTGCTGACCGCTGAGAAGAAGCGCGCCACGACGCGCCCCACCACACCGCGGCCCCCCGCCGCCCCCGCCCGCAAGTCCGAGGGCCGGCCCCCGTGGATGGAACGGCCGACCCGCTTCGGGCAGGCCGCCAAGGCCGTCGCCGTCGTCGTGGTCGTCCTCGCCGTCGCCTACCCGCTGGTCGGTGTCATCGGCACGAGCTTCGCCTCGCAGACCGACATCATCAAGAGCTCGGGCCTCGTCCTGTGGCCCGACCACCCGACCCTGGACGCCTACCGCACCATCTTCACCGGCGGAGTCGTCACCCGGGCCCTCGTGGTCTCCATCGGCATCACCGTCCTCGGCACCCTCGCCAGCCTGCTGGTCACTGTCGGCATGGCCTACGGACTCTCCCGCCGCGACGTCACCGGCTCCCGCTTCATCCTGATGACGGCCCTGTTCACGATGCTCTTCAACGCGGGCATCATCCCGAACTTCCTGCTGGTCAAGGGCCTTGGCCTGTACGACACCTACGCGGCGCTCGTCCTGCCCACCCTGGTCAGCGCCTTCAACCTGGTGGTCCTGCGGTCCTTCTTCATGAACCTGCCAGAGGAGCTCTACGACGCAGCCAAGGTCGACGGCGCCGGAGACTTCCGCATCCTGGTGCGCATCGTCCTGCCACTGTCCAAGGCCGTCCTCGCCGTGATCAGCCTCTTCTACGCGGTGACGTACTGGAACGCCTTCTTCAACGCGCTCCTGTACCTCAACGACTCCGACAAGTGGCCGCTGCCGATGGTGCTGCGCACCTACGTCCTCCAGGGCCAGAGCCTGAACGCGGCCTCGGCCGGCGAGGTCCTCGCCCCGCAACAGGCCGTCCAGATGGCGGTCCTGGTGATCGCCGTCGTCCCGATCCTCTGCGTCTACCCGTTCCTCCAGCGCTACTTCACCAAGGGCGTCCTCACCGGCGCCATCAAGGGCTGAGCGCAGCCACCTCCCCCCACTCCTTCCTTCCCCTCTTCCAAGGAGATCCAGGTGTCGAGCTCCACCCCCGTCAACCGCCGGGCACTCTTCCGCATGGGTGCCGGCATCGGTCTCGGGCTGGCCGCCGCCCCGCTGCTCAGCGCCTGCGGCGACGGCGGCACGACCGCCAAGGCCGAGGTCAAGAGCGCCTCGCTGCTCCCCAACACCACCGTCCGCAACATCGGCCTCTCTCCCGACCTCCAGGGCACCGCCTCCGGGGTCCCGCAGGGCTTCTTCCGCTACCCGGCCAAGCCGCTGCGCGCCACGAAGGGCACCCCGCTCAAGGGCGCGGAGCCGATCAGCGCGACGCTGGAGACCTTCTCCCCGCCGCCGCCCGCACGCGGCGGGAACGCCGCCTGGCAGGCGATCGAGAAGCTGCTGGGCGGCCGGGTGGACATCACGGCCGTCCCCGCCGACGACTACGGCACCAAGTTCTCCACCATGGTCGCCAGCGGCAGCCTGCCCGACCTCTTCATGTACCCGGAGAGCGGCGGCGTCGACAACAAGGCCGCTTTCCTCCAGGCCACCTGTGCCGACCTGACCCCGTACCTCGCCGGGGACAAGATCAAGGACTACCCGAACCTGGCCGCCATCCCGAAGGCCGCCTGGCAGTCCGCGATCTTCGGCGGGAAGCTGTACGGCATCCCGATCGCACGCACCGGCACCGGAGGCGCCGGCTTCTACCGCCACGACCTGTTCGCGGAAGTCGGCGTCACCGGCCTCGACCAGATCACCGGCCTCGACCGCTTCGTCGAGCTCTGCAAGGAACTCACCCGGCCCAAAAAGGACCAGTACGCCATCATCGCGGGCGCCACCACCATGCTCGCCATGTCCGCGGGCGCGCCCTCGGCCTGGCGGCTGGACGGGAAGACCGGCACGTTCACCCTCGACCTGGAGACGCCGGAGTACCGCAAGGCCGTGGAGACGGCCCGGCTGCTGTACGAGGCCGGCTGCTACTACCCGGGCACCCTCCAGATGTCCGGGGCGCAGAAGGCCCAGTACACCGACATGTTCAAGAACGGCAAGGGCGCCTACGTCTACGACGGCATGCCCACCTACCTGGCGCCCGGCGTCGGCTACATCGCCGCCATGAAGGCGATCGACAAGACGTACGACCCGCGCCCGTTCGTCCCGGTCGGCAAGGACGCCGTCGCCTGGATGGACAACGTCAAGCTGGAGAACACCCACGTCAAGAAGGCGTCCGGGGAACGGGTCAGGCAGATCCTCGCCCTGGCCGACTTCGCGGCCTCGCCCTTCGGCAGCCAGGAGTACACGCTCATCAACTACGGCGTCGAGGGTACCGACTTCACCCGCGACGCCAAGGGCAACCCGGCTCTCACCAAGCGCGGCACCCAGGACGTCACCGTGCCGTGGAAGTTCATGGCGTCCGCGGTCCCCGCCATCTTCAGCGCCGACTCGGAGCAGGGCGTCCGGCACGTCCACGACGCGTTCACGAAGATGATCCCGATGATGGTGCCGGACCCGACGCTCCAGTACTCCTCGCCCACCTGGGACTCGAAGGGCTACGGCAGCCTCTACACGCTCAAGCAGGACGCTCTCAAGGACATCATCGCGGGCCGCAAGCCCATGTCCGCCTACGACCAGCTCATCAAGGACTACCTGGCCAAGGGCGGCGAAAAGGCCCGCGGCGAGTTCGAGGAAGCCGTCCAGAAGGGGAAGAAGTGACGAAGCGACGCACGGTTCTCCGGCTCGGCGGTGCGGCGGCCGCGGCGGCGGCCACCGCACCCGCCCTCGGCTCGCCCGCCGCCGCGCGGTCGCGCGGCTTCGACCCGGAGCCCGGATCCGACGGGGTCGGCGACCCCCTCTTCCCGACCCTCGGAAACGGCGGCTACCAGGTCGTCCACTACGACCTCACCTTCGACTTCACCCCGGTCGCCTACGACTTCACCGCGGCCGTGCGGATCGAGGCCAAGGCCACCCAGGACCTGTCGGCGTTCAACCTGGACACCGACGGCCACACCATCGAGTCCGTCACCGTCGCCGGCCGCCCCGCCCGCTGGGAGCTGTCGCCCGGACAGAGCGGCCAGGAACTCACCATCACACCCGCCCGTCCGCTCCACCACGGGCAGGCGTTCACCACCGAGGTGCGCTACCGGGGCAACGGCAAGGACCCCCGACTCGGCCTGTCGGGCTGGAAGTTCGGCAGCGACGGCGGCTTCGCCTCCGCCGCCCAGTCCTCCCGCGCCGACACCTTCCTGCCCTGCAACGACACCCCGTCCGACAAGGCCACCTGGACCTTCCACATCAGCGCCCCACCGGGCTACGTCGCCGCCGCCAACGGCGAACTCCTCCACAAGTCGCCGCGCGCCGACGGCTCCACCGTCTGGCACTTCGCCCTCCGCGAGCGCATGGCCACCGAACTCATCGGCATCGCCGTGGTCAAGGGCACCTACCTGTACGGCACCGGCCACCACGGGCTGCGCCTGCGCCACATCGTCCCGCAGGGCCAGGAGGACAAATACGCACCGATCGTCGCGCGTACCCCCGACCATCTCGCCTGGCTGGAGGCCAGGTTCGGCCGCTACCCGTTCTCCGTCTACGGCATCCACATCTACGACGGCTACACCGACGCCCTGGAGAACCAGACCCTCTCCCTGTTCTCGACCAACTGGTTCAAGCCCGACGCCAGCGGCCGGCCGGGCTACGAGACCACCATGGTCCACGAACTGGTCCACCAGTGGTTCGGCGACTCCGTCACCCCGAACGACTGGCAGCAGGCATGGCTCAACGAGGGCCCCGCGGTGTACTACGCGGGCCTGTACGCCGAGGAGCGCGGCTGGTCGGTACTGGACGACAAGATGCGGGCCACCTACGCCAAGCTCGACACCGTCCGCGCCACCGACGGCCCGCCCGGACTGCCCAAGGCGCTCGGCGGCGTGAACATCTACGACGGCGGCGCACTCGTCCTGTACGCCCTCCGCCTGCGCATCGGGCAACGGAGGTTCGACCAGGTCATGCGCGCATGGGTGCGGCGCTTCAAGGACTCCACGTACACCAGCGAGGACTTCATCCGGCACACCGTCGACGTCACGGGCGACCGGACCCTCGACCCGTTCCTGCGCGACTGGCTCTTCGGAGCCGTGAACCCGCCCATGCCCGGCCGTCCCGACTGGAAGGCGTCCGCGTGAAGCGCCGTCTCCCGCACGTCGTCCGAGGAACCGCCCCCGCCCTGCCGACCGCGCTCCTCGCCGCCCCGGCGACTGCGGCACTCACCCTGAACACCGACACCGTCACGGACACCCGCACCCGGCCCGAGGAGGGTGCCCGGTGACAGGTTGACTCGGTGCACGGAAGCACGTCCGACAGATTGAGATCTGGAACGACTGCTCGTCCACGACCGCCGGTTTCGATGTCGTCACGGACGACACGACCGTCCGGGGCGACGGGATGACCACGACGCTCCGGGGGATCGGGCCGGGGCCGACCCCCCGGTTCGTTCCCTCCGACGGCCGGGACCTGGGGGGCGGCCCGGCACCGGCCACCGGGCCCCGACCGCGGACGCCCGCCCGACCGAGGCCCTGGCACTGGGCGGCACGCGGACCCGCGTACCGCCCGGCCATGCCTCCGGCCCCGGCTCGCCCGGGGCGACGAGGTCCCGGACCCGGCCCAGCGACGGCGGCCCGGAGCGGTCGGACCGGTCCGGGAGGGCCGCTCCGGCCGGTCCGAGCCGGCGGCCGGTGCCCCGGACACGGGACGGCCGCTCGGACCCCGTCACCGGCGCAGGAAGGAACCGATCCGTTCCCGCAGCCCCCGCGCGTCGAGTCCGTGCGCGGCCAGGTGCTCGTCCATCTCCCCGTATTTGCGCAGCTCGGCCCGCCCCACCCCGAGCCCGAGCACCCGGTGCGGCACGTCGGCGAGCGCGTCGTTGGCGGCAGTCGTGGACGTCCCCGCCAGATACGGCTCGACGACCACCACGTCGGCAGACCGGAGCCCGTCGGCCGCCCGCCTCAGCCCGGCCGCGTCGAACGGGCGGACCGTCGTCGCGTACAGCACGGTCACATCGAGACCGTCGGTCGCCGCGAGCACGTTGTCGAGCATCGGCCCCACCGCGACCACCACCCCGGCAAAGCCCTCCCGGACCACCGTGAACCCGGTGCCCGCGCCAACCGGCCGCGCGCGGTCGTTCGCCTGGAGCGACAGCCGCACATACACCCGGTCGTCCCCGGCCGCCGCCCGCCGGAGCAGCGCCTCCGCCTCGTCCGGGTGGCCCGGCACATGAACCGTCCAGCCGTCGAGGGTGTCCATGAGCGCGACATCGCCCGGCGCCATATGGGTGAAACCGCCGGCCGGCCAGTCGTACGAGGCTCCGGCGCTCACCAGCACCCCGCTCACTCCCTGGTGGCCGAAGTCCAGCTTGACCTGCTCGAACGGCCGCTCCACCAGAAAACTCGCGAAGGTGTGCACGATCGGTCGCAGACCGGTGAGCGCCATCCCGGCACCCGCCCCGACCAGTAGCTGCTCCCTGATCCCCACGTTGACGACCCGGTCCGGATGGGCCCGCTCGGCCGGTCCGAACCCGTCGCGGCTGATCTCCGCCAGCACGAGTGCGAGACGAGGGTCCTCGTCCAGCAGGCGCGTCACGGTCGAGATGAACCGGTCACGCATCGTGTCCATGTGTAATGCCCCTCTTTCCGTTCGTGGCGTGGTCGTCGGTTCCGCGCGCCCGGTCAGCTCCTGGGATCGACATGGGCGACCACCACTCTCGGCTGCCCGGGGTGCGGCGCGGTGAACGCCGCGTACAGCGCCTCGTGGTCGCGCCCGTCGACGGACGCGACGGACCAGCCGGCGGCCTCGAACCGGGCGGCGATCCCTCCGGGCCGCGCGTGCGACGCCGAAGCGTTGTCGATCACCACGGTGTGCAACTGCTCCAACCCGGCTGGGCCCGCATAGGCGATCGCCTCGTGGTTGCTGCCCTCGTCCAGCTCGGCGTCCCCGACCAGCACCCATACCCGGGGGCCGCTCAGGCCCTGGGCCCGCAGCCCCAGCACGCTCCCCACGGCCATCGGCAGCCCGTGCCCCAGCGACCCGCTGCCGATCTCCACCCCCGGCACCAGCGTCCGGTCCGGGTGGTGCCCGAGCGGCGAGTCGTACGTCCCGAACCCGGACAGCAGCTCCTCGCCGAAGAAGCCGTGCGCGGCCAGGACCGCGTAGTACGCCATCGGCCCGTGCCCCTTGGACAGCAGGAAACGGTCGCGGTCGGGAGCGTCGACGGTGCGGGGCGTCACGCGCAGCACCCTGTGGTACAGCACCCAGAGCACGTCCAGCGTGGAAGTCGCGGCGGGGCCGTGTTTCTCGTCCCCCGTCATCAGGCTCATCAGCCGGTTCACGTCGTGGAAGTCACCGGTCGTCGTGACTGTCGTCCTCGTCATGCGTCCAGCGTTGAACATCAAGTGTGGTTGAGGTCAATGGGGGAAAGGCGTTCGTGACCACCCTCCCGAGTGCGGTATTGTTCTCATGCGCGTTCAGCCAGGGGAAAACCCAGGTCAGGCGGGCAGCGGGACGTGGCGCAGCTTGGTAGCGCACTTGACTGGGGGTCAAGGGGTCGCAGGTTCAAATCCTGTCGTCCCGACTCGTGAGAGTCGCAGGTCAGGGGCCGTATCGGAGGTATCCGAAACGGCCCCTTGATCATTTTTGGGGACCAGTTGCGGACCAGCCCGTTTGACCGTGTCAGCGGGTGAGCACGATCGGGCTCGGCAGGGAGCGCGGGGCGCGCAGCACGCTGAGGTGGGCGGAGAGCGCCGCCCCGGCGGCGGTGATCTTGTGTACGTCCGGGTGTAGGCGCTGCTGTCCCGCCCGCGAGGCCGCCGCATGGGTGAGCACCAGGTCCTGTCCGAGGCCAGGCAGGCCGCCGTCCGCTCGGAACAGGTCACCGGCCGGGCCTGGGGCGCCAGAGGTACGACGCCGGTCGTCCGCCGTACCGGGAACCGCTTCTCCGCGGACGCGATGTCCGCGATCAGCCCCCGCGGCCGGATGCACTTCATGGTCTTCACCGAGTCGTTCGAAGCGAAGACCATGTGCCGCTTCCTCGCCCGGCTCGTCGGACACTTCGACCACAAGATCCTTCTGATCGTCGAGCGGCACCCGGCCACCGCTCGAAGACCGTCCGGTGCCGGCTCGCCGACCACAAGGACGAGATCGAGCTGCACTTCCTGCCCTCGCACTCACCCGAGCCGAACTCTGACGAACTGGTCGAAGCCGACCCCGAACGCAGCGTGCCCCGCACCCACCGGGCCAGGAACCAGGCCGAACTCGCCGCCGAAACCAGTCGGTTCTTCCACCGTGGACGACGCCGACCCCACATCATCCGCGGATACTTCGGCAGCCCGCACGTCCGCTACCTCATCGACCAGTGAACCCCATGAGTCTCTCATCAATAACACATCCCTCACCCGGATCGCCAGGCCCCCTTCGGGAACGCGGCCCGCGCCCTCCCGCACCGTCTCGGCCGGGATCTCCCCCGAACCCTTCGGCTGCATCGACACCCGCACCCGCCCCATACGACAATGTCGGTCTTCAAGACCCCAACTGGGTCTTGAAGACCGACATCACATACAGGCCCAAATCAACCAACAGCGTCAAGAACTACCCGGGCCACCACTCGTGTATCCGTCATTCACGGATCGACCCTCAAGCGGGCTTTACGCCGTCGCCCCGCGCGGATCGTTCAGCAGACTCTCGGCCGGCACTTCGGCGAGGTAGCGCTCGAGCGAGTCGTCGAGCTCGTCGATCCATGGCGTGTGGTGCTCGGCGGCAAGGGTTCCCGTCATCACCGAACGGTATACGCGGTCGCGGTAGCCCATGATGTCGGTCTTCTTGTCGCGCTTCCACGCAAGGAAGATCTCGACGACTCGGTCGATGTCGAACTCGGGGTAGTCGGTCTGCTTCAGCAGGTCACGTACGTATTCGGCCTGGAAGTAAATCTCATCGGCAGCCGAGGAAATCTTTTCGAAGTCCGCTCGCCACTGCGCGATGGATGCGGCGCGTTCGTCCCGATCGGGCAGCGCGATTCGGCCCATGATGAGGTCGCGCACGTACCAGGCCTGTGCATCGAACATGTTGAAGGTGAACCACTGGTCCTGCGCGCCAAGGTAGGCCAGGCGCGGGTTGTCCTGCCACACCACGCCGCGGTACAGACCGTCGGGGTAGACATTGTTCGGGGAGGACAGTGCAAGCTCATTGGGGAGAAACGGGTACTTGTGCAGATATCCGGTGCAAAAGATGACAGCGTCGACGTGCTTCGAGGTGCCATCGGCGAAGTGGGCCGTATTGCCCTCGAAACGCTTGACGACGGGGCGCTCCTGGATGCCGTCGGGCCAGTCGTAACCCATCGGCGTGGAACGGAAACTCGCCGTCACCGAACGTGCGCCCATCTTGAACGCCTGGCTACCGATGTCCTCGGCCGAGTAGCTTGAGCCGATGACGAGCACATCCTGGCCCTTGAACGCTTCCGCGCCGCGGAAGTCGTGTGCGTGCGCTATGTACCCGGGGAAGGTCTCGATGCCGGCGAAATGCGGCACGTTGGGGAAGGAGAAGTGGCCGCTGGCGACGACCACGTGGTCGAACTCCTCGGTCACCGATTCTCCGGTGGGAAGATCCTCGACCGTGAGTGTGAAGGCTTCGCGCTCGGGGTCGTAATCGATCCAGCGCACAATGGTCTGGAAGCGGATGAACTTACGAACATCCGCCTTCTCCAGACGGCCGGCGATGTAGTCCCACAGCACCGGACGCGGCGGGTAGGAAGAGATGGGTCGGCCGAAGTGCTCATCGAAGGAGTAATCGGCGAACTCCAGCGCCTCTTTCGGCCCGTTCGACCACAGGTTGCGGTACATGCTTGAATGCACGGGCTCGCCGAATTCATCGAGGCCGGTGCGCCAGGTGAAGTTCCACTGGCCGCCCCAGTCGGCCTGTTTCTCGAAGCAGACAATCTCGGGGATCTCTGCTCCCGCGCGGGCTGCGGTTTCGAAGGCCCGCAATTGCGCCATACCCGAGGGGCCGGCACCAATGATCGCTACTCGTTTTCCGTTCGTCACGTACGCGTCCTTCATTTTCGTCCTGGAGCAAGCACATCCGCTCTCGAAGGCGGAACAGAGCTGTTCCGGTCGCCGGGAGCAGACAAGCTCGACCGGCCCAGAGAAGCGAATGTGCTTCGACATTAGCAGGACATAATCTTTTCGACGAGAGTACCCTTGGCCGCCAGGTCGTCGGCAGGGGCGATGGTGTAACATCCATTGGTTCGGGCCTTCGTCGGTCGGACGGCCCGGGTGCCCGAGAGCCCGGCCGAGTCGACGACGCCGGCACCGCCGAGCATCCCTGGTATGCCGAGCGCCCCGGAGCAGCCTTCGCCGGCGCGTACCGGCGCTGCTGTGATTCGTCTTGCACGCGCGGCGAGTGCCTCGGCCATGGGCGGTTCACGGTCGGGAGCGCCGGCCGGGCAACCGGCCGAGGTGGGCGGAGGAGGCGGTACCGACGGCCGTGATCCCGCGGACGTGAGGGTGCGATGGCAGAGGCTGCCACGGGAACCGTCGGAATGCCCGGCCGCTGACATGAACGACGAGGACGGTCGGCAGTGGCAGGCTGACGTGATGCGGATACCCCGAAGAGCAGCCAGAGTCGCGGTCCTGGACCCGGCGGGATCGGTCTTCCTGTTCCGGTACGACAACGAGGAAGTCGGTGTCCATTGGGCGATGCCCGGTGGCGGGTTGGAGCCGGGCGAGTCGCGGGTGCAGGCGGCTGAGCGCGAACTGCGCGAGGAGACCGGTTGGGCCGACATCGAGATCGACGGCACCATGCTGTGCCTGTGGGAACACGACTTCACCAGGGCGGGGGTGCCGGTCCGCCAGCACGAGCACATCTTCCTCGCGCATGGCCCTCGCCGAGATCCGGTCGGCGACCTCGCTGCTTCGCATGCCGCAGACAAGATCCTCCGGTGGCGGTGGTGGTCGCCGGACGATCTTTCCCGTGGCCGCGAGCCGCTGTGGCCGCCACAGCTGCCCGAATTGCTCGCCGACGTCCGGAAACAGGGTGCACCCACGACGCCCGTCGACCTCGGTCATGTCCGGAACGGAGCTGTCGGCGGGGGCTGACCGGGGGATGCGTCGCACGAGCCTTTGCGTCGGCCGACTTCGGCTGCGTAGACGCCCCGGTCTCCGGCGGTGGTTCACTGCCATGTGACGGTGATGCCGATGCCGATGCCAAGGGTGCGGGCAAGGGGCGCGGTGGGCAGCCTCGCGGCGAACTGGAACAGCGCGGTCGAATGGGCCTCCGCGAGCCGGATGCCGGGGTTGCGGTGCCGTTCCCCCATGGCCCGGTCACTGGTCGGGCGGCCGGGTCGGACCCGTGGAAGAGCCGGCGGTGAGTCCGTACGGCCGAGGACGGCATGGCCGCGCTGAACCGCGACCTGTTGGAGGGCCAGTTCCGGCATGGGGGCGGGACGTTCGAGCAGCGCGCGCCGAAGCGGATGCGGACCGATCAGTCCGGCCGACGACGGCCGCCCGTCGTCGCTTTCCGAGATGTCCCAAGGACGACACGCTCCAGCCAGGGGGCGGGTGGTGACGGCTCATCGCCGTTCGGGAAAGGCGGCTGCGGTCGGCCGGAGAATCGACTATGGTGAGCCGCGTGTGAGATTCGGCATCGACCTTCCGTGACGCGGCGCTGGGCGCAAAGCCCCTAGCGACCCTCTGCTGAGCCCTCCGGCGAGACATACCGCCGGTCGAGGCTCGTGGGTTGTCGTGCTCGTTTGCCCGCCGTTGTCGCTGACGGTGCTCATCCCTCCTCCCTTCCGGCTCTGGCCTTGCTCCGCCCGTCCCGTCCCTCGTGACGGGTCCGACGGGCTCCTCCGTGCACCCGGCTGTCTTCATCCCTTCCGGGTATCCCGCACGGACTCGCGCCGAGGTCGGGCGAACGACCACGCACCGGTGGGGACCGCCACTTCCAGAAGCGCCCGGAGCGTACCCGATCCGGGCCTCACCGGCGGTCCCCTCCCGAGAAAGGACTCAGATGACTCACTCCGATGTTTCCACCGCGCGGCAGCAGCGTGCCGACGCACTGATGGACGAACACTTCGTGCCGGTGGACACCGACAGCGCGGACGGTGAGCAGTACGACCGCGAGGAGCGGGCCGCACTGCGCCGGGTCGCCGGACTCTCCACCGAACTCTCCGACGTCAGCGAGGTCGAATACCGCCAACTGCGCCTGGAGCGCGTCGTACTCGTCGGCGTCTGGATGTCGGGCAGCGCCGATGAGGCCGAGAGCTCGCTCGCCGAGCTGGCCGCGCTGGCGGAGACCGCGGGCGCCCTGGTGTGCGACGGGGTCATCCAACGGCGGCGCAAGCCCGACCCGGCCACCTATATCGGATCGGGCAAGGCCGCGGAACTGCGGGAGATCGTGGAGGAAGCCGGAGCCGACACCGTCGTCTGCGACGGGGAACTCAGTCCCGGCCAGTTGGTCCACCTCGAGGACGTCGTGGGTGTGAAGGTGGTGGACCGCACGGCGCTGATCCTGGACATCTTCGCGCAGCACGCCAAGTCCCGCGAAGGCAAGGCCCAGGTGGCGCTGGCCCAGATGCAGTACATGCTCCCGCGGCTGCGGGGCTGGGGCCAGTCGTTGTCGCGGCAGATGGGCGGCGGTGGCGGGGGCGGCATGGCGACCCGCGGACCCGGCGAGACGAAGATCGAGACCGACCGGCGGCAGATCCACGAGCGCATGGCCAAACTGCGGCGGGAGATCGCCCAGTTGAAGACCGGCCGGGAGGTCAAGCGCGAGGAGCGGCGGCGCAACAAGGTGTTGTCGGTCGCCATCGCCGGATACACCAACGCCGGCAAGTCCTCGCTGCTGAACCGGCTCACGGGTGCCGGAGTGCTGGTGGAGAACGCACTGTTCGCCACCCTGGACACGACCGTGCGCCGCGCGGAGACCCCGAGCGGCCGCCCCTACACCATCGCCGACACCGTCGGGTTCGTACGGCACCTCCCGCACCACCTCGTCGAGGCGTTCCGCTCCACCATCGACGAGGTCGCGGACGCGCACCTGGTGCTGCACGTGGTGGACGGCTCGCATCCGGAACCGGAGGCGCAACTCGCCTCCGTCCGGGAGGTCCTGCGCGAGGTCGGCGCCGACCGGGTCAGGGAGCTCGTGGTCGTCAACAAGGCGGACGCCGCCGACCCGGACGTGCTGTCCCGCCTGTTGGCCGCGGAACCGGGCTCGATCGCCGTGTCCGCGCGCACCGGGGACGGCATCGAGGAACTCCGGGTCCTCGTCGACACCCTGCTGCCGCGCCCCGAGGTGGAGATCGAGGTCGTGGTCCCCTACACCCAGGGCGGCCTGGTCTCGCGGGCCCACCAGGAGGGGGAGGTCCTCTCCGCCGAGCACACCGAGCGGGGCACCCTGCTCAAGGCGAGGGTGGGCCCGGAGCTCGCGTCCGTGCTGCGGGACTACCCCCAGCCGTGAACCGGGCGGGAGGGCCGGAAGGCGGACCAGCCCTCCCGTCCCGCTCCGGTCGGACCGGTTGCCAGTGGACTCTCGTACCGTCTAGGCTCGCGGTATGGGTTCTCTGTGATCGGTACGTGTGGTCCGCAAGGGCGAGGGACGTCGAGCTCGGCTCCGTCACCGCGTCCGACCGCGCACTCCTGAGGAAACAAACGCACCGCGATCCTTCGCCGTGCGGTGTTTCCGCCGAACGGATCCCCTTCCGACGGTCTGCCGGGTGCGCGGAGACATCACCTCAACCCAGTGACGATCAGGAGGACTCCTGCGTGTCGACAGCGCAACTCGCTCTGCATGACATCACCAAGCGTTATCAGGACCACGTCGTACTCGACCGGGTCGGATTCACGATCAAGCCGGGCGAGAAAGTCGGTGTCATCGGGGACAACGGATCGGGCAAGTCCACGCTGATCAAGCTCATCGCCGAGCACGAACAGCCCGACAACGGGGCGCTGACGGTGGTGGCGCCCGGTGGCATCGGCTATCTGGCCCAGACACTTGAACTGCCGTTGGACGCCACGGTCCAGGACGCCGTCGATCTGGCGCTGGCCGACCTGCGGGAGCTGGAGGAGGGCATGCGCCGGGCCGAGGCCGAGCTGGCCGAACGGCCCTACCAGACCGGGCAGGACGCCGAACTCACCGCACTCCTGGAGAGTTACGCGGCACTGGTCGACCGTTATCAGGCCCGCGGCGGCTACGAGGCCGACTCCCGGGTGGAGATCGCGCTGCACGGGCTCGGGCTGCCCGGGCTGGAGCGCGGCCGGCCGCTGAGCACCCTGTCCGGCGGTGAGCGCTCGCGCCTGGCACTGGCCGCGACGCTGGCCTCGGAACCCGAGGTGCTGCTGCTGGACGAGCCGACCAACGACCTGGACGACCGGGCGGTGGGCTGGCTGGAGGAACACCTCCGCAAACACCGGGGCACCGTCGTCGCGGTCACCCACGACCGGCTGTTCCTCGACCGGCTCACCACCACGATCCTGGAGGTCGACTCCGGCAAGGTGGCGCGCTACGGCGACGGCTACGAGGGCTATCTCACGGCCAAGGCGGCCGAACGGCAGCGCCGGCTGCTGGAGTACGAGCAGTGGCGTGCCGAACTGGAGCGCAGCCGGGAGCTGATCGTGTCCAATGTGGCACGTCTGGACAACATTCCACGCAAGTTGCCCTTCGCCGTCTTCGGCGCCGGGCAGTTCCGGATGCGCGGGCGCGGCCACGGGGCGATGGTGCGGATCCGCAACGCCAAGGAACGCGTCGCGCGGCTGACCGAGAACCCCGTCGCACCGCCGCCCGAGCCGCTCACCTTCACCGCGGACCTCACCACCGAGGCCGCGCAGCCCGAGGAGACGGTGGTCGAGCTCACCGACATACGGGTCGGCGACCGGCTCGCCATCGACTCCCTGCGCCTCGGCCCCGGTCAACGGCTGCTGATCACCGGTCCGAACGGGGCAGGCAAGACGACGCTCCTGCGGGTGCTCTCCGGAGAACTGGTACCCGACAGCGGATCGGTGCAGGTGTCGGGCCGGGTGGGGCATCTACGGCAGGAACACACCCCCTGGCCGGCGGGAATGACGGTGCTTGAGGCATTCCGCAGCGGACGGGTCGGTGACATCGACGAGCACACCGAGGCGCTGCTCTCACTCGGATTGTTCAGCCCGGGCGACCTGCGACAGCGGGTGGAGGACCTGTCGTACGGGCAGCGGCGCCGCATCGAACTCGCCCGGCTGGTGACCGAACCGGTGGACCTGCTGCTGCTGGACGAGCCCACCAACCACCTCTCGCCCGCGCTCGTCGAGGAACTGGAGGAGGCGCTGACGGACTATCAAGGCACGGTGGTCGTCGTCACCCACGATCGCCGCATGCGGTCCCGCTTCAGCGGCGCCCACCTGATGCTGCGCGGCGGACAGATCGCCGAGTTCACCCACGCCTGATCGCCGAAAGCGGCATTGGCGGCCGGGGCGAAGGGAAACGGCCGAGGCGGGCCGTCCCCCTTCGCCCCGCGGCGAGGGCCTCGGCCCCCTCCGGCGGCCAAGGCCGTCGGTCAGAGGTGGACGGGCAGGCTCTTCAAGCGCCAGGTACCCGGGAAGAGCTGCCGTTCCAAGGCCGACGGCGGCACCGCGAGGGTGAGGCCGGGGAAGCGGTCGAGCAGGGTGTCGAGGGCCACCTCGGTCTCCTGATGGGCCAGGGCGGCGCCCAGGCAGTAGTGCGGGCCGAAGCCGAGGCCGACGTGCCCCTCGTGCGGTGCGCCGTCCCGGGTGATGTCGAACCGCTCGGGGCCGGAGAACTGCTCCGGATCGTGTCCGGCGGCGCCGACCACCGCTATCACCTGCTCGCCCTTGCGGACGCCGACGCCGCCGACATCGAGGTCCTCGGTCGCGTAGCGCGGCTGGGTGACATGTACCGGACCGCACCAGCGCAGCAACTCGTCCACGGCCCGGGGAAGCAGCTCCCGGCGCGAGCGCAGCAGGGTGAGCTGGTCGGAGTGGGTGAGCAGCGCCTCGACGCCGTTGCCGATGAGATGGGCGGTGGTCTCGTTGCCGGCCGTGACGAAGGTCATCACGAGTGTGGCGACCTCCTCGTCGGTGAGCGCTTCCCCCTGCTCGTCCCGGGCCTGGAGCAGACCGGTGAGGAGATCGTCGGCGGGCGCGGCCCGACGCCGGTCGATCAGCAGATGGAGATGGTCGACCATGCCGGCCACCGCGGACCCGAGCAGCGAGGGGTCCATGGTGTAGAAGGCTGAACCCCATGTGTGCCACTGATCCCGCTCGCCCTCGGGGATCCCGACGATCTCGCAGATGACGCTCATGGACAGCGGATAGGAGAAGTCCTCAAGAAGATCGACCGTTCCGTTCCGCGCCCGGTCGGGGAGCGCGGCGAGCAGCCGGCCGGCCAGCTCTGTCACCCGTGGTCGCAGGGCCTTGACCCGTCGTACGGTGAACGCCCGCGAGGACAGCCGCCGTAACCGCATATGGTCGGCACCGTCCTGGGACAGGATGCTGTTCACCAGGTACGGCACGTACTCGGCGGGGATCCCCCCTGCGTCCAAGGACTGCTCGTACGTGTGCGGCAGGTCCATCCCCGGCACGTTTCGGGGGTTGTTCACCAGGCGTGGATCGGTCAGCACCGCCTTCACGTCGGAGTACCGGGTCGCCAGCCAGAGGGGTTCGCCCCATGGATACGCGGCCCGGACCAGTGGCGCCTGCGCTCTGATCCTGGCGTAGGTGCCGAACGGATCGCGCAGTGCCTCGGGGTCCATCAGGTCCAGTGGCGTGGAGGCGTCCCCGAGACCGGGGACGTCGGTCGCTGTCATCGTCGCTGCCCTTCGAACCGCGGGGGTGTCGGCCCCCGACCACTCAACTGCTGTTCGCCACAGTGTCGGCCGGGACACCGGTGCCGAGAAAGGAAGGCGGTGCTTACTGTGTCACCTCAGGGTTGCCGGAGAAAAACACGGAACCCAGGATGGGCGCGCCCGATCTCTGCGACGAATCGGCTATGTTTCCGGCGGAAGGAGCAGGATTCGATGCATTCTCGCGCTGATCGTCTGCCCTCGTTGACCGGGTTGCGCTGGTTCGCGGCGCTTTTTGTATTTGTTTGCCACATCGCCCAGCAGGGCATTTTCTCCGACCCGCGGGTGGCGTCGGCGCTGGGGCGCCTCACGTCGCTCGGCTCGATCGCCGTCTCGCTCTTCTTCGTGCTGAGCGGCTATGTGCTGACCTGGTCGGCGCGTGACGGCGACTCCGTCGGGAGTTTCTGGCGGCGCAGGATCGCCAAGATTTATCCGCTGCATTTCGTCACCTTCTGCATCGCGGGCGTCATTGTCCTCAGCCTCTCGGAGCCGGTGTTGCCGGGCGGTTCGGTCTGGGACGGCATGGTGTCCAATCTGCTGCTGGTGCATTCCTGGCTGCCCGATGTGTCGATCGTCTCAGGATTCAACACCCCGAGCTGGTCGCTCTCCTGTGAATTGGCCTTCTATTTCACGTTTCCCTTGTGGTACCGACTTCTGCGCCGGGTCCGGGCACAACGGCTGTGGTGGTATGCGGCTGGGCTGGCGGTGGCCGTGATGTGCCTGCCGTTCGTGGCCGGACTGCTGCCGCACAGCGCGGAGGTGGCCCCCGGGATGCCGTTGCGGGAGATGTGGTTCACGTACTGGTTCCCGCCCGTGCGGGCGCTGGAGTTCATCCTCGGCATCGTGCTGGCGTTGCTCCAGCGCGAGAGGCTCTGGCGAGGGCCGGGAACGGGTACGGCCGTGCTGCTGCTCGCGGGCGCGTTCGCACTCAACCAGGTGGTTCCCCCCATGTTCACCTTCACCGCCACCACCGTCGTCCCCGTCGCCCTGCTGATCGCCGCCGTCGCGGACGACGACGTGCGCGGGCGCCGCACGGGACTGAGTTCGACGGTGCTGATCAGGCTGGGCGAGTGGTCGTTCGCCTTCTATCTGGTCCACTTCCTGGTCATCCGTTACGGGCACCGGCTGCTGGGCGGCGAGCAGGGGTACGCCCGGCAGTGGGACACCGCCGCGGCGCTCGGCGTCACCGTGGCGGCTCTGGGGACCACGGTCCTCGCGAGCGCACTGCTGCACATCTTCGTCGAGCGGCCCTGCATGACCCTGTTGCGCGGCCGTCGCACTCCCGGGGACTCCGTTCCCGCCCCGGGGACGGATTCACACAAGGCTCTGCTGGAAAGGACGTGAGGAACATGGCCGACCAGACCGTTCTCAGCCCTGCGCTGCTGGACTACGCGAGGAGGGTCTCCCTGCGGGACGACGACCTGCTGCGGGAGCTGCGGGAGCTGACGGCCGGCCTCCCCGGCGGGCGCGTCATGCAGGTCATGCCGGAGGAAGCGCAACTCCTCGCCCTGCTGGTCCGGCTCACCGGAGCCGTCCAGGTGCTGGAGATCGGTACGTTCACCGGGTACAGCACGCTGTGCATGGCCCGGGCGTTGCCGCCCGGCGGGCGGATCGTCACGTGCGACATCACCGAGCGGTGGCCCGGGGTGGGCGCCCCGTTCTGGCGGCGGGCCGGAGTGACCGACCGCATCGACCTGCGCGTCGGCGACGCCGCCCGAACCCTGGCCGAGCTGCGGAAGGATGAGGGCGACCAGATCTTCGACCTGGTGTTCGTCGACGCAGACAAGACCGGATACCCGCACTACTACGAAGAGGCACTGGCGCTGGTCCGTCCCGGCGGTCTGGTGGCCGTCGACAACACACTCTTCCTCGGCCGGGTGGCGGACCCGGAGGCCGACGACCCTGACACCGTGGCGGTGCGCGAACTCAACCAGTGTTTGTTCGATGACGAGCGGGTGGACATCGCCCTGCTGACGATGGCCGACGGGATCACCCTGGCGCGTCGGCGGGAGTGACCGACGCGCGACGGGAACGGCAGACGCGGGTGCCCATCGCCAGGTGCGGTGGGCAGCGTCGTACCCGGACGGCATGGCGGGGGCGCGGCTGATGGGCGGTGACGCCCTGGCCACGCCCCCGTCGCGCCCGGCACGGGCCCGTGAACCCGGGCCCGTGCCGGGCGAGTGCGCCGGCAAGGCGCGGTGGGCACCCGCGTGTCCACCGCACCGCCGTTCGTTCGGTCCGTCCGATCACCGGAATCGGTTGATGGCCGTCAGATGGCGCTCACGCATCTCGAAGTCGCGTACGCCGAGCCCTTCCCGGGGGGCCAGGCACAGGACGCCGACCTTGCCCTGGTGGACGTTGCGGTGCACCTCGGAGACCGCGAGCGCGGTGTTCTCCAGGCGATGGGTGCGGGAGAGCGTCGGATGGATGCGGCCCTTGGCGACGAGCCGGTTGGCCTCCCAGGCCTCGCGGTAGTTGGCGAAATGGGTGCCGATGATCCGCTTCAGGGACATCCACAGGTAGCGGTTGTCGTAGCGGTGGTCGTAGCCGGAGGTGGACGCGCAGGTGACGATGGAGCCGCCCCTGCGGGCGACGTACACGCTCGCACCGAAGGTCTCGCGGCCCGGATGCTCGAAGACGATGTCGACGTCCTCGCCGCCTGTCAGCTCACGGATGCGCTTGCCGAACCGCTTCCACTCCTTGGGGTCCTGGGTGTCCTCGTCCTTCCAGAAGCGGTAGTCCTCGGCGTTGCGGTCGATGATCAGCTCGGCGCCCATCTTCCGGCAGACCTCGGCCTTCCGAGGGGAGGAGACGACACAGATGGGGGTGGCCCCGCCGGCAAGCGCGAGCTGGGTGGCGTAACTGCCGAGTCCGCCGCTCGCGCCCCAGATCAGCACGTTGTCGCCCTGCTTCATCCGGGCGCCGTTGCCGGAGACCAACTGCCGGTACGCGGTGGAGTTCACCAGGCCCGGCGCGGCGGCTTCCTCCCAGGTGAGGTGCGCCGGCTTCGGCATCAGCTGATTGGACTTCACCAGCGCGATCTCCGCCAGGCCGCCGAAGTTGGTCTCGAAACCCCAGATGCGCTGCGCGGGGTCGAGCATCGTGTCGTTGTGACCGTCGGGGCTCTCCAGCTCGACGGACAGGCAGTGCGCGACGACCTCGTCGCCGGGGCGCCACGCGTGCACCCCCGGTCCGGTGCGCAGCACCACACCGGCCAGGTCGGAGCCGAGCACGTGGTACGGCAGGTCGTGGCGGGCGGCCAGCGGTGAGGTGCGGCCGTAGCGTTCGAGGAAACCGAAGGTGGGCAGCGGCTCGAAGATCGAGGACCAGACGGTGTTGTAGTTGACCGAACTGGCCATCACCGCGATCAGTGCCTCTCCCGGCCCGAGCCGGGGGACCGGCACCTCGTCCACGTGCAGGGATTTGCGCGGGTCCTTCGCCGCACTGCTCATGCCGTCGAACATGCCGACGTCCTCCTTGCGGACGGTCACGGCCCGGTAGGACTCGGGCAGCGGCAGCGCGGCGATGCCGTCGGCGGTGTGACCGGGCTCGGTGAGCGCGGCGAGCAGGTCGGTCATGGCGGGGTTCACGTGCATCGCGGGTGTGCTCCGTTCTGTCGGACTGCGGGGAATGCGGCCGGAGCCGGGCAAGGGGCCCGGCTCCGGAAGGGGCCCGGGTTCGGACCTGCGGTCAGACCCCCGCCGTCCGGTGTTCGACGGTGAGGCGTTCCAGGATCGGGACGATTCCGGCGGGTGTGGGGTCGGCGAGCATCTCCTCGCGCAGCCGGCGCGCGCCTGCCCGGATCACGGGATCCTCCACCGCCGCGCGCACCGCCGCGGTCAGGGTGTCCGCCGTGAGGTCCTCCGGAGGCAGGTGGAAGCCGGCGGACAGGCGCTGCAACTGCTGTGCCTTGAGCGGCGCGTCCCATAGGGAAGGCACCAGGAGTTGCGGAACGCCGTGCAGCAGGGCGGTGGCCCAGGTGCCCGCCCCGCCGTGGTGGATGATCGCGTCGCAGCTGGGCAGGAGTGCGTCGAGCGGGACGAAGTCCACCGGCACGATGTTGTCGGGGAGGTGGCCGAGCCGCTCGCGCTGGGAGGAGTCCAGGGTGGCCACCACCTCCATGTCGAGTCGGCCCAGCGCCTCCAGCAGCGTCGGGAAGGAGACGGCGTCGCGGCCGTAGGTCTCGCGGGCGGAGGTGCCGAGGGTGAGGCAGATCCGCGGGCGGTCGGGCTCGCGGGCGAGCCAGGGTTCGATCACCGAGCGCCCGTTGTAGGGGACGTACCGCATGGGCACGGTGGTCTGCCCCACGTCCAACCGGGTGCTGTGCGGGCCCGGATCGATCACCCAGTGGCCGAGCACGTCCCGCTCGTCGAACTCGTACCCGTACCGCTCCAGGGTCCAGCCGAGCCATTCGGCGACGGGGTCCTCGCGCAGCTCCTCCGGCACCGCGGACAGCGCTTCGAGGAACCGCCTACGGGACCGCCCGATCGCGTCCGGTCCCCACAGGATGCGCGCGTGCGCGGCGCCGCAGGCGCGGGCCGCGACCGGGCCGGCGTAGGTCCAGGGCTCCCACACGACCAGGTCGGGCCGCCAGGAACGGGCGAATTCGACGACGGCGTCCATGGTCGCCGCACCGTTGAACGGCGCGAAACAGAAGGCGGACATCAGCGTCTGCTGGCCCAGCAGATACTCCCAGCCCGCCTCCTGGGCGCCGCCGTCCTCGGTGAACTCCAGACCCTTGTTGTACGGCACCAGATCGCTGCCCATCTCGGCCAGCAGCTCGATGGCCGGCTGGTCGTCGCCGACCGGGACCGCGCTCAGACCGGCGGAGGTGATGACGTCGGTGAGCGAGGGGGGACTGGCGACCCGGACCTCGTGACCGGCCGCGCGGAGCGCCCAGGCCAGTGGCACCAGACTGTAGAAGTGCGTGTTGTGGGCGAGCGAAGTCAGCAGGACTCGCATCGGCGGCTCCGGTCTCTGCGAAAGCGGACGGGGTACGGCGCGGGCACGGGCTCAGCGCTCACGGACGGGGAAGCGGGCGTAGGCGCGCACGACGGGCGAGCGCGGCCGCATCAGCACCCGGCCGGTGACGCCGAGCCCGGGCAGGGCATCGGCCAGGGCCGACACGGCGGTCCAGGCGGCCAGCCGCACGACGGGCCACGCGAGCGCGAGGTGAGGCCCGTCGGGTCCGCCGAGCGGCCAGGTACGGGACGCGTGCCGAGGAGCACCCGGTACGGCCGAGGCCAGCACCACCACCTGGTCGTCGGCGTGGATGTCACGGCCGCCGAAGCGGACGTCCTCGTGGGCGACCCGGTGCTCCAGCCGGGCGGGGGGTCGGACGAGCAGCGTGCGGTCGACGGCCGCCGACGCCGCCGAGGCGTGGCGGGCGTTCGCCCAGTCCCCGGAGCGGCCCAGCAGGCCCCGCACGGTGTTCGCGATGAGCGTCGCCGCCGGTTCCGGGGCGCCGACGGCGAGGACGAGCCCGATGCGTTCGACGTCCTGGCGCGCGACGCCCCGGCTCAGCAGCGTTCCGATGACGTCGGCCGGCCGGGCGGCACCCGCGGTGGCCTTGCGGGCGACGAGTTCACGGACCAGCGCGGCCACCTCCTGGACGGCGGCGGCGGAATCCCGGGCCACCGCCAGTGTCTGCGGCGTGAACCGGGCGTCCAGCTGCGGACCGCACCGGGCAAGGAGCCGGGCCGCCTCCGCCCGCTCGCCCTCCCCGACGCCGAGCAGCCTCAGGACGAACGCCGCGGCGTACGGCCGGGCGACATCCGCGACCAGGTCGAATCCGGCGGGGTCGGCGGGCAGAAGACCGTGGATCAGCCCTTCCCCGTCGGCCCGCTCGCTGCCACCCAGTACGGTGTCGCTCAGCACCGGCGCGGCCAGTCCGCGCAGTCGGGCGAACGTGGTTCGCTCGTACTGGGGGAACGCGGCGGCGACCGGCAGCAGGTCCGCGTGCGGGCGGCGTCCCGCCCGGTCGAGTGTGCCGAAGCGGGGATCGGCGAGCACCCGGTCCGCGACGGCGTGGTCGGCCGTGACCCAGGCGTCGAGCAGGTCACTGCGGAACCACGGGACGTGCGCGCGGATCCGCTCCTCCCACGGGGTGCTGTCGGCGTCGGTGGCGCGCAGGATCATCGCGTACGGGTCGCCCTGGTTGCCCGCGAACCAGATTCCCGCGCGGGTCAGCTGGAGCCGGCGGCCGAGTTCGCGGGTCTGGTCCTCGTGTGCGGCCGGGGCCTCGATGGTGACGGACATGGCTCCTCCCTCTCTGTTCTGCTCTCAGCCGCCGCTCAGCGGTGGGTGCCGACGAACAGGCCGGGGCGGCCGCTACCGCCGTGTTCGAGGTAACGCACCTCGCAGCCGGCGTTCTTGAAGGCCTGTTCGTACGCGGAGCGCGGGAACAGGGAGATCCGGTGGCTTTCGGTCAGGACACGGACGCCGTCCTCGGCGTGCGCGACCAAGTAGCGCACCTCGATCCGGGTGGCACCGTCCTCCAGGACCGAATGCGACATCCGGCAGATGGTGCGGTCACCGGCCTCGGTGAGACTCGCGCCGATGTGGCCGGGCGTGAACGACTCGGGAAACCACCAGGGTTCGACGAGGATCACGCCGCCCGGGGTGAGGTGCTGGGCGAAACGCCCGAGCGTGGCCTCGAGTTCGGCGGTGTCACGGAGGTGACCGATGGAACTGAACATGCAGATCACCGCGTCGAACCGGCGGTCGAGCCGGAACGTGCGCATGTCGCCCTGGTGCAGCGCCACGTCCGGGTTGCGGCCGGCCGCGAGGGCGAGCATGTCCGGGGAGAGTTCGACGCCCTCCACATGACCGAAGAGGCGGGTGAGGTGACGCAGGTGCTGACCCGTCCCGCAGGCCACGTCGAGCAGTGACCCGGTGTCCGGACGTTCGGCCCGCACCAGCGCGGCGATCTCCTCCGCCTCACGCCGGTAGTCCTTGCCCTTTCCCTCGTGCACCAGGTCGTAGACGGCCGCGATCTCATCGCTGTACATCAGTATCCTCCGGGGTGGGCTCGGCACGGTCGGTCCGGCTGACGGACGCCAGCCAGTCGTGAACCGCCGAAGCGGTGTCCGCCGCGTGGTCGGTGAGCATGGTGAAGTGGTTTCCGGGCACGTCGGCGACGCTCGTGGCGTTCGGAACCCGGGACCGCCAGCCGTCCGGCCCGTCGTCGCCGGTCCACTCGCGCAGCGGCTCCGAGGCCCGCACCAGCAGCACGGGAGCGCGCAGCGGGGTGAGGTGGCTGCCGAGCAGCAGTCGGTGATACCGGGCCATGGCGGTCAGCCGGTGCTCCGCGGGCGGCACCGGGCTGCGCTCCAGCGACCAGCGGAGCAGGTCGTCACGCCAGACGCCCATCGCGCCGGGGTCGTCCGGCAGGTAGACGTCCATCAGGACGACCGCTGCCGGACCGGTGCCGCGCGCCTCCAGGTACGCGGCCAGGGCGTGTGCGACGTTCGCACCGGCGGAGTGGCCCGCGAGCGCGAACGGCTCGCCCTCGCAGTGCTTCAGCAGCGCGTCGGCCCGGTCGGCCAGCAGCGCGTCGAGCGACGCGGGCAGCGGCTCCGCCGGATCGCCGAAGCCGGGCAGCGGCAGGACGGTCACCTCCCGGCGGTCGCGCAGGGCGTCGGCGAAGCGCGCGTACTCCCGGGGGCTCGACGTGGCCGCGGTGCCGGCACAGCAGTACAGCCGTGGCCGCGCTGTCCCGGTCGCGAGACCCACCGGCGCCGGGAGTTCCGGGACGGGGCCGTCTCCGGTGAAGAGCGGCCGGAACTCGGCCAGCCCGGCCATCAGCGACACCGCCTCCTCGGTCCGGCCTCCGGCGACTGCCGTACGCAGGGCGGTGAGCAACGTCCCGTTCGACGGTGGCGGGGACGCGGACGCTCCGGTCGCCTCGCGGCCGGCCAACTCGGCCAGCCGGTCCGCCAGCGAGGCCGGGTCCTCGTGATCGAAGACGAGACCGGCGGGCAGGTCCAGCCCGGTCGCCTCCGCCAGGCCGTCCCGCAGACTCACCGCGGCCAGCGAGTCGAAGCCGAGATCGCGGAAGGAGGCGCGCGCATCCACCTGCGCGGCACCGGCGTGGCCGAGCACCTTGGCGGCCAGTCCGCGCACCAGTTGCAGGGCGAGCCCCGGTCGCTCCTCGGGCCGCGCCCGCTTGAGACGGGGCACGGCCTCGTCGCCCTCCGCCCGGCCGGACTGCGCCGCATCGCCCCAGGTGGCGGATCGGGCCGCGCGGGCCTGCGGGATGTCGCGGATCAGCGGGCTGGGACGCCGGGCGGTCAGGGTCGGCGCGAACCGGTCCCAGTCGAGGTCGGCGACGGTCACGTTGACGTCGCGGTGGTCGAGGGCCTGCTGCAGCGCGATCAGTGCCGTTTCCGGCCGCAGGGGCCGCAGCCCGTGCCGCTCCAGATAGCCGTCCGGCGCGAGTTCGACCATGCCCTTTCCGCCCCAGACCCCCCAGGCGATGGAGGTGGTGGGTTGTCCTTGGGTGTGGCGTTGTTGGGCGAGGGCGTCGAGGTGGGCGTTGGCGGCGGCGTAGAGGGATTGTC